>NZ_SZNK01000001.1:1982500-2685000 GCF_005217615.1 Brevibacillus antibioticus
GAGACCCATGCGCAGCAGTGGCGGAACAGCCAGATCAAATGGACGGACAAACGTATGGAAAATTTCATCGATCTGATGTTCTTCCGCACTCCGATACTCCATTTCCACTTCCACGTGGTCATGAATTTTTTGGACCAGCTGATCTCCTACCATCTCAAAGGAGGTTCTCCAGATTTCGTGACGATCTACCAATGCTTGCAGGGCATGAACCAATTGATCGCGATCCAGTTGACCCTCTAGCATGATCATCCCAGGCGTATTGTAGCTGATACCCGCGCCTTCCAACTGATGGAGGACGTACATCCGCTGCTGGGCAGATGATACTGGGTAGTAATCTTGTGGTTCTGCTGGTTGAATCGATGCATCTGGCGCATTCTCACTGCTTGCTATCAGCCTGGACAAGGCTCGAACGGTGGGATGTTCAAACAAATGCTTCAAAGGAAGATCGGTTTGAAACTCCCGATGCACATGCGCCACTATCGTCATCGCTTTCAAGGAATGTCCACCCAGCTCAAAAAAGTTATCCATCACTCCGATACCGGAGATGCCAAGGACGTTTTCCCAAATCTTGGCCAGTGTTGCCTCTACTTCATTAGCAGGCGCGACATACTCCACACCTGTTGTAGGCTTTCCTTCAGGCTTCGGCAGCGCTTTGCGATCGATCTTGCCATTAGGCGTGAGCGGGAAAGCATCCAGTTGAACCAGATAGGTTGGGACCATATACGCTGGCAGTTCTTGTGATAGATGGATTCGAAGCGCCACTTCCGAGATGTTTTCTTTCCCGGTGAAATAGGCCGTCAGATACGCGTCCCCGCTTCCATCCTGATAAGCAACGACAATCGCTTCATTTGTCGTTTCATAGCTGAGAAGAACCGATTCTATCTCCCCGATCTCAATCCGGTATCCTCTCACTTTTACTTGTTCATCCAGGCGTCCTGCGAATTCAATCGTACCGTCTGGGAGCCATCTACCAAGGTCGCCCGTCTTATACATGCGTTCACCAGGCTCAAATGGATTGGAAACAAACTTCTCCTCGGTAAGCTCTGGTTTGTTCCAATACCCACGTGCCAAACCGAGCCCGCCTATGCATATCTCTCCTACTACACCGATCGGTAGCAGTTGATGCGAATGGTCCACGATGTATATGCTTGTGTTTGCTATTGGCTGTCCAATCGTGATCGGAGCATCTGGGAGCGTATCGCACAGATAGGTGGCGATAACGCTGCTTTCTGTCGGACCGTACGCATTGACAGCAATCATCTGCGGATTCATCTCTTTGCACATCTCAACTAACTTCGGTGATAGCTTTTCTCCCCCGAGCACAGCCATTTTCATTGGACTGATCTCGTCGGTGGTGCTGCATTCCAAAATCGCCTGGAACAAACTCGGCACGCATAACGTGTAGCTGCAACTCCATGTTGAGATCAGGTTTTTGAGCGCTACTGGATCTTTGGCTTCTTCATCCTTTGTCAAGACAACAGTTGAACCGGATAGAATCAACGCAAAGAAAGTAAGGACAAAACCATCAAAAGCAAAGGATAGAGCCAGCAAACCTCTGTCATGGACAGATAAGGCAAACTCTTCTTTGTTCCACGTCACACTGTTGACAATACCTCGGTGTTCCACCATGACCCCTTTTGGCTTGCCTGTCGTACCCGATGTGTAAATGATGTAAGCCAGATTGGTAGCCGTATGAATCGGGTCAAGGTTTGTGGTGATACGAGAATAGTTACTCTTATCCTCCAGATACAGGCATTCCACGCAAGCAACAACCTTTGTTCCAAGATGCTCTTGGGTAAGCACCAAACGAGCCTCGCAATCTTCCAGCATATAAGCAATGCGATCATTCGGATATTCTGGATCGATAGGCACGTATGCTCCGCCAGCCTTGTGAATGGCAAGGATTCCAATCACCATCTCCATGGAACGATTTGCCATAATCCCAACTCGTTCGTCAGCCTTTACTCCTTTTTTCCGTAATGTACGAGCAAGCTGATTGGCTTTCTTATTGAGCTCTTGATATGTCAACTTTTCGTCCCCGCAAACCAGCGCGATTTGATTAGGGGTTTTCAGCACTTGTTCTTCAAATAGCAGTGGAAGTGTGCTTTCCAACTGAACAGGCTTAAATGTGTCATTGAACTGGACCAGCAATTCCTGCTTTTCTTGGTCGGTAAGCATCTCCATCTGATAGAGAGCCAAGTCCGTATTCCGGATGACTTCTTGCAAGATTTGGATGTAATGACGCGACATGCGTTCGATGGTCTCCTGCTTGAACAGCTTGGTGCAAAATTCGAAGCAGAATAGGAGACTAGCATCGTTTTGGGTTGCTTCGAGCGTCAAATCGAATTTCGCCATTTTGCCCTCTGGCACGTAAGGCGTCACTGTCATGTCCTCGATCTTGATTGGATCGGCATCCATGTTTTGCAAAATGAACAAGGTATCAAACAATGGATTGCGGCTTCGATTTCGATTAACCGCCAGCTTTTCGACGAGCTCCTCAAACGGGTACTCCCCATGCTCAAAAGCAGCGAGTGTATTGTCTTTCACTTCTCGTAAAAATTGCTTGAAGCTTTTCGTTGCCACCGGCTGATTTCTCATTGCCAGCGTGTTGACGAACATACCCGTGATGCTTTCCGTGTCAGGGTGTGTTCGTCCAGCTGTCACGGTTCCGACCACCATGTCTTCTTGCCCGGAGTATTTGGCGAGCAAAACATGATACGCTGCCATGAGCACCATGTAGAGCGTCGTACCAGTATCGGCCGCCACTCGTTGCAAGCCATTCAGCAGATGTTTTTCTGTGCGGAATAGATAACGTACGCCCTCAAAGCTTTGAACTGAAGGTCGAGAGTAGTCCAAAGGCAGGTTCAAAACAGGAATTTCACCAGCGAATTGCTCGGTCCAATACGCTTCTTGTTTTCTGTATTTGTCTGTCTGTGCCAGACCTTTTTCCCAAACCGCGAAGTCTTTATATTGAATGCGTTGCTCTGGCAAGGATTTGTCTTGATAGAGCTGTGCAAGATCATTCAGGATGATTTGCGATGACACGCCATCCGAGATGATATGGTGCATATCGATGATCATGACATGGCGCCGATCTCCCAGTTTGACCAGTCCAACCCGACTTAATGGAGCCTTTTCCAAATCAAACGGACACATGAAATCCGTGATGACTTGATTCAAACAATCTTCTGTCGCTTCCATGTAGGCGATTGGCAGTTTGCATTCCGGATGGATGCGTTGAACCGGCTCACCGTTGATGGTATGGAAGGAGGTTCGCAGCGACTCATGTCGATTCACTAGATTAGAAATGGCATGTTCCAGCTGCTCCACATTCAATTCCCCATCGAGTACCGTCACAACGGGCAGATTGTACACCGTACTATCCGGATCAAGCTGGTTTAATAGGAGCATGCGTTTTTGCGCTGAGGATACAGGATAGTGCTCTTGCATGACGACCTGCGGAATAGCGAGATACGTTCCTTCCTGTTCACCTTCCACATACTTGGCGATTTCTTGAATGGTTGGTCTATCAAACAACACGCGAAGCGGAACATCTGCTTGGCAGTCTTTTTGCATCCGGGAAATGAGATGAATCGCCTTTAGCGAATGACCCCCCAGTGTGAAAAAATTATCCTGAATGCCAATCGGAGACACGCCGAGTACGTTTTCCCATATCGCTGCCATTTTCTGTTCCAGTTCGGTTGTCGGAGCGAGGTAATCCGCTCCCGTAAATGCATTGCCCTCTGGTATGGGCAAAGCTCTTCTGTCTGTTTTCCCGTTAGGTGTGACCGGAATCCGCTCCAGCTTCATAAAGAACGAAGGGATCATATACTCCGGTAGCGTTCGTGATAAGTACGCACGCAGCTCCTCGTTGCTGACTTCCTCTGTCAAAACGACATAGGCGCACAAATACTTTCCGCCTGTCTCATCCGTTCTATCGATGACTACGGCTTCCTTAATCAATGGGTGGTTGAGCAGGTGCGATTCGATCTCTCCCAGCTCAATACGATGACCCCTGATTTTTACCTGATGGTCGATTCGCCCTAAGAACTCGATATTGCCATCCGGCATCCAACGAGCCAGATCACCCGTTCGATACATTCTTTCGCCTGATTGATACGGGTTCTCGAGAAACTTCTCCGCAGTCAGCTCCGGATTATGCAAATAACCTCTTCCTACGTTCGCACCAGAGATATACAATTCCCCAACAATGCCCTCTGGTTTCATTTGCAGGCTTTCATCCAGGATATAAATGCCTGTGTTGCTGATCGGTTTACCGATCGGTGGTAGCTCTGGTATATCCATGCTTGGGTCCATCGTGTAGGTGGTTACCACATGTGTCTCCGACGGCCCGTAATGATTGTGCAAAAATACGTGATGGTTCCGCAGATATTTCTGAAGCTCATGCGTGACGACGAGCTGTTCCCCTGCTGTGATAATGTGCTTGACGCAACGCGGGAAGCTTTGCGCATAATCTTTTTCGTTAAAGATAAATTTCAAGAAGGATACAGGGAGGGACAAAGTGCTGATCTGTTTTTCCTGAATAAAGGCAAACAGTTTTTCAACATGACGTCTCATCTCATTCGTGATGAGATAGAGCTGTCCCCCGGAAAGTAGCGTGGAGAAAATCTCCTGGTAGCAAACATCAAAGCTGCATGTGGTATACTGCAATACTTTTTCATGAAAATCGATGTTGGTCTTGGCAAACGTAAAGTGCATCAGATTTGCCATGTTTTTATGCTCAAGCATGACGCCTTTTGGTTTCCCTGTTGTTCCAGAAGTGTAGATGATATAAAACAAGTCATCTGGTTGATTGATCGTTTCGACGGACGCACGGCTCTCTTCCCAGATGGCTGGAGCGCTCATATCTATTTTTTCAGTAGAGGCCGAGACCTTCCCTAGCAGATGCTGCTGGGTCACTACCAATTGAATCCCGCTATGCTCGAGCATGTAGGCAATTCGTTCTTCTGGCAGCTCCGGATCAATCGGTACAAACGCACCACCAGCTTTCAAAACCCCAAGAATTCCGACAATCATCTCGATGGAGCGATCCATCATCGTACCAACAAGACCGTCTGCTACAATCCCTTTTCCTCTCAAAAATCTGGCGAGCTGATTGGACTTTTCATCTAGCTCCCGATACGTCAACTGCTGATCTCCGAATACGACAGCAACTTGCTCGGGAGTCTTTTCCACCTGTTCCATAAAGAGCTCGTGCATGGTTTTCGTTGGATAGGCAGCGGAAGTAGCAAGATTTCTGGCCATTAGCTGTTGTTTTTCCGTTTCTGTCAGCAAGGTAACCTGTTGAAGGGTGACCTTCGGATTGTTTGCCACGCAAGCCGCGATCTGTTTGAGGTGCCCAGCCATTTTTTGGATAAAGGCTTCATCGAAAACAGCAGCATTATAATCAAACCGCATCGCAATCTCTTCTTTGGGCATTACCATGACGGTCATGTCATAATTGGTAGGTTCAAACATCTCGACATCGGAAATGGCAAAGCCTACTTGCTGTGTCGAGGCCTTTTTCTGCAAGGCCTCGACTAATGGATAGTTTTCGATGACCATCAGGTGATCGATCAAATCTTGCTTCAATACGGAATCGTTTTGAATCTCGTACAAAGGCACATGCTCATATCGCTGGGATTGCAGTGTTCTTTGGTGCACATCCTGTATCAAGTCGACAAAGGTTTGATCGTTTTTCGCTTGAATGCGGAATGGAATGGTATTGATGAACAACCCAACCATTTTGTCGATTCCGACGATTTCAGTTGGTCGCCCGGATACGACAGTGCCGAATAGCACATCATTCGTAGTGTTATAGGATTGGAGGAGAATCCCCCATATGGTTTGAATCACAGTCGGCAATGTCACTTGATTTTGACTTGCGATCGCAGAAAGCTGCTGCGTCAGCATGCGGTCCATCACAAAACGATATTGCGCTGGTAGAAAGGCAGTGCTAGAAGACTTCCTAAATTTCGGCAAGGACGTTTGTTGTTCAAACTGTTCCAGATAGTCTCTCCAATATACGAGAGCAGCGTCTTTATCTTGCTTATCCAGCCAGCGAATAAATTGGCTGTAAGGCTGCACTGGCTCAAGGGAAATCGGAGCCCCGTTTTTTAAGGATAAATAGACGGAAAGCAAGTCATCAAAAATAATGCTAAAGCACCAACCGTCCATGAGTATGTGATGAAAACTCCAGATGATTTGGTATTCACTCTCTGTCATTTGGAAAATAGCCACTCTCATCAACGAATCTTTCGCCAGATGAAAGGTTTTCTCTTGGTCATTCCTTTTGTATTGTGCGTAGCGCTGCTGCTTTTCTTTCTCGTCGTATGCAGTTAAATCGCAAAAAAGGATGGGAATGGGCCGTTCCTTCAAGACAACCTGCAAAGGCTGCTTTACTTTTTCATAGAGAAACAAGGTACGGAATACATCATATCTCTCTACCAGCACATGCAAGCTATTGGTAAACAAACCAACATCAAGATCGCCCTGAATCGAAATGGACATTTGTACAAGATGAGAGTTATGTTCTTCATCTAGCAAGGCGTGAAATAACATTCCCTCCTGCATGGGCGTCAATAAATACATATCTTGTACTTGTTCTTTGTTAAAAACACTCATTCCGGCACCTCGATATCTACATTATTTGTCATGTTTGTATGAAAATGTAAACTAAGAGCATAATTTACCCTATGAAATTTTAGTAAGTGCTTCTTTATTTAAGTGTATTGGCAAGTAGTTCGAAGATGTCGTCCATTTCTTCCATTTGAAGTTCTTTTAGACTAAAGTCACTGGGAGTCCGTTCGACTTCTTTTTTCTGCGAGCAATGTGTAATGATCGAACGGAGATGTTTTTGATAGTTCTCACTCAGTTGATGAATGGACTCTTCTTTAAACTGCTCCTCACTGTAAGTAAACGTGATGAGAAGCTCCCCACCTTCAATTCTTCCAGTAATATTCAAGGTGGTATAAATCTCCGAATCGGGACTCAGATTGTTCTTCCCATCCGCACCAAGTGAATTGCCTGAACTATAAGGAGAACGGGTAAACATTTCACTGGTTAGGCCTGAATCAAACTGCCCTAAATAGTTAAACGTCACTTCCGGTTGCAAGGAAAAGGACAAAGAACGTCGTTTTTCCGGTTCTGTCATATATTTTAATATTTCATAGCCAATGCCTTTATTAGGGATCTTTCTCAGGTTTTCTTTTGTGCATTTGATATGGTCAGGTAAGTGATTCATTTGACTCAAATCTAGTAAAACCGGATATTGGGACGTAAACCATCCGATTGTTCTTGTCACGTTAGCGTGTTCGATCACATCCTCGCGCCCGTGTCCTTCCAGATTAATCACGATTTGGTCGAGCCTGCTCCACTCTGCAATGGCCAGCCCCAACGCTGCCAGTAACAAATCATTGATTTCGGTTTGATAAGCAGAATTTGCCTGTTTCAACAACTGTTCGGTTTCCTCTGCTAACAATCCGACTTGAATGTTTCGGATACTATTCTGTTTGCTGCCCACCGTTTCATAGTCTTTTGGCAGAGAAGCATATCTAGCTCGGGACTCAAGATTCTCCCAATACGGGATTTCACTCAGCAATGCATCACTATTCGCATACTCGTTCAGCCACACTGCCCAAATTTTAAAAGAATCCGTTTTTTCTGGGAGAACGATTTCTTTTCCTGCTAGAGCCTGACTGTAAGCAGTTGCTAGATCCTCAAACAGAATGCGCCAAGAGATTCCATCCATGACTAAATGATGGATGGCCAAAAACAAATGATCGCCTTGGCGTGTGTGAAACAGCGCTGCCTTTACCAACTGTCCCTCTTGTAAATTCATACTGCTATGCAAACGTTTCGTCTCTTCTTCGATTGCTTGCTGGACATCCGAATGCGAGGTCAGATCATATTGAAGGAAATCGTATAATTCGCTACCCCATCCACGATTCTGTTGAACGATTCTTCCATTCTCGTTCCGATAGACCATTCGTAGCGCGTCATGATGGGAAAGGATTTTATCCAAGGCCTTTCGGGTGGCTTCAGGATCAAATCCCTGTTTTCGATACAACACATACGATTGATTCCAATGGAACATATTTGTAAAGTTCTTTTCAAAGAACCATTGTTGAATGGGCGTTAAGGTAACAGGGCCTTCGATGATTCCCTGTTCGCTTCTCCTCGTCGTATTTTTGACATAGAGAGCAACCTGTGAAATTGTCGGGTAATTCAGTAAATCTTTCGTGTCTAGCTTTCGTTGATAGGCATGCAGACGAGCAGCGACCTGGATCGCATGAATGGAATCCCCACCGAGTGAGTAAAAATTATCGCGAATTCCAATTTTCTCGATTCCCAATACCTCTTGCCATACGGTTGCGAGAATCTTTTCTGTCTGATTTCCGGGAGGTTCGTATGCGGGATTTGTCTCAACAGTAACCTCAGGTTCTGGTAATGCTTTGCGATCAATTTTGTCATTCGGCGTGAGCGGCATTTTATCCAGCTTCACGAAATAAGAAGGAAGCATGTACGCAGGAAGCTTTTGAGCGGCATATTCCCTAATCTGTGCAGGAGTTACTTCCTTTTGCGAAATAAAATAAGCGCATAAATAGGGTTGAGCATTTTGGTCTTCTCTAGCGATTACCACTGCCTCTTTTATTTGTTCATGTTTCAGCAAAACGGACTCGATTTCTCCCAACTCAATCCGATGACCCCTGATTTTCACCTGATGGTCGATTCTGCCGAGAAACTCGATTTCTCCGGTCGGCAGCCATTTAGCCAAGTCTCCTGTCCTGTACATCTTCTCTCCTGGTACGAACGGATTATCCACAAATTTTTCGGCGGTCAAATCTGGACGATTCCAGTATCCTCTGGCTAAGCCTACTCCACCTATGCATAATTCGCCTTCACTGCCAATTGGCTGGAGTTGCAGCTCTTCATTGACAATATAAGCGGACGTATTTTGAATCGGTTTGCCGATTGGAATCGTTTGGTTGAGAAGCGCATTGGAAGGTGCCTCCCATATTGTCGCGCAAATGCTTGTTTCCGTAGGTCCGTATGCATTTACGTACCTAACTTTATTTTTCCATCTATTTACTAAAGGGAAGTTGGCAGCTGAACCTGCCGTAATCATGATGCGAAGTGTTGTAAAATGATCTGGATTGAGGTGAGTTAAATAAGTGGGTGGCAACGTGATGATGGTCAATTCATTCTCATTCAAATAGTTTTCAAAACTGATGAAATCATGAATCGTCAGTTTGGAAAGGATGTAGAGGCTGGCACCGGTTAGTAAAGCCATGAACATTTCCCATACCGATGCATCAAAAGACATGCTGGCAAACTGTCCAATCCTGTCTGCAGGTGTTACACCAAACGTATTTTGAAAGAATGATTGCAAATTCGCGATCCCTTTATGCTCCAGCATGGTTCCTTTCGGCTTGCCAGTTGTGCCTGAAGTATAGATGACATACGCCATGTCAGTAGGCTTGCTTGGCAAGTGAAGATTGGAATCTGAGCGAGAATCCAGCTGTTCTTCCTCGAGTACGACTACAGGACCATGGTATCCGACGTCGTATACAAGTTGGCTAACGTTTTTCTGGGTAATGACGATTTTGGTTTGACTGTCTTGCAGGATATATTGAATCCGATCTCGGGGATATTCGATATCGATGGGAACATACGCTCCGCCAGCCTTGAGGATGGCCAGAATAGCTGTAACATTTTCAATCGATTTCTCCATCATTACACCGACAATGCTGTCTGTCGTAATCCCTTTTTCGATCAGTACTCTTGCTAATTGGTTGGCCTTCCTGTTGAGCTCCCGGTAAGTTAAGCGCTCATTTTCATAAACGATGGCAACTCGATGTGGCACAGCCTCTGCCTGTTCCTCGAACAACTGATGAATCGACTTATCCTGTGGATATTCCACCTTTGTATCATTAAATTTGACTACCTGCTCTTTTTCCCACTCCAAGTCGATAAGATTGGCCTGATTTGCTAACATATGTCCCCTCCGATA
Source organism: Brevibacillus antibioticus (assembly GCF_005217615.1). Classification (NCBI taxonomy): domain Bacteria; kingdom Bacillati; phylum Bacillota; class Bacilli; order Caryophanales; family Paenibacillaceae; genus Brevibacillus; species Brevibacillus antibioticus. The sequence continues at coordinate 1,992,513 of NZ_SZNK01000001.1, forward strand.
ATTGGAAAACTTTTGTCTATCATGAAGTATGACAATACGATGTAATGGCCAAACAAGTAAACGAAACTACAAGGAAATGGTCCGCTAAATTCTGAAGATGGAGCCTCCGTGACGAATGGATCATATTGGGAATTTCCTCATCAACACCATTTAATATAATGGCCAAATGTAACGAAATATGTGGGTTTTTGTGTCTTTTTTGTAACTATTACCCAATTTTGTATTACTATGGTCATGAACCAATTTTCACCTACAAATTCTCCACCATTTTACATTTTTTCACAATGGGAATAATTCCCTGTTTGCTCAAACCAGTTTTCAGGACAAAAGTCACTTTCCATTTATTGGTGGAACCATGTACGCTGGTTCTGACCCTTTTCGAACGGCAAAATACAAATGTGCTGGCCTGCACACCTCCTTACAATCCGGCAGAATAACGTATTCATATGCACCTGTTTGAGAAACTGTTATTCATTATAACAGAGAGTGTTTTGGAAATCAGTTAAAAAATAGTCAATTTTTGTTAATTGTGTTACCTTTTTACCAAACCATTCTTCCATCCCTACAAAAAAGGCTCACACTTTCTGCTTCATTCGAAAGTGTGAGCCTTTTGATTTACGATTTCATGGAGGAAGCGAAACGGCCGTATTCCATAAATCGCTGGACAGTTAAACCTCTCTGCAAAGCCATCGACGAAAGCCTTTGATGATTGCATGTCGATTGTAAAAGGACGTCTAGCTTTTAACCAGATTCGATTGTTGAGGCGATTAAGGGGTTAGAAAAGTCTATCTTCATAAAATCTCATGAAAATGTTCAAAATGTAAGCAATGGCAATCCATAAATCACAGGATCTACTAAGTCAAATATTTCATAGATAAATTACTTTACAGAAGGAAAATTCTAGAACACAGCAAACAGAAATACAGTGTAAGTCACGATTTATCATGTATTTCTTTATATCTCGCCAGTGTACATTCTCCATCATTTTCTAGCTGACTCCAAAGCTTTGTGAGTTCTAAGTTGATCTGTTTATTCATAAACTTTTCCATTACTAGCCTAACTCCCCTTTTTACTTGGATGAGTTAGGTAGCACGGATATATATTCCGAATGGAAGTGACTCCTCTTGCAATTGGTTGTTGTACATTCGTTGTTTGGGCTAACCAATATCATCATACACAAGGAGAAAATCATGCTGCTGAAAAGGTTTTCCGCCATTACCTTCTTATTATTGCTTTTCTTGGTACTATCTTCTCCAATACCTACGCTTGCGAAAGAATCCTCCATTCAAAATCCATATTATGTATTTAACTGGAATGAGGTAGGCAATGTCCGCATTACTGATTTGGCAAAAAAAGAAATCCTCTCTTCCATTCAGTACCAAGCCGAATATGGCACGATTTACAATGCAATGACTCCTTCCCTTCCGAAAGGATCCAGTCAAATAACGTTGGATCAAAGTCCACCATTTCAACCAGGAGCGCCCATCGAAATTCGCTCCGAATCGTTTGGAGGCAGAATGAATGCTCCGCTTGTCCATCAGGCTAAAGTAACTGTCGTCCGGGAAAATGACGTGTATTTCTCTCCACCTACGACGAAAGTGATCGACCGGAACATATTTATCAAACGGAGCAGCCACTGGGTTCGCAAATGGGATGACGTAAAGGTGGAACACCAGGAAACGGCTACTGGTAACACAGTCATTGTCACAGGTCATACTCCGATTGCAGTGGTTACAACACAGTATGCACTGCAAAAGAATAGCCCAGCTATCGATATCACCGTAAAAACCACCTACAAACGAGAGGCAAACGTTTTTCGTGAAGTGTTCTCCCTGCAATTCAAACCAAATGTAACAGAGGTATACCGCAAGAATCGGAAAGTGGATACACAGAAATTCCAAGCTTCTTACTGGCTGGATCGCCAAGGTGCGAAATTTGGTCAAGGGAAGCAAACAGCTTTTTTGTACCATGCCCCCAACGTGTCTTCACTTGAATTGAATGCAACGAAAAAACAGCTTATTGTGAATCTGGATCACATGAACGATCACAGATACGTACAGCAAGGCTCTACGAATCAAGTCGGAAAAGTCCGCCACGCTTCCGAATATTGTGCAAACGATGAACGGACGAATTCCTTCTCGCTTGTAGTTGGATATCAACCGAAACTCATGCCTCGTTTTATGAGTCAGCCTTCTGGTTATTTGGCGACACACGTATGGACAGAGCATGCTGACGAACAGACGCTGCAAACGAACCGGGCTGTTTATTTCGGCTCTGAGAAGATTACATCGTCGGCACAAGCGACAGGCGGTTTTGTCAAACACCGGATTCCGGTTACGAAAAGCGTCTTTTACTCGAATCCTTATTTTCAGGCGAACTCGCCTGTCAATGTCGCTATTGCGCAAAGCCCTGAATTTTTACAGTTTCTGGATGATCTGAATCACAACGGTAATGAAATTGGTCTACACACCCTCTATCCTTACGAAATCAGGCATTATCAAAAGACTACAGAAGATGCGTTGCAAGTAATGAAAGATCACTTCCAAAGCCGTACATGGATTGACCATGGGTATTTGAAGTCCAGCTTTGCGTTTAACGCACTCGACAACCAAACTGCGAATTACTTGGCGCATCAGTGGAAAAAATACGGCACATCGTATTTTTGGCACTACAGCTCAGAAGATATCGACAATCCGTATAATGGCCTTGATCTGTACCAATCCCATAGAGGCGACGCCCTGCACACTCCTCTCTATTGGTCGCATCCCACAGTCACTGGCCCGTTTTATTCATGGTCGGCTGCCACCATTCCGGAAGTTACACTGAATCTGTATCGGGAGCAAAATCTCCAGCAGCTCATTCAAAATCGTGGGGTTTTTATCAATCATACTTACTTGGCAAGAATTCCGTCCAAAAAGCAAGGCGGGAAATTTGTTATTCGAGATGCAGAAGGTAACTGGATCATTCACCCCGATTTTGACCGCTTGTTGAAGCGAATGGATGCGCTGCGCGAGCAAGGCAAATTGCATTTGACGACCGTGCGTGAAATCATGGATTATTGGCTCGCGCTCTCTCAAGTCAGAATGGAATATGCACCAAACGGCTCGATTGTTCTGCACAATGATGGTATGCGCAAGATTTCTGGTCTTTCCATGGCGACAACAGCTTCGGAAGTCTATGTGAACGGGATGAAGCCATCGCAGAAGAAAGCGGACGGCGATCTTATCTTTTGGTTCGATCTAGAGGCGAATGCAGTTGCTGTCATTGCAGCGAACAAAGTGGATAGCATTGCACTCCCGAAATAAAAGGAAAATAGTGACCACAAATACAAAAAAAGCTTCCCTAGCGGTTCTTAGGGAAGCTTTCTATTCCTTCATTTATTTAGACAATTTCACCAAGCTGTAGTTTTTCTTGCCTTTGCGGATAATGATGAAGCGACCGCCGATAGCGAGACTTGAAGTTACTTCCAGTTCCAGATCGGTAACACGCTCGCCATTCATGGAAATAGCGCCTTTTGTAATATCCTCGCGTGCTTGACGCTTGGATGGCTCAATGCCGATCTCAACGAGCCAGTCGACAATGTTCTTCGTTTCGAGGGTAGATTCGTACGTCGGCATTTCTTTGAAGCCTTGCTCGATCTCATCTGCCGATAGCGATTTAATATCGCCAGTAAACAAAGCTGCTGTAATGCGCATTGCCTGCGCAAGCAATTCCTCGCCGTGCACAAATCTCGTCATTTCCTCAGCCAGCGCTTTTTGCGCCTCGCGTTTATGTGGCTCAGACTGTACTTTTTCAGCCAACTCGTCAATTTGCTCTTTGGAGAGGAACGTGAAGTATTTCAAGTATTTTACAACATCGCGGTCATCGGTATTCGCCCAGAATTGGTAGAATTCGAATGGTGTTGTTTTGTTTGGATCAAGCCAGATGGCTCCTCCTGCTGTCTTCCCGAATTTCGTACCATCTGCCTTCAGCATCAGAGGAATGGTCAGACCGAACGCTTTTGCTTCTGGTCCTTCTTTTTTGCGGATCAGATCGAGACCGCTCGTAATGTTACCCCATTGGTCGGAACCGCCGATTTGCAGCTGAACATCTTCATGTTTGTACAGATGCAGGTAATCCAGCGATTGCAGAATCTGATAGGAAAACTCCGTAAACGAAATGCCGCTTTCCAGTCTGCTCGACACAACATCCTTGGCAAGCATTGTATTGATGCTGAAGTTTTTCCCGTAATCCCGCAAAAATTCAATGACATTGATTTTGTGCGTCCAATCGTAGTTGTTCACCAAACGGATTTGGTTATCGCCTTCTGTAATGAACAGCTTTTTCATCTGAGCGGTAAGTTTGTCGACGTTCTCCTGAATCTGTTCCAGTGTTTGCAAAGAGCGCTCGGATTGACGGCCGCTCGGATCGCCAATCGTACCTGTTGCACCACCGATCAAAATGACCGGACGATGGCCAGCGAGCTGGAAGCGTTTCAGTACCATGAAAGGAATCAAGTGACCGATATGCATACTGTCACCTGTTGGATCGACACCACAATATAATGAGACTGCTTTTTCGTTCGTTAATTCTCGCAGCCCTTCTGCATCTGTTTGCTGATTGATGGCTTCGCGCCATTCGAGTTCGTCGATAATATTCACTGCTATACACTCCTTTAATCTTCTATGGTAAAAAACAAAAAATCGCCCCTTGTCTATTGTAGACATAGGGACGATTGAATAACCGTGTTACCACCCAACTTGCACCAATGGACCCAAGCGCTTGCGCAGGCCATTCATGCCACTCGTCGCGAGTTATCGTTCGCGATTCCGCTCGGCATTACCCGAGATACTCCAGAGTGTATTTCGCTCGCTTATTTTGTACCGGGTTCCATCAACCCCCGGCTTTCTAGGACAGGGAATAAGCTGCTACTGGGCTCTTTCAACGTATGTTTCATATGAAATTAAAGTCAGTATATTGAATTCAAATAGCAATGTCAACCATGTAGCAATGATTCTGCCACGATCCCTTATTTTATTTTCGTGAGACCATCGGAAGTTAGTTCATAAACAGTTATTGCGACTTCATGTAAATACCGTCGATCATGCGAAATACTGATAATCACACTGTCAAAAGCCGTTAAGGCGTGGCACAGAACAGGAGTTGTCAAAGGACTGAAGTTTCGGGTCGGTTCATCCAGTATTACTATTTCGCACTGATCCCAAATCATTTTTACCAGGAGTAATTTTGCTTTCTGTCCCCCAGATAAGTTTTTTATGGGTTGATGCATATCCTCTTTTGTAAATTTCATACTGCCTAAATGCGTATACGCTTTTGTCATCGCATCTTTCATTCCCGTTGTTTCCAAGTATTCAATCGGTGTTTTGGTTGAATCCAGCCGCTCTTCATAGTTTTGGGGCATATAACCGATCTTGAATGACGAGTGCTGGACGAGCTCATCCATGATCTTTTTCAACAACGTCGTTTTTCCGATCCCATTTTCCCCAATAATCGCGACTTTTTCTGGCCCCTTGATCGATAAATGAATCTGTTTCGATAGCTGTTTGTTCGCTATTTGCAGTACTTCCAATGAAAAGTCGAGGATTTGTTTACTACCAGCTACATGTACCCCAGAATCAAATCGGAAGTCGCTTGCTTCTTCCACACTTGGAGCCTCTACAAACGTTTCCGATGCTTTCTCCATACGCTCTCTTTGATTTTTCAGAGACTTGATTTTCTTTTGCAGACGCGGATCTGACCTGGACACGTTCCGATGTTGATGCTCTGCCTTATTCCAAACGTCATGCCATTTCTCCATTTGCTTTCGATGATCAGAAGCTTGCTTTCTGGCGATCTGTTCTTGTTTGTTCAAGTGGCTCATGCGATTCGCGATGTAATTCTCATAGGGTTCTCTTGAAAACGTATATTTGGGTACTTGTTTTTGCGCTTCGTCAGTTCCATATGAAGGATACCGTTTGCTGTATTCGCAATAAATGTTTCGTCATGCGATACATATAGGACGGGAATAACCGTCTGTTAAACAAATCCTTCCGGAAATTCCATTTTTTGGATATCCAAATCATTCGTGGGTTCGTCCAGCAAGAGAACATCAGGCTTCTGTGCCAGCAGACTTAAAAAGCGGTATTTGAAACGCTCACCACCAGACAGAACACCCAACTTTTTATCTAAATCCAATGCCTGAATGCCGAAATCATCCATCGCTCTCACCAGCTCTTTGGTCCATTGATTTTCGGCAAAAACGTTGGCGATGGTCATTTGTTTTTCTTCATCCGATAGCTCCTGAGAAAGAAAACCCATGGAACAATCGGTTCTCAACACGTTACCTTCATATGTGCAATACTCTGCAATCATTTGTTCCGCGTAAATCAATTTTAATAAGCTGCTTTTTCCATTTCCCTCTTCCCCGATGATGGCAATCTTGTCACCGATTTGCAGGGTGAGATGCAGATTTTGAATGAGAGTCCTGCCGTCTTTTTTGGTAGTAATCGTGCTATTATGCAGTTCAACCATTTGGATTCCCCATTTCGTTTTTCCATTTCTCGTCCTTTGCTTGTTGTTCATCTGTATCACCCCTCTTTTTTGACAACAAAAAAAGATGCTCCTGTCCAATAAACAGAAGCATCTTGCTCTCGTACTAGAAATCGCTATATGAAAAATAGAACATACAGGAATTCAAGCTATAGATTTGCGGGTGAATTTGACTTCTTGTTTATTTATTATGGAATTGGCTTTTCCAATAAATAAACAATGGCGCAAATGATTCACCCTCCGTTCCAAGTAGTTGCCTTCAATATAGCACGGTCTTCTAAATATTGTCAATGAAGCTATTCAACCAAGGTTAGCAATTGGGCAAGCTTGTCTTTGATGGGGGAAGATTCCTTTTTCACTGCCTGTGCAAGCTTTTTGTTCCCGCCGAAAAGGCGATAAATAACGCTTTCCCGCTGGTAATCCTCCATCGCTGCAAGCTCCCCTATGAGTGCATCCACCAGTTCGGCACGATTGAATGTGAAAGCTTTCAAAGGCTTCGCCGAGTCGCTACTGCCAAGCACCAGAGAGACGAGTACGGGGATATTCTCTACGGTTACACCATGCGCCTCCATAAAAGCTAGGGCAAAATCGTCCTGAGCAGACTGATGCTCCGTGTCGACCAGCTCCAAATAACGCCGAAAGAGTGGAAAATAATCGCTGCTAGACAACCCGAGAGCCAATACCGCATAGGTGCCAGGCATGACGGATTTCTCACTAGGCTCTACATCCCCGTACCATGCGAACTCCTCCATCGCAAGCTCAGCATATTCGGCGATTTTCGGATATAACGCAGGATACCGAGAAGCATTGGCAAAAAACTGGTGGAGACCTGACTTCGCCAGCTTTTTTACTGGGAGGTAGTGCTTTTCGCTGCTTTTTAGCTTGAGCTTGTACCCTTTGGGAAAGCCTTCACGCAAAAGACCGTTGATAAAATCGATGGCTTCACCATAGGCAGCTTCTTCCTCAGATAGGATACGAATGTCGATCAATTGTAAAACGTCATTGGCTTTTGCTTGAATCAAACTGCTTTTATACTCGCTTTCAAAGCGACCGCTGCCACGTTTTACATAGTCCGCAGCCCGCTTGGAGCCAAGCTGAACTGCGAGGTCCAAAAACTTCTTGCGGGTGTCAGGTTCCTTGTTCCCAATTGCGAGAGCGACGTATAGGAAAAAGTCCAGCTCCTCTGCTTTTGGTTCCTGACGCTCCTGCTCGGGTTTCAAAACCCAATCCAATCCATAATGCCCGGTACGATCGAAAAATTTGACTAAAAAACGCTCATCCGCCCAGCCTTTTAAAGCCAAGGCAGAGTGGTATGTCCACGAATCACTGCGTTCTTTATTAGCGCGCAGCTTTTCGCTAAGGCGCTGGATGAGCGGTTCGATAATTTCCTGCTTTTGTTCCATCAAGTCGGGATTGACGAGACAATGAGCAAAGAAGAAATCGTCTCTTTCTTTCGGACGCACAGGAAGCTCCGCTTTAATTTTTGTCTCGATAAATTGATCCAGTACTTGTTTTAGACTCTCGCGTTTTCGCTCGTTTATGAAATGGCGAGAATGGCGTTGCACCGATTGTTTCCACTCGAATTCGAAAACGAGCTCGAAGCGGTAATTAAAAAAGTGAGAATCATAGTCGGTGGAATGGAACAAGGATTCCATTCGATCACACAGTGCGGGAAAAAACTCTTGCATGAGGATTTCCTCTGTAAGCTCCTCGATATAAGAGCCCGCATCGTATTTGTACGAGTCGTCACTCCAGCTGAATGGTTCATGGACATCGATATGGATTTTACCATTGGGCCAATTGAGCTTTCCTTTTCTCCACGCCACTCTCAGGTAGTCTTTGACCCCTGCCTGCAGTAGGCTCCAGTCTTTGATCCCGTTGATCCGTTGGTTCTCTTTTTGGTAAATTTCTAGGATGGAAGTCCATACTTCGTTTAGAAATGCTTCTGCTGCCTGATTCATTGACTGACTCTCCTCCTTGCCCAAACACCTTAGCCGATGACCTTTACGACATTGCCCTCGCTATCGGTAATATTGGTTTTCAAAATGTTGATAGCAATTCCTTTTAGGGAAGGGATCTCAAAGCTGCTTTCCTTTGGAAGCAAATGCTTGGTAAGCACAATCGTTGTCTCTTCATCGAGGACAAATCGAATGGCATCCTCTCCTGGAATACATGCAGGCTTGTCTCCTGCCTCAAATACAACGCGGACATCAGGGCCCACAAGGCTCAGGCTTTCCCCTTTTCGCATACGTCCGCGGAGAATTTTTCCGATGACTTCCGCTTGCTTAGCTCCCAGCCTCAAAGTCGAAGGCGTTTTTTTCAAGAAGCCATTTTTTCCTGGCTCCCATCCAAGCTGGCTGACGAACAAATAAGCCGTGCTGGAGCCTTCTTGTTCCATTCCATTTTGAACAGCATCAGAAACCGTAGAATGGCGAAGGAGAGAATCCCGCTCGAGATCCGTTATGTAGGAAGGCATGTACGGCAAGCCAGATTGAAGTACGCCACGAGTATTCCAAGCCATCATCGCATCGAGTTCATCACCTGTGATCCCAACCATTTGCAAGAATTTCACCCGCCCATTCGGCGTATCCATTTCAGCAAGCTGAGGGTCTGTCACAAAAGCGAGCGCAGTCAGTTGGGTATCGGCGCCCAAGCATATTGGACCGTTTGCATCCAAATGATCACCTGCGTGAAAAACATTGCCCGTGTTGAATACGTAACGCCCCATATTTTGAAGCAGATTCAGCGCCCAGGCAGGCGGTTCTTCCTCGTCGTCCTTTCGCGCCAATCGAAAAGTCAACTCAAAACCAAAACCGCTTTCCTCTTCATTCTCGGACTCTTTTTCATACAACTCGGTAAATCCATAGGTCACAAAATGCCAATGCGGGTAAGGCTCGTCCGCTTTGTAGGCGCTAATTCCATCTAATGGATCGGGGCCACCCAGCGCATACGAGATAAGCGTACCGTAATGCTTAGGCTCCTGCTCTCCGTAAATCTTTCTCATCTCCTGGTCAATAGCATCCCAGCCCGCTGACATCATTTCATCGTTCATTTCTTCGCTCATCTCTCTTGCCTCCCATGTAATGACTGTCTTAACAATAGCCAAATTGAATTTTTGGATACTCTATTAGACGGTCAATACCTCTTAGCAAATTACATCGTTCTCATTCCCTTCTATTCAAAAGTCATTAATTGCTTTCTGCTACCCCATTCGGAACGACTGGCTTCGATAACCAATGCTGGTCGGTTTGCACATGATTTTTGCGCACAAACTTGGCGGCAGAGTGTTTAAAATCTTCGGACGGAAACCTCTCCGTTACTCGTACCACGTACCCCTCTTGTTCCCCACCGAAGACAGATTGTTTGGTGTAGCAACTTTTTATGGTCTCTTCCTTCCAAATCCCTCTGTATAAGACAGGTGCTGTTTCCAAGCCAAGTAGTTCGGCCCATTCTACCGTTTCATCCCACGACAAGCATTCATTGTTTTCATTCCAGATCGAGAACACGTAGAAATAGCTCGTTAGATGTCCGTAATAGATGGAGTGCAGCGCATATACATTTTCCCCACAAATTCTCCAGCCTTCCGGGATATGAAACGAAATCATCCCGTGCAGCATCTTTACCCAATGTCTGGATGCATGATCTTTGCTATCCAGTGACCTTGCATGGATATGGTTTCGGTACAGCGTGGTATTTTCTCCATCCAGCTTTTCTGTCACGACTACTTCTTTTCCCTCGAAATGACAAACCGTTCGCAAGATTTTATCATCGTCGGTTCTACTTCTTGACCAGGGTAAATGAAAGGTTCTCGGGTATTTTTTCAACATCGTTATTCACCTCCTTATTTGGCATAGGCATCTCCTTCCTTGAAGAAGTACAGCTTCCACAGGTACTCTTCGCCCAATAAATGATAAATCTCGGAAATATCTTGCTGCGTTCCGTAGTTAATCTTCATGTGCATTTGAATCAGGTTGACGACTTCGAAAATAAAATCATCGTCGAATCCTAATTCTTTTAAGAAATGGCAAGCAATTTGTGCAGATACATGCTCATGTCCGAAGTAGGAGTAATGGCCTTTCATCGGCTTGTAGGTCTTGCAAAATGGTTTTCCTGTATCGTGAAACAAGGCGACCACTTGCATGAGAAATTTGTCATCTTCCGTGTAAAAGGCGTTTACATAATCGAAAACATGATAGGTATGCTTGCACAAAGGGTACTGATGATAAGGATTCTCCTGATTAAATTGATACATCTCTTTGAAGATCGGAATGGCATTCAGCCTATCGAACAGCTCTTCATAGGAGGGTTCGTTTTGAAGCAACTGAACGAACTCTTCTTTTTCAATGGCATATGAAACTGGCTCGTGCAAGAGATGAATGTGATCCCAGCCTTCATTTTTGATCGGAAAATGGAAGTTCTTCCGCATCTTCGCCAAGATGTATTCGTCTACGGTTCTCTTTCGGGATCGATTGCGCTCTAGGCAAACGGAATAGGGAACATCGACGTAATAGCATTCCTTCTGGACATCGGGAAATTTGGCAAGGACCTTCATTCTCTTCTCTCTGTCAATATTGGTTGCGTCTAAGATGACATTCTTTCCATTCGCCAGCTCCGTTGCGATTTTTGAATAAACCTCAAAAAATACTTGGGCTGACTTTTTTTGTTTCCGCTCATCCCCGAATAAGTTCTGGCGAATTTCATCCGTAGACACGATGATTGCCCGTTCCTTTTTGGCAATTTCTTGCGCCCACTTGCTTTTGCCACTGCCGGCGATGCCTGACAGGACGATCAATTTCTTTTTCACTTTTATCTCACCTCCTTTCAATAGAAACTAATTTTTCGACACACTTTTCCAATATTATACACACTTCGCGTAAAGATGGCACCCTTCTTTATTCCTAGATTTTCCGTTCTCTACAGCCACGGACCAAAGAAGCTCTGGACAGCTTGCTCGGAGTAGCTATCTTCCCCCCGCCAATTCACGACGGCGAAAAAGTCGTTCTTCCCGCCACGCCCTGGTCTGTCCTTGCTTGGTGCCAAGATCCCGGTGGATGCAAGAATTTCCATGAAGACATCCCGTTCGTTCTTGCTAGATGGAAAGACCCCATTAAGGCGCTTCTCCAGTTGACGGGCAGCATCGGTTGGTTCACTGCTCGCGATGATGTCTAGCACCTGACGGAGGATGGCTACATCTTCTCCCTGTACCGAAAGATTCTCTTCCTTGCTTAACAGCTCCAGATCAAGCATGAGGTACGGTAGATAATTCAGTCGGATACCTCCCCATTTGATTCTCTCGAAATTCAGGACATTCAAATCTTCATTGGTATATAGCTCTCGCCCAGCGATATGGTAACGGTCGCATTTATAGCAGTCTCCGTACATGGCGAAGTAGATGCCGTTTTCTGGATTCGTATATTTGCCGGCATTACTTTCGAACGCATGGGCTGTCAATGGCTCCGTCAAGGCCCAGCTAGACAAGGTACTGCGCAGGTGCACCTTTCGCGTCGAGAGACTGTGCAAAAATGCTGTGGCGACTTGCTCTTTTGTCACTTTTTCATGCAGAGCAATGATTCTGTCTATGCACTCCTCGTGACTCATCGTCAGCGGGTCAAACATGAGACCTTTGCTTTTTGCGTAGTCAAAATCTGTTCCCGAAAAATCGTATGGGCGACTCTTCCAGCCGTTGCTGCTCCAAAATGTTTTCATCAAGATTTGCTTTGCTTTTTTATCCATAAACGTTTTCTCCTTATTCTTAGCTTTCCATATTTTAGCGCGAATCGGACGTGTAAAAAAAGAGTCCAACGCATGAAAGATTGTTGGACTCTGATTCATGTTTCTATTACGTACCGCAAAACGTTTGATAAGGACATGCTGATTCCGCGGGCAAAGTCGTGTATTCTACCTGTTCAGGCGTGTACGCATATGGATCAGAAAGGACTGCCAAAAGCCGTTCCATCACAGTATAGTCGCCCTCTTTCCATGCTGCTTCCAATGCTTCTTCTACACGATGGTTGCGAGGGATGACTGCCGGATTACTCTTTTTCATTAATTGTTGTACCGCTGCAGTGCCTTCTGTCTGTCTCGTTCGTCGCGCCCTCCACTGCTCATTCCATTCCGTGAATTCGCTTGTGCCAAAAAGCACGGTATCTTCTGGTTGATTAAGCGTGAGCGCTCGGAATGTATTCGTATAGTCTGCACGGTGGTCCTTCATCATGTTGAGCAGACCTTCGATCAACGCTTCGTCTTGTTCCTCTTCGTTAAACAATCCGAGTTTTGCCCGCATACCAGTAAGCCAATTGCCGTGATACAGCTTGCTAAATTCGGCAAGGGCATCTTCGGCCATTTTTACAGCCTGTGCTTCGTTGTCATGCAGCAACGGCAATAAGCTTTCCGCAAACCGCGAAAGATTCCACACGGCAATGTACGGCTGATTTCCGTAAGCATAGCGGCCCTGAACATCAATGGAGCTAAATACAGTTGCGGGATCATACGTGTCCATGAAAGCGCATGGACCATAATCAATGGTTTCGCCGCTGATTGCCATGTTGTCGGTGTTCATTACTCCGTGAATGAAGCCAACGAGCTGCCACTTGGCAATCAACGAAGCCTGCCGCTTAATGACTTCCTTCAGTAGGAGGACATAGCGGTTTTCTTCTGCTTCGATCTCTGGAAAATGTCTTTGCACAGTGTAATCGGCCAAAGCCCGGAGATCTTCTATCGAGCACCATCTTGCCGCGAATTGAAACGTGCCTACTCGAATATGACTGGCAGCGACCCGCGTCAAAATGGCACCTGGCAGCTTGGTTTCGCGATAGATAGACTCGCCGGTCGTCACTACTGCAAGACTACGAGTAGTTGGAATCCCTAGTCCATGCATGGCCTCGCTAATGATGTATTCGCGCAGCATCGGCCCCAGCGCTGCTCTCCCATCTCCGCCACGGGAATAAGGCGTTCTGCCTGATCCTTTTAGTTGAATATCAAAGCGCTCTCCGGAGGGTGTCATTTGCTCGCCAAGCAGGAGTGCCCGTCCGTCGCCCAGCATCGTAAAGTGACCGAATTGATGTCCGGCATAGGCTTGTGCGAGGGGCATTGCGCCTTCTGGCGTCTCGTTTCCCGCGAGCATCTCCACAACATCGGCGCTTTGAAGGGCTTCGGCGCTCAGTCCGAGCGACTTTGCCAAGGGCTCGTTCAGAATAGCGAGCTTCGGTGCAGGCACAGGGGGTGGGCTCAGTCTGGAAAAAAATGATTTCGGCAGCGTTGTATAGCTGTTGTCGAAGTTCCATCCCGGATCGATTGCTGTTTTCTTGTCTGTCATTGTCTCTCCTTTTAACCATTGACGTTATTTGAATGGAGGTAACCGTACTCCTGATACATTTTGCCAGTTTATTATACCCTTTTCATACAGGATTAGAGCACATTGGTCAGGTGAAAAAACAAAAAAACGCCGGATTTGTCTGTAAGCCCAAGCAAATCAATGAAATAATGAATAAGGAGCGCCATTTGGAGGGAAATTACCATTTACATGATACCAAAAGGTGTTATATCATCACAAAGTGAAACCAAAAGGTGTTATATTTACAAAAACGAAATGGAGAGATTTTTGTGGAGCACGTGCAAGATATTAAACAAACGATCGTTTTCGAGGCGCCTATTGAAAAAGTATGGGAAAAAGTATCGACTGCTGAAGCGATTTCTGCATGGTTCATGCCCAACGATTTCCAGCCAGTGGTAGGTCATGAGTTTCATATCCAATCTCCTTTTGGGCCTTCGCCATGCAAGGTGTTGGAGGTAGAAGCTCCTCATCGCCTTTCTTTTGCTTGGGATAATGACGGTTGGGTGGTCTCGTTTCTTTTAAAAGACTTGGGAAATAAAACGGAGTTTACCCTGATTCATGGTGGATGGAAAGCAGCGGATGAGATCATTGGAAAAGCAAACGAGAAGAGCTCTGTCATCCGCGACAAGATGAATCAAGGTTGGGTTGGTATTGTTCACGAGCGTCTGAAAAAGGTTGTGGAAGGCTAAATGTCTGCTTCAGCAGAAAAAGTTGATGTATTTCAAGCGATCGCTGACCCTACTCGTCGAGAAGTACTTCGCTTGCTCGCTGAAAAAGAGTTGCCTATCTCAGCGATCACCTCACATTTCCCCATAAGCCGAACTGCTGTGGTCAAGCATCTCCATATTCTTGCAGATGCAGATTTGGTCACCGGACATAAGGTAGGTCGGGAGAAAATCTATCGCTTACATCCTGGCCCCTTGACTGAAGTAAAACAGTGGCTTTCTTTTTACGAACAGTTTTGGAACAACAAGCTGTCCATGCTCAAGCATTTGGTGGAGACGGATGGACAAACCGTGCTTACGATCGTGCAGACAGAGCCGGATCAACAAAGGAAATAGTTGTGTCCCGCTCTCCCCCTTGATTGTTTTACGCAAATCAAAGGGGGATTTTTGATCCATTGAAAGAAATAGCAAAAATGGCAAATAATCGCCAGTAGATGTCTTCCCTTATCGATGATGGGTAGAATGGGAAAAATATTCGTGGTAGTAAAATAGAAACGACGGAATCGTGTCATAAGGAGATGCCTAATGAATCATCAAAAAATTGTTCATTTCAGTGATAAGGATTTGGATGGCGAGTCGTGTGCAATCCTGAGTCATCTTGCTTTTTCCAATCATGAGGTCGATTCCCGTGGGGTGACTCCGTACACGGTCAATCAAGAAGTACAAAAGTTTATGGAAGAAGAGCTTACCCGTGATATGTATGTTGTGATTACTGATGTGAGTGTCAGTGACGAGGTGGGTTCGCTAATACAGAAAAAAGTCGATGACGGGCATGCTTTTGTCTTGATCGATCATCACCCTACCGCATTGCCTTTGGCTTCCAAGTACGAATGGGCAACCGTTATCACGGAAGAATCGGGAAAAAAGACCTCGGCAACCAGCCTTTATTATGATTACCTGATAAACCTAGGGCATCTGACTCCTACAGGCATTCTCTCTGACTATGTGGAACTGGTTCGTTCCTTTGATACATGGGACTGGGATGCGACCGGGCTTGTTCAAGCAAACCAACTCAACATTTTATTCTATATGGTCGAACGGAATACGTTTGTACAGAACGTGCTCGAACGATTGCGTGGTGAAGGTGTACATACGGATCAGTTCGTTTTTAATGAAATAGAATCGATTCTCATCTATACAGAAGAAAAACGAATCGATGAATTTGAGCAAAAAAAGCTGAAGCAATTAAAGGTGGTCCCCGTAGAAATCGATTTAGATGAGCCAAAAACGTATCAAGTGGGTGTTGTGTTCCTCGAACAATATCACTCCACGACAGGAAATTTCCTATGTAAGAATGCGGAGATGATCGATTTCGTCGCGATGCTGGATCCGGGGAAAGGCAGAATCAGCTTTCGCACCGTTCGAGATGACGTGGATCTGTCCGTGATCGCACATCATTATGGAGGCGGCGGTCATCCAAAAGCTTCCGGGTGTTCCTTTACGGGCGTCACGTTAAAAGCCTTCGTGTACCCTGCTCTGAAAACGAACTAGAACAAGAGAAAGAGCCAAGCATTCGCTTTGGCTCTTCCTGTTGCTAGGTACTGTATGTTACAGTTCAACAATCTTCGTAGCAATGTTATTGCAAAACTCCCTGTCATGCTCGACAAAAAGGATCGTAGGTGAGTGTTCGAGAAGCAGCTCTTCAATTTGCATCCGCGAAATGACGTCAATAAAGTTAAGCGGCTCATCCCAAATATGGAGATGGGCTTTTTCGCAAAGACTTTTCGCAATCAATACTTTCTTCTTCTGGCCGCCACTATAAGCGGAAATGTCTTTCTCAAATTGCACGCGGGAAAAATCCAGCTTTCGCAAAATCGATTTAAACAGACTTTCCTCAATCTCGTTGTCTCGCGCAAAGTCCGTTAGATTGCCCTTTAGATGGGAAGTGTCTTGAGATACATACGAGATTCTCAGCTGACTCCCCTTTCGGAAGATGCCTGTATGATCGATGTTCTCCCCGCAAATGAGCTTGAGAATGCTGGATTTACCAGAGCCGTTTTTTCCTGACAGCGCAATACGCTCTCCCTGTTCAATCGTAAAGCTAATATCTGAGCAAACCAGCTTCTCTCCATAATGTATCGAGACCTTTTCCAATTCAGCGAGTTGGTTCTTATGGTAAGTAAGCTGCGAAATCTTTAAGCTATCCTGGTTTTCAATGTTTTTCAGCAGCTTCGATTTTTCATCAATCGCTGCTTGTTGTCTTTGCTCAATCGACTTGGAGCGTTGCATCATTTTCGCTGCCTTGTGTCCAATATATCCCTTATCAACCTTCGAGCCGGAATTTAAGGTACCATTTTTCGTTTTTTCCACGGCGTGCGACCAGTTGCTCGTTCGTTTGGCTGCATCCGATAAGCGTTTAATGTCTTTTTTCAGCTTCTCGTTCTCAGCGAGTTCATAGTTATCCTGACGCTGTTTATTTTCCCACCAATCGGAGAAATTTCCTTTTTGAACTTCAATGTTCGTCTTATTGATGGAGAGAATGTGATCGACGCAGTTATCAAGAAATGCTCGATCATGCGACACCAGAATATATCCGCTTTTACTATTGAGGTAATCACTGACGAGCTGTCGCGCATGCATATCCAGGTGATTGGTTGGTTCATCAATTAACAGAAAGCTATTTTCCTTAAGAAATAAGGCAGCCAGCAATACTTTCGTTTGCTCGCCATTGGACAAGGATTCGAAGGGTCGATACAGGACATCCTCTGATACCTTTAGAAGCGAGAACTCACGCATTAATTCCCAAAGCTGATAGTCTGGGACAATGTCTTGGACAATATCACTCGTAAGATATTCCTTGTGCTCGACTTGGAAAGGAAAGTATTCAAAGGTCACATGCGCCGTGATCTTTCCGCTGTATTCATATTTTCCCAGCAACAGATTGAGGAAAGTCGTCTTCCCTCTTCCGTTTCTTCCCGTAAAGCCCAATTTCCAATCTGTATCGAGTTGGAAGCTCACGTTTTCAAAAATGTTATCGAAGCTGCCATCATAGGCAAACGTCAGGTTGTTTACATTGATTAATGACATACAATCATCCTCCTGTATAAAAAATCAAAAAGCTACAAGAAAGTTACCCTCTCTTGTAGCTCAAATAAATACAGCAAATCCAACTCGAAAAGGAGTTAGATAAGGATATATTGATTGAGTGAAAAGATAATGTAACTTTCTTGCATAGAAAGAATAAAACATGCGAAGGATATCGCTTTTCTGTTTTATTTTTTAAGCAAGAAAAGAATCCATTATACCTTTCAGCTCCCGTCATTAATGTAATAGGATCTTATCATAACCATCTTGTCATTTCAATACAAATCATGGAAAAATTCGTCATGACAACTTTTCTCAGACTCCAGTCCCAAGTATAGATTTTCATACTGCTATCTGATGAAAATATTTGAAAAGCACCGCTTATCCCGATGGGCGGTACGTTTCGGCTTCTAGACGGCTTGGCCAAAGTGCCGAGCTATTTGTGTTCGCTCTTAGGCTCAGACTTACTCCTATTCTAAGTCATAAGGGTTCTGTAATTATTTCCAACGCAAGAAGGAATTTACATAAGTGTTTTGAATTTATCTAATTGCAAGTGAATTCATTTTATTTCTTACATACACATGGAGGAGATTAGCTATGAAAAAATTGGCAAAAGGCTTGGGTATTCTCGTTTTGGCATCATCATTCTTGATCGTCCCCACTCAAGCAGCAGATGCGGGAGCAAAGGGAAAAGACTCTATCGTCAGTCCACAAAAATACATCTTTGATGGAAACTGGAGGTACGGTGATACGTTAGTAGTGGCATACGATACGTTCTTTCCTAATGGATGGATTTCGATTGAAAAAGAGCCACATCGTGGAACACAGCTTGGATATGAAGTAGCGAAATATATTAATGGCGCTAATTATGGGCAAGTGGAAAGAAGCTTGAGCTTTAACATCCCTTCTGGTTGGGTAGAAATCGGTCGAGGTTATAACAGCAAGAGACAGGCTTATATAGATATCAGAAATGAGAATAAAAAACGTTACCAGCCTCAAGAGCTGGAGAATAAATGGGTCGGTACCGGCCAGCCTGTACCATATGGCTGGGTCGTGGTAAATGTTAATCTCTATGAAAAACATATCGTAAATATTACCAGTATCCCTACTGAATCCAGCATTGAAGCGATCAAGCATCCTGCTCCAGCCTTTGCTTATGAAATACCAAGAGGCTGGGAAATCACTGTAGACGGAGAGCATTCTCGAATTCTCACGAGAAAGTACTAATGAAGCGCATACAATCTGTTACGAAATAAATAAGATAAATAAACGACCCGTAGGTAGCACGATGGAAAACCATTCGTACAACCCACAGGTCGTTTTCGTTATTCGAAAGGAAAGCTCTCCTGCATCTTTCAATCAAATGTGTAGTTGAATCCGATTGCCAGAAGGATCCTCTGTAACAAAATGACCGCTCTCCTCCCGAACGGACGCACCGATTTCTCTTACCTGAGTGATTACACGATTCCTCGCTTCTTCATTTGGGAGCACCAGGACAAACGATTCGAGTCCTGGACTCTTAGGATGTGGGGGTGGAGCACCGACACCCGCCCATGTATTCAACCCGATATGATGATGATACTTTCCAGTGGAAATGAACAGTGCTTGTGTTCCATAGCGATTCACTACCTCAAAGCCAAGCCCTTTGGTATAAAAATGTTCAGCTTCATTTAACTTCGATACATGCAGATGAATATGTCCCATAATGGTACCAGCAGGAAGCCCCTTCCAGGCGGCTTGTTCCCCACTGGACAGCAAATCCGTAAAATTCAATGGTTCTGTTGCCATGTCTACGATCCCTTCATGCCAATTCCAGCTATCAGGATCACGATCGACATAAATTTCAATCCCATTTCCATCCGGGTCCGATAAGTATAAGGCTTCACTAACAAGATGATCCGAGGACCCGATGCGCAAATTCAACGCTGAAAAGTGTCGCTCAACGCTTGCCAAATCAGAGCGTTTTGGCAGCAATAGCGCAAAATGATACAAGCCTGTCGTATGATTTTGTTTCGGGAATGCGTCTTCGAGTTGCTCAATGGAAAGCAACGCGGTTTTACCGTCAGCAGTCAGCTCTGCCTTTGTGGCAGATTGGTTCAAGATTTTGAATCCGATCACTGCCTGATAATAAGCCAGGGATCGCTCTAGGTTTTGCACCTTGAGATTGACCTGTCGGACAAACGTATTCGGGCTTTGATGAAAATTCATGGGAGTATTCCTCCTCGTTTATAAATATTCGTGTTCTCTGTACAACTCACATGCTGACAATAAGCACTCGTCTCTATTCAGCATCAAACTTACTATTCGTAATAAAATTACTATAATATATCTATTGCGAATTGTCACGAAAAATCCTTGCCGCACGTATAATAGGCCTCCTCTTGGTTACAGAGGAAGCCTTGGTATTTCTTTTGATCACTTTACAGGCGATAGCTCATCTTCGGTTACCCATTTGTAGTTCTTTACTTCTCCTCCCCCTGTCGTAGGAGTGTAATCGATCATATAAACTGTCGATGTATTTACCGTATCTAGCTTGCCAGATGCATCGAGCATCCCTTTCACATGATCCGCCTTCAAGACGACTTCCGTTCCCGGATCATACGGTTGCTTGATATGATTCTTGATTTCTTCTTGAATGATCCATTTATAACCGTTCACAGGGGGCTCGCCCGTTGTAGGCGTATAGGTCACTGAATAGGCGGTTGTGTCATAAGCCCCCACAATTTTTGCTTTCGCCCCTTGCATCCCCGGTTGGTGACTTGCTTTCAAGATGACTTCACTCCCTATTGAAAACGTAGGTTTCGGTACAACCTCTACTTGCTCCAGCACATCCGGTGCAGCAGCACCGCCACATGCACTTAACCCCATCGCGGTAATCAGCATGAGCGATAACAGTTTCCCTTTTTTCATTCTAAACACCCCGAATTCTTTGTTGTCTGTCAAAGGTATTATGGGTACACAAGACCTTCCTTATCCACTAAGGCATCCATAAAATCCATGACATTGCGGGCTTTACACCCTGATCGCCCGTAATTCCATGCGAGTTAAACTCTTGTCCATACAGACGAGCCGTCCAAGTAAAAGGTTTCATGGCAAAAGGAAAACCAGTTCTAAGGACCTGCTCGTGTCCTGAACTGGTTTTCGCTCTATTCCGCCGCAAGTATGTACTTTATGAATAAAGCAAACGCCTCTTGCTAGGATCGATCCTGTCACGCTACCAATGCAAGTATTAAGACCCTATCCTCTGTGAGCATTTTTGGTGATCATCACTCTTTCCCTGGTACTTCCCCACATAAATAACGTTTACCCCACTCGCACAACGGATCGAGAATAGCATAAGCGACTCTCCTAATTCACTCAATTCATAGACAACCTTCATCGGTATTTCACTGTAAACCGTCCTCGTAATGATGGTGTTTCGTACTCTCATTTAAATAACGCCTGAAATGGTGGGAGGAATAAAAATGAAAGTACTAACAGTTGTTTCACATCCGCGGACGAACTCCTTGACTTTTGCTATCACGGAACGATTCGTTCTGAAGAGGTCGAGGTTGAAATGGAGCGCATGAGAAAACACGACGCACTTGCGTTCATTTATCCGATCTGGTGGTTTAGTATACCAGCCATGTTAAAAGGATATCTCGATCGTGTATCGAATAATGGGTTTGCCTAAGGCTCACACAAGCTTCATCATAAACACGCATTATGGATCGGTCTTGCCGCAGGAACGGAGGAGCACTTTGTCAAAAGAAATTACGACCAGATGATGAGTCATCACCTGAATGTCGGAATTTCTGGTTAAATCGGACTCCCCAATTCAAGAGTCGAGTTCCTGTATGATACCTTATCCAATGATCCTGCGCATATCGATCACCTATTCAACCACGCATACGAGCTAGGCTTCCATTATGGGAAATCAAAATTTCATCACTCTTCTTCTTAAGCTAAAACCTCAACAGTAAACCCTCCAGGGGCTTTTACATAAAATGTCCAGCCATGTGAACGTACCGGAGGAGCAACGTTGTAGCCATCTTCTTTCAGACGTTGATTCATCTCGTTGACTTTCTCTTCGCTCTCCTGGATGAAGCCGATATGAAATGTCTTGGGATATTGAACTTCGGCTCCCTTCATCAAGGTAAACACCAGGCCGTTATCGTCTAATAGGACCCCAAACTTATCGCCACGGGCATCTTCCGACGTATCTACCTTTTTCAAGCCAAAATATTTCTCCAAGAAAGCAGAAGCAGCTGGAACATCCGTAACGGTAAGATTGACGTGATTCAATTTCATAATAACCACACATCCTTCGCACGAGATTAATTCAAGCGTAGCACATTCATGCAAATGCTAATCTTGACAGGCTCCGAGACTGATCATTGTCATGAATATCCGTCATAGATCTTTAAGGTTTCATGATCATTCTATTTGCTTACAGCTCCTTTTGATTGGTTTACGATATGAATGGCATGACCTAACACCGCTTCGGCAGCCTCCAGCCATACCTCGCTTAAAGTGGGATGCGGATGCATGGTTAACGCCACATCTTCTACACGTGCAGCAAGCTCAAGTGCCAACACACCCTCCCCAATCAAGTTTGATGCATCCGCACCTACAACGTGCATTCCCAACAGTAAATGACTTTCTTGATCCACGATCACTTCTGCAAAACCTTCTCCTTCATCTATGGCAAGTGCTCTACCATTCGCCCGATAAGGGAACGCCGCTACCTTGACTTTGTACCCTTGAAGCTCTGCCTCTTCGCGTGTCATCCCCACACCCGCTATTTGCGGCTCGGTAAATATCACATAAGGCACAAACGGAGAGTCTACGCTACTGGGCAACCCTGCGATCACCTCGGCAGCCACAATCCCTTGCTTCGTCGCACGATGGGCTAACGCAGGACCTGGTGTTACATCGCCGATAGCATAAATATGCGCCTTGTTCGTTCTACCAGTCGATGTCACGGGAATATAGCCGCGCTCGTCCATTTCCACTCCCGCCTGCGCAAGACCAAGTTCACCTGTGTTAGGCACTCGCCCTATAGTGACGAGCGTTTTATGTGCGGTGATAATTTCGGAACCGTTCTTTTCCGAAGTGCATGCGAGCGAGACTCTTCCATCCGCTAGCTCTGTCTTCTCTACTTTTGTCGCGACCTTTACCGTCATCCCGAGCTGTTTTGCCTGCTTGAGTACTTCTTGAGAGAGATGGGCAGCTGTTTGTAGCAAAATGCGCTCGGCTGCCTCAATGACGGTCACCTGCGATCCAAGCTTGGCGAACGCCATCCCGAGCTCCATTCCAATATAGCCACCGCCGATAATGGCCAGTGTTTCCGGTACTTGATCCAATGCAAGCATATCCGTAGAATCCAGCATATATTCTCCATCTGTTTTCAAAAACGATGGAATGAATGGACGTGATCCTGTCGCAATAATCGCTTGTTTGAATTTGTACGTTTCAAAATCGCCACCCGTCTCTACGCCAATCCGATCACTCGAGAGAAATGTCGCTGTCCCCTTCACGACTGTAACCCCATTCGCTTGACAGAGATAATCGACCCCTTTGTTCAGTTGAGCAACGACAGAGGACTTCCACGTCTGCCAGCTCGGCATATGGAAGGTCGCTTTTTCTATCGGCAGTTGGATTCCCAGCTTATTCAGACTACGCAGCTTGTGGTATTCTCCTGCTGTATGAATCAATGCTTTTGAAGGAATGCATCCGCGATTCAAGCAGACCCCACCAAGAACTTCCTTTTCAATCAGAACGACCGATTTCCCCAGCTGTCCGAGACGAATAGCGGCTGCATAACCTCCTGGCCCACCTCCGATGACAACCACATCTGTTTCGACTGCTACTTCGCCGACTACCATCTATACCATCTCCGCAAACAATAGATTCGGATCTTCCAGCAGCTCCTTGATCCGGTTGGTAAAACGTACTGCCGTCACGCCATCGATTAGGCGATGATCAAACGAAAGTGACAGGTTCATCATCCAGCGAATGACCCCTTCATCCTCACGCACAACCCAGCGCTTCTCCATTTTGTGCAAGCTGATAATGGCTACTTCCGGGTGATTAATGATGGGAGTTGCTTGCAGTCCCCCGATTGGACCTACATTGCTGATCGTGAAGGTGCCGCCTGTTATGTGCTCCATGGTCAATTTGCCTTCGCGAGCCAAGCGTGCCAATTGCTCGATTTCTTCTGCGAGTTGAAAAATCGATTTGTGGTCTGCATCCTTGATGACTGGTACGATCAAGCCCTCAGACGTATCTGTAGCAATGCCGATATGGTAAAAGCGCTTTAGTAAAATTTCATTGGTGCTATCATCAATCGATGCATTCAGCATCGGGAATTCCTTCAGTGCAATGACCAGCGCTTTGATAAAAAACGGCAGGAAGGTCAGCTTGATATTTCGCTTATCCGCATGTGGCTTTACCTTTTCGCGCAAAGCACGCAACTGATCCATCTCCAGCTCATCGACAGAAGTAACATGCGGAATGATGGTCACTGATTTCACCATATGCTCAGCAATCTTTTTCCGGATGCCTTTTAACGGTAGCCGTTCGATTTCCCCTTGCGACGAAGTGGCTACACGAGGAGCGATCCCTGTTTTCGGCTGAACAACCGCTTCAGTCTCAACCGCTACTGCACTTGCCTCCAACGGGTGCTCATTACCAATAGCCGACGTCGGAAACTTAGCTGGTGCTGATTTTTGCAATCGATTGGCGAATTGGCGCAAATCTTCTTCCGTCACACGTCCCGCTGCTCCTGTCCCCGTGATCAACTCGATGTCCAGCTTCATTTCCCGCGCTAACTGTCGAACGTATGGCGTGGCCAATGAGCGTCGGTGATCAGCACGAGCTGGTGCAAAATGGACTGTCTTATCCGGGCTTACGACCTTTTCTGGAAGCTTTGTCTCTTCCTTCTTTGCTTCCGTTCCTGCATCGATCACCAGAAGGGTAGTTCCGACTTCTACTGTTTCCCCTTCCGCTATGAAAATTTCACGAATGATGCCAGTCACTGGCGCAGACAACTCGGCATTCACCTTGTCTGTCTGCACCTCCAGTAACGGCTGATCCTGTTGAACGGATTCGCCCGTGTGAACCAATACTTTTACGATTTCTCCTTCATGCATACCTTCTCCCACATCAGGAAGCTTGAACTCAACCATATGACTCGCTCCTTCTCTTAAAACGTAGCCGTTTCCATAATTCCGTCCTTCACACGTTCAGCCGTTGGCAAGTAATCATCCTCGATGCTAAATTGCGGGACGGGTACGTCAAATCCGGTAATCCGTTTCACGGGAGCCTTCATGTAGATCAACGCTTCATCATTGATTATGGAGATGATCTCTGCACCCAGCCCAGCAGTCTTATGCGCTTCGTGTACCACAACTGCGCGTCCCGTCTTTTTGACTGAGGCGATGATCGTATCCCGATCCAATGGATAGAGCGTGCGCAGATCAATGACTTCACAGCTCAAGCCGTTTTCGCGCTCGATCTGTTTCGCCGCATCCTCTGCGACACGAAGCATCGCTCCCCAAGCAAAAATAGATACATCCGAGCCTTCCTGGACGACCTTCGCTTTTCCGATGGGCACGCGGTACATTTCTTCCGGAACCTCTTGTTTAAATGCGCGATAGAGCTTGGTCGGCTCCAAAAAAATAACGGGATCAGGATCTTCCATTGCTGCAATCAGCAAGCCTTTTGCATCATAAGGTGTGCTTGGTGCCACAACCTTTAAGCCAGGGACATGAGCAAAAAACGTTTCGACACTCTCTGAATGAAGCTCAGGACCGCGAATCCCAGCCCCGTACGGCGTACGTATAACCATCGGTACATGGTACTGTCCGCGAGTCCGATAGCGCATGCGAGCAGCATGAGAGACAATTTGTTCAAATCCTGGATAAATAAAGGCAAGGAATTGAATCTCGACCACAGGAATTTTCCCGTTCATAGCAAGACCGATTGCCGCCCCGATGATTCCTGCCTCCGCTAGCGGCGTGTCTACTATTCGATCTGGACCGTATTTGTGAACCAATTCTTCGGTCGCTCGGAACACGCCACCATTTACGCCAATATCCTCGCCGAGCAGCATGATGCGTGAATCATCTGCCAATTTTTGATCCATGGCTTCCGTGATTGCTTGAATCATCGTCAGTTTGCGTTTCATGCCGGGATTCCCTCCTGCTTCGATGGCTTGACGAGCTCGCTCTCCTGTTCCGTTGCCATCCACGTCGGTTCAGCGTAGACGTGCTTGAACATGTCTTCCGGTTTGGACTTCGGATAGCTTTCTGCTTCGACAAGAGCTGCGTCGATCTGTTCACTCACTCGTTCAATCAGCTCTACTTCTCTCGTTTCATTCCACAACCCTTGATTCTCCAGATACACACGCAGCCGTTGGAGCGCGTCCCTTTCTTTACGCCATTCCTCGGACAAGCTCTCTTGATCCCGGTATTTCTTCGGATCATCTGCGGTTGTGTGTGCACCATAGCGGAATGTCACCGCTTCGATCAACGTCGGTCCCTTGCCTTCTAACGCACGTTGCATGGCTTCTTTCATCGTCAACCAAACAGCGAAGATATCATTGCCGTCTATCCGAACCCCAGGGATATCATAAGCGGCCGAACGCTGTGCAATCGTTTTCGAGGCAGACTGCTGTGAAAACGGAACGCTGATCGCGAAGCCGTTGTTTTGGCAGAAGAAAATGGTCGGCGTCTGAAATACGCCTGCAAAATTCAATGCCTCATGAAAATCTCCCTCTGAGCTTGCTCCGTCACCAAAGTAGGCAATGCTAACATGCTGTTCGTTTTGCAGCTTGCTCGCCCAAGCCGTGCCTACCGCATGAACCATTTGAGTCGCAATCGGTACACATGGCGGCATGATATTCAAATGTTTCGGGCTTATACTCCCTTCCATGTGTCCCATCCAATAGAGGAACACCCTTGCCATGGATTGACCATGGACAATCGCTGCCGCATGGTCTCGGTAGGTTGGGAAAAGCCAATCTCCTGGTGTTAATGCCATCGCGCTGCCTACTTGCGAAGCTTCCTGCCCTTCAAAGGGAGCATACGTACCCATTCTTCCTTGTCGTTGCAGGTTAATCGACTTGCGGTCAAACTGGCGAACCAGGACCATATTTTCATACATCTTGATCATTGTCGCCTCGTCCAATTGCCCTTTGAGATCGCCTACCAGCTCACCCGCTGGACTCAATACCTGATATAATGAAGACATGGAAACATCCCTCTCTTTTTCGTTGAAAAACACCACGGTGTCTTTCGTTATTGTGATTCTGCTCGTCATGCTTCTGCTTTCGTCCCTATAGAAGAGCAAGTAGCATGCCAAACAATTGAAAGCGATTTCACAACAAAGCCATTCGAAAATGATCATTTTTGCATATGCACTTTTGCGCACGGATGATTAATTCTGATTATTCCGTTTACAAGCCTACTGAGGAGGACTTCGATGTATCAAACCAAGTATTTCCAGGCCAGTGACAATCATGAACTCGCAAAATTGCTGACGACTATCTTCAGTACGTCCCATGATGGATTGGCGATCTGTGACCGTAACGGCTACGTCCTGCTCTACAATGAGGCGTACTTGAACATCACGGGAGTTCCCGCCGACATTTTGAATAATTTCAGCTTTATGGAGCAAAAAGAAATGCATCTTGTTCCAGACTCCTCTGCTGTACGTACGATTTTGACAAAACAAACACATAGTGTCGTGATCGATTATGCAAACGGTCGGCAAGCAATTAACACGGCTACCCCGCTGCTCGATCCAAACAAGGAATTATTGTTTGTCGTGGGAAATGTGCGTGACGTCACGGAGCTGAATCAGCTTCAGAAGGAGCTGGAGGAAACACGTCAAATCAGTTCGGCGTATCAAAGGGCGCTAGAGCATATCCAAACCGATGGTGACTTTGACGAGCAGATCATTTATCGCAGTGGGCTCATGCATCGAATCGCTTCACTCGCCAAACGCTTTGCAACCAACGACTCTCCCATCCTTCTCCTAGGCGAATCTGGTGTCGGTAAAGATGTCATGGCGAACTACATTCACGCCCAAAGCGGACGAACTGGAGACTTCATCAAGATTAACTGTGGGGCCATTCCCGAGCATTTGCTCGAATCCGAATTGTTTGGCTATGAGAAAGGCGCATTTACGGGGGCAAGTCAATCGAAGGAAGGCTTGTTTGAGCTGGCAGATCGAGGAACCATTTTTCTCGATGAGATTGGAGACCTCCCTTTTCCTTTACAGGTGAAACTCTTGAATGTGTTGCAGGATGGACGGATTCGCAGACTGGGGGGGAAAACATCGCGTCAGGTTAACATGCGAATCATCGCTGCCACCAATAGCGATTTAGAAACGATGGTCGAACAAAAGCGTTTTCGGCAAGATTTGTTCTACCGGCTAAACGTACTGTCCCTCACCATTCCACCCTTGCGTGAGCGCCGTGAGGATATTCCGGCTCTCATTTTCTACTATTTGAAAAAGCTCGAATGGAAGTACCAGCAAGAAATGCGCATCGAAACAGATGCGTTAGAGGCGCTGATGGATTATGATTGGCCAGGGAATACACGCGAGCTAAAAAATGTGGTAGAACGTTCATTCCACATGTGTGAAAATGGGCGGATTACCTTTGATCAGTTACCGGCGTCGATTCGCAATACGCAACAGACAGCCCTGCCGCTCCATCTCGCCAAAATGGATGAGCTGTTGCCGTTAAAAGAAGCGGTCGAACGGTTTGAACGTGCGTATATCCAACGACTCTTGAAAGAGACAGACACCATGCAGCAGTGTGCGGATAAGCTGCAAGTGAACATATCCACGCTTGTGCGAAAAAAACGCAGCCTCAGAATTAAATAGCGCAAAAGGAAAAGCCCGATACACGTTGGTTCGGGCTTTCTCGTTATTTCAGAGTATGATCTCGCAAAACATTTGGGCGCTATTTCACAAGCCCTTCTCTTAGGGTGTTGATCCCATGTTCCAGATACCCTTTCAAACAGCTTAAGACGTACACCCAGCCTTCTTTGTTGTCGACTATTTTTTGAAGGAGTGCAGGATCATTTTCTTGAAAGCCCTCTTCGTTCACTTCAATGATCGTCGTGGCTTCATCCAGCGCTTTTAACGTAATCGTTACGGTATTTTCTTCTCCGGCCCATTGGAAAACGATTCGTTTATTGACTTGAATTTCGTGAACCGTAATTCCTACTTCTGCGTTGTAAATATCGTAAAATAACGTAATGTTCTTCCCTTCCTCCCACCTTACTGAGCTGGAAGAGAACCAGAAGTTGCCGATTTTCTCAGGGTCTACGAATGCTTCGAACACGTCTTGTGCAGGTCTGTTAATCTGAAATTTTGTAAGATTATTCATGCGTCCGCCAACTCTCTTTCAGAATGCTGACTCCACCGTATCACAATCACATTTGCGGGACAAATGATCGAATGACTCCCTATTATTCTTTTACTGCGCCAGAAGTAAGGCCTGAGACAATCCGCTTCTGAAAAATCAACACCATCACCACGAGCGGGATCGTCACAATAATGGAGGCAGCAGATATTTCTCCCCACGGGATCGTAAACATTCCTTGAAACATGACGATTCCCACAGGCACAGTCTTCATCGTTTCTTGCGTATTCAACGTCAAGGCGAACAAAAATTCATTCCACGCTGCAATAAAAACGAGGATGGCGGTCGTAAAAACCCCAGGCATGGCGAGTGGGAAAAATACTTTGGTCATCGTCTGCCAAATACTCGCACCGTCTACTTTAGCTGCCTCGCCCAAGTCACTCGGTATTTTGCGGAAAAAGATGGTCAAATTCCAGATTGCGAGCGGCAGCGCGAAGGTTGTATAAGGAATGATCAGGCCAATGTAGCTGTTCGTTAAGCCCATCGATTGCATGAACATAAAAATAGGAGAAATGGTCGCGATCTGCGGAAACATGGACACAGCCAGTACAACACCCAAAATAATCGTTTTTCCCCGAAAAGATAGCCAGGCAATTGCATAGGCAGCAAAGGAAGCGATCGTTATGGAGTAGAGCGTGGTTAACGTCGCCACGACAGTTGAATTCCACAGGTAACGGGCAAACGGTCTTTCCGTGAAGACGCGGACAAAGTTGTCAAACGAAGGATTTTCGATGATAAAATGAAAGGCTCGCTCTCCAAACAGCTCCGCTGGTGGCTTCCATGCTGCAAGTAGAATCCACAAAAACGGGAACATCACAAGAAAAACGAATAGCAGTAGACCCACGTAGAACAAGGGACCCGTATGTTTACGCATCCAATCACCTCCTTATTTGCCACTGCCATCACTCAGCAGATCAGCTCCCAATATTTTCACATAGCCGATGGAGATCAACGCCACACACAAAAAGACAATGACGGCAAGCGCCGAGCCTTCCCCAAAGCTCATTTGAGCAAACATCGTTTTGTAAGCATAAATGGAAATGGTCTCGGTCGAGTTCCCGGGTGCCCCACCTGTCAGCGTGTAAATCAGGTCAAAAACACGAAACGCATCAAGTGTGCGGAACAATAGCGCCACAAGAATAGTTGATTTCAGCATCGGAAGTGTAATTCGAAAAAATTGATGGGTGCGGGTGGCACCGTCGACAGAAGCTGCTTCATACAAGCTTTGCGGGATCGTTTGCAGCCCTGCGAATATGAGCAAGGCCATGAACGGCGTCGTCTTCCACACATCCGCCAAAATGACGGAAAGCATGGCTCCAGCCTTCGTCGTCAGAAGCATCCCCATATCTGAGATCATCCCTGCCTGCTCAAAAAGATAGGCGACGATGCCATTTTGACCGTCGTACAAAAACTTCCACATCATCGCGGAGATAACAGTCGGAATCGCCCACGGTATTAACACAGTTGCTCGAACAAGACTCCTTCCACGAAAAGGTCGATTGATCAACAATGCAATCAATATGCCGAGCACCAGTTCAATGGCAACGGAGATAACGGTAAAAAATGCCGTATTGTACAGAGCTCCCCACATCCGGACGTCCGTTAAAAACTTCTTGTAGTAGGCAAGGCCAACAAAGTTGGGCTCGATAATTGAAGCTTCCATGCCTTGGATCACGCCAAGAGCACCCTCTGGCTTTGCAAGCAGCTTTTTTTCACTCATTTGCAAAAGAACCGCTCTGACTTCTCCTAAGCTGGCTTTGATTGCGTCTGTTTGTTCGTTCGAGAGGCTCACATATTTGAGTTCCGTGGGGACTGGTTTAAAGTCCAGCAATAGCTGGTCGATCATTTGGTATCGGCTCGCAATCTCGCCTGTTTGGTTGAGGGAAGTGTTCAATTGCTCGATTTGCGCTTGAAGCACGTTCAGTTTTTCCTTTGATGACCCTTCTGCGGAGTCTGCCTCCCTCTTCACGTACCGGAGCAGATTCGGTAACGTGCTGACGTAGCGCTCCATATCTAGTCCGTACGAAGAGTGAATCTCTGATTTCGTCGGGTCGTTCAACCGGATGTCGTGTAGACTGATCCAAAAGGATCGCATGACAGGCCAAATCGCGATAACAAGTATGATGAGCAGTGCAGGAAAAATTAGCAAATACCCCATCTGTTTTTCTGAGAGAGACATTTTCGTTGATCGATTCATCCGTTCACCACCTTCCTTCTCGCTAGAAGCTTGCTAGTGCTTGCCAGAAATCGTTGGGCAACTTCCAAGGAAGCCGGTTAGACTCCCTTGGAAGCCCCACATGTCGTTGCCTATTTTTTCATTAAGTCGTTCATCTGTGTTTCCATGTTTTGCACCGCTTGCTCGGCTGTTTGCTGCCCTACGAGCGCTTTGGACACCTCGATCTGGATCACTTCCGAAATTTTCGGATAAATCGGAGTCGTTGGACGAGAGACAGCAGCGCTTACGCCATCGACGAAATCTTTGTTGGCGAACAACGGACTGGCTTTTTGAACATCGGCTTCATCGTAGGCTGGCAGGTAGGTTGGTGCGAGCCCACCTTCTACTGCGGAAATCTTTTGACCCTCTGGACCTGTCATGAATTTGAGGAATTCCCATGCTTCTTTCGGATGCTTCGAGAACTTGTTGATTCCCCCCATCCAACCGCCGAGTGCTGCTGCGGAGCCTGCATCGCCTGCTGGCAGTGGAGCGATCCCGACTTGATCAACGATTTTGGACTGGCCCTGATCCTGCGCCAACGCGAACTGATACGGCCAGTTGCGAATAAATGGTGCCTGCCCCTCGAGGAATGCGGTGTGTGATTCCGGCTCCATGAATGTGGTGATATTGGTTGGGACGAAATTGGACTTGACGACTTCGATCATTTTTTTCAACCCTTTGATCGTAGCTGGGTTGTTGACCGCTACTTTGCCTTGTTCATCTAAAATTTTTCCACCGTACGATGCACTGAACTCCACAAAGTTGCAAACCAATCCTTCATATTGCTTGGCTTGCATCAAGTAGCCGAACTTCGTGCCGCCCTTGCCCTTCGTGGCTTTTGCTTGGGTAATCAGTTCATCCCACGTCTTTGGTGCTTCGGATACAAGATCTTTGCGGTAAAACAAGAGTCCCGCGTCGATAAACTTGGGCATGGTCCATTGCTGGCCACCAAAATTCCCGGCATCCATGGCCCCTTTGATATATTTTCCGGTCTCGATTCCATCTTGCTCCATTAGGCGGTCAAGCGGCAGAAGATAACCCGCTTGTGCGAATTCAGCCGGCCAGATGACGTCCAGGTCAAACACGTCGATTTCAGATGATTGTGCACTGAACATGGTGACGTATTGATCATGACTCTGCCCGGAATCGGCAGGCATCTCGCGGATTTCTACTTCGATATTTGGATGGGCTTTTTGGAAAACTTCTACGAGCTTTTTGGTGGAATCCGTCGCGTCTTTTCCGCGAGCGTAGACAAGCTTGATTTTTTCGGCTGTGGGCTGTACTGGATCTGTTTTGGGTGCGGATGGTGTTGAAGGCTGTGATGGGGTTGTATCTGTAGAAGCTTGCTGAGGTGTGGAAGAACATGCTGCCAACGAGAAGGCCATTAATAAGGTAAGTCCAACGGATGTAAGTCTTTTTGCAACTTTCATCTAAGTAACCCCCTATGCTCATGTTAAAAACGGACTGCTTCCCCTTTTTGTGCGGATGCGTAGATAGCTTCGATCAATCTGTTGATGTACAAGGCTTGTTCCGGTGTGCAGAGAACCTCTGCCTTCCCTTCGATGGCGTCGATGAAATTGCTGAATAAGAGTACGCGTTCTTTTTGAGGCTTTGGTGTTATTTCTGTCGCGGCAGTTACGCCGTTCCACTCGTGGTAAAGCGTAAACTGGTTATCCAATAAACGAAGGGATGCCCCACCCTCTTGTCCATATAGTTGAAGGAAAACGTTTTCCTCCGCGATGTGAGAAGCCCAGCTTGCGTCGAGCGTAAGCGACAATCCGTTCTCAAAGGTGATCATTGCCACTGCCATATCTTCCACATCAAACTTCCCGTTATCATCGATCCTGCCCCACTCTGACAAGCCGCGTTTGTGAGGTCCGAATTGCGCGTACGTTTGCCCGAGGACGGATACAGGCTTTGGATGGTCCAAAAGCCACAAGGTCAAATCGAGCATATGTACCCCGATATCAATCAACGGACCGCCGCCTGCTGATTCTTTTTGCGTAAACCAGCTCCCCCATCCGGGAATTCCATTTCGTCTGACCCAACCGGTTTTGGCGTGATAAATGTTCCCCAGCATTCCTTCCTTCAGCCATGTTTTGACTTGCAGGGAATCGCTTCGGAATCGGTTGTTTTGTGCGACCATGAGGATTTTGTCTGCTTTCTTCGCGGCTTCGATCATTTCTTTTGCTTCCTGGGCATTCATCGCCATCGGCTTTTCGCACAGCAAGTGTTTGCCTGCTGCAATCGCACTTTTGGTTGCTTCTGCATGCAAGTAGTTCGGAACACAAACAATGATCGCGTCTGTATCAGACTCTTGTAGCATCATCTCGTATTCGGTGAAAACTTGCGGAATGTCATGTCGTTTCGCACGATAGGAAGCCATTTCTGCGGAAATATCTGCAATGGCAACTACCTCTGCTCGCGGCTCTTCCTTGATCGCCTCCAAGTGTGCTTCTGTAATCCCCCCTGCACCGATGATTCCGATTTTCCATTTGCGTCGATTCGTCATTTCTTTCCCTCCTACACCCACCATAGATTCTGGACTGGTTCTCGCAAGATGACTTGCTGCAGGTTTTGAACAGCGCGCAAAAAGCCTTCCTCCATCGACATGATGGCATCCTCGTGCTCGATGCTCACGACATAATCGTATCCATTCATGCGCAGTGCACTCATCATATCCGCCCACGTCTGCTGTGAATGCCCATAGCCTACGGTTCGGAAATACCAAGCACGTTCATGTAGATTTGCATAGGAATTCATATCCGTCAGCCCGTACATGTTCACTTTTTCCTGGTCAATGTACGTGTCTTTGGCATGGAAATGATAAATGGCTTTTTCTTTGCCCAAGATTTTGATCGCAGCTACTGGATCAATTCCTTGCCACCACATGTGACTTGGATCGAAGTTTGCCCCTATCCCCTCGCCTACCTGTTCCCGTAGCTTTAGCAGTGTCCCTGGCGTGTGGACGAGAAAGCCGCCATGCAGCTCCAACGCAATTTTGACATGATGCTCAGTCGCATATGCGGTCCATTCGCGCCAGTACGGGATGAGCTTCTCGTTCCATTGCCAATGGAGCACGTCGCGATACTCATTGGGCCAAGGAGCAACGGGCCAGCTCGGGTACTTCGCGCCTTCGTGGTCGCCTGCCGTGCCAGAAAAGCAATTGACCACAGGCACCTCCAGCAGCTCGGCTAGCTGCACCGTTTTCACAAACGTATCATGAGATTGCTGCGCAAAGCTTTTATCTGGTGTCAACGGGTTGCCGTGACAACTGAGCGCGCTGATTATTAGTCCCCGATCCTCTACTGCCTTTTTGTACGCTCGTCTTTTTTCCGGACTTTCCAACAGTTCATCTAGATTGCAGTGTGCATTGCCCGGATAGCAGCCTGTGCCGATTTCCACCGCCTCTAAACCTGCTGCCTTCACATGATCCAGCATTTCTTCGAACGACTTCTCGCTAAAAAGAACGGTAAATACGCCAAGCTTCATATCTCTTCTCCCCTTTTGAATGCGTAAGCTCGTTTGCTTCTATGTGGTAAGACTTGTTGCCTCACTCCAGTAAAGCGCTTACAGTATGGCGAATCACAAGATGGTGTGGGACGGTGCTCATTCTCTCTACAGGTTCATTGCGGATTTGTCTGAGTAGTTGCTCTGCTGCGGCTTTTCCGTACATGAACGGGTCATTGTGCACGGTGGTGAGCATGGGGCGGGAAAGTGAGGCGAGCTCCAAATTGTCGAAGCCTATGACGGAGATGTCTTCTGGTACACGAATCCCATGGTCGTACAAGTAATTGAGGACACCAACCGCCATCAGGTCTGTGGCGACAAAAACAGCTGTCGGACGAATTTTTTCCTCACAAATACGGCGCATGGCTTCGTAACCGCTCTTGGCTGTGAATTCCCCTTCTACGACGAATCCTTCATGGATGGGCAAATCATGTGCCCGCATCGCTTTTCGGTAACCGCCCATGCGATCCAGACCGCACGGCGGGTCCCACAGTGGACCAGATATACACGCGATTTTTGTATGGCCTTGCGAGATGAGATAGGCGGTAGCATCATAGGAGGCTTGCACATTGTTGACGTTGACAGTGGGAATTTGATAGCCGGGCAAATCATGTCCGGTAACAACAAGGGGAACCTGAATCTCTTGGAGCGTCTGTATATTGCCCTCCAGGAAATGAATACTCGCGATAATGACACCATCAATTTGTTTTTCTTTGAACAATCGCAAGTACTTCAGCTCTTTGTCCACGACTTCATCGGATATCGTCAAAAACATGCTGTAGTCGTACTCGCTAATGACGCTGTCAATTCCATAAATGAGATTGGAGTAAAAATTGTTGGAGATATCAGGAATCATCACCCCGATGATACGGGTTTCCTTGCTAACCAAGCTCCTGGCAATCGCATTCGGCTGAAAGCCCGTCTCTTGCACGATTTTCAAGACTCTTTCTCGCAGCTCTGGACGGACTGGCTTGGAATTGTTCAGCACGCGCGAAACAGTCGCAATGGATACGTTGGCGAGTTGTGCGATGTCTTTAATAGTTACAGTAATGGTTCTTCACTCACTTTCTAAGTAACGGGTAAACGTTTTCCTA
This sequence comes from Brevibacillus antibioticus, assembly GCF_005217615.1. Lineage (NCBI taxonomy): Bacteria > Bacillati > Bacillota > Bacilli > Caryophanales > Paenibacillaceae > Brevibacillus > Brevibacillus antibioticus. The sequence goes on from NZ_SZNK01000001.1 coordinate 2,028,361, forward strand.
CTGTGAAAGTAACACCCAACTTTTGTTTTGTCAATATTCAGTCAATTATAAATGTTATTGACATCCTGAAGGTGTTGTTAAATAATTTATCATATAATTTAGTTACTAAATTAATTTTGTTTAAAGGAGGTTTTGTCATGAAAGTTTTCCTTACAGGAATAACAGGTTATGTCGGGTCCGTAGTCGCTGAGCATTTTCAGTCCCAAGGCTATCAGGTTGCTGGACTTGTGCGATCACAAGAGAAAGCGGAGCTGTTGCTCTCACAAGGGTTCACTCCTATTGTTGGCGATCTTGCGGATACCACCTTGTTAACAGAAAGTGTTAAAAAATTCGATGGGGTCATCCATATGGCGATCTCGCACACACCTGACATGGAAAAACTGGATGTAACAGCCGTTCAGGCAATGCTGGATGGTTTGGAGGGCACAGGCAGGCCATTCATTTATACGAGTGGAACGCTGATCTATAACGATACGTACGACAATGTCGTGGATGAGAACTCCCCCCTCAACCCTTTGCCATTTCTCCAATGGAAAGCGAAACAGGAGCAGGAAGTGTTAGGAGCTGCCAAGCGCAATATTCGTACGATCGTCATACGTCCTACACTTGTATACGGTCGTGGTGGTGGACTCGTTCAAGCAACCATTCAAAGGACGAAGCTCTCTCAATCAGCCAACTATATCGATGACGGACAAACGACATGGTCTACGATCGATGTTGATGATTTGGCGCGACTTTACGAATGCGCTTTTTCACGAGCACAGCCAGGATCATTATTCAATGCGACTTCCAAGGAAATGATCACGACGAAAGAGCTCATGACTTCGATTGCGAAAATAGCTGGGATAAAAAAAGTAGCATCATGGAGTTATGAGGATGCGGCCAAAGAATTAGGACCAGCCGCTTGGGGGGCGAGCATCAATCAGAGGATATCTGGATTGCGTGCGGAGCAACAACTGCATTGGGGCCCCTCTCCGAACTCCCTCCGCAAAGAGCTGGAGCAAGGTTCTTATCAAAACAAGTAAAAACCATAGTCCACCATCGAACTATGGTTGTGAATCATCGCTGTCCTGATACGTATGCAGGAATCTGATTGATTTCGTTAATATGCGTATGAGTACCTGCGCATCATCCGTACCAAGATGCTCATGCAATTGCTGAAAACGATTAAACAGCTCCTTCTCTCTCGCTGCCACAAAATCAAAGCCCTCTTTCGTAGGGGCTACGAGAATGGAGCGTCGATCCTTGGGACCCACGGTACGGGTGATAAACCTAAGCTGTTCAAGTGATTGAATGACATGCGTTACAGCTGCTGATGTTATTTTCAACTGCTTGCCTAGCTCGGAAACTCTGATGCCGTCCGTGCCTGGAGGACTTACGTAGGTCAAGTGAACGAGCAAATTCAATTCGCTCTGACGGAGGTCTTTCGACGGACTGAAGACATGTCCGATCCGTTTTAACTGACCAAATACGAGAGCCAGCTCTTTCGTCGTATGATCAATGGTAACATCCGAGTTTGTATGGTCTGTACTCATCTGTTTAGACTCCCATTCTTTGATGGTATCAATCGATTATTTACGAAAAGAAATGACATTGTCAAGAATGAGAGTCCACTTACGACTCGAAAAGGCATCGTATGCCAAGGTCTGAACTCTGGCATACGGTGTTGACTGGACAACCTCGGGCTTTTCCCTGCCTGACAACACACTTACAATCAGGTCTGCAATCGTGTCCATCTCTTGTTCCTTCATGCCAAACCGAGTGACTTCTGTCGTCCCGATACGCAGGCTACCCGGTTGCGAAATGGCGATTTGAATGGAATTTGCTTTGTGCTTATCAGCTATGCAAAGATACAGAAACAAGCGGCTACCCCACCAGTATTATTCACGAATGGGATAGCCTCTTCATTATTGAACGTCACTCTATAATTCTGCCGATCCGCTACAATATTCCCGAACAATCTGCTCCTTCATCTCTTCAACCGAAAACCCTTCCGGATAAGTCGTCATCATCAGCATTGCGCCTTGGAGCGCCGAAGAAAAATAGAGCGATCTCAATCTAGGCTGCTTTACGCCTAACTGTTTGAAAATCTCGCACTGAACTTCAAATTGCCTACGTGACTCCTCATTTAACTGCTCTCTGTAAGAAGCAAGTACCCGATCATCTTCGGGCTGCGTTTGTAAATTCAAGTAAAAACGATAGACATCCGGTCGTTGGTAGACGTTATCAAGCGCACCGTCGACAATATGGCGCAGCTGTTCGTGCGGCGTTGCGAGCTGAGTCGCAGCCTCCATCACTTCTTTTACTTCCTCGATCCGGATCTGAACCATCGCGGCGAGGAGTTCTTCTTTTCCTTTGTAATAATTGTAAAGCAGTCCCTTCGATATCTGGCCCTGTTTGGCTACATCGTCGATTGAGGTTGCGTGGTAGCCTTTTTTTATGAAAAGCGTCATCGCGGCTGCATGGATCTTATCCTTTGCAGCTTGGCGAATGCGCTCATTTTCAGCTGGGGTACGCGGCACGGTTCAGTCAATCCTCCATAAATTCAGTGATAGCGCGGGCGATTTCTTCAGGATGCGTCAATGTCGGTTTATGATCGGCACCAGTAATCTCAACAAACCTTCTCTCTGGTAATACTTCTTTAAAATATTCAGCAATCCGTTTCGCATCCAGTGCATCTTCCTTGCCGATTATCAAACATGTTTGATTGGCTAATTCTTCGAGCCGCTCAATGGCAGGCGGCTGCGGCCATACGGACTCCCATGTCACCCACTCGAACATTTTTGCTAGATTATGCTTCGCCATCTCTACCAGTAGGTCCTTCTGTGGACTTGCCATCACGAAGCGATACGAACAGGCAGATAAGGACAGCTCTACCATTCGGTCAACATCCGGTGCTGCTTGGATTTTCTGCATCCATTCCGTGAACGTCTGACTCGGTGTATACCCTGTCACATCAGGAGCAATCAGCACGAGCTTGCTCACTCGCTGCGGATAAGTCAGCGTAAAATCCGTAGCAATTCGACCGCCTATCGAGTGCCCTACGAGCGTGGCTTTGTCCAGCTGGAAATGGTCCATGACGGCAAGCACATCATCGATGTAGTTCGCTGTCACTGTTGGAGACGGCGATTTCCCGCATCCGCGTCCATCGAAAGCGATGACCTGATATTGCTTCGCCAGAATCGGCGCGACGAACGTCCAATCTCGCAAATCAGCACCGCCGCTGTGCAATAGAATGACTGGTTTTCCTTCCCCTGAAACCTCATAGTACAAATCCATCGGTGATCCCTCCGTGAATTGTAAAATTGGTATATGATCCCAGCTTATTATTGAATGAACGTTTAGTCAACAAAAAACAAATGCAATCCCATACAAAACAAAAAGCCCTAATCATCATGATCAGGACTTACCTCTACACGTCAGACACAGAACAATCACGCTTCTGACTGAATGCGCTTCGCCTCTGCATAGAGCACTTGAATGAACTTTTTCATATTGATCCGAATATCTGAACTCGGCGAGGCGGCATTGCTCTTTAACTCCGCCATCTTCTTCCACACATACGTAAAATCAAAAAACTGCGAAGCGTAATTTTCGAACTTCCAATTCGAGAGGTCCGCAAGCCCAAGAGACGCCAAATGATTCAGCGACTGATAAATCGCTCGGCGGACTCTCTGCTCAGAAGCTTTGACAACCTTTGCGACCTGTGGATCGTCCTCAGCTACTCCGAGCCTGTCCTGTGCTACTGCCACAAAGATCTCTTTCAAGGCTGGAAATCCATGTTTAAACGTATGCGTCTGTTCGTATCCATGCAAGAAGTCCAAAATATCTAGCAAGTCATTGCTTCCATTGTCTCCCGCGATACCCAACTCCGTTAACAGAAACTGACCCGCCTCGCGAAGTGGTTTGCCCTGTGATGGACGAGGTTGTCCGGAAGGCTGCTGGTCCACCTGCATGACGGCATTCAACGATTTGTGAATGTCCCGTATCGAACGCTCGAGGCGAATTTTCTCGATCACTTTTTGGAGAATAGTCACGACTTCGATCTTGTTTACCGGCTTGATAATGTAGTATTCACTTCCAAGGGCATAAGCTTGGGCAATCAAATCTTTCGTTTCTGCCTGAGAAATCATGACGATCTTTCCCGTGAATGTCGGCTTCACTTGGCGAATCGTCTCAATCCCATCTCGGTTGGGCATGAACAAATCGATTAGCAAAATATCTACGTTGCGTGCGGTTAACGTATGACCGTCTACCATCGAGCCGTCAGATGCTTCCCCCACGACCTCTCCCAGATTCTCGTCTTCTATAATTTCCGTCAGCATGAGGCGAACGGCATCATCGTCATCCACTAAATAAAACAGCATCTTCTCACTCTTTCTTCGTTATCGGATCAATTGGTAATCGAATGAGAAAGGTTGTCCCCTTCCCATTTTCTCCATCCTGTAGGGAGATCTCCCCTTGCCATTGTTCCACCAATTGTTGTGCATAAGACAGTCCGATCCCTGTAGAGGGGTTGCCGGTTCGATCGTATTTCGTCGTAAAGCCAGGCTTGAACAGCAAAGCCTTTCGCCGTGGAGGCACCCCCGGCCCGTCATCGTTGATTCTGATTTCCACAAGATCGCCTATCCGATCAATGTCAATGGAAATGGCTCCTGTTTGCTGGATGGCTTCCACTGCGTTTGCCACCAGATTATTGATCAGGGAAAGCATCATGAAAACGTGGTAGAGAGGATGTGTCCCCGAAATGGAAGCTGTGATTTGTATGTCCTTCTCCAACAAAGTTGCATACTTCATATTGCTTCGATTGATAATGTCCACGAGCTGATGGATATCCATGTAATCCGTGATGCTTTCATCGGAAATCAGCTTGTGCAGCCCTGCAAAAATGCGTTGGTTATCCTTTTTAATCTCGTGAACCTCGCCTGCGACAATCAATGCTTGCTTGGCAAAGCTCTCTACATTCGATGATACTACCTGTTCTTTATGAAGCTCATACAAGCCCTGGTATAGCTCGAAAGACTTCATACTGATACTCTCGGCATTTTGCAGTGTTTTTTTCAGATGAATCGATTCCTCATACAGGTTTGAAATCAGCATCAGCATATGCTCGTTCTGTTTTCTTGTCTGTTGCTCCCGCGACTGCGCTTCATACAGCTTCATCATATTGAGAAAACTAATCACGATAAAGATGTGGGATAGCGCGATGACGAGCATTTCTTGCACCGCTCCCCAAGTGAGAACGGTATCGAGCAGTACATGTTGCGAAAGAAACTCAATGAGGTCAGCCAATACCTCGATGACCATCCCCATTAATCCAACCAAAATCGTCCTGTTGTGAAAATGGCGTGTTCTGGTTAAATAAAACAGCACAGAATAAGCAAAATAAAAGAAAAAGCTAGAATAATGCGTTTGGAGAGAAGACTCCCATGCTGTTTGATTCCCAGCGATGAAGTCAATCACAATCCGAAAGCATACAACCGTAATCCCCGTTAAAAAGCCAGCGAGAACAGATGGAATTCTTTGAAACAGTAATAAAAAGAAGAAAAACGTAGGAGCTCCAAAGCTAATTCGAAATGTCTCATTGACAGGATAAAATTTCAACTCTCCTGCCAACGGGACCGTAATAAGCATGAGCGCCAATATATACCATTCTCGTTTTACTTGTGCCTGAACACGCATGCCTCTCACTTCCCATGTTGGTTCTTGATGCCCCTATCTATTTTTACCGAGGATTCCATAGAGGACAAGTAAAAAAAATTGTGACACTCACATGAAACAATCTGTGAGTTTTTGTTTTATTTTGTAGGGTGGTTGTAAAGTGATCATTATATGTATTTTGCGAAGCATGGAAGCGCTTTCTCTTCCTGTTCGCGTAAGAGCAGTGTATTCGATTATTGGGGGGAAAGGCGTTGATTCAACAGGTTTTACTCGTGGATGAATTAGAGCAATGGGTGGAACAATATCGTTCCAAGGCATCTGAAGGAAAATGTGCCAGTTATATCCCTGCTTTGTACAGAGCGGATCCGAATCAGTTAGGTATTTGTATCATCGAGCCTACAGGAAAAATGCACACCGCGGGTGACTGGGAAGTTCCTTTTACGATGCAAAGTATTTCCAAAGTAATCAGTTTTATTGCTGCCTGCTGCTACCATGGAATCCCTTACGTATTGGATCGGGTAGATGTAGAACCGACTGGAGATGCATTCAACTCCATTATCCGTTTGGAAATGCACAAGCCAGGTAAGCCTTTTAATCCGATGATCAATGCGGGGGCGATTACGACATCTTCACTCCTCCCTGGTCAAACACCGGATCATAAACTGCGTTACTTGTATGCATTTTTCAGTAAAATCACAGGTATTACGCCAATGGTGAACGAGGAAGTGTTTCTTTCCGAATGGGAAAACTCTCACAGAAACCGTGCACTCGCCCATTATTTAAAAGATACGGGCTATCTGGCATGCGAAGTGGAAGAGGCTTTGGAGGTTTATCTAACGCAATGCTCGATTGAAGTAACCACCGAGCAAATTGCTTTGATCGGTCTCCTGTTGGCACTCGACGGCTTCCATCCACTGCGCAACGAACAAGTTCTCCCGAAAGATGTCGTCCGTTTAGCCAAAGCACTGATGCTCACCTGCGGCATGTACGATGCATCAGGCAAATTCGCCGCGAATGTTGGCTTGCCAGCAAAAAGTGGCGTATCAGGCGGAATCATGACACTGGTACCAGCTAACCGCAAAACACATTCACCGTTTCAATATGGCTGTGGAATCGGTATTTTTGGACCTTCCATTGACGGTTGTGGAAACAGTGTAGCGGGCGTTTCTTTGTTAAAACATATCGCTCAGGAATGGGATGTAACAATTTTTTAGAGAATACTAAGGAAAAAATTCATAACAAAATCCGAGGTGACACGATGCAACAATTCCTACTCGATGTAACAGCTTCTATAAACGATTTTTTGTGGTCCTATATTATCATTGTCATGCTAATCGCGTTAGGCTTGTTCTTTACTTTCCGGGGCAAATTTTTGCAAGTACGTATGTTGCCGGAAATGATCCGTTCCATTAAAGAAGGCAGAGCGAAAGACGATGGAGGCATCTCCCCTTTCCAAGCTTTCGCTATTAGTATGGCCGCGCGTGTCGGTACAGGGAACATTACGGGAATTGCTATTGCGATCGCATTAGGTGGTCCTGGCGCCGTATTCTGGATGTGGGTTATTGCGATTATCGGTTCGGCATCTAGTTTTGTTGAGAGTACGCTCGCTCAGATTTATAAAATCAAGGATAAAAACGGTTTTCGTGGCGGTCCGGCATATTACATGGAAAAAGGGCTGAACAAACGTTGGATGGGCGCACTGTTTGCTGTCCTCATCACCCTTTCGTTTGGTCTCGTATTTAACGCCGTGCAATCCAACACAATCACGATTGCTTTTGAAAATTCGTTTGGGACAGATCGTTTGATACTGGGTATCATCATGACGATTGCGTTTGCAGCTATCATCTTCGGCGGTGTGAAACGCATTGCAAAAATGTCTGAGTACATCGTAATCGTATTGGCCGTATTGTACATCGGGATGGCCCTGTTTATTGTGGTGATGAACATCACAGAGATGCCTGCACTGATCGCATTGATTGTGAAAAACGCGTTCGGATTCGAACAAATCGCAGGCGGTACTCTCGGTGCAGCGCTCATGCACGGCATCAAGCGAGGATTGTTCTCGAACGAAGCTGGTATGGGTAGTGCGCCGAATGCTGCGGCAACGGCAACGACAAGCCATCCCGTGAAGCAAGGTCTGATTCAAGCATTCGGTGTTCTATTCGATACCCTCGTGATCTGTACAAGCACGGCTTTCATCATTTTGCTGTCCGGCGCTTACACGCAAACAGGACTGAGTGGTATTGAGCTGTCCCAAGCAGCACTGAGCATTCATATCGGTTCTTGGGCTTCTGGCTTCCTAGCCATTATGGTATTCCTGTTCGCCTTCAGTACATTGATCGGGAACTACTATTACGGCGAGACTAATATCGAGTTTTTAAAGACAAGCAAAGCATGGCTCATGCTTTATCGTTTAAGTGTACTCGCCATGGTGTTGTTCGGATCAGTGGCAAAGGTACAGCTCGTATGGGATTTGGCCGATTTGTTCATGGGCCTCATGGTCATCGTCAACCTGATTGCGATCGCCATGTTATCAAAAGTCGCCTATGCTGCGCTACATGATTATTTGGAACAGAAAAAAGCAGGAAAAAATCCTGTGTTCTACAAGGACAGTATTGAAGGTGCCGATAATATCGAAGCATGGGATGCTGCTCCATCGGCCAACAAATAGCTCTGCAAATCAAAACGAGAAGCTTGCTCAGTCAGCAGCTTCTCGTTTTTCATTTACAAACGCGGATCGATCTCTTTTTCTTTCGCCACTTCGAAGAGTATCGTTGCGACTACTTTTTGATACTCCGTATTTTCTGGAGAAATGTCGTGGAATTTGAAACCAAGCATCCGCTCTCCCAGCCTGTGTTCCTGCATCGAAGTCTTGAGCTTTTTCGTAATATTTTTCTGATTGAAAAGCTTGCGGTACTTGTGTGGAAAACGGTAGTCGTAGCCATAAATAATCGCCAAGTACTCTGAATTGCGAACCTTCATGGCAGGCACGACCTTCTGATCGATGAACTCTGGCTTGATCACGATGCCTTCCATCTTGTTTTCCAGTGTAATCGTAGAAAAGTAACGAGCCGCTTCTTCATATGCATTCGGCTCAGACAAATCGATAGTGAGAAAATGATCGTCATTTACGAAGCGATACATATCGGATGTTTTCCAATCGGGCAATTGCTCGTCCCCATTCAAATAGACGGCCTTTAGAATGGAAAAAGGCTTGTAGTCTAGCTCCCCTTCTCCTGCATAGAGCTCCAACTGTTTTTGGTAAATTTGATAGGCCTCCAAATGCTTGTCGACAGGAACGTAGCTATCTTTGATTTCTCGCACATACTTGTAGTTTCGATACAAGCTCGAACCGAATTTTTCCGTGAGCGCACTCTTGGATAGGTGGAACTGGTCTTTTTCGAATCCGCTCTCGTCATAGTTGTAAATGAGTTGATGAAATGTCTCTTCAAAAGCGTTTTCCTGCAAAAATGCAAATTCACTGCGCAGCGCGGATTCGATTGGTTTGAACTGCTTTTCGATTAAGCCCTTCCCTATTGCACTCCACGGCAACAATTCGCCATCCAAGATGATCATCGCTATTTCATTCTGCTCCATGTATGCGCGAAACCTTGCATGTAGCTTTTCATAAATCGATGTCAAATCAACCTGATTGATGGCATAACCGTTTCTGCTGATCGCAAAACACTTGTCGAGATCACGATGGAGATAGAGATTGCATCGCGAGCCCATGTATTTCGGTTGCAATATGACTTGATGAATGCCCCGATTTGCGAAATAGTCCAATCCCGCCTTCAACGACTCCAATTCCTGAGTCGCCTCATCCTTATCCGCTGGGGGCATCGTTCCGGAAATAAAATTGACCTTGTTTTGCGAGCAGTAGCGGAGTCGACGGAGTTCTTCCTCTTCCAAATCTCCCATGGATACTTGTTTTTCTGCATGGAACAGGATCGGCAACTCATCAGTCATCACCCGATGCTCAGACGGAAACGATTTGAAAAACGGCTTGTGTGCGATCACGACGGAGGTCAAAGCATTTCCGTGCACACATCCGGTATCGAGATGGAGCTTGTTCTTTAGGCGAAACGCTTTTTGTGCCGCGATATGTCCAAAAATATGGTACGGAAGATTACTAACCGCTTCAACTGTCAAAAATGCGAGTTGCTCTTCCAATGAAGCTGTTCGGTCTATCCGAAAATTGCGTTGGCGTCGCAACGAATTCGCATCAAGCTTTCCGATATACTTCTTTTTGCATGGAGCGTGTGTGACATAATAGGACGGGCCAGTCAATGCGTTCGATCGATAAAATGGCTGAGCGAGCGTATACAGGTGATTGAACATTTCGGTTAATTCAGCGTCTTTTTCCAGGACTTGTGTGGAATCAAAGTAATTCTCCAATAGCTGCGGGTCTATCCCTTTTAGTTCCTTTCGCAAGTACTTGTAGACAAAATTTTCGTGATTCCCTAGAACGAACAAGAAATACTCTTGATTCGTGTATAGAAACTCGATGATCTCCCTGGTTTGCGCTCCTTTATCGATCCAGTCCCCTGCTACGATAATTTTGGTATGCTGCACCTTGTCAGTCGTGATGAGACAATTGCCCTCGAGCATGAATCCGTAGTTTTGCAAGAGACCTTTTAATTCGTAGACGCATTCGTGAATGTCTCCGATGATGATGTATGTTTGATCTTTGGGAAGGATCGTTGCCAAATACGTTTCCTTATTTTCGATTACAATATTATAACGAGGATTAGCCACCCCATCTGCTAGTGCGTAAAAGTCTTTGTGCCGTACCCGGTGAATGTTGTGGTACCCTTCTTTGGATAATGCACGGAGCACTTCTTGCTTTAACCGGAGAATATGGTTGGTAATCAGTTTTTTTGACCGCTCGGATGCGTAATAATCATCCCGATTGCGATAATCAAAGAGGATCACTTCTAAGCGGTAATTGTTCTCGGCTGCAATTTCGCGGACTTTCGAGCGAAAGTCTTCTGCTAGTCCTGTTGTATCGACGACCACGAATTCGGCATTGATCGGAAACGAGGTCACCAAGCGCAGCTTTTCAAACAGGAGCTGAAATGCCTGCTCGCTGGCTTCTAGCATCACCTGATCATACTTGTCGTAATCATAGCCCAAAAGTTCCTGGCGAATGCTGTCCGAGCAAATGTATTGGACATTTGCTTTTACGTTTTTTGGTTCATCTTCAAATGAAAGACTCGGCATGAGTACTTCTTTGGCAAAAGTTGTCTTCCCACATTCGGTGGGACCGACGAGCATAAAAATCGTGTGAACCTGCGTCTGTAACAGCATCGTTACGCCCCCTTTCTCTGGACAATGACGCCTTGTGTGGTGTGGATGTCGTTCACGCCGTCACCAATGGATACAAATTGCCCCTGCACCCCAGCTTCTTCCATGATTTCGGTCATCCATGCCTGGAACTCTTTTTGTCCCATTTCCCATTTATGATCGTCGTGGCGATACCCTTCTAGCTCATAGAACGGATTAAAGTCTGAGTTGGGTGTTGTAATGATAAGCTGGTCAAAATCCAATCGCCTGCATATTTGCTTAATGAGCGCTCTCGCTTCATCTTTGCTCATATGTTCAATGACCTCAGTCATAATGACATCTACCTGTTCACCGTTGTAATCCTGTAAAAACTGATCGAGCGAGGGGAACAAAATCAGATTCGAGATTTCTTTTTCCCAGGCCCTGCGTCTGACTGCTTCCAGCGATTGTTCATCGATATCGATGGCATAGTAATACTGCGGCAGCTTGGTAGCGAACGGAATCGCATAAAAGCCTTCTCCGCATCCAATATCTACAATCGATTTGGTAAAAGGAAGCTTACTCGCGATGTAGTTCCTTCTCTGCAAACCGGTGCTGCCATACTCCAATTGAATGGGGTAGCGGCTTGTCTTCTCGATCTCGGTCTTATACTTGCGATAGCGATCTCTGGTTGTCAGGAAATTGCGTGCGAACAAGCTTCGTATGTAAAAAGGTGCGTCGATGACATGGATGCTTTTGATGTATTTATCCAGGATGTTATCGGAAATATCGATGTGCTCTTTTCCAAACATACTCAAGAATAAACAGAGCACACTGACGACGTGGAGAAGCTGATGAAGACTCGTTCTCGTTGTGATGGTCAGAGCGTAGCTTTTATCCGCGTGGTGCTTGAGTTCAAAAGTGAAGTCCTTGAGGTGCTTCTCAAAAAATGTCAGATACAGCAGCCGTTCAATGTGAATCATGTTGATGAAAAAAACATGCTCATACCCTTCTGCATCCCGCTCGTCGTGTTGCTTCATCGGTGCGGAAAAAAATTCATTGATCGCATTTAACGGAAACAAGGGTGTATTGTACCGGGAGACATTCAAATATTCAAAATGCTCCTGTTCGGATTGTTTATAGGAGACTTCATTTTCTGCATCTTTAAAATAAACGTTGTATGTATCCGTATTGGAAAACCACCCGTATGCGATGCCTTTTCGAATGGATCGTAAACTCAGTCCGGAATCCGGATTTTTCTTGATCATGTGCGAAAAGTCCGGGTTCTGTGATCGTAGCTGAACAATGGCCATACGTTGTCTCACCTCTGGAAAAGAAGAATGAATTTCTACTGACAATATTCGCCTTTCCATCCCTTGCTGAACAGGGTAAAAGTATTACGACCTTCCAATTAAGAGAAGAATTTGAATCAATATGGCAAGAAATTATACAAGCAGTCGAAAATCAAAGTATTGAGCAGGCCAAAAAAGTGACGGCGGATGCGATCAGAAGCATTCACGATTGCATTCGCCATCAGATGTACGGAGTTAGGCAGTTGGTTGAATTGTGTGAGGTATTGGAGCTCGTGTGATTATCTCCCTGTAAAACGCGGTGGAGTCTTGTCTAAGAAAGCTTTGGTTCCTTCCCGGAAGTCTTCGGTGGATGCCACCAGTCCGAAGTAGTCTGCGCCTAGAAGTGCGGACTCCTCTACTGTCAGATTACTCCCGCGATGAATCGCGTCCCACGTCAGTTTCACTGCCAGTGGAGACTGCGCCAAAATTTCTTGGAGTACCTCCTCTGTTTCTGCCAGTAGCCGCTCTCGCGAAACGACCCGATTTACCAGTCCCATTCTATATGCTTCATCCGCATCTATCGCTGATCCTGTCAGAAGCAACTCCGCGGCACGGCCTTTTCCTATTAGCCTAGGGAGTCTGGTTGTTCCACCAAAGCCCGCCACTGCCCCAATTCGTACTTCTGGATGTCCCATTTTGGCATGTTGAACCGCAATACGCAGTGTGCACGATTCAGCGATCTCAAGACCCCCGCCTAACGCATAGCCGTTAATCGCAGCAACGACTACTTTTCCCAACGATTCGATTTGATTGGTCACTGACACGGCCAACTGAGCAAAATCCCTTACTTCCAACGGTGTAGCCTGATGCAAATACGAAATGTCGGCGCCAGCCGAAAATGCTTTTTCTCCCGCGCCTGTAAGGATGACCGCTTTCACACTGTTATCGGTTTTGATCCGGTCCAAGATGCTCGATAGTTGATTAAGGACATCTCGGTTCAATGCATTCAATGCCTCTGGTCTGTTTAGCGTAAGGGTCACGATTCCTTTCTCATTCTTGTACAAAACAACCTCTTCAACGCTCATCTTTCCATCCTCCCATCGTTTTAGAAGCTACTGAATAAAAAAGCACGTTTCGACCAGGTAACCTTCTGGGCGTTACCTGCTTAGTTTGCTTTTTGAATGGAAATTCCTTCTTCTTCCATATACAAAACAAAAAAGGATGACCTCGGAGCTTCAACCACCAAAGCACCTTTACGGTCATCCCATTTCTTATTTCTTTTCTACGGCATGTCCACCAAATTCATTGCGCAAGGCTGCGACAACTTTACCGTGGAACGTATCCTCGTCCAGTGAACGGTAACGCATCAGCAAGGACATCGCAATCACGGGTGTGGCTGCCTGTAGATCCAGCGCGGTTTCCAGCGTCCATTTTCCTTCCCCGGAAGAATGCATGACCCCACGGATTTCGTCGAGCTTGGCATCTTTTCGAAAAGCTCGCTCTGTTAAGTCCATCAGCCAGCCTCGAATGACGGAACCATTTGCCCACACGCGTGCGACCTCGGCAAAATCGTAGTTATACTGGCTTTTCGCAAGCACCTCAAAACCTTCCCCAATCGCCTGCATCATGCCGTATTCGATTCCGTTATGAATCATTTTCAAGAAGTGGCCGCTCCCCGCTTCCCCAGCATACAAATATCCGTTTTCGACGTTTATGTCGCGAATCATCGGCTCAATATGAATGAATGCTTCCCGATCCCCACCAATCATCATACATGCTCCGTGGCGCGCTCCCTCCATGCCTCCGCTCGTTCCTGCATCCATGAAGTGAATGCCTTTCTCATTTAAGCGTGCAAAGCGATTTAGCGATTGCTTATAATGAGAGTTGCCACCGTCAATGACGATATCTCCTTCAGCAAGCAAGGTAGAGAGTTGATCAACCAATTGATCCACAATCTCTCCTGCTGGTACCATTAGCCATACTATGCGAGGTGTCGGCAGCTTCGCCACAGCGTCTTCCACCGAAAATGCCGGAATCGCGCCTTCATGACTCAACTCTTCTGCACGCGTAGAATCTACATCATAGGCTACGACCTCATGCTGATGCGAGAGCAAATTAAGCGTGAGATTGTACCCCATTTTTCCTAATCCGAGGATCGCAAGTTTCATATCGTGTACGTCACTCCTTTTTGGATCATATTCGTTACCACGTATTATAGGTTGACACTCCTCATGCCTAAAGGCAGGGGATTCTTGGGTAGTCACTCCTCACGGAGTGAAATTCACCAAGCTATCCCTGTGTGTCCCACAGTTCAGTTGGCTATGCCAACAGTCGAAGTCCTTCTTGCTCAATATTGATGGCTGCGTTTTCGTCACGATCATGCTTCGTACCACATTTCGGGCAAGTCCATTGTCGCAAGTTGAGGTTTTTCACGTCTTTGTTGCGGTATCCACAATGTGGGGTGGAGCAGAGTTGGCTTGAAGGGAATTGCTTCCCAACGATGGAGATCGTTCTACCGTACCATTCCGCCTTATACTCCAACATCATACGAAACATAGACCACGAAGCGTCCGCAATGGATTTCGCTAACTTGTGGTTTTTAACCATATTTTCCACTTGCAAGTCCTCCAAACAGATCACTTGGTTTTCGTTGATCAGCTTGGTTGACAGCTTATGTAGAAAGTCGTTACGGGTATTTGCAATTTTTTCATGGAGCCTAGCTACTTTGATACGTGCTTTGTTACGGTTTTTATTACCTTTTTGTCTGCGGGATTTAATCCGTTGCCACTTTGCCAGTTGTTTTTCATACTTGCGATAGTATTTGGGATTCTCAACCTTCTCTCCATTAGAGAGGATGGCGAAATCCTTGATTCCGAGGTCAATCCCTACAGTCGATCCTACATTTGGGAGTGGTTGATTTTCCGTTTCACATAGAATGGATACAAAGTATTTTCCAGAAGGATTCAGTCTGATCGTAGCCGATAGGATACGCCCCCGGACTTCTCTGGATTTAGCAAACGATACCCATCCCAGCTTAGGAAGTTTGATGCGATTCCCTACTATTTTGATGTTCATCTTGCATGTATAGGATTGCTTTGGGTTCTTCTTGCTCTTGAATTTGGGATAGCCTTTTTTCTCTTTGAAAAACTTTTTGTAGGAGGAATCCAAATCTTTTAAGGTTGATTGCAGAGCAGTGGAGTCCACTTCTTTCAACCATTCGATTTCTTTTTTGAGTTGCGTGAGCAAAGCAGAGCAGTCGTTGTAGTTCAGCGTTTTCTTTTCATGTTCGTAGGCGTCATTCCGTTTCGCAAGAAAGTGATTGAATACAAAGCGAGTACATCCAATTGTCTTGTTGATGAGTGTTGCTTGTTCTTTGTTTGGATACAAACGGAATTTGTAGGCTCTATGCAAGTTCAATCACTCCTTTCCTTTTGAGACTCGATGTATTTCTGAATCACATCGAGTTGAACAGTTCCAACTGTCGCAACAAAGTAGGAGTTTGTCCATAGCGAGGGAAGTCTGCTTTTGAGATGTCTAAATTCCATCCACAACACTCTGGATATATAGCCCTTCAAAGATTTTACGACTCGGTGGATTCCGAATTGCGGATCGCATTTGATGAGCAAATGAACGTGGTCTGGCATGATCTCCATTTCAACAATTTCTGTACGAAGTTCTTTTTCCTTTTCAAGAAACAACTCTTTTAATCGAATGTCTACTGGCTCTTTCAAAACCTTTTTACGATACTTCGGACAAAAAACAACGTGATATTTACAGTCAAATACGACATTGTAGTTACTTTCCACCGATCTGCATATGGTTAATTATACCAATTCATTAGATAGAGAAGATATATCTGACAGAGATCGACAAAAAAAGAACTATTTTCGTTTGCTCTTAGCACCCCCTTCAGGGGATGCAGAGCAAAGTGCCTTATATCCCCATAGCTAAAGCAAGGGGTTTTACGGCACGAGTGATAAAAATTTTCATCCCGCATGCTCCTCGTGTGCTCACGCAATTACGCGCTATCTATACGCAATTAAGCGGGAAAGAACAACAGATCGCCGACTATATTTTGGAGCACGCCAATGAAGTTATTCACTTCTCGATCACGGAGCTAGCCGACCAATGCCAGTGTGCAGATGCTACCGTATTTCGTCTATGTCGCAGACTTGGCTTTCGGGGCTACCAAGCATTCAAGATCGCCTTGGCAAGTGAAGTCACGAATCCGAAGCAAACGATTCACCAAGAAATCAACCTCGACGACGATGACGTCAGTGCGATTGCTGAAAAAATTTTCACAGCGAATATCGAGACGATTCGGGACACACAGCAGATTATCAATAAAGATGAGTTAATAAAAATCGTCTCCTGTTTGGAAAACGCAAGCCGGATCGAGTTTTATGGTTCAGGAGGCTCAGCCGTCATCGCACAGGATGCGTACCACAAATTTATGCGGACAGGCATCCCTTGTCTTTATCATTCTGATGCTCACTATCAAGTAATGGCGGCAGCCCTGCAGGTTGCCAAGGAAGCCGGAGCGAAAACAATCGGAATCACGAGCTATGGAAAATCTCCTCTCGTATGTCTCGCAGACATGTGCTTGTACACGACTTCACGCGAAACGGTATTTCGTACGGAAGCTCTGTCGTCCAGACTTGCTCAGCTCAGCTTGATTGATCTGCTCTATGTAGCCGTATCCTTACGTCGGCAGGATGATACGATCGCCAATATCCAGCAAATTCGCGAAGCCATCTCACTCAAGCGCCTGTAAATCAGGCGTTTTTTCTTTCGCTTCCCTCCTCTTGCGACCATCTCTTGATAATCTTTGACCACTAGCGCGATATGGACGATGGATTGAATCCTGATCTCGGTTCCATCTGAAGGTTTTTTGGAATGAAATGTTAGATTTGGGACACACTATGCCTTGGGGCTGCACGTTTGATATAGCAGAGCTTCCCAACACTAATCGAGGGAGTGACAATCTTGGCTACGAACAACGAACGCAATCACAACGATGCTGTTGCCAACGACGAAGCGAACATGACAGGCAGTGGAGCTGGTGAAGCTGTAGGAACAGTTGGCGGTGCGGCAGTAGGTGCTGCTGTAGGTTCAATTTTAGGTCCGCTTGGTACCATTGCAGGAGCCGTTGCCGGGGGTGCACTTGGCAACAAAATGGGTGAAAACGTGGCGGCTGACGCCAACGACACGTTCGATGCTGCGAATCATGATGCTAATAGAGACCGAACAGAATAAAGCAAGCTCTTCTATGTTTGACAAGACTGGGTGCAGGGGCAAACCTGCACCTCCTTCCCACACATGGTCTTCCTTTTCTCCCCCCTTACTTCTTATTTAAATAATCTACTACTGATTTACGCAAATACTTGCCTATCGCTTCTTCGATCATCTTTTTATTATCTTGTTGTTCCTTATCACTTTTTCTTTTTTTGTGGTTATCTTCCCTAGCCTCCAGTGTTCTTTTCCCATTGCTGTTCGTTTTGTTTTTACTATCTGTTTTTTTACCACCATGATAATATTCGCTGTCAGAATCATACCCAGTTATCGATCGCAATACTTGTAAGCTACGCCATATTTTCTCTTTATAGTCTGGATAGAACTCATTTACTGTTTCCTCGTATAAATTCCTTCCGATTCGATGGTTTTTTATCCGTGTTAGAGTTAGGGTCTGTGCCTCTAGTATTTTGCTATACTGGACCATTTTTTGCTGAATACTTTCTATCTCATCCTCTTCCTTATTGTCTAATTCCTGCATCCATGTAGCGAACTCATTTGTTATGGTATCAAAGTTCTCTTTTTCTTTCTCAAACCTTTCCTCTTCCTCTGGTTGTACATCAAAAAATGGGTAGTAATCCGTCTCTATTTTCTTAAGAATTATGTATTCGTTTCGAATTTTGTTTTTCTCTAATTGATAAATAAATACACATTTTTTCTCATCACGTTCGTCTAACTGGGATATCCCTTCTGGAATAAACCTCATTTTTTCTGGCTTTTCTACATCACCAATTTCTTCAATCTCATCGATAAGAATTTTGTTTCGTTTCAGTTTGGCTGGCATGATTTCCAAAATATTGGTGGACGAAGCTTGCCCCTTTTTAACCTCACCAAAATGAGCAACTGCATTCGCTTCGTCTCCCTTCCATTCTACCGGTTTTTGATTTTTCAAAAAGTCTGTAGGTAATGATTGATGCATGGAATAGCGAATCCCTTTCACTTTCTTAGCATCGAAATTGTTGGAATCAATGTCATAGAGCTCCTCATTGCCGTCCTTATCGGAAAATGCGAGATTGAATCTTGCTGTGTGGCTTTTTCGCGTAAAATCCAAATTACCTTCATCCATGGTTTGGGAAAACTGTTCGAAAGATGATTCACCCTTTGTCGGACTGCCAAATTTCCATTTATTTTCATCTGTCTTGGTCATATCTGCCTTTGCATCCCATTTGAACGGAATTCTGACTGGTAGCTGAATTTCCCAAGGCTTCGTTGAATCTACCTGTTTCAAAGCACCTAGCTTTACCAATTGTTCTTGATCCACACTAAAGTTCCATTGGTCGTATTTCACCTCAACAGAGTACGTATACTCTGTACCTTTTCCCGCTCCCCGTAGCATTTTTTCAATCGTATGATTATAAGAATGCTCGTTATTTTTCACATCTTGCGGGGCTATATTCCATTCTTGGTTCGCTTCGATTCCTCGTACAATCTGATAACCGACCAAGTGTCCCCCATCGTATGCGGTTTTCGCTGCATCATTTTTTCCATCCCGTATCAATCGCTCTTCTGTACCCAAATTGCCGATCGCACTGACAACAGAATCACCTTTACGATCCTTTCTCGAAGTGCCTTTTTTTACGATAGCAGATACGGAATGAGGACGATCACATGTATCTCCTAATTCATTTGTCTTGGAAAAAAAGCTTTTATTTACATTGTCTTCGCCAAATGTATCTTTCAACACGCCAAAATAGGTGGGGAGGTCTTTATCTGCTCGCACAGCAGTAAATTGACCTTCGTTATTCCGATCGTTATCATACTCATTTGCTCCGTAATCGGTTGGTTCAATATCTTTGAATTTGCCTTGTATGACTGGTTGGATATGTGTTTGTTTTTGGAGTAGATTGATCATGGCTTTATTTCCGATTTTTTTGGCGAGCTGTAAGGCATGAGGTGCAGAGTTTTGAGAAGCTGGGGATAGAGAAGAGTTTTCAGGGGTTTGACGATAACTTGACTTCGGTTCGTGATTTTGGAAAAACATCCCGTCACCTGCCATACCATTATTTATAGAATCTTTTCTTATCATATCAAATTCTGTCTTTTTTCCCAATCTGATTGAATGAGTTTCGCTACTTGACCCAGACCTTTACCAAAAGAAAGACCGACGACTCAAAAATAAGCCATCGGCCATTTCCTCATTTCCCCACTGAAACATAGGATTGCACAGGGGCTTTCTTTTTCGATACTTTGGCATCGCCTTTCTTCTGGCTCATTTCAAAAGCGGCTAATATCGCCTCTTGGCGCTTCATACCGGATTTCTCCAATTCCTCCATCGTGGAGACGATTTGCTTGTAGTCTTTTGGAATGACTTTGACAAACTGTTGAGCGGTACGTTCCCACTCATTGAGCAAAGCTTGTGCATGACGGCTGCCTGTGTGGCTGACGTGGTTTTCCAGCAAACGCTTGACTCGAGCGATCTCCCGTTCATCTTCCAGTGTCTCCAGGAGTACCATCTCCTGATTGCACATCGCGGCAAACTTCTCTTTATCCTCCGCCAGAACATAGGCAGTACCACCTGACATACCTGCTGCAAAGTTTTTGCCGATAGGTCCGAGAACAACGACGCGTCCTCCTGTCATGTACTCGCAGCCATGATCGCCTACGCCTTCAACGACAGCAGTCACACCGCTGTTGCGAACGCAGAATCGCTCACCAGCCATCCCGTTGATATACGCTTCCCCAGAAGTCGCTCCGTAGAACGCAACGTTTCCAATAATCATGTTGTGCTCAGGAGCGAATTTGCTTTTTTTCGACGGTGCGACCGAAATTTTGCCGCCCGACAACCCTTTTCCTACGTAGTCATTCGCATCTCCCTCGAGATGAAGCGTGATCCCTCGTGGAACAAATGCCCCGAAGCTTTGACCTGCCGAGCCAGTAAAATGCAGACGGATTGTATCCTCCGGCAGACCGTGCTCACCAAAACGTTTGGTTACCTCGCTGCCCAAGATCGTACCGACCACGCGATTCGTATTGGTGATGGCGAGCTTTGCCTCTACCTCCTGCTGTTTATTCAGTGCTGGCTTGCACAGCTTGAGCAGTTTTTGACGATCCAGCGTTTCTTCCAGCTTGTGATCTTGGTTGCGTTGATGATAGCGGCCCACTTCCTCGAAAACATCCGGTTGAAACAAGAGCGCGGACAAATCAACGTGCTTGGCTTTCCAATGTTCTTTTGCCTTGTCGCTCATCTTTAATACATGACTCTGACCGACCATCGACTCGATGGAGCGATAACCGAGCTGCGCCATGATCTCACGAACTTCACGGGCAACGAGACGCATGAAATTCACGGCGTGCTGCGGATCGCCCTTAAACCGTTTGCGCAGCTCGGGATTTTGTGTCGCCACACCCACTGGGCATGTATCGAGATGACATACGCGAGCCATGACACAACCAATGGAAACAAGTGGAGCCGTAGCGAAACCGAATTCTTCCGCACCGAGTAGAGCTGCAATGACGACATCGCGTCCCGTCATCAGTTTGCCGTCTGTTTCCAGAACCACACGGTCGCGCAACTGGTTGAGCAAGAGTGTCTGATGTGTTTCAGCTAGACCGAGCTCCCATGGCAGTCCTGCGTGCTTGATGCTTGATTTAGGGGAAGCGCCTGTGCCGCCATCGTGTCCACTGACAACAATGACATCTGCAAGACCTTTCGCCACACCAGCTGCAATCGTTCCGACTCCCGCCTTGGATACGAGCTTCACGCTGATTCGTGCTCGTGGATTCGCATTTTTCAAGTCAAAAATCAGCTGCGCCAAATCCTCGATTGAATAAATATCGTGATGAGGCGGCGGCGAAATGAGTCCCACGCCTGGTGTCGATCCGCGCACTTCAGCAATCCATGGGTAGACCTTGCTTCCTGGCAATTGACCGCCTTCGCCCGGCTTTGCTCCTTGTGCCATCTTGATCTGGATCTCAGAGGCATTGACCAAGTAATGACTGGATACGCCAAAGCGGCCGGATGCGACCTGCTTGATAGCACTGCGTCGCAAATCTCCGTTTTCATCCATGATGTAACGTGCCGAATCTTCGCCACCTTCCCCGCTATTGCTTTTCGCACCCAAGCGGTTCATGGCGATTGCCAAGGTCTCATGTGCTTCCTTGCTGAGAGAGCCGTATGACATCGCCCCCGTTTTAAAACGATGTACAATAGAGTCAACAGATTCTACCTCGCTCAGCGGAATCGGCTGCCGGTTGGACTTGAAATCGAGCAAATGACGCAGGGCTACGAATTGCTGGGCTGTCGCTTGCTCCGCATAGATTTTGTACTGCTCGTAGCTGCCTTCCCGACAAGCTTTTTGCAGGGCATGAACCGTCTTCGGGTTGAACAGGTGGAACTCACCATCACGGCGGAACTGAAAATCACTGCCTGCCTCCAATGCTTCCTCGGAATGCTCTGGTAAAAATGCTTTTGCATGGCGAAGCAAAGTCTCTTGCGCAATTACATCCAGTCCAATCCCCGAAATCTGTGAAGGGGTACGGCTAAAATAGCGATCGATGACGGCAGAATGAATGCCCACCGCTTCAAAAATTTGTGCGCCACGGTAGCTCTGAATGGTCGAAATGCCCATCTTGGACATGACTTTTACAACACCTTCGACGGCTGTTTGCAAGTACATTTCGACCGCTTCGTCGCTTGTGATGTCCTTCAGCTTAGCCGATTCAACCAGATTGTTTACCGTTGAGATGGCGACGTAGGGATTAATCGCGTCGGCACCGTAACCAATCAGCATAGCGAACTGGTGTACATCACGCGGTTCTCCAGATTCTATGATGATACTCGCTTTGGTACGTGTCCCTGCGCGAACGAGATGATGGTGCAGTCCACTTCCAGCAAGCAAAGCAGGCATCGCAGCCAAATCTTGATTCATTCCGCGATCTGATAAAATCAGCAAGGTGTAGCCAGCAGCAATCGCTTCATCCGCTGCAGCGTACAATTGATCTAGTGCCAGCTCGAGACCCTGTTCGCCCACTCTCACCGGGAAGAGTATGGGCAATGTTTTCGCCTTGAACGCTTGGTATGGGTTCGCGCGAAGCTTCGCCAGCTCTTGATTGGAGATCAAAGGATTAGTCAAACGAATTCTACGGCAATTACTCGCATCCGGTGCCAAGAGGTTTCCTTCCGCGCCAAGCACCGTATGGGTCGAGGTTACACAGGACTCCCGCAGTGCATCAATCGGCGGATTCGTGACTTGGGCGAATGACTGTTTGAAATAGTGGTACAAAAGCTGTGCTCGATCAGACAATACCGCGAGTGGTGTATCTACTCCCATCGAACCAATGGGGTCTTTCTGCTCAGCCACCATCGGGGCAAGTATCTTGTCGACTTCCTCCTGTGTATAGCCAAATGCTTTTTGGTGCGCAAGCAGGCTAGCTCCTTGCAGCTCTTCTGTACGACCTGCTACCGGCAAATCCTCGATCGCATGCAGGTTGTTTTTCACCCACTCCCGATATGGCTGTTCGCTCGCGATTTTTTGCTTGATTTCCTCGTCTGATACGATTCTGCCTTCTTCGAGGTCAACCAGCAGCATCCGTCCAGGACTCAGTCGACCTTTCTGGACAATCGTTTCATCTGGTACTTCGAGAACACCAACCTCCGATGAGAAAATAATCGTATCGTCTGATGTCACATAGTATCTCGCTGGTCGCAATCCGTTTCGGTCGAGAATCGCACCGATATGTCTGCCATCCGTGAAAGATATAGCAGTTGGACCGTCCCACGGCTCCATAAGGCAGCTATGATATTCGTAAAAAGCTTTCTTATTTTCGTCGATTCGCTCATCCTGATCCCACGGTTCAGGAATCATCATCATCGCGACATGCGGCAAGGAGCGACCTGCCAGCGAGAAAAACTCTACGCAGTTATCCAAAATTGCTGAATCACTGCCCGCCATATCAATGACTGGCACCACTTTTGCCAAATCTGCACCAAATGCCTCAGACTGGAACATTTTTTCACGAGCCATCATCCAGTTCATGTTTCCTTGCAAGGTGTTGATTTCCCCGTTGTGAATCAGATAACGATTCGGGTGTGCCCTCTCCCATGTAGGGAATGTGTTCGTGCTGAAACGTGAGTGAACAACCGAGAAAATAGAAGTGTAAGAATTATCTTGCAAATCGAGATAAAAAGCATCCAGTTGTCCTGATGTGAGCAATCCTTTATAAACAATTGTACGTGATGACATGGAAGCGGCGTAAAAATCGGTACCTGTTGCCCGTTCCACTTGCTTGCGAATGACGTACAGCTTCCGTTCAAATGCCAGTTGGTCCTGTATATTCAAGCTGGCTCCGATGAATACTTGGCGGACATAAGGCTGACTCGCTACAGCCGTTTTGCCAATTTTCGTCGCATCGACAGGAACTGTTCTCCAGCCGAGCAGCTTTTGACCCTCTGCTGCGACAATCGCCTCCAGCTGATTTTCATACTTTTGTCGCTTCGCCTCATCCATTGGAAGAAACAGCATACCTACACCGTATTTGCCTGGTGCTGGCAGCGTGATATTCAGCTCTTTACAGGTCTTTTTGAAAAAAGCGTGTGGAATTTGCGTTAAAATCCCTGCACCGTCTCCCGTTTCCGGATCACTGCCTTGACCGCCGCGGTGTTCCAGTTGGCACAGAATTTTCAGACCCTTTCGGACCATATCATGCGTCGACTTTGATTTCAAATTTGCTAGAAAACCAATTCCGCAAGCGTCATGTTCGAAAATCGGATCGTACAGACCTTGCTTAGCAGGCATTCCTTGTGTCGTCATGTATCTCCACTCTCCTTGCTCTCTCTGGTATTTCAATTTTAGATTGAGCGAAACGATACAAACAATATATAATTTATGCAAAATCTATCTCAAATCGAGATGAATGGGTAAGGTGGGAGTATTCATGGAGCTACGACAGATTCACTACTTCATCGAGGTTGCCAAACGAGAGCACTTCACCGAAGCCTCACATCATTTGCACGTCGCCCAATCCGCCCTCAGTCGGCAAATCGCCAATCTGGAGGAGGAGCTCGGTGTGTCGCTGTTCCTCCGCGAAGGTCGCAATATCAAGCTGACGGCAGTTGGAAAAATCTTCTTGCAGCACGTCGAAATGGCGATGAACGAAATCGAAAAAGCAAAAGAGAAGATTGAGGAGTTCCTCGACCCGTCACGGGGCACGATTCGTGTTGGTTTTACGAGCAGCCTCGCCGCCAATCCCCTTCCGACGGTCATCTCCGGTTTTCGATCCCGGTATCCGGACATCGGCTTTCAATTGAAGCAAGGCTCTTATCAGGGGCTGATCGACTCGGTCATCAACGGAGAAATTGACTTGGCTTTCCTTGGTCCTGTCCCCACTCATGAAAAAAATGTTCGCAGCCACATCTTCTTCGCAGAAAATATCGTGGCACTGCTGCCCGCAAAGCACCCGCTATCCAAGCAGCCGAGCTTGCGTCTCAGTCAGTTGCAGGAAGATACTTTTGTTTTATTTCCACCCGGTTTCATCCTCCGCAATATCGCTGTCAATGCTTGCTCGCAAATGGGCTTTTCTCCTCAAGTTGCTTTTGAAGGTGAAGATATCGATGCGATTAAAGGGTTGGTTGCGGCAGGCTTGGGTGTCACTTTGTTGCCAGAGCTTACATTAACAGATAACGTTCCCCGTGAGACAGTGAAAATCCCGATAAGTGAGCCATTGGTTACGCGAACAGTGGGTATTATCATCCCGAACAACCGGGAGCTTCCGCCTTCCGAAAAGCTTTTTTATCATTTTCTAAAAGAGTTTTTTGATGTACTGAGTAAGTACAGTTAAGGGGAAAGAATCTCAAGCTACTGACAGACAGTTGTCAGTAGTTGGTCCTTATAATCGGAAGTACTATCCATTTTAAGGAGGAACTTCGATGCTGAGTCACAACCAAACCTTGCGGGGCTTTGCTACGAATAGTTATTGGGCGGATGATGTGCAGGCGCCAAAAAAAGTGGTATACGCGTGGTGACGGATTCGCAACGGCTTCTGTCCTTGATCCGTTTGGGAATGTCCTCGGCATCATGTACAATGCTCACTACCTGGAGATTTTCGGTTCGTTTCAAACAGAGTAAGGGAAAGAAAAAGTCCTGATGAACAGATGTATCAGAACTTTTGTGCATCTTCCTTACAGTCGCAGGTAGTAGCTTTTCACAAGTGTCTCCCCGTTTGAAAAGTCTTTCTCTATGGCTCGCGTAAATCCCAGGCGTTCATACAATTTGATTGCGGATGCCATCATGTCTGTTGTGTGGAGATGAAGCGTCGTTGCTCCTAGTCTTTGCGTGCGATGGATACTTTCCGCAATCAGCTGTGCCGCAATACCATGCCCCCTCGCTTTCGGTGAAACGGCCAGAAACCGCATAATTGGGGAATCGATGCCGAGTTCTGGCTTGGCATAAGCGACTTCTGAGGAAACAAATAGCTGAACGCTACCTACTACCTCGCTATCCAAGACCGCAACCATGAAAGCGAGAGTCCTACTGTTTGTCACGGATTGCCTGATTTCTTCTTTATATCGCTCCCATTTCTCGGCAGATAAATGCTGCTCATATTGCTGGTAGGCTTCGAGCAGATGCTCCTCAATCTGATCGCGGTCCTCGACTCTTGCGTCTCGAATGCATAGATTGCCTATGTGGATTCCTCTCATGTATCATGCGCACTCCCATTCGATGAGTTAAAAGGCGGGTACGACGGCAACTCCGTATTTGTCCTCGATGAACTTTTTCACCTCGGCTGACGTCAAAACAGCATCCAGCTTTTTGATTTCGTCCCGATTCTCGTCTCCTTTTCGCACCGTAATCACGTTCGCATAGGGTGAATTCGCCCCTTCACGAAACAAGGCACTTTTCGGATCGATTTTTGCTTCGAGAACGATGTTCGTATTGATGACGGCTCCCGCGAGATCGGGTAGCACCCGGGGTAAGGTAGCAGCTTCTACTTCTACGAATTCCAGCTTTTTCGGATTATCTGCTATGTCTTTCGGAGTTGCGGCGTAGTTGGTTAGACCGTCTTTTAGCTTGATCCATCCTTGTTCTTGTAGCAGGATCAACGCCCGGTATTCGTTGGACGGGTTGTTTGGGATGCCGATTTTCGCGCCTTCCCTGATTTCGTCCTTCGATCTCAATTTGTCCGAATAAAATCCGATTGGCTCCACGTGAACTTTGGTCGTGACGACAAAATCATAGCCTTGTTCGTTTTTGACCGAATCCAAATATGGCACGTGCTGGAAGAAATTCGCGTCGATTTGCTTTTCTTTTAAGGCGGGATTCAGTTGGCCCTCGTCGTCTAGCACGACCACTTCCAAGTTTACCCCTTGCTCTTTGAGCTTTGGCTTGATGAACTCCAATATTTCAGCATGCGGGACAGGCGCGGCTCCAACTTTCAAGGTAACTTCTTTCTTCGGTTCTGTCGCTTGACCCGTGCTGGTACTAGTGAAAGCTGATGTTGAGCACCCTGCGACTGCAAAACTAACGGCGGTAAATAATCCAACGATCATTCCGAGACTTTTTTTCCCCATGCTTTCCACTCCCCTGGTTCATACGGCTTGAATCCTTGCTTTATTCAAACTTATAGCGCTTCTTATAGATCGCTTTGACGATGGAATCCCCTGACCATTGAATAATTTGGACGAGCAGAATGATCATAATAACGGTTGCGATGAGAACGTCTTCCCGAAAACGTTGGTAGCCAAAGCGAATGGCCAAGCTGCCTAATCCCCCAGCACCGATTGCCCCAGCTACTGCGGTAAATTCCGTAATGCCGATAATCCCAATCGTGACACCCCGCACTAAGGCTGGCATCGCTTCTGGAATGAGCACACGGAAAATGATTGTACTGGGTGAAGCTCCGACGGATTTGGCTGCTTCCAGCTTCCCTGCACTTACTTCCTTGAGCGAGTTTTCAATGATTCGCGCCAAAAATGGGGCCGCACCAATGGATAAAGAGACAATCGCGGCTGTCGGTCCGAGCGATGTTCCCACCATGAGTCTCGATAACGGCAGGAGCAATACGATCAAAATAATGAAAGGAAGAGACCGAACGCCATTTATTATTGTCCCGATCACTTTACTCAGTTTTGGTGATTCGAGAAGACCACCCTTTTCCGTCACGACGAGAGTGATTCCCAAAACCATGCCGATCAACAGGGCGAACAAGGATGACCAAAACACCATGTAGAGCGTCTCAAGTAGTCCTTGCCATAGCAAGTCAAACAAATCTGCGTTCATATGCCCGCCCCGACTCCTTCCATCACATGGCGCTTGTCACGGTAATAGTCGATAATATGGACAAATCGCTTAGCGGTATCACTTTCCGGATGAAGGAAAAACTTCTCCACACTTCCGGTCTCGACGATTCTGCCGTTTTCGACGACAGCCATGTTGTTGCATACGTGCTGAAGCACATCCAGCTCGTGGGTGATGAGCACAATCGTCAGCTTTAATTGGCGATTGATCTCCTTCAACAGCTCCAGAATCGAATACGTCGTCTGCGGATCGAGCGCGGATGTCGCTTCGTCACTCAGAAGCAAATCAGGCGAATTGACCAGCGCCCTGGCTATCCCGACACGCTGCTTTTGACCGCCACTGAGCTGGGACGGATATGTGTTTTCCTTGTCTCCGAGTTGTACGAGATCTAAGATTTCTCTGACACGCTGGTGAATGAATGGCTTCGGATGACCAGCTACCTCCAAAGGAAAGGCGACGTTCTGATAGACTGTTTTTGCATCCAGCAGATGAAACTGTTGAAATATCATGCCAATTTTTTGCCTTGCCTGTCGCAGCTCTTTCTCAGATAGCTCCGTAATCACCCTGTCTCCGATCTCGATGGTCCCGGAATCTGGCTCCTCCAGCCGGTTGAGACAACGAATCAGGGTGGACTTACCCGCTCCCGAAAACCCAATAATGCCGAAAATATCTCCTTTTTCGATATGTAAATGGATGTCCTGCAAAACAGGGATATCTCCCTTAGCGGTTTTGTATGATTTAGTGAGGTTCTGGATGTTTACCATTCGTTGTTCACCGTTCCTTTAATGCGCTAGCAGCCAGTTCGGCAAAATAATGAGCGCCAGGCAAAAGTGCCCGTTCATCCAGTGTAAATCCTGGATGATGCCATTCCTTGGTACCCGAAGTTCCGAAAAAAACGAAGGAGCCGGGTATTTTCAATTGATAGTAAGCAAAATCTTCACCCGCAGCAGACGGATCGGGCGTTACGACTTGCAAGCCTACCTTTTTGGCTACATCGATGGATAGCTTCGTCAGCTTCTCATCATTGTGAACAGGTGGTGGTCCTGCAAACCAGCGCAAATGAACGTTGGCACCATAGGCTGATGCTACTCCCTCGATAATCGCACGCAAACGATCGGGAATACGCGCACGTACCTCCTCTTGAAAGGTACGGATCGTACCGCCAAGAACAACTTTGTCGGGTATCACATTCCAGGTCGTCCCGCCGTGAATGGTCGTCACGCTCACGACAGCGTTATCCAACGGACTTACATTTCTACTGACAATCGATTGCAAAGCCGTGACGATTTGCGAAGCGGCCACGATTGGATCGACCCCCGCATGTGGGATAGCTGAGTGAGTACCGATCCCTTCCACATCGATCTCGAAGCCATCTAAGCTCGCCATCAGCGGTCCCGCTTTAATCCCGATGGTCCCGACTTCCAGATCAGGTTTATTGTGCAAGCCAAAGATCGCCTGAACCCCATCCAAAGCACCCCTCTCCATCAATTGCTTCGCACCTGTTCCTTTTTCTTCTGCGGGTTGGAAAAGAAGCCGCACGGTTCCTGCCAGTGTCTTTTCCTGTTGCTTCAATAGATAAGCGGCTCCGAGGATGACCGCCGTGTGGAAGTCATGACCGCAAGCATGCATTTTCCCTGGGATTATCGATGCGTACGGCAAGCCTGTTTCCTCTTGAACCGGCAATGCATCCATATCTGCGCGCAGTGCGATGATCGGCCCTATATTGTTCACGCCTATTTCTGCCACTACGCCTGTTTGCAGCGGGAGATCGATGATACGAATATCCGCTTCCTCCAGCCATTCACGAATCGCGCGAGTGGTTTCGAACTCTTCGTAGGCAACCTCGGGATATTGATGCAACTGTCTGCGTATTGCAATCAGCTTTGACTCTAATTCGGTTGATCGTAATGCCTTTATGCCTGTTCCCACTACGCTATCTCCTTTCTGTCAATTGCTTGTCTCGGACCCGGAACCGATTGAGCGGCTTTTTCAAATGCAGATGATCTCGTAGCGTATCCCCCTCGTAATCTAGGCGATAAAGCCCTCTTTCTTGCAAAATCGGAATGACCTTGTCGACAAACACATCCAAGCCCTGCGGGAGAATCGGAGCAATGAACATGAATCCATCTGCCGCCCCTTGGGCAAACCATTTTCCCATCGTGTCTGCGATTTGTTCAGGGGTTCCGATCCATTCCCGGTTGCTTCCTCCTTCGAGCAACGCATACAACTGGCGCAAGGTCGGATTCTTTTGGCGGATCAGCTCTGTCATCCATTCAAAATGACTCTGGATGCCATTTTCTTCTGGAAAAATGACTTCTGCAGCTGGCGTATCCAGTGAGTACGTGCTGAAATCGACTTTACCCAAATAACCCGACAAAAATCGCAAGCCTTGCTCAGGCAGCAATAAGTCATGCAACTGCTCATAAATCGCCTCTGCCTCTTCCTTCGTATCCGCAATGATCGGGGAAATGCCTTGTAAAATGTGCAGTTCATCTGGTGTGCGGCCGTAATCAGGCAGTCTGCTTTTCAGGCTGTGATAAAACTTCTTGGCACGCTCGAAATCTTTGACGTGTGAAAAGACGACTTCTGCGGTTCGCGCTGCCAGTTGTTGTCCTGACTCCGACGCTCCCGCTTGCACGATGACGGGCTGTCCTTGCTTGGACCTGCCGATATTCAGCGGTCCTTGCACGGTGTAATGATGCCCTTTGTAATGGAGTCTGTGCATTTTTTCCGGATCAAAAAACACACCTGTCGCTTTGTCTTGCACAAATGCGTCGTCTTCCCACGAATCCCACAAGCCCTGCACGACATCGATGAATTCTTCTGCTTGCACGTAGCGCTGATCGTGTGGAACATGGGATGTACGGCTGAAGTTGCGCCCCGTTTCTCCTGTTGCATCACCTGTTGTGACCATATTCCAGCCTGCGCGACCATTACTGATATGGTCAACAGAAGCGAACAGCCGAGCCAGATTGTAAGGCTCGTGGTACGTGGTAGATGCTGTCGCGACGAGACCGATTTTGGACGTAGCACCAGCTAGAGCTGCCAATAACGTGATTGGTTCAAAGCGATTGAGAATATTCGGATGCGAAGCTTCATTGACTGCCAAGCTATCTGCAATAAAAGCGATGTCAAACTTCCCGCGCTCTGCCGTCTGGGCCAGTTGCTTGTAATATTCGATGTCGATACTTGCATTTCTTTTCGCTGTCGGCAACCGCCATGACGCTACATGTATGCCCGTACCAACTAAATAAGCGGATAAGTGAATTTGTCGCTTTCCCATCAGCTATTCTCCCATTCGTTCATGTTATGGTTTACTCTTAAACGCTTGTTTAAAATCAGCTAATTCTTCGATAGTTCCTTGTGTCGGGATGTAGTTTCCTTTATACGTCTCCGTGATAAAATCAGAAACGGCTTTGGATTGATAGATTGCCACCAGCCTTTTTACGTCCTCCCTATTTGCCTTTTCTTTTGTCGTCGCAATCACGTTGATGTATGGCTTCGCCGTTTTGCTTTCGTGAAACACAGCGTCTTTTAATAGAAAACCAGCCTCTACTGCTACACCGTTATTAATAATGGAGGCCGCTACATCCTTCATAACGCGAGGAGTCGTTGCGCCATCGACGGGGATAATTTCTAAATGTTTGGGATTCGCCTTGATCTTATCCGCCCCGCCAAATCCATCGAAATTGTCTACGACTTGAATCAGTCCGGCCTCTTGGAGCAGCAGCAACGCACGTCCCCAGTTGGAGTCATCGTTCGGGACGGCAATCTTTGCCCCGTCCGGTATTTCTTCGATTTTTCTAAACGTATCAGAGTAGATTCCGAGGGGTGCAATGATCGTGGAACCAACGGGCACGATTTGCGAATTGTTTTTCGAATTGAATTGGTCTAAAAAAGCCACGTGCTGAAAGGCATTGGCGTCGATTTCCCCATCGAGCAGGACGGTATTCGGATTGACATTCGCGTTGAATGGAACCAATTCAATTTGTAGTCCTTCTTTCTCCGCCTGCTCCTTCACGAAGTCCCATGTACGACTTTCCGACCCGCGAATGCCGATTGTAAGCCCCGTCTGTTCTTCTGTTTTTCCGCAACCTCCTGCGAACATGGCAATCAAGGCGCATAGTAGGGTAAGCGCTACTTTTTTCATCGATGGTTCTCTCCTGTCTCCTTCTGTTGCCTTAGTTCCGGCGTATTTTACGTGCCAGCACGTTGCCGAATGATTGAATCCCTTGGACAAGCACGACGAGGATGACGACGGTCGCAACAATTGTCACGGTGCTGAACCGCTGATACCCGTATGTAATTGCCAAGTCTCCAATCCCTCCGCCACCAATTGCACCAGCCATGGCTGTGGCTCCGATTAAGCCGATAGTAGCTGTCGTGATGCTGAGAATAATCGACCCGAGTGTTTCCGGGATGAGAAAGCGAAAAATGATCTGCAAGGGCGTTGCTCCCATTGCTTCCGCGGCTTCGATGATCCCTGCGTTTACTTCTAGTAAGGAGTTTTCCACCAAGCGAGCCATGTAAGGCCCACTGTAGATGACGAGCGGCACAATCGCCGCTGTCGTGCCGATGGAGGTCCCGACAATCAGCCTTGTCAACGGGATGATCGCCACCAGCAAAATGATAAATGGAACTGAGCGAAGGACATTGATGATCGGATTCAAGATCGAAAAAATCAACGGGTTCTCTAAAATGTGGCCCTTGCGCGTGACCACGAGCAAAATGCCGAGCGGAAGGCCTATCAATGTCGCAAACACGAGCGATACGCTCACCATGTAAATCGTTTCGTATACGGCTCGGATGACTTGGTCGGATGTGACTTCCATCGTTAGGAAATCTCCTTTACCGTGACGTTTTGTTGCAGGATGTATTGGTACGCGCGTGAAATTTCCCATTCGCTGCCTTGCAATTCGACTATCAAGTTGCCAAATGGCACTCCTTGCAGCTCTGTGATGTTTCCGGATAGGACATTGACGTCACTGGCAAAACGCTTCGCTACTTGCGAGAGCATCGGTTGACCAGAGCTTTCCCCGATAAAACGAATATGAAGGATCTTGGATCTTCCTTGGTTCGCTTCCAAAAGCTTGTAAACGCTGACTGGGACGTCGTCACGTACCACGGATTTGACAAAATGACGTGCCGTCTCTGTCTGCGGATTCGCAAATACATCCAAGACATTTCCTTGTTCCACGACAGCGCCTTGCTCCATGACGGCAACACGGTTGCAAACCTCCTTGATGACATTCATTTCATGGGTAATCATCAGAATCGTGACGTTGTATTCCTCGTTCACCCTTGTGAGCAATTCCAGAATGGACGCGGTCGTTTGCGGGTCTAATGCCGAGGTTG
This sequence comes from Brevibacillus antibioticus, assembly GCF_005217615.1. NCBI lineage: Bacteria > Bacillati > Bacillota > Bacilli > Caryophanales > Paenibacillaceae > Brevibacillus > Brevibacillus antibioticus. The sequence continues at coordinate 2,061,458 of NZ_SZNK01000001.1, forward strand.
CTTCGTCGCTCAGCAAAATGGACGGGTTAGTCGCCAGTGCACGTGCGATCCCGACGCGCTGCTTTTGTCCGCCGGATAGCTGATTGGGATAGCTCTTCGCTTTTTCTGTTAATCCCACAAATGACAGGAGCTCGGCTACGCGTTCCTGAATTTCCTTTTGCGAAGTGGTTCCGAGCCGTAGCGGCATGGCTACATTGTCAAAAACGGTCTTCGTGGAGAGCAGATTGAACTGCTGAAAGATCATGCCGATGTTTTTCTTCAGGCTCCGCAAATGTTGGACCGACAATACAGACAAATCATTCCCGTCGACAATCACTCTTCCAAATGTCGGCTGCTCCAATCGATTGACCGTGCGCAGCAACGTGCTTTTGCCAGCGCCGCTTAAGCCGATCACCCCGAATATGTCACCTTTGTGCACGTTCAGCGTAACACCTTTTAATGCCTCAATCGTTGCGCCGCCACTTTCGTATGATTTATGGACTTCGTGAAACTCAATCATGCTCTCTTTCGGTTCGAACTTTTTCTTAAAGGACGGAAGAGATGCTTGTGTCTCCTCCCTAATCACTTGTACGCTCCCCATGTTGATTCCCCCTAGCCCACTGACAATCGCGATTGTAACTGATCGCGGAGCACATCTTTTCCTTTCGCTTGTAAAACAGCCTGGATGTCTGTACAAAACGAGCACCCGCTTCTTCCCCATACGATCACTTTTTGTTTGGCTGACATGTACAACTCCTCCTTCTCCCAGCGCTGGCTTCCGTCGCGATCCAAAAACAAAAAGACCCCCTACCCATTGGCAGGAAGTCTCCAGTTGTCTGGTCGACTATTTAATTCTCATCGGATTACTTGGGATATTATCATTCGCAGCTTTGCCACGTCAACAGCTATTTTCTATTGCATCATGAACACACATATTGAAACAGTCGTTGACAATGAAATGGGTTCCCGATAAAATCCTAGCAAATAACTATGAATTAGCCGACTGGTCATCCAGAGGCCCCCTTTGTACATGAAAACGTACGATCAGGGGGCCTCTATTTTTACTTTACGAATAGGAGCGAACAACAACATGACGCTAAAACTAAGTATTCTGGATCAAAGTCCCATTCAAGAAGGAGAAACAGCAACAGAGGCCTTTTTGCATACCATTGCCTTGGTTAAAAAGGCTGAACAGCTCGGCTATCACCGATTTTGGGTGTCTGAACACCATGACTTAGATCATGTGGTCGGCTCATCACCAGAAGTGCTCATCGCCCATTTGCTGGCGAAAACAACACGTATCCGCATCGGTTCCGGTGGAGTGATGCTGCAACACTACAGTCCGTATAAAGTAGCTGAAAATTTCCACGTACTGGCCTCCCTAGCACCTGGTCGCGTCGATCTCGGTATTGGCAGAGCTCCCGGAGGACTTCCGTTATCGACAAAAGCACTGCAACAGGAGAGCGCAGGAACCAACCGAACTCTTGCAGAAAAACTCGAAGAGCTCGAGCACTTTCTCCATGACGAGCTAACGCCTGCGCATTCCCTTTATGGAGTAAAGGTCATCCCGACTCCACCTCAGCCAGCCGATTTATTCTTATTGGGTACGAGTATCGAAAGCGCAGAATTAGCTGCTTCTCGGGGTATTCCGTACGTGTTTGCCCTGTTTATCAACCAGGATGAGACGGTGGGTCAAACGGCCATTGAAGCCTACCGGAAGCAATTTCGTCCAGGCAGAATCGCCACCCCGCAAGCACTCCTTGCTCTTTCCGTCATCGTAGCCGATACCGAAGAAGAAGCCGCTCAATTAGCAAAGGAAAGCAAGGTCGCCAAAATCCATTTGCAAAGCGGTAAAACCGTAACCGTTACCAGTCTGAAAAAGGCGGAAGAATTCGGACTTCAATCCGTCGAGCCGTATACGATTGAGGTAAAGGAAGCGAATGTCATTCACGGAACGAAAGACACGGTACAAGAAAAGCTCACTGCGATCCAGGAGCAATATGCCATCGAGGAAGTCATCATTACAGCGCCTATCAAAGACTTTCAAAAAAGAGTGCTGTCATATGAGCGATTGCGAGAAGCATACAACCTATTTTCGTAAAATTAGAGAAAATACCGTTGCAGGTGTGGGTGCAGGCGAAAAAGGAAATAACACATAGGTAGACGAGTAGTTAAATAGTACCCAGCTAAGGAGGGCTATATGCTTTTCCTAAACATGATTTTCCTCAGTTTGGTGACGGTTGGCAGTATCCTGTATACCTATAAAAATCGATCCGAGCTTGCCTGTATGGATGGCATGATCATTGCTATGGTGTTAGGTGCTATGTCTAGTATCTCCTTGGGTTTGAATATTCAAGTATATCTGGTGGCCGATTTACAACTTGCGACCATCATTGCTGTCGCAATTGGCATGGCGGTTGGGTTTATCACGGGGAAGTTGGTCTCTCTGACCGCTTCTATTGAAGGAGTCATGGCTGGAATGATGGGCGGGTTGATGTCACCGATGCTAGGTGCCATGCTTTCTCATCCTTTGGGGCTTATATGGTTTTTCGACTTTGCCTACATCTTTGTTTTGATCCTGGTTGTTCTCCTTGTAAAAGAAGCAAGGCAAGCCTTTTTGGAAGAATCGATGGATGTTGAGAAAAAATCTTGAAACTCCTCAAAACACGGACGCTCTCGCTTTATTGAATAGCGTACAATCGCGTGGCGATATCCCATTAAAAATTGTCATACGATTATATCGTATGCACATCCTATTATGCCTATGAGATTGAGGGATTTACAAGTCGAAAGCGAACATGCAAACAATAAAAAAAGTCCCTTCCATTTAAGAAGGGAACTTTTTTCAGCCTGATAGGAAAACGCGATAAGCACTATAGCTACAACAGGCGGAAGTCTAAATTGAGCAGCTAGTCCCTCCGCTCCGATACCTGCAGATAACGCTTTACCTATCTTTGCAGCCTTACTTGCACCTACGTATGTTGTTGAATTCTTTGAACGGCAATCTAAATTCGAATTTGTATATTTCCTCCGACCATGTTCCCTTTTTTAATTTCAAGAAGGTACCGCTATCTGAGAGTATCCACTTCATAGAAAAACTGTAGTTAAAGCAACAGATAGTAACGATTTAGCAATTCTATCTTCTTTCACTCTTCTTGCTTCTATCTTTATTATCCAGATAAATAATCCCAAAAGCCACCACAACTGTGAGGACTACAACAATCCTTCTGTTAATTCCCATGCTAACGTCAAGATCGAAAAAACTGACAGCTGACAACACCAGAAGTAAGACCAAAAGAATTTTTCTGATAATATTACTCACCTCAAATCATCGTTCTCTTACTCACAATAATGGTAACCTCCTGAAAACATTGTAAAAAATTGTCGGTGAAAATATAAAATTTTGTAAAATCACGAAGTATTAGTATGAATTTGTTCCCGCAAGTATCTATACATATGCGTTACCACGGGCCAATAAAAATAGTACCTTGCCGTTGCATACTCCGTCTTCTGACTTGAATGGAAGCGAGCAAATCCCTGACAGCAACTAGTGCTCTTTGCCTTGCACGCTTATTCCTCCTTCCCCTTTTAAACAAAAATAAAGCTCTACCAAAGAGCTTTTCCTAGAAACCCATCGTTTTCTCCCCATTCGATGTGTAATTTACATATGATAATCATTCTCAAATTGTAGCGTTTGGAGGAAAATTCTACTATGATATTGGCAATAGTGGTTTAATTTAGCAAGAGAGGTGATGTGCTTATGCTAGATTTAGCAAGTCCTGTATGGGGTAAGCTACATGGTCCTTATGGTTTGTCTGATCGCGTCCCAGCGCTCATCGAACATATTCAGGACGACTATTTTTCCGAAGAAAAAGAAGAATTGTATTGGGAGCTTCTGTATCATCAAAATACGATTTATCCATGTACATATGCTGCAGTCCCCTATTTAGTAGAGATCGCTTTAAAAACAGAGAACCCTGGTATTCTATTGGACATCTTTATAACCTGCGGCATTTTCGAGGCCAGTAGCGAAAATACGACTCAAATGGGTGTGCCATCAGAGTTTTTACGAGATCACACACCATTATTAGATCAAGAGACCATAAGAGAGATCTATCGTGATTACCGCTGTGCCATTCAATCACTGACAGAGCAGACAGAATCAATCCTTCACCTAGCACGGATGGAAGAGCATAATGCAGACAAGCACTACATACTGGCTGCGGACGCTGCGTTTCGTGGGGACAAAGACATTGCCAACATGCTCCTCACCTTTTCAGAGGGAGACGAATATGTAACGGTGTGCCCGACGTGCGACCAGTCTATCTACTTATGGCCTGATGAGGAAGAGGAGATTTTGTTCGCTTATGAAGACGATCCTGTTGCTCATGGTACAGCGAAACGATTCTCAATCATCGCCAAAAAACCGGACATGACAAATGACAGCGGACTACAGAAATTATACCAACGTGCACTTGAGATTGGGGATAAAAAGCTGCTTGCCCATCTTCCTTATCTTGCTGGTGAATTGAACTGCTGCTCATGCGAGACCCCTATCCATGTTTGGACGGGACTTTTTCCATAAACAGCAAAAAGGCCTCCGCTAATGCCGTGGCCTTTTTGCTTTACGTTGCAGATACATCTGCCAAGGAGCCTTTCGTTGCTTGTAACAAGCCCTCTACTGCTATCTCGATCTGGACGCCAATGTTTCCGCCACTGACGATGATCGTCTCTAACGATTGTGCTCGTTGATCGATCACCGTCGGGAACAATTTCTTCATTCCGACTGGCGAACATCCACCACGAATATAGCCAGACACCTTGGTAATCTCTTTCACGGGTATCATCTCAATCTTCTTCTCGCCGACTGCTTTCGCCGCTTTTTTGAGATCAAGCTCAGCTTCAACAGGAATGACAAACACATAATACGCTTTGCTCGTCCCTTGCGAAATCAATGTTTTATAAACAACGTTCTCTTCGCATCCGATCTTTTGGGCAACAGCGATTCCGTCGATTTTCCCATCATCCGTTGCATATGTCAGCATGGTGTATGCGATTTTTTCTTTATCCAATATCCGCATCGCATTCGTTTTTCCTTGCTTCACACCATTCCACCTCCGCTACACGCTGGTCAATAAAATATAATCTATCTTAGGGGATGGCGTTCTACTTTTCAATTGAAAAAAGAGAGACTCCTCAAGAATCTCTCTTTCTTCACTAGACTCTATTACGATGATCGAGTCATAGGCTTTTTCATCATATTGACGTATTGTACCACATACAAATACTGCTGCGTTAACAATTCCGCATCCGCTTTTACTTCCTGCAAATAGCGATTACCCTCCACCTGTAGGTCTTCGATCAATGAGGCGAGGAAGCTCATATCGTACTCGGTCGCGAGCTCTTCCAGCCTTTTCAGCTCCTGCAAATCTTGCCTGTCAAGCTTATGGATTCCTTTGAGTAACAAGCGTTCCTGCCATTCCGTCAGCTTTTCGGTAAAGGAATATAACTCCTCCATGATTTTATGTCCACTCCCTCACCACTATAGGTCTAACTTAAAGCTCGTCAGCGATTTGCCCTGCATGATGCTGATCGGATAAAGCCCATCTCCTTCTTTTTGCACAAGTAAATACACTTCGCGCAACTCTAGCAGCCGCTTGTTTTGTTCGAGATGACGTATATTGCGGGCGAATTCCCCCTGATAGGAAATGCTCAATTGGAGGGAATGACATTGCTCGTCTTCGATCGTCAAAATCAACTGTTGCGTCTTCTGATCGAAATCAACTTCGTTGAACCTGTTCGCTTTCAATAGAAATACCGAGTCCAACGCAGTTTCAAACATATCGCCTGCCGCGTCCTTCCAGTCACTTGACCAGTCGCGAACGAACACCTTGCCGAGATCCAGGTCTTCGATATTGTCCCTGGGAACGATGGTTAGCCGCGTTTCTTCACTGGAAGACAAGCGCTGCTCCCGATTCGTCTTCGCCTGTGTCAGGATGACCTGTGAATGAGAGAGCTCCTCCATGGAGATCAACCCGCCCCAAGGTACCTTGCCTTTATAGCTGTCCTTAAAGGAAAAGGAAATGCCTTCATAATACACCGGGCGCGCTTCTGTATACGTGTAGATGCGTAGATCAGAAAGCGAATAAAAGTAATACGTAATCCCCTTGTACCCCGACCGCGTCTCCCATGGATTTGCTCCCAAAGCATACAGACTTAACTGCGGAACCATATGGTACTTACTCTTAAAGCTGCCGAGAAGCTGCTTTTTCGCTTCGGTGTGATCGGTCTTCTCTAGAGCAAGCAAGCTGAGATACACCCGGGAAAGCCGGTCGAGCAGCGCTTCCGTTGAAAACTTGACATGACGCTGAAAAAATAAGTTCAGCTCCCCATGAATACCGCGAATGTCCTTTTCCACTCGGGGAAGATTGCCATTATGCGCAGCGATAGCAAGCAGCTCCAGCCGTGTACAAATCGTCTGGGATAGCTTTGCCAAGCCGATGCCAAGAATCTCTGCGATCAGAGCTTTGGCTTCCGTTACGACATCCGTTTCATAGCTGACATCGGTTACGGATGCTTGTAACTGCTCACGATCCTGTAACTGGTGCATGGCGCGATAGCGCAAAATGACCTCCAGCTTGTGCAAGCAATTGCCTTTCGCCTTGCAGGTGCACATGCTCTTCCCGATCTCCGATTCACTGTCAAATGATACGGAAATATCTTGGGTGTGCAATGTCATCGTTAAAAAGGATGTTTCAACGACTTCCATCTCCTCGAAATAGTCGAGGCGAAACAGCACTTCTTCCAGCTGCGCTGGGGTAAAAGCCTTACTGATGTGAGACGGCTGCAATTGCAAGAGCCAGCTAAAGTCAGGCTTGTAGGTCTCCTGCTCTTCCTCGGCCTCTGCTCCTGCTTGCAAATGGTTTTGGGCATAGTTGACGATGGCGATGATGACATGCTTACATATCTTGTCAGATGGACATGAGCAGGAAAAACGCTCAATATCTGCATGAAGTCGGCATACGCTGTCATCTGACAGCGCACACTCGACGTAATCGTCCCCGAACTCGTAGGAAACGGTGATTCCTTTTTCCATTTCCTTGATGGAACGATTGTAAATCCCTTTATTCGCGTATTTGATCAGATACTCTTCGTTGCACAGCGCGATAAACCGATGAAATTCCGTTGTGAAATCCGCCATCGTTATTTTCCTGCTGCTCGCATGACATCATAGACGGTTTCGCTGAAAATGCGTGTTGGAATATCAGTGAGCTTCAGCCGATCCACTGGCTTGAAGTAAAAATTCTTGTAATCGGCATCTTTATTCGGGAAGAAAGCCAACGCTTCCAGCTTCACATCCTCCATGCCCTCCCAATACGAAATGCTCGCCCCGCTGAATTTTAACTCAGCCACCATACCGTCATACAGTTTGTAAAACTCGCAATAATAACCGCCATCGAGGGGCGTTCCCTTTACCCAGCCGAATTTCTCCATCATTTTCGCAAAAGCAGTAGGTGAATACGATTCATCAGGCAAGCGGAGCAATTCATTGACTTTTAATTCTTCTTCCGTAGGCAGGAACGCTTCACGATTCATCTGCTCGAATGGCTGAGTAATCTCGTAATCTTCCAGCTGAGTACGCCAGCCGTTCAACGTCTCTTCGTCCAGTTCCAGTGGGTGAATCAAGCCAATGAACTGCTCATCTGCCAATTCGTACTCATCCTCATCCACGGTGTTAAATGTCCCATCGTCCATATAGCGGAACGTATCTACGAGCTTTCCGTCCTCGTATACACCCCAGATGAGCCCGATTGCGAATTTTTGCATCAACACGTTCTCCACAAAGAGACGTTTCCAAGCTGCCGTTGACCAATAACGCGATTTGGACAGAGACTCCTCTAGACGAAGAGATTGTACTTTCACCATATTTTTCAGGTCTTTTTTCAATTGAGCAAAAGTCAATCTCGCTTGTTCTGCCATCTCTTGATCGTCTTTCGCGGATGGTGCAGGCAGATTTTTGACCGCTTTTCCTGTACTGTCGTTCGTGACTTCCAGCTCCAGCTCGTTGCTGACTTTGACCGTGAAGGTGCGGTCGCCGTAGTCAAACACTTGCTTGCCCAACGCATCGAAGCCAAGCGTGGTGACCAGTCGGTCTTCCAGTTCCATCGCGGAAATGTTCTGATTGGCAGCCGCCATAGACAGCGCCTCTTCTGCTGCTGATTTGACTTGCCTGTTTTTGATCGTACGCTTGATCTGGTCGATTAGACGCAGCGCAGTCAAATCATTTGAGAACGACAGAGCACGCACGCCCTCCGCAGCCAAAGCACCGCGAGAATGATCTGTCCAATCCTTAATCAACTGACCAATCGTATCGACTATACGTCGATCTCCAAAAGCGACGCAGAGCGGCATGACCCATTTTTCTTTGGCGACTGCTCCGTTATCGATCCAAGTGCGCAAAACTTCTGTGCTAAAGTCAGCAACAGATGCCGCTTGCAGAGACGGTTTCAAGTCAAGTACCAACTGGTTTGGCGATGTCGGAAAATCGATCGAAGCGGTTAGCATGTACTCCATTACTTCCTGACCCAGCTCGTTGCCGTCTTGGTCGCGAAGGACTGGCATGCGCTCCAGTGGCATCCATTTAATCCGTGTGAGCTTGCGCTTGTCGGTCAGATTGCCCAAATGAGTCAAGCTCGCATCTGGTCCTTGCTCCTCGGCGTCGATAAACGTTTGCAGCAGCGTTTTAAATTTGCTGCTCTTTTCTGTTGTCAACAGCTCTTGGAAAATCTCCTTGTTATTGTCCAGGGAGCGAATCGCATCCAGCGCCATTTCCTTGACCTTTGCTTTTTTCTCGGTTTGATAGACGTGCAAATAAAGCTCCTTGTCTTTGGCCTGAAGAAACGCTGCACCAGCGAGACCGCTCACTTTCTTCGAGCTGTCACCCAATCCGAGCAGAATCGCTTGGTTGCGCAATTCCTCTGACAGCGTCTCCTTTGCCGCTAATACGGTTTGCGTCACAAACACGCGATTCTCTGTATCCAGCTTGTCAAATTGAGCCAGACTCATTTCCGGATTCGCTACGACCAACGAACGATACACCTCTTCATTGACGTCTGTGTAATAATAGTGCGACTCCTTGATCGACAATATCTGATAGAAAAGTGTCTGGATATCTACAGCTTCGTCCTTCCGGTAATGATCGATGATGGCGGTCAATCGATCCTGGAACGCATGAGCGAAGCACATATGGCCTACTCTGCGATTGGACTTGTCTTTGTATTGGCACATGAACGGAATCAGACGCGCAATAAACGGATGGTCTACAGGCAAGAAGCTCAGCAGGATCATCTGCTGTCTTACGAGCTGTACGTCCTCCAGATGAACATGCTCAAGTACATCCTCTAGTACAGCTTTGTCATCCAAATAGTTCGCCAGCTTTGTCGAGCCCTTCGCACGGCGCAACGCGTCTTGAGCAATTCCTTCCAAAGTAGGCTGGAAATCGGAGAGATCCACGCCTTGTTCCGCCAACGTTTTGTGTAAAAATCCTTTGACCATTGGGATCGAAGCAAGCTCAAGTGCTCGTCTTGATTTCGTTACGTCTTCTAGCACCAGCTGCTTCACTTGCTCCCATTTTGTCGGCGGGGATAGCAAATGCTCGCGCAGTCCCAACAGTAGATCGTAAGGCTCATCCATGTGCACGAGGTCAATCAGTCTCTTATCTTCGGACAAGATATCAAGCGGGAACATGTCAAAAAGGATTTGCAAGGTGTTGTGCAGCTCCCGATCCATCTCCTCTTCCTTCTTCAGGAATGCACTGATCCCGCCTTTGACGTGAATGCGGTAGTACAGCAAGCTGATGACCAGCTCCATATATCGCTTCAAATGCTTCTGGTTCAAAAGGGAGCCTTCCTTGACCTGCTCTTCTGGATAATACTTTTCTCGCAACGCAGCCTTTTTCTCTTTAACGTATAAAGGGTACAACGACTCGTTGGTCAGCAAATTGTTGCTCGAAAACTGCATGGTCACGACTTCTTTGGCAATGATTTGCAGCTCTTTTATATATTCACGCGTATCCCCTGTAAGCAGGTAATAATAGATCGGCATCAGCTTTTCTTTTGCTTCCTCCAATACGCTTGGAGAAATCGTGTATGCATACGAAATAAATAGCAAAAATTTGGCCCGCTCAAATGTCGAGGAGTAATCACGGCTGATGCTTACGCGATAATCCTCCGCCGCTTTTGACAAAAATTCGCCAAACAATGCAGGACCAAGATGCTCGGCCGTTTTTCTCATAGCCTCCAATGCTTTCTGATCTTTTGCCCGGATATCAGCATCACCGATGTCCATCATACACTGCAATTCAATCTGGTCCAGGAAGCACTCATCCATCACGTTTTTCTTATCGTAAAAACGGTTGCTTGCCTTGTAGATCAGTACGGCTGCTCGGTAGAATGCAAGCTCCTCGCCGCGTTTTTTCAGCTTGTCAAATTCGGATCGAACCGTATAGCTGTAAAACCGCGGGTCCTCTGCGATTTCCGGGCATTCGTCTGTGTCACCTGCAACGTAATCAGCGATTGGATCGTACAAATGCTTGTTTCGATCACTTGCACTGATAAACTCCTCCACAAATTTCTTCGTAATCGGATTCAGATCTGTCTTTCGTAAAACCATTCCTTACTCCTCCTTCTCTCTATTTGATAACCTTACCAATCCACTGGGCGAGCTCATCAGGCGTGATCGCGGCGACATTTGCCCCCATATCGCTCAATACCCTTGCAGCATGCTGGTTGTACGTAGCGTTGCCATTGAAGTCCAAGGCCGTCAGCACTAAAAACTTACAACCCGCGTCAATAATTTCCTTGCTCTGGCGATACATTTCCTTGATCGGATAACCCTCCTCCAAATCGCTGACGAGGATAAATATCGTCTTCGATGGATTTTCGAGCAGTGTTCTTCCGTATTTGAGCGCTTGGGCAATATGAGTCCCCCCACCAAGTTGCACACTCATCAGCACATCGACCGGATCATCCAGTCTATCGCTCAAATCAACGACTTTTGTATCAAAAATAACCAAATGCGTCTTCAAGGCGGCGAGCTTGTAAAAAATACTTGCCATAACGGAGCTGTAAATCACAGAGTCCATCATACTTCCGCTCTCGTCCACAACAATGACGATGTTCCATTTGTTGTGATGCTGAATATTGCTGTGGAAATACAGCTCATCGATGATAAAACGACTTTTTTTGTGATCGTAGTTCTTCAAATTTTTGCGAATCGTTTTATGCACATCCAGGTTTTTCATCGACTTCGTATAGCCGCGTTTGTGGCGATTGCGTTTGCCGACAATGCTGGTCTGCACTTCATTTTCCAGCTGACGCCGCAGATCGTCTACGACCTTGCGTACGATTTCCTTTGCGCTTTTCACGACCTCTCCTTTCATCCTGCCTTTAAATTGAAGGATGTTTTTCAAGAGGGTCATGTTGGGCTCCATGCTTTCCAACACTTTTTTGTCTGTCAACAGCTCTGTCATGTTATAGCGGTCCAGAGCTTGCCGCTCGAGGATTTCTACCGTCTTTTTGGGAAACAGCTTGCGGATTTTATTCAGCCAGACGGGAACCGTCAATGCCGAATCTCCCCGGCCACCTTCTTTTCGATAGCCTTGCTCTTCTCCGTATTCACGGTCGTATAAAAATTCAAGAATCGAGTCCAGTTCCTGATAGGAAAACTCGGATGATTGATAGCCCCCGCTGCCTTCCAATGACTCCTCGGCATGAGAGCCCAATAACAACCGCCAGCGGTTCAAGGCTTCGCGGCTCAAATCAGGTTCCATTTGGCAAACTCCTCCTTGATCGCTTGATCGAGCATGCGGGCATCACGCAAGGTACGCTCATCGATGACTGGATTCGTGACTTGTTCCACCGTCGTTTGGAAGAGAGCTGCCACTTTTTCCGAGAGCATACTGATTTCCATTGGGCTAAAATATGTAAACGCCAATCGCAGCTCAGGCACCACCTGTAAAAAGTCGTCGTAGGCCAGAGCTGTAATCATCTGATGCAAATCGCGCAGGATTTCCTCTTGATGAAACAGATAGTCACGAGCCACGATAAAAACGCCATGTAAATACGCGGCGGTATGCAGCATTTGCTCAGGCGAGCCGAACATATAGGCACGGGCACGTCTCGAGATTTCTGCGCGGTCGATCACTTCGAGATTGCACAAGATCGCGACCACTACCCCCTCCAGTTTCGCGGGGAGCTTGTCGTTACGCAGCAATTCCCGCAGTTGATCACTGAAAATCTCTCGGGAATCATCCGCCTGTCTCTTCTCACTCAGCATGTAGAGGAATTTGAGCTGATCGGCCAGCTCATCCAGTTCGTTGGGGTTCGGGTTTCCCTGCTCGACGATTTTGGTCACAGCCTGGTAATATACTTCTTCCACCAAGTTCTCCAACCGTTCTGTTTCGCTAAGGCCGAACAAGCGTTTTTGCTCCAAAAGAATGGTGAGTGTCTTCAACGTCTTGCAAAGCGAGAGAAAATGTCCATCCTGCCTAACGGACTCTACTACAGATTCAAAGAGCCTTTCCGACAGCTCTTCCAACCCCATAACGACCGCCATCAATAGCCATTTTGCCAGCTCATGGCTCTGGTGTTGCGGCAGTTCTTTTACCATATCGGCTAGCTTATGGGCAGCTGCCTCCTTCACCATCCCACCGTAGACCGAGCTCTCGATCAGACGGGCTTCTACGAAGGAGGAATAGCTGTAGCGCCATGTTTCTCGGACAAGATTGACATTTCGGTTGTTCATCCAGTCAGGTCCGGTTTCTTTCGTGCAAAATTCTGTACCCAAGAACTGCATGCAGTGAAAAAACTGGCTGGCTTCGCGATGTGACTTCTTAGCATACAGCTCTAGCACCTTCTGATTGCGCGCTGTTGTCGTGATCGCAAGTTTTAGCGATTTACATCTGTCTTTGCAGTCGCGAACGATGGGCACATCCAGTGAATTTGGAGCAACCTCACCGATTCCGTCTCCTGTCAACAGCTCTCGCAATGTCTCGATCGGCTGTGAGGTTGCAATAGAGCGCTCGCCTTTTGTAAAAGCAGAGAGAACGGAATCGAACAACTCATAGGCACCGCCCTCGGCCTTTTCCCGCATAACTGCCAAGCCGTTCATGAGGCTGTAGGCTTCAATCGCATCCGCAGTCGACGTCGTTTCTCCTTTGTCACGCAGCCTTTTGAGCAGCTGCGGGAGGTACATCAAGGCACTTTTCGAGAAGGGAGCACGCTCCTTTTTCTCCAACGCCTTCCACACACTCTCGTAATAGTGAACGTACGGCATTCCGCTTGCGTACCCATTCAACTGATCTGCTTCCTGGTACGTGTACACCATTGGGTATATTTTTTCTTCCTGCACCTTTTGTATCTTGTAGGAAGTCTTGCGTTCCTCGATGAGTCCGTAGGTATGAAATCCCCCGGTAACCACGAGAATTCTCGCATGTTTTTGCTTTGCCTCTGCAATTTTTTGACGCATGTGGGCCTCGCGAATCAAATCCCCTTCTGCTTCCAAAGTGGCGTCATCATAGCATTTTCGAGACAGATAGCAGTAGGCAAAGACATCCTGGACGAAATCCTTCGTCTGTTTGCGGATACCATCAATCTCAAAAACCTTTTCCCACAGCTCATCGAAGTTCCGACATTTCATCGTCTGGCACAATCGCTGAATAAATTGCGAGCCTGCCAGCATCCGCTCATCGTGATAGGACAGCTTTTCATTCTTCTTTTTCAAATCATGGCCGTCTTCCAAGCTTTCGAGGCGGCTTCCGTAGCTTAGATCAATGAAAGCAGCAGGAATCTGCCGACGCTTTGCTTCGACCAAGGCCACATATTCCGGCGAATACTGAAGAAACGGAAAGTAACAGACGTATTTTTGCTCCCCTGAGGCGTACGCATAATAAATGCTCACAGGTGGCTTCGTCCGTTCATCCGTCAAGATCGGAATGATATGATTGCTATGGTCCGGGCCTTCAATCAGAATGATTTCCGGTTGGTACTCTTCAATCGTTTTTTTCAAATGAAACGCGCAGGCAGGACTATGATGACGAACCGGGAAATAGACGACCTGTTTGCTGAGGTTGTAGACCTCTTCTTCGACGAATGATTTTATGAAGCGGTCCTGACCGTTTATTTGATCCATTTCTTCTCGTTGTAATACGTTCCCCATAGACCCTCTTCCTTTGCCCGTTCTTTGACCACTTTGGTAAAGTAGGTTTTCAGGATATTTGCGTCCTTTTGGTTTTCCTTGACGACCGCTCCCAGCATGTTCTGCACCAGTCGATCCATGGAAATTGGCCTGCCATCATAGTAATGGGACGTCATTGCACTTTGGACATAGACGGATACCGCTTCGGCTGTACTCATCACGGATTGAGGGGAATCGATTTTGAATCCTTCCTTCGTCTCACCCATACGCAGTTCCATGAAGGTCGTCGCCAATATCTCAACCACATCCCGATCGATTTCGATGTCTACGCCACTTTGCTCCAGAATTACTTTTGCTTGGGATTCGATAATTTGTGCTTCCATTTTCACATGATTAATCGGCGCGATTGTCTCGAAGTTAAAACGGCGTTTGAGCGCGCTGCTCATTTCATTGACGCCTTTGTCCCGCAAGTTCGCTGTTGCAATGATATTAAAACCGGGCTTGGCAAACAGGATGCCGTCTGACAGCTCGGGAATGTTCATCACCTTGTCACTCAAAATACTAATCAACACGTCTTGAACCTCAAACGGACAACGGGTAATTTCTTCGAATCGCGTAATAATTCCTTTACTCATACCGGTGTATAGCGGCGAAGGAACCAGGGCTTGCAGCGAAGGACCTTTGTCCAGCAGCATCGCGTAGTTCCAAGAGTATTTGATCATATCCTCTGTCGTGCCAGCGGTACCTTGGATCGTATTCGTGCTCGTACCGGAGATGGCCGCAGAAAGCAACTCAGAGAGCATCGTTTTTGCCGTTCCAGGTTCTCCGACGAGCATCAAGCCGCGATTGCCTGCCAACGTGACGATGGCGCGCTCAATAAGCACGTCGTCTCCGTAGAACTTCTTCGTAATGGGTATGCTTTCGCCCTCATAAGAGAGGGGGTCATCCGTTCCTAAAATAAAGTCGCGCACAGCTCGAGGCGACATCAGCCAATTGGGAGGTTTTGTCCCTGTATCATGGGATCGCAGCGCATTCAGCTGTTTTGCATATAACACTTCCATTGGTGGCTTCATTGTTTCCATCCAAATGCCCACTCCATTTCTGGTTGTACTTGAAAAATAAGGTATACTATAAAAAATGAAAACATATGTTTGTCAGGAAAAGAAGGGTATTTGTACCCATTATTAGGAAAGATATGTGAAAAGATGTGAATTGAGTACTACATGCCAAAAAGCGCCCTGGGTCCCCAAGACGCTTTTCTTCTTTATTTGAAGAGTTTTTTTACAACAGTGTCCGCAAGCTCCAAAGCTCCGGGAAAAAACGGTGATCGAGAGCTCTGCGTAAGTACATGACGCCTGATGACCCTCCTGTTCCCGACTTTTGGCCTATGATGCGTTCGACTGTCGTCATATGGTTAAAACGCCATTGTTGCTGCTGGCTGGCGATATCCACCAGCTTTTCTGCCAACTCGTATAAATCCCAATACTGGTTTACATTTCGATACACGGTCAGCCAGGCCTGCTCTACACTCTGATTGGGTTGATAGGGCTGTGACCAATCGCGATTCAAACATTCCGGATCAATTGGCAAGCCACGAGCAGCCATCTCCCTGATCGCCGCATCGTAAATGCTGGGCGCTTGCAAGGCCGCACTCATTTGGGCGTGAAGCTCTGGTTGATGCGCATACACCGCTAGGACATGCTGGTTCTTATATCCTAGTGTAAATTCGATGAATCGGTTTTGATAGGATTGAAATCCGGACGAATGACCCAGCTTGTCACGGAACTGGAGGTAGTCCGCTGGCGTCAATGTAGAAAGGACATCCCACGATTTAATCAATTGCTGCTGGATACGCGAGACACGCGCGAACATTTTGAAAGCAGACTCCAGATCGTGATTACAGATGCATTCATTTGCTGCTGACAGTTCGTGCAAAATTTGTTTCATCCATAGCTCACTCACCTGATGAATGATGATAAACAGCATTTCATCATGATGCGTGGATTGACATTGTTGACTCGACAAGATTTGGTCGAGCTGTAAATAATCGCCGTACGTCATTTCTTTTTGGAAATCAGTGTGAATCTGTGTCTCCAATGAGGTGTCGTTCGGTTGATTATTTCCTCGTTCATGTTGACTCATCGTGGCATGACCTCCTTTTCCATCTAATTCCTTTCCATCCCTCCTTCTTCCTGCTTATTCTCCTTCTCACCCTATTTTATTTCGCTGATTCCAAATATTTCAAATTAATCAAGCCATCGATTTTATTACTCGAAATATAGCCTGCTTCCTGGCTGATATCTGCCATTTCCTGAATGACTTTTTCATTAACCGCCGTCGTTACTTCCAAACGGGAAAAAGCTGCCTGCACTTCTTTTTTGCTCAGCTCTTTGCCAGTCAGATTTTTTAAATGCTTGATGATCAGGTCTTGGCTTTCTTCAGGATTTTCTTGAATGAATTTGACTGCCTTTTTATGTGCTTGCAGGTAGGCGGTGGCCAATCCTTCTCTTTTCAAAAATTCATCGCTGGCTGCTACCACGGTATTGGTTGATTCTTTCCCCCAAGCGAATTGGTCCCAGTCCAAAAGCAATTTTCCTTCCGCCTGATCTTCCAGTACATATCCCCACGGCTCCTGCGTTGCTGCACCGTCAACCGATTTTTGCACGAATAATGCTGCCGTATCTGCTGGAGCCGCTGCATACAGTTCCACATCTCCACCATTCATCGTCGGTTTCAGGCCAACGTCATTCAGTGCTTTTCTGAGCATGACATCCTGTGTACTGCCGATGACCGGTATCGCGATTTTTTTGCCTTTTACATCTTTTAGTTCTGTAATATTGATTGAACCATTCATGACGAGCACAGCTCCGCCGTTGGCCGCACCTGAAATCAAACGATACCCGGGATGCTTGACATAAAAGTTCAATAGCGGCCCTGGCCCCACTGTCCCTACATCAATCGCCTTCGTTGCCATTGCTTCCATAAACAATCCGCCATTAGCGACCGTTTTTGTTTGAATCTTCATATCAGAACCAAAGGCTTCCTTGAAATAGCCTTTCTCCAGCGCGATGATCGTTGCGCTATGGGTTAGATTTGGGAAATATCCGATCCTTACTTCCTTCTCGGAGGATGCAGCTCCGCCAGTAGAGCACCCGCTCGCAATCCCCATCAATAATAGAGATGCAACAACGGTACTGAACACTTTTTTAAGCATGTGACGACACACTCCTTAGCCATTTTTCTTTTATGAATGGACTCCCCACTTCATCTGAACGTTGCGTTCGATCCGTGAAAAGACAACATTATCGACGATGGTACCGATGACCGCAATCATAATCATGACAGATATCACCAAATCCATTTGTCCAAGTGAACGTCCCATCTCGAGCAGTTGACCGAGACCACCGCCACCACCGAGCAACTCACCAGCCATGAGTGCCCGCCAGGAAAATGCCCAAGCGATTCGAAGGCCAGAGATGATCTGTGGTATGGATGCAGGAAGAATGACTGTTCGTACAAAGTGAAAGCCAGTCGAACCGTAAGTCTTGGCTACCCGCTGATATAGCGGCGGGACATTTTTGAATCCGCTGGTCGCGTTGACCGTCATCGTCCAGGTCGCCCCAATCGTCACGATGAACAAGATGGAGAAGTCATTTAAGCCAAACCAGATTATCGCAAGCGGGAACCAGACAATGCTCGGGATAGACTGAAGAGCGGTCACCACGAAGCCAAGCGTATCTTCTACGAGTTTGTACCTCCAAATGAAGTAACCCAATATCAGTCCGACGATAATGGCTATAAGAAAGCCCAACATGATTCGTCCCATGCTTTTTCCAATCGCAGCGGTAATTTGCCCGCTTATCAAACCATTTACGAGTGTTTCAAAAACCTGGGCCAAGCTGGGAAACATGAACGATGGTAGCCCAGATAATTTAGATGTGACTTCCCATATCGCCGCTATCATAGCGATGAAGATGACCCGTCTGAAAGCTGTAGTCATTGCCCATTTCCTCCTTCAGCACCTTTTCTATCTCTTCTTGCAGGATCGACAGCACCTTTTGCTCGGTGTTTACTGTCACACTGTCCGGCGTGACTCCATCGCGCATGGCAGGAACGGCAATGATCTCCTTGATTTTTCCGGGGCGTGTGGCAAAAACGACGATCCTCTCCGCAAGCAAAACGGCCTCCCGGATATTATGGGTGACGAAAAAAATCGTGACCTTGGTCTTCCTCCAAATCTCAAGCAACTCCTTATGAAGAACCATCCGCGTCTGTTCATCCAGCGCCGAGAACGGTTCATCCATCAGCAAAATGTCGGGTTCCATGACAAGTGCCCGAGCGATGGCTACACGTTGCTTCATCCCGCCTGAGAGCTGATGGGGATAGGAGTGAACATACTTGCTTAAATGGACCATTTTGAGCACTTCCAGCGCCTTTTCGTTGGCTTTCGATGCAGACATTTTCTTCAACTTGAGCCCGTATGTAACATTTTCCAAGACGGTCAGCCATGGAAATAACCCTGCTTCTTGAAAAACAACGACTCTGTCGGGGCCGGGCTTATTCACTTTATGGCCAGCAACGCGTATGTCACCGCTGTCAGGTCGGTCCAATCCGGCTATTAAGTAGAGCAGCGTCGATTTTCCACAGCCAGAGGGACCGACAATGGAAACGAAGCTGCCCTTTTCCACTTCCAGATTGATATCATCCAGCACCTTTACTTTTTGTTTCTGCTCATTCACAAAATGTTTCGTAACATTATCAATAGTCAGATACATGGCTGCACCTCTTTTTATTCCAACTTTGTAGATGGGGATTATGAATAAATAATGATTAATCCTATCGTTTTTGTCAACTATAATCCAATAAAAAAGGGAAGGCGACGGGCACCTTCTCCTATTCAATGCAAGGGCAACACTTTAGGTGCAGCATTGCACTACGTCCATTTCATCTAATCGGTTGACCCATACGGAACCGTCTTCTTTTATAAGAAAATCGATGTTATTTTTCTTAAATGCTTCGATTTGTTCGAGAGAGGCACCTTCCGAAATCTTGTAATAGTCGTTACCTGTTTGAAAAAATAAAAATGTGATAACAGCAATGGATACAGTCGCTGTTGTAATCAGAGAAATAGCAATCTCCCTTTTCATAAAAACTCACCTCGCGTAAAAGATAAGCATTTTCATAATATACCATTTTAAGGAGATATCTTACAAAATACCTCTTTCTCATAAGTGCGACACAAATCCCGTTTTATTCATGTGTAAAACTGGAATAATCCCCCACCCAAATAAGCTCGCCCATGCCCCCAGAAATACTCGCTTGGCTACATGTAGATTTCCAGACTTGCCCGCTCGATCGTCGATTCACCTCTCGGTTCCAAACGGAAAAACCACCTTCCCTCGAAGGAAAGATGGTTTTTAAACTTTAGGCATCCGCTTTTCGTTTGCGGAGGAAAAAAATGAGAAACACGATCCCGGCAAAGGCAAGTACAACATAAACGATATTGGAATAGAGATCGAAATAGTAGAGAATGTCTTCCCATGATTCCCCCAATAAGTGACCAGCCATCACAAGGACGATGTTCCAAATAAACGTACCAAGTGTTGTAAACAACAAAAACAGCGGGAAATTCATTTTGGTCATACCAGCTGGAATGGAAATCAGGCTTCTGATTAATGGGACCATGCGGCAAAAAAAGATCGTCCAGTACCCGTATCGATCGAACCATTCATTCGCTTTATGGATATCTGCCGTTTTAATGCGCAGAATATGCCCCCATTTCACTACGATTTTCTCTATCTTTTTGACGTCTAGGTAATAACCGATTCCATAGAGAATGATTGCCCCGATCACCGAACCGATTGTAGCTGACAAGATTACGCCAAAAACCGTTAAGGATGATTGCGTGGTCATAAATCCACCGAAGGTCAAAATCACCTCAGAAGGTATGGGTGGAAAAATGTTTTCCAGTGCCATCATGAGCAAGATACCGAAGTAACTATATTGTTCAATAATTTGGGTCATCCAGTTCTGCATGCTATCCCTCACAATTATTTACCAATGCTTATCTCACCAGTATAGAGACACGCGTTGCATAGTTCAATGAAAAGCGATAATCTTTTCCTTTATTTCATTACGAAAGAAGGAGGTCTTGGGTTACCCTTCCTTTGAAATTTTTCATTTCAACTATTTCCGGGTCAAAAATATTGCAAAGAAAGTTAATATATGGAATATTAAGAAGGTGCCTCCATGCACAGAAAATCATGAATCGTTAGGAGGTGAACAGTGTGCTTCGGAAGATTGTCCAATCACTCGTATGTCTTTTACTGGTTATGACTGCTAGCGCCGTTCATGTAAACGTGGCCGAAGCAAAAGAAACCGGCATGTTATTCATTGAGAAGCCATTTAAGAAAGAAGGACTTCGCTTTCAAGTGACCGTTACCGAAATCGACAACCCCAAATCTGACTCCCCAGAATACCGAGTAAATACGATTGTCACGAATACTTCGCGGAAACCGATCACATTCACAACTGATCGTTGCTATTTCGTAACAACAGAAATCAAAGCGTATGCTTCCTCCGGAGACTCTTGGGAGCTTCCTTACCGTGAAGACGAACCTGCCTGTACCTTGGAAATCAAGGAAAAAACCTTAAAACTTAGACAATCGATCGAGCAAGATGAATATTTTCGAACAGACGAACTGCCGGTTGATCTCACGCCAGACTACTTTCAGTTAAACTCTTCCGTAAATATCCTCGTTGGACCTGAAGATAAGGAACGCGAAGAAGAAATCGTAAAGATGCAGACGAAATTTCTTCCAGGGCTAGCCCTCAATCCAGACGAGATTGAGATCCAGTCTGAATTGAGCGAATTTCCTAGATGGCATTTCGAAATCAATGCGACAGGAAAAGTCTCTAATAAGGAAATCAAGCGTGTAACGCTTCAGGTCTTTAATACGATCATTACGTTGCGGATTGACTCGAAGTCAGGAGAGTTTTCCACGAAGAAAAAAATAAAAGCAAAACACGAGTCCCTTCAACCAGGTATACTCGAAGTGACGTATAACGATGGAACGAAACACATCTATAGCATTCCCATTAAGAATACCAGCAACTGATGTTTTCCACGAAAAAAAGGACGGCCATGTGTGCGTCCTTTTTTCGTGTTTCACTCTGGTTTATGTTCTGTTGTGCTATTCCCTACTGCTTAGACCAGTAAATCAATGTGTCGTCCCTCTTCATTTCTGTAAATCCCATTTTGACTAATATTTTCGCGGAATCTATGTTATCTAGCAGGCATTTCGCCGTAATCTTTTTCACATCTGGCTGCAATAACGCCCAATTTGCTAGACCTTCTGACGCCTCATACGCGTAGCCTTTTTTTCGCTCGGCTTCAATAATTCCATAGCCGATGTCCACTTCTCCCTGCGCATTCGGAACTCCCTTGAATCCTACATCCCCGATGATCTTCATGCCATCTTTTGTAATGATCATCCACGATTCAAATCCTGTCGGTTCCCCTGTGAGTTCCAGTGCTTTGATGATTTTGGGTATCGTTTCCATCGCATCCTCATCAGGCCAGCCTTTGCCTAATGTAAGCCCCAAATCCAATAACTCTTCGTAATTTTCTTGCAAAATATTCGTCGCGATTCTATGTGTAAATGGAATCAATTTGAGCCGTTGTGTATGAATGCTTTTTTCATTCACGGACAAGTACCCCTTCCTCTTTCCTAGATTGTCGGTGACGATATTTACGTTGGATTTACACGCCATATGTTTTTCAGAAAGGGTCTATTCCTACACCTCAGCTACTCTTTCCATACTCCGATAATAAGAATCACTCGGGCATCACCATTATAGCATGATTTTCCATCCCGTTTTCTCAGAACGAATGGAAGATTGATTAATGGGTATCTTTTCCGAATAATGAGAGATAACGAATGATGATGGACACCAAGTAAAGCCAGTTGATAAGGAGTGAGAGCATGTCCACAACGCTAAACACGCTGGCACCGTACAATACCCATGAGGAAATTGACCGATTCATTCAAGGGATAAAAGCCATTATACGAGCATAATACAAGACCCGGGTCAACGCGACTCGGGTCTTCTACGTTTTTATCCATGAAGCCCGGTCTGAAATCTGGCGCGAGGGCGATAATGCCCGACCGGGATTTGAATCAAGCAGGTTTTCTCTTCGGTCTTCAGGTTGTAAAGATCATCGCAATTCTCCACGTCAAATCCGAGTAGCGGATGACCGCCCATTCCACACGTGAACGCTGCCAAAAGCAATTGATGCACGACGATTCCCGCCTCCATCTGCTGGATGCGATAGCCTCTAAACCCTAGCTGATTGATCAAATGACCACGTTTACCCGCCACGTGAAAACAGAGGGGCACTTGATACAAATTCACGTTGTCCATGGTCAGTCCGTCTTGAAGGCGTGCTCGTAAATCTCCATAAACAATCGGATAAAGAGCGTGCTCCTGTGGTTCGTATACATATGCCCCATCCGGCACCCCTTCTACCTGATGAATGCTCACAAAGAGAGAAAGCCGTCTCCACGCTGCTTCCTGATTATTTCCTAAATCATTGCCATACGACAGAGCACTCATCGTCATTTCCATGATACGCGCTACCTGATTCAGGTCTGTTTTCCTCCTGATAAAGTCCATTTCCGGCGAAAAACGCTCCCGACAATATTGCGCCAGATCATAGCTCGATTTCTGTAAACGCGGGAGACGAATTCGTTTATCGAAACGACGAGGCCACTTGCTTTCCAACTGATCCGAATATCGTCTAAATGCATGGATAGATTCCTGCATGGCAGCTTCATTCATTTTCAGGAGCGCAGGATATTGTCTCATTCTTTTTGAACGCATCACATGCACATGCTTTTGCTCAGCCAGTTCTCTTATTAGCTCGCTTGCCGTCTCCTCACCTCGCGTTGTCCATTGTGCCGGTGAGTGCGAATGACTCTCCCCTTCTGTTTGCAGCGATAAGGGAACTACCGCGTATACACTCTCCTGATCGGCAGATAATCCTAACAGTTTATTCATCGCTCTATCTAGGAACTGGTAGTGTACCGCAGTCGTCACACCGAGCTGATTTGCCATTTCCTGCAATTGCCCTAGCAGTACACCGGCATCGAGGCCCTGCAATCGATAGGAAAACTCATCATACTTAAAAAAGTTCTTCCAAAAATAGATGGATACGAACGCAACTCCAAAGCATGCGTGTACTTGACAATTGCCACCAAGCGCCAGGCTAAGGATGTGATCAAAATTCCCTTCGCGCAATTGTACGAGTCTGTGATGGGCCACATCGTAGTGGTATAGACCTGGAGGAATACTCGACAGCTTCAAATACACATATAGCTCACTCGGATAGAGCGCTCCCCCGGACGGAACCGGTCTTCGATTCGTTACAAGCGGCAAAAACGACTCAGAGCCTGCGTCTGTCGAAGTTGAGGTTAACAACGATTGGCTCATTTGGATGAGTCCGTAGCTATACCACAACCAAGCGCCTAATTGAGGAAGAGACATTTCTTGTGTAACCGTTTGATCTACGAGCGATAGAGGGACGTCTTCTCGCAGAGGAATGACAGGTAGCCCCCTGTACAGCTTATATGTCAGTGGCGCATCCTCCCAATCCACTTCAAGGTCACTTGGTCGGGAGTTTTCTGTATCAAAATGAAGGCGGTACAAAAAATTTTCGAGACTCATCCGGCTCACTCCCAGATGCATGTTATGGAAACGGATGCGGAAAAGGATTCAACTCGTCTACACGCAGTGGTTGTTTCGTGTACCCCAGCTTCACAGGGACCTCCCGTACTCTTTTCAATCCCGTTACTCGCGTGAGATGATGGCCAAAAGTCATCGGAAGCATGCCAGGAATCAAGACACGCACGCAAGTTAAGCCATGGCGCCCTACCTCTGGTGTCGTTTGATCTACCACAATGACATCGAGATCGAACTTTTGGAACACTTTGAGCAAATCCCGTAAATCGTCTGTTAGGTCACGATGTTGGTTTCTTCTAGGAAATTGTTCAGCGAAAGAGACCATCGGACGTGAATCATCCAAAAGGAAGGATAAGCGCTCCGCTGCTTCCGGCAAGCTATAAAGCATCGCATGATCATCCATTTTTTTCACCAGGGACGAATCATGGAGCATGCGTAAGTATTTGACTCGATTCGCTTCGTACTTCTCTGTCAAAGTCATGAGCATAGCGGCCGTTTCGAAAATGGAGCTTTTTACAGCACGGATGGGGTCTGGATGCGCTCCTGCTGCACAAACGAGGTGCAAGCCTTCCGCTCCGCGGTTTTTCGCAATCGTCCATACAGCGGGAATTCCATTTTCCATTGTCGCATCGAACAAGTACAAATCGTAATTGGTAATCGTCTGCATCCGATCGATCAACAAAAGCAATTCTTGATCGTTGACCGAAGCCGGATCGAGGCGCGGCAATGGCAATTTGGCATACCAGGTCAACAAGAAAGCATCTCGCTCTACCACTTCGAGGATGCCGTAAAAGATCGCCTCCTCCAAACTGCCGCCTAACGCACAGCCATTGGAGGTCTCAAATACAACTCCCTCCCCGAATCCCATACTGTAGTAGGCCATGAGCTCAGGTACAAGAATGGGTCGCTCTTCTTTAAAGGAATAACCCCATACCCAGTTCATTTCTCGCTTGGGATCAAACGGCTGAAACGGAAAATCTGGCAGGGCATACTGCTCTTCTGAATGGGTTCCTGCCGTCGTCGGATCAAGTGCATGTGGTGCAAGATTTGCATAGCAATCTCGAACCGTCGTCCTCTTACCACGCGGCATTATCCCGCAATATCTTTCCATTCCCTCCAAAATCGCCGTTAACTCGCTATCCGCGTACGAAACGGATCTGCCTGCTGTGCCCTCATTATGCGAAAATAAAGGTAAATTGACACTTACATCTGCAAAAACAGACACGAGATCCCGGACTTTTCCGTTCAAAAATCCGGTTCGGGAATCCAAATACTCGGAGGTCAGTGCTTGTTTCATCTCAGCAATGGATTTTGTGCGGTAACTATCAGGACTTCGCTTTATGTTTGGCTTCAAGCGTATTCTTGCCCGATCCTCTGAATCCTCAGGCAACCGATTACATACTGGACATAATGGATTTGGTAAAAAGAAATGGCGGGTACTTGTCAATGTTTGTAAATCAATGAATTGGATATGCTCCGATAAGTGGGCTTGCCTGCCCTCTATGAAACGTAACACCTCCGCGATGACGTGGTGTGCCACCTGTAGTAAGCCAGAGCGAGATGACCACGGATCTCGATGTATTTCTCCTTTTTCGCTCAGCATTTTTTGCATCTTCCACATCTCTTGCCGATCGCGTCCCGCCATCAAACGACGCATATCTGCGCACTGGGAGCACCCTGTTTGACCTGGTCGTACCAACGGGCCTACTATCGCTTCTCCGAATGAAACAAAACCGCGCAGCCATGGAATATTCGCTTGTTGGAAATGTTTTTCTGCATGCAGAAGCAAAGAAGGATGATAGGTATCAAGCAAGAGAAGTGCCAAGTCTGCTACCCTTGTCTTCGGTTCCATTTTCTCACTCCGCCACACGCGGTAGTCCGTCATCAGGCGTTCGGAAATCAGCTCTGCCAGTACACCATCTCCGATTACAAGAATGTCAGCACTCATGGACGCACCTCCCGAGAGAGCAGCAAAGCGAATACCCCACCAAGGTCTTCCTCCAAGAAAGGCTCTATCGCCGCGTTGATGATCAGCGGTTTATTGTGATGAAGCGCTAATACTTCGACGGCGTGCTGCCAGACTTCACTCTCAGATTCTTCTTTACTAGGGATGAGTGTCAGTTCCGTTGTTTCACCCGTCAATGCTACAGATTGTGCGGTAAGTACATATTTGGACAATTGTGTTGATTGATCCTGGATACGATGCAAGGCATGCATCAACGCTTTTCGCAACGCATCTAACTCCTGTAATCCGACACTCCCAAACCAACCAAAGCGCGTTCCCACCCAAAAAACCGGAAATCCGCACACATCATGGCCCTTGGCAATCGTCGTTTCTTCACCCAATGTAGCGAATGACCTCATATAAAACTGGGATTGCTCATCTGCAATCGATCCAACGTGCACTGGTCTGGCTGTTGGTTGTCGTCCTTTCATTTCTGACACATACGTGAGTGTTAAATAATGTAGTAACGCCCGATTTAACCCTTCTGCTGCCGTTTCTCCCGCTCCAATTCCGATGTTGCCATCTACCCCCCTTTGAAAAACCTTGTTTTGGGTAGCGAGATGGTTCACCATTCTTCCGACATACATCTCTGCCCCAAGTAATCCTGCTTCTCTTCGCGCCTCATCATGGGTATAACCCGCGCATACGACGGATGGCAAAAGCTCTGCGGGACCATCTGCGACGGGATCGACTGCTGTGACGATACACTGAGTAAGCGGCAATTGCGTTAGCTCACCCTCATCCCATCTGTCAAAAATTCCGGTACCAGATGAGATCCATGATGGAAACAGAGAGAGTAGACTTTCCTTTTGTTCTGCCTCTTTTAATAGCCGCGATTGGAGATCACTTTCATCCAATACCTCCATGCTCATGTCCACTCTTAGCATCGGATGCCGCATGAATGACTGCCAGCTTCCTTCCAATGTCTCTAGATTTAGCAAATAAATCTTGTCAGGCGCCTCGGTTTCTACGACCCCTGTAACGTATTTGAACCATTCAAAAACAGCGATGTTTGCCAACATGGCTGCTGCGGTCATCGAAAATGCATGATGATCAGGGTCTGCACTCAAAGCCTGTCGATGCAACCGACGCCAAGCCGATTCAAAGCAAGCCTCTGATTGTGGATGAATCAGCGGCCCTACCATCCCTTTTTGGAGGACGAATAGCGCCGGAATAAACACCTTCTCTCGCTCTCTGCATACAGAATGAATCACACTTATTTCATCCTTGTTTGCCTGTGCTGATGTATACAAAATAGCAGTGAATGGCTCGATTGCCTCCGACCACTCTACCTTCCCCCACGACGTTAGTTCTAGCTCTTCTAGCTTTACTTGAGGGTCTTTCCTGCGCGTATTCTCGATGAGCGTCTCTAGCCGCTCACGATCAGTCGGAGTCTCACCCGTCATTGCATAATGGAATTGAACGCATCCCGATTCTAACAATGCATGTATGACAGAAAGGAGAAATGGACCAGCCCCGATTACCAGAACGTTTTCTTCTCGATACTTTTGAAACCGATACCCTCCCGAACCGCCAAACTGGTCCAAAAATTCAATCTGCGCTGCATAAGTTGACATCATTTCTCGAGATAAATCATGTGGTTTATCCTGACTCACGTCTTGGAGAAATCCATTTTGCAAAAGAGTACCTGCTACCTGGTATATTTGCTGTTGGTATTCATCCGGCAAATCGTCGGTCAATTGTTCCAATGTATGCTCACCATTAAACATGGGCATTAATTGGTCTACCCATCGTTCGATCATGTCACCCTTCATACGGAAGGTCCCTATGTTATTGCGAAAATAGACACTTCCATCTGCATCAGGAATATAAACGGTATCCCGCTTCACTTTTATACGCATCGCAGGATTCAACCTATCCATTCTCCTCCCCCTCCCTTTGCGAAATCAGTCTATTTGTGACGAGACATGTCACTCTCATTTTATGTAGCACTATTTGTCTCACATTCCTGTTCGTAAAAAAACAAAGCTCCTGCCAAAACAAAACGGTTGGCAGGAGCAGAATACGGGGTGCGATCATTATTCGTCAAATATGATAAAGCACGGAAAAAAGCAAGAGCAAGAGCAACTGCAAGAGCAACTGCAAGAGCAAACGCAACTGCAGGAACAGCTACAAGAGCAGCTGCAGCGACCACATCTGTGGCAGCCACCGCATCTTCCACAGCCGCCACACCGACCGCGAACGAGCATCGCTTCATTCATTTTTTGTTTTTCCCAACGGTGCACTTGATCGGCTTTTATTTCAGAAGCCTTCAGTTTTTTTAGCTCTTTTTTGAAATCATCCATTCATTTTCACCTCCGCCACTTCATGGAGCTACTCTAGGTTTATGAAGTGACGTTGGGTATTCGTTCCATGATCATGCGCCCATTTTTTGTTCGACAGGAGAAAAACCAGCTATGCTGCAAGATTCCCAGCAAAAAAAAGAAGCCGCCCTCAAAGTGAAGGCAGCTTGGATGATCACTGATTTACAGTTTGAAGATAATGCCCATCAGCGAGTAAATAATCACCGTCGAGAACAGCACCGTCATATGAATCAGCGAATAAATAAACATCGTTTTAGACCATTTCTGTGAATCCATTTTCCGGTATCCAAAAACACTTAGAACCAGCCATAAAATATTCAAGAGCAGGGCCATAAACGTAAGACCAACGCTTAATGACCAAAATAGAAAACTGCTAGCAATTAAAATAACTAAATAAACATTTGTTTGGATGTAGGTACGTCTTGCACCTTTGACCACAGGCAACATCGGAACCCCAGCCGCTTTATACTCATCATGCTTACGAATCGCGATCGCATAGAAGTGAGGCATTTGCCAAATGACCATGATGATAAAGAGACCAAGGATAGCAGGATGCGTGATATCTGGGTGAATGGCAGCCCAACCGATGAGCGGCGGCATTGCGCCAGAAATACTCCCTACCTCCGTATTGTATACCGTCCTTCTTTTGGTCCACATCGTATAAGGCACGACATAAAAAAACAGTCCGAGAAAACCCATAATAGCAGCCAAAGGTGATGCCAAGACGAGAGCGACCAAGCCCAAAATTGTCATCAGGGATGCAAGCCATAAAACCGTCTTCGTTGATATTTCTCCTGTCACCGTAGGTCTGTTCTTCGTTCTCTCCATGACAGAATCGATATCGCGATCATACACGTTATTAAATGCACCCGCTGCGCCCATGATTAAAATAGAGCCGATGGTAGCAAATAAGATTTCTGGTAGCTTATCCATTAGACTGAAGTGATACGTATATAAAGCCAATGTTAATCCGGCAAACATCGGAATCAGATTCGATTTGATAATCCCCGTCTTAACCGTTTGCGCCAAAATATTGGACATAGGCCGATTCCGCGTTGCAACGCTTTCTTCCCTCTGCATTCGTACACTGTCCCCTCTTACTAGATGATCTATTCTATCGTACTCCAAAATAGCATGACATAGTAGACGGTTAAATCCTACAAAACTGCCATTTATATCATACATACCGGTAAGGATTTAAATACTATATGGAATGTTAATTCTATATGGTATGATTGTCAAGAGAAGGAGGCGGACGAATGAACAGACGCAGATTAACCCAAGCAGAGCGTAAACAGGAAACACGGCAATTGCTCATTGACGCAGCCATTGAAATCTTTGCTCAGTTAGGCTTCCACGGGGCTTCCGTTGATAAAATCGCAGACCATGCTGGTTTTACCAAAGGAGCTGTTTATGCTCATTTTCAGTCCAAAGAAGATCTCTTTCTCGCTATCTTGGATGGTCAGATGCAATTACATGTGTCCAATATCCATCACGTAATTGATCACCAGCCATCATTATCGCATTTTATAGAAGCCATGGACGCCTATTTTATGTCCGTTCAGCAACAAAATCGCACGTGGAGCATGCTAAACCTGGAATTTTTGCTTTATGCCATGCGAGAAGAATCTGTTCGAAAGCGATGGTCAAACATGATTATAGAGGCGGTACATCATCTTTCCAAGGCTATACAGACATTGATGCCAACAGAAAGTGACTCTAGTCTATCTGCCGATGAAATGGCATGGACGATTCTTGCTTTAGAGAATGGCATGGCTATCTTTTATTACATGAGCGGCGACCAGATGCCCCTGTCTTTATACGGAAAAGCTTTGCAAAACATGCTATCGTCAAAATAGCGATTGCCTCATTTTACATTCTTACTGTGAGTCTATTCAGCAATTTCTCTCCCTCTGTTTTGAACTGCTTGTTCGCTTCGAGAAATTCGTTCACTTCACGTAATTGGGCTGGTCGATATCCTGGTCCATCACAGCCACAGGAATGATAAGCAAATCCGTGCTGATAGAGGATTTCAACCTTTTTCCACTGCTTCACATCCGTTTGCTTTGGTGCCTTGAAATCATGCCCCATCTTCTTCATTCCCTCACCACATTGCGGACAGCTATGCTTGATCTTGCTCCACTCTTCCTCCGTCAACTCATTCTTGGAGGTTTGCTTGAACACTTTTCGGCACGTGAAACAGGCGTATATCTGTTTATAAGGACCATACATCCCATATCGACACATGATGATCAACTCCTCTTTCGGTATTGCTATATATCCCCTTTTTTGACGAGCGTACTACCGATGAATTCAAAGCGCAAAGGCGCACCCTTTTTGTCAGGCTGCCATCCCAGCTTGATCGCCTCTTCAATAATAGCCGCGACGTCAGCTGGCTTTATCACTCTCATGTCCAAATGCTGCACAAGTGGAAACTCCACCCAAAAATCATTCACATCTGATTTTACATACACGCGAATCAATTGACCCGTACCTTCGTTGTGCTGGATTGTCAACGCGAGCAGCCCCTTCGCTGCTGGGCTAATGACCCAACGATATCGCTGCTCTCCTACCGTGATACCCCGTGTTCCTTTTTTGGGTAATGCCATGACTACCTCCTCATTGCGAATAAATGTTTATTAGTTCTGCCAAATACGTTTTTATTCCATCCAACATTTCCGGTGAATGCTGTACAGTCACTTCTTTACCCAGCCCAATCAAGAACTTTGCAAAAAATAAAATGTCTCTTCTCGCTACCTTTCCTTCCAACCAACCACTTCCATCCTGCCGTATATGCAGCATGGATGCAAGCCAAAGTTCAGCCTCACAAGCCTGCACACCTTCAGTGGTCAGCTCAGCAAATAAGTGGACCGTGCCCTGATCCTCGAATGTTTTGATCTGTCGATTTTCCAAGTGAATGTCTCGAAACATCTTCTTGCCCGATCTTGCTGATCCATGGCAAAAAAAGCTTTGTATTGGATGAAAATCAAGCCGAAAGTATGGTGACCCAAAGGCCAAACACAAAGCTTGCCAGTTTTGCAGAGTGTGGGCATGATATCCATTCTACGGACCCTGACGGATACTATCAGGCTGTAAGTACCTTTCTTGACGAGTGAAAATAATGGCCGATGCTCCCAATAAAAAACAAGCCACGATACCCCCGCAGCTTGTTCCCTCTTCTCTTTCTTTACAATTCCAGCGTATGTTTCTCCAAGAAGTTCGTAGCGAAATTCCCTGATACAAAGTCAGGGTGCCGAAGCAGCTTCTCATGGAATGGAACTGTTGTATGCACGCCTTCGATCACGAACTCACCCAATGCCCGCTTCATGCGTGCCAATGCTTCGTTGCGATCTGTTCCCCAAACGATCAGCTTGGCGACCATCGAATCATAGAAGGGAGAGATTTCGTAGCCGGGATATACCGCACTGTCCACGCGAACTCCGTAGCCGCCAGGTGGTAAGTAATTGATGACCTTTCCTGGTGATGGCATGAAGTTTTTCGCAGGATTCTCCGCATTGATTCGGCACTCGATTGCCCATCCGTTCATTTTTACGTCTTCTTGTGAAAAGGATAACGGATTGCCTGCTGCGACAAATATTTGTTCTTTGATCAGGTCAATCCCTGTGATCATCTCTGTCACGGGATGCTCTACCTGAATCCGCGTATTCATTTCCATGAAGTAAAATTGACCGTGCTTGTCGAGCAAGAATTCAACAGTACCCGCTCCGTGGTACGAAACCGCTTTGGCTGCCGCCACCGCAGCTTGCCCCATTTGCTCGCGCAACGCTTGGTCCAGCGCCGGAGATGGCGCTTCTTCTACCAGCTTTTGATGACGACGCTGGATAGAGCAATCCCGCTCTCCCAAGTACACAGCGTTGCCATGCTTGTCGCCCATGATTTGAATCTCCACATGCCGCGGCTCTTCCACGTATTTTTCCAAGTACACGCCAGCGTTGCCGAATGCCGTCTCTGCTTCTTTCTGGGCTTGCCGAATCGCCTTGGACAACTCATCGGCGTCAAAAGCGACACGCATGCCTCTGCCGCCGCCACCAGCCGTTGCTTTTACGATGACAGGATAGCCGATTTTCTCCGCCACCTGCAATGCCTCATCAATGTCATCAATCAAGCCATCTGTGCCCGGTACTAATGGAACATTCGCTTGACTCATCGTTGCTTTTGCTACCGCTTTGTCACCCATTTTGGTGATCGCTTCAGGATCGGGACCGATAAAGGTAATCGAGCAATCTTGGCAAAACTGGGCAAACGAAGCGTTTTCGGCCAAGAAGCCATAGCCCGGGTGGATAGCGTCTGCCTTCGTGTAAAGAGCGACCGTCATAATCCGTGCCATGTTCAAATAGCTGTCCTTGGACGCCGTAGGTCCGATGCAATACGCTTCATCCGCCAATTCTACGTGCAAGGCTTC
Organism: Brevibacillus antibioticus; assembly: GCF_005217615.1. Classification (NCBI taxonomy): domain Bacteria; kingdom Bacillati; phylum Bacillota; class Bacilli; order Caryophanales; family Paenibacillaceae; genus Brevibacillus; species Brevibacillus antibioticus. Next base: position 2,094,126 of record NZ_SZNK01000001.1, read on the forward strand.
CCGATCCGCCTCTGAAAAGACAGCGACGGTTTGTATACCAAGTTCCTGGCAAGCGCGAATAATGCGGACAGCGATTTCGCCGCGATTGGCAATCAATACTTTCGTAAACATAGGCGCACTCCTTCCTACTGAGTTTTGACAACGAGCACTGCTTTTCCATAATCGACAAACTGACCATCCACCGCAAGAATTTCGGTGATAATGCCGCTAACGGGAGTCGTAATGTCGGTAGAAAGCTGAAGAGCATCAGCCGTGCAACGTCCAACTTTTTCGCCTGCTTGAACAGTCTGCCCTACTGTCACTTCCGCATAAAACAGTCCTACTCCCAAAGACATGACTTGCTGTGTCACTTCCTTAGGTACCTTAGCAACGACATCGACAGACTCAGCAGTGGCGGCTGCCTCTTGATAACCATGCTGCACTTCGCCCACCTGTACAGGCGCATGGACAGCCACGACTTCGGCTGGTGCGCTTTTCTTAATTACGATTCGAGTCTTGCCCTTCTCCCATTCCAGCTCCTCAATGGAAGACTGATTCACCAGCTTGATAAATTCACGCAGTTCATGCAGCTTCATAACACGATCAGAGCTCCTTTCTAAAGTGGGATGTTCCCGTGCTTTTTGTACGGGCGATCTTCCTGCTTGTTTCTGAGCATTTCCAAGGCCTGGGCGACCTTTTGGCGGGTTTCGCGCGGGTCGATGACGTCATCCACCATCCCGAGACTTGCCGCGACATAGGGATTGGCAAACTTTTCACGGTAGAGGGCAATTTTCTCTGCGCGAGTCGCAGCCGGGTCCTCACTTTGTTCGATTTCCTTTGCAAAAATAACGTTGGCTGCTCCCTCGGGACCCATGACGGCAATCTCTGCGTTCGGCCATGCATACACGACATCTGCTCCAATCGATTTGGAGTTGAGCGCCACATAAGCTCCTCCGTAAGCTTTGCGCAGAATCACGGTGATTTTGGGAACCGTTGCTTCTGAGTATGCATACAAGATTTTCGCCCCATGACGGATAATCCCTCCATGCTCCTGATTGATTCCTGGGAAAAAGCCAGAGACATCCTCAAAGGTCAGCAGCGGAATGTTGAAGCAATCGCAAAAACGGATGAACCGGGCCAGCTTATCCGATGAATGAATATCCAGTCCGCCTGCCATGACCTTCGGCTGGTTGGCGATAATGCCGACACTATGTCCATCAATACGCGCCAGACCGATCACGATATTGCGGGCAAAGTTCGGCTGTACTTCCATGAAATCACCGTGATCCACGATTTTTTCAATGACTTTGCGCACATCGTATACTTTGGTGCTTTCAGCAGGTACCAGCTCCAAGAGATCCTCTTGCCAACCATTATTTTCCTTTTCTTTTATCACAGGTGCGCGATCACGATTGTTTTGTGGCAGGAAGCTGAGTAGCCTGCGCACTCCTTCCAATACTTCTTGTTCGGTCTCTGCCGTAAAATGGGCATTGCCGCTCACTGTCGAATGGACTTTGGCTCCGCCTAGGTCCTCGGCGGATATTTTTTCACCTGTAACGGTCTCGATCACTTTTGGACCTGTGATGAACATTTGGCTCGTCTTCTCAACCATGAACACGAAATCCGTAATCGCTGGGGAGTAAACGGCTCCTCCCGCACACGGACCGAGGATGACAGAGATTTGCGGAATCACGCCGGAGTAAATGGCATTGCGATAAAAAATCGTGCCGTAGCCATCCAGTGAGCTTACTCCTTCTTGAATGCGTGCCCCGCCAGAGTCGTTTAGACCGATAAAGGGAGCGCCGTTTTTCGCTGCCAAGTCCATCACCTTGGCAATTTTCATCGCGTGCATCTCACCCAATGCACCGCCAAACACCGTGAAATCCTGCGCGAACAAATAGACAGGGCGACCATTGATTTTACCGTAGCCCGTCACGACACCTTCGCCTGGTGCCTCCATCTGGTCGAGACCAAAATGCGTAGCACGGTGCTCAACAAACGGGTTCAGCTCCATAAAGGTGTCTGGATCAAGCAGGAGCTCGATTCGCTCGCGTGCAGTCAACTTGCCGCGGTTATGCTGGGCATCGATGCGAGTATCTCCGCCACCAAGCTGGATTTTATATTTGCGTTCCATCAATTCATCAATTTTTTCGTACATATTGTTGCTCATATGGGCCACCATCTCTCTATTCCTTTTTCATGATCGCACTCTCATAGATCGCCACTAATTGCTGTACGGCACTCGTCGGTGAAATCTCGCCACTCGCAACAGCTCCTTCAATGGAGGGAAGCAGCTCGGCTACTTGCTGGTTGCCGAAAAAGGTCGCGCGCAAGTAGTCCTGAGCCATACTGTGCATCCAATCGAGTAGCTGCGCTTTGCGCCTGCTCTCGAAGCCACCTGATTGGATGGTGGTTTCACGAAATTGACCGATGACCTCCCAAATATCTTCAATGCCTTCCCCTGTCAGCGAGGAACACATATATGCCTTCGTCTCCCAGCCAGTTGTTGCCGGCTGTAAGTAATGCAGAACACGATTGTATTCACCTTTGGCGATCAAGGCACGCGTGCGGTTTTCCCCATCGGCTTTGTTGATCAGAAGCGCATCTGCTATTTCCATGATGCCTTTTTTGATTCCTTGCAGTTCATCGCCTGCCCCTGTCAGCATCAGCAGTAAAAAGAAATCGACCATAGACCTGACTGTCGTCTCACTCTGTCCGACCCCGACCGTCTCGACCAAAATCACATCATAGCCTGCTGCCTCACAGATCAGCATTGTTTCCCGCGTCTTCCGATTGACTCCTCCCAGCGTGCCACCCGTGGCAGAAGGTCGGATGAACGCCTGTGGATTGCGCGACAAGAGCTCCATCCGCGTCTTGTCACCGAGAATGCTTCCGCGTGTAACCGTACTGCTCGGATCAACGGCCAAAACAGCGACACGATGACCTTTTTCGCAAAGCATACTGCCAAATGCTTCAATGAACGTGCTCTTGCCTGCACCTGGCACACCGGATATCCCTATGCGTATGGATTGACCTGTATGAGGAAGCAGCTGTTTAATCACCTCTTGAGCCATATCCATATGAGCGGGAGCATTACTCTCGACCAGCGTGATTGCCTGTGCCAAAACCGTTCGGTTACTATCTCGTACGCCTGTGACATATTGATTCACTGATAAGCGTGGGAGACGTGCCTTGGAGGAAACGTTCAAGAAATTCTTGTCAGCCTTGCCCCCGGTCATTGTCCAGCAGCCTCCAGGCGATACACGATCTCTTGCAGAACGTGCTGGGCTGCTACAGGAATGACTGTTCCTGGCCCAAAAATAGCTGCGGCACCATGCTCTCGCAAAAAGGCGTAATCCTGTGCTGGTATCACACCACCTATGACGACGACAATATCCTCGCGTCCCAACTTCTTGAGCTCTCCCACCAGTTGTGGCAGCAATGTTTTATGTCCTGCCGCAAGCGAGCTGAAGCCGATCACGTGCACGTCATTTTCTATTGCTTGCTTCGCTGTTTCCTCAGGAGTCTGGAACAGTGGACCGATATCGACATCAAAACCCAAGTCGGCAAAAGCGGTCGCAATCACTTTCGCGCCCCTATCATGTCCGTCTTGACCCATTTTCGCGATCATAATACGGGGACGTCTGCCTTCCCACTGCTCGAATTCGTCTGCCATCTTGCGCACAGCCGCTACCTCATCGACATCTGCGTATTCGGAACTGTAAACGCCGCTAATGGAGCGAATGACCGCCTTGTGTCTACCTACGACTTTTTCATAGGCATCCGATATTTCGCCCAAAGAAGCTCTTGCTCGCGCCGCTTCAATAGCCAGCTCCAACAGATTGCCTTCGCCCGTTTTCGCGCATTCCGTAATGGCCTGTAGAGTTGCTTGCACTCTCGCCTCATCTCGGTTATTGCGCAGCTCCTGCAAACGTCTGATTTGCGCTTCTCGAACCGCTGTGTTGTCGACTTCGAGGATTTCCAGCGGATCTTCCTTGTCCAGACGGTATTTGTTCACGCCAATAATGGCTTCCTTCGCTGAATCGATATGTGCCTGACGGCGTGCAGCCGCTTCCTCGATTTTCATTTTTGGCAATCCCGTCTCAATTGCTTTTGCCATACCGCCAAGTGCTTCGATCTCTTCGATGTGCGCCCACGCTTTTTCCACGAGCTGGGCAGTCAAGGACTCGACGTAATAGGAGCCAGCCCACGGATCGACGACCTTGGTTATCTCGGTTTCGTCCTGCAAAAACAACTGCGTATTCCGCGCGATCCGAGCCGAAAAGTCTGTCGGCAATGCAATCGCTTCATCCAGAGCGTTTGTGTGTAGAGATTGGGTATGCCCCAGAGCCGCGGCCATGGCCTCGATGCACGTCCGCACCACATTGTTATACGGGTCCTGCTCGGTCAAACTCCATCCCGATGTTTGCGAATGCGTCCGCAGTGCCATCGACTTTTCGTTTTTTGGATCGAACTGCTTGATCAGATTGGCCCAAATCAAGCGGCCTGCACGCATTTTCGCTACTTCCATGAAGTAGTTCATGCCAATCGCCCAGAAAAATGACAGACGTGGCGCAAACGCATCGATGTCGATGCCTGCTGCAAGGCCAGTACGAACGTATTCCAAGCCATCTGCCAACGTGTAGGCCAATTCAATATCCGCGGTCGCACCCGCTTCTTGCAGGTGGTAGCCTGAAATACTGATACTGTTGAATTTGGGCATGTGTTTGGAGGTGTAGGCAAAAATATCGGAAATGATCTTCATCGACGCTTCTGGCGGATAAATGTAAGTATTCCGAACCATGTATTCCTTCAAAATGTCATTTTGGATTGTTCCGGTCAGCTCCGCCTGCGATACTCCTTGCTCTTCGGCTGCCACGATATAGAACGCCATAATCGGCAATACCGCTCCGTTCATCGTCATGGAGACGGACATTTTATCGAGGGGGATGCCGTCGAACAAGATTTTCATATCGAGAATGGAATCAACGGCCACGCCTGCCTTCCCGACATCACCAACTACCCGGGGATGATCGGAGTCATAGCCGCGATGAGTCGCGAGGTCGAAGGCAATCGATAGCCCTTTTTGTCCCGCTGCCAAATTCCGTCGGTAAAAAGCGTTACTCTCTTCCGCCGTAGAAAATCCGGCATACTGGCGAACCGTCCACGGTTGAGTCACGTACATCGTCGGATACGGTCCGCGCGTATATGGTGGCAAACCAGGCATGTAGCCGAGGTGATCCATGCCCTCCACATCTTCCCTGGTATACGCAGGTTTTACAGGGATCTGCTCCAGCGTCTGCCACATTTGCTCCATTCCTTGTGAGTTTGTACATAGTTGGGGAAACAAATCAGACACATCACGTTTGGACTGATAAGCCATTTGTGAAAAATCAGGTCGCTTCATTATGAGCTCACTCCTATCCGCTCCTGAAGTTCTCGCAGCATCTCGTAGCAATTGGAACGCATGTGGATGCAATCATCTACACCCGCCGCCTTATAAGTAGCCAGCTGCTCCGCCTCAGGCAAGCCAGCCAACAGCACCGTCATCTGGGGTACACCTTGCTTGATTGCATGAGCTAATGGTGGGACCTGCTCCGGATAACTCGCATCGTCCGAACAAATGACTGTGATCATCGCACCTGATGCCACCGCAGCTTCAGCCGCCTCTACAATCGTAGAGAATGCTTGCTTGCGCAAAATGTCAAAGCCGCCAACCGCAAAAAACTCTGCTGCGAAATCTGCTCGGCCCTTATGCTTTGCCACTGGACCCATCGTAGCCAGGAACACGGTTGGTCTTTTGCCTGTTGTTTTCAAGTAAGCATCTGCCTGTATCCGCAAGGCTTCAAAGCGTTCGGATGCCCGGTGAATACGGAGTGGCTGGATGATTGTCTCCACCGAATCTTCACGTCTCATGGCTTTGGCGATATCGCCCACAGTCGCTCCATGAAGCACTGCTTTTACTGCATGCACTACGAATTCCTGATTGGTATGTTTCGCCAGCTCATTGAGCGCTGAGGAGACGTTCTGCTTCATCCGATGGGAACGTGCTTGTGCTGCTCGCTCTTCGTGTATGTTCGGATGACTCTCGGCCTGCAGTGGCTGCTCAGCCGTATTGGGATACATGTTGGTTCCAACCAAACGCTTTTTACGTGTATCGATGCTCGCTGCTTTTTGATCCGCGATCTGGGCGATCAAGCCTTGTGGGAAGCCTGCTTCTAATGCGCTCAGCATGCCACCGTGTGCTTCTACCTGCTGGAACAGCTCCCATGCTTTTTTCGCTAATGCGTCTGTGAGCCATTCTACGTACCAAGAACCACCCGCAGGGTCGATCACTTTTGCCAAATGCGCTTCTTCTTGCAAAATGATTTGCGTATTTCTGGCGATTCTTCTCGAAAACTCGCTGGCAGGGCGAATGGCTTCGTCAAAGGTGGATACATGCAGACTGTCTGCTCCGCCAATGACGGCTGAAAATGCTTCTGTCGTGGAGCGTAGCATGTTGACATACGGGTCGTAAATCGTCTTCGTCCAGGCGGAGGTTCTGGCGTGAATCGTCATCTTCTGCGCTTCCGTTGTTCCACCGTAGGCCGTCACGATGTTTGACCAGAGCATTCTTGCAGCACGCAACTTCGCGATTTCCATGAAGACGTCAGAGCCGATCGAATACGAGAACTGCATACGTGCTGTGATATCCTCTATGGAAAGCCCCCGCACAAGCATCGCTTGCAAATAGTCGACCCCTGTGGCCAGTGAAAAAGCAAGTTCGGTTACTGCGTTTCCGCCGCCATCCTGATAAGGATTGCTTTGAACCAAGATCGTTTTCAACGCGGGCGCATGATCTTTTGCCCATTGCGTCATGCTTGCCATGGCGCTATAAGCTGTCTGCAAGGAACAAGCGAGCTTGCCCTCTGTGAGAAGGACCGCTATAGGGTCTTGCCCGATGCACCCACGAAGCTCGAAGGCTTGTTGGCCTGTCGCTTCAACATGTGCGAGGATGAGTGAAAGAATGGGCAACCCAAGCGCTCCCGTGTTCACGTAAAGAGGGACCTCTGAAAGCTTCACCCCTCGAAATGCCTGTTCTATATCCTCTCGGCAAAAAACAGATATGCCTTTGTGACCAATCGTATCTGGTAATGCTTCGTCCGGATCAAGTCCAGCCAATGTCGCTTGATCCACCATCAGATGCAGCATCGTTTGTCCACGCGCTAAGTCGTCTACGGCTGCCTGACTAAATGCCTCGGCACTCGTTGCGATGATTTCCTGACAGACCTGCCATTTATGTTCCTTATGCTCGCTAGGCTGCTGATTCCCTCTATGAAAAGGTGCCTCACCTGGTAGCGCTTCCAGATGCGGCAATGTTTTGACATCTTCGTACCGATAAATGGGCTGGCGAACAATTCCCTCGTACGAATGCGTTAGTAGCTTGGCATCAAAAGATGCTCCCTTTAGCGATTTCTCTGCTGCTTCCCGCCATTGCTCGTACGTGGGAACGGAGAATTCCTTGAACCATGTATGTTTGCTCACTCTTCGAGTCCTCCCCTTAAAAGCTGCTCCATTACGCTTGCTTCACCAGGAACAACGGCTGTCCATGCTCCACCAACTGACCGTTTTCCACCAAGACTTGGACAATCTCTCCTTTTACTTCTGCTTCAATCTCGTTAAACAGCTTCATGGCTTCGACAATACAGACAATAGTAGTAGGCTCTACTCGATCATTTACGGATACGTATGGTGCTGCGTCAACGGCAGGCGCTGCATAAAAGGTTCCGACCATAGGTGAAGGGATTTTGTACAAGTTTTCCGTCACTTCCGCCGATTTCTGAGGCGCTTCCGCAGGGATTATTACGACCGGGCGCTCAATCGTTTCTGTTTTAGGCAAAAGGACAGCGGGTGCCGCCGTCACGATTGGCGCGCTTTTCGTTTGTACGGGGGCTTGATGTACCGATGTCACTTGATTTCCATTTCTTCGTTTAATACGCAAAGAAGAATCTTCGTCATTTACCTCAAAAGATTCTATGTCCGTCTGCTCCAATAACTTCACAAGTTCTCGTAATTCGTAAATGGTAAGCACGACTATTCCTCCCCTATTCCCGAATCTGACTGGCACAACCTCACGAACCGACTAGTTGGTCTCTAATGATTACGCAAGACCGACCAGTTGGTCTTTTTGATATTATAACAAATGTCAGAATACTAGTACAGACCAACCAGTTGGTCTGATCGAGTTGTTTTAGATGGGACCATCAAGCGACTATGCCCCTGTCTCCTATCGAAAAGCTTGAGTGTAGCCGCATGATCCTTGTTAGCACCCTTACAATGACTTGAAGGGATTTTCTTGTGATTGCAGGAAAAAACGTTGAAATGCCGGGTTTTCCATCGATTCTGATTTCAAGACGGAATGAAGAACCATATCTGCATAAATATCCGCGATTTGCTCGATCGAGTACGTCCCTGATTTTTGATACCATTTGTAAATCCAGTTCACCATGCCAAAAATAGCCATGGACACAATCGGCACAGGCAGCTCCGGACGGAACTCACCCGATTCGATCCCGTCCGAAATGACGGTGAACATACTTTTTTTATAGCGATCCCGTTTCGTTTCAATATCCGTGTAGTACTCCGGAGCTAAAAACAAGCTTTCCTGATAAAAAATCGTAACCTGCGAGCGGTACAGATCAATCATCATGACGAAGGATTTTACGATGGCTTGCAGTCGTTCTGTCGGGGTGTCCCACTTCTCGTAAGCCTCCTCTGCTTTCTCCAGCACATACGTAATGAATTGATCATGAATGATGTAGAGGAGTTCATCCTTGGATTTGAAGTTGTGATAAAATCCTCCCTTCGACGTTCCGCTTTCTTTCACAATTTGATCCACAGTCACTTTGTGGTAGCCATTTGCTTCAAACAAGCGCATGGATGTTTCAATAATACGTTCTCTGATTGATTTTTCGGCCATTATCTTCACCCGTGAACATTATAGCATAACTACATAGCAAAAACGCCGATTCTCTTCGGTGAGAGATCGGCGTTTCGTTTTTAATTCGTTGGTGTGGAAACAGGCACCGCACCTGAATATTCTTCAAGCGTAATCCCTTTTTCTCGGATTTCTTGGGCGATCTCGACACCTACATAACGCAAATGCCACGGCTCATAAATATAGCCCGTAATCGCGTCTTTTCCCTCTGGGTAGCGAATGATAAATCCAAACTTCTCGACGTTTTCATCCAGCCACTTCGCTTCCTTGGTTCCGGCAAAGCAGCTCATTGCTGCACATTTGCCATCCTTACCAGAAACGTCAATCGCCAGTCCCGTCTCATGCTCACTCGTCCCAGGAACCGCACTGTAAGTCCTTGCCTTCTCTACGCCGTCTTTTTTTACATAGCGATTAAACAGCGCTTTCTGGTACGCGTGGGAGCGATAGGCAGACACACCCGCCAACTGGACACCATCAGCCTGGGCTGCCGCAAATAATTGCTCAAGCGCCCCCCCTGCTTCTTTGCGCATTTTGCGTTTCTCACTCTTTTCCGGGAGCAAGTAAGGGACGTTAGGAAACACTAAATCATTTGGCTGATAGCTCTCCGGAAGCTTGCGTTGCTTGTTCACCAGTACAGCAACACTCTCAGGCTCACCCACGACCTCGATGTCCGGGAACGACAGCTCAGGCGGCTGACCCGCTGATGGCTTTTCTCCTGACTTCGTTTCCGTTGGCTTCGCTTTCTGGGGTTGCTCCGGTTGTTCTTGCTTTAGTGTTTCAGCAGGTGGAGAGGTGGTCTCCTCCTTTGGCTTCGCTTCTTCTTTCTTTGGAGGAGTTGGCGTCTCCACAGATGGTGGTGTCTGGGGTTCTTGTGGAGCAGCCGTACTGCTACAACCAGACAACACAAATGTCAATGCCGTAACGAGTACGAGCGGATGCAAGAGTCGGTGTCGAAAATTTCTCATTGTAACGTCCCTTTCGTTTTGGAGCTGATCCAATTATGTAGGTCATAAAAGTACGTACCTATTATGACATAATTGGCCGGCTTTTCGTTACATGTTTTATAGAGAAAGACGACCATGATTGCTGCGAGTAACAGTCCAATTCGTTTGTGAAAGGATGTCTGTGTGTAGATTGGCCCCTCCCTGCATGCTCTTATGATTTACCTAGTAGTATGTTTAGCAAAAAGACCGCCCTTCTCCCATGTTCCCCAGAGAGTAGCGGTCCACGCTCTATTCTTTTTCAAATAATCGCTTATACGCCCCGAAGCCATCTTCTTCCAAACGATCCTTCGGAATGAAGCGCAATGCGGCTGAATTGATGCAGTAGCGCAATCCATTTTCTCCAGGACCGTCCTCGAAAACGTGGCCGAGATGAGAATCTGCTTCTTTGCTGCGAACCTCTGTACGAATCATATTATGTGTCAAATCCACATGCTCGGTTACGGTTTCCTCTTGCAATGGCTTGGTAAAGGATGGCCACCCGCAGCCGGAATCAAACTTGTCCAAGGAACTGAACAAAGGCTCGTTGGAGACGATGTCTACGTAGATGCCCTCTTCCTTGTGATCCCAGAATTCATTCGTGAATGGACGTTCTGTCCCGTTATTTTGGGTCACCTCGTACTGGAGCGGGGTCAAGATTTTTTTCAATTCTTCTTGTTTTGCACGGTCGCGCCATGCTTCCTTTGTGAATTTCGCTCTGCCTGATGCCGCCCGGTAGTATTGGTAGCGAACGGAATTTTTCTTATAGTAGTCCTGATGATATTCTTCCGCTGGATAGAACGGCTTGGCTGGCAAAATCAGCGTTGCAATGGGCTTTTGGAAACGACCGCTCGCATCTAGCTCTTGCATGGATTTTTGCGCAAGCCTTTCTTGCTCTTCATTATGATAGAAGATCGCTGGCGCATACGATTGACCTCGATCACCGAATTGACCACCAGCGTCAGTCGGGTCGATTTGTCTCCAAAACATTTGCAGCAATTCCTCGTATGAGATGTGCGACGGATCATATGTAATCTGGACCGCTTCGTAGTGTCCTGTCGTATCAGAGCATACCTGTTCATAGGTTGGGTTTTCGACATGACCGCCTGTATAGCCGGAGACGACTTCTTCAATGCCTGGCATCTTGTCAAACGGACTGACCATGCACCAGAAGCATCCGCCTGCAAAGGTTGCGATTTCGAATGGATGTGTATCGCTGTTCACGCATTCCGCCTCCTGTAAATGTATGTATACTATCATTTACGATTGTACATGGTTTACAAAAGCAAAGTCCACTCTGGAAGTGCTGCGAGAGGGTTCCAAATAGGAAAGGAGACCTTTTACACGAAAGGTCCCCTTTTCGCTATCGAATTGCATGATTCTTCACTCGTATGTCGCTACTCTGAAAGCGCTTTGGCAAATCCGGAGAGCATGACAACCATATGGGCAATGCCTTCCTCGAAGTCTTTCAAACGGATAGATTCGTTCGGCGCATGTACTTTGCAACCAACCCAGCCTACCCCTGTACTGACAACAGGAAGCTTCAGCTGTTCCCCGAAAATATACATCGGCCCCGTGCCTGCCGCGTTTGGAGAAAGCACTGGTTCATGTTCGTAAATGGCGCGAGCCGAATCCAGCACGTGAGCAACAAACGGATGGTGGAAATCAGATCGATACGCTTTTTGTCCGTTGATCATGGTGACGGTAATATCCGTAAAACCATGCTTCTCCAAATGATGCTCGATGCAATTCATGATATGCTGTGGATCTTGTCCTGGGACAAGGCGGCAATCCAACTTGGCCATCGCGCTTTTCGGAAGTACCGTCTTCGCGCCCTCTCCTGTATAGCCGCTTTCCAGACCGCAAATGGTCATGGTCGGGTGAAAAACCATAGCTTCTCGTGGGTCCACATTGTTTGCTGCGGTAATCAATGGGCGTTTCAAACCGTATAGCGTTGCGGTCGCCTCTTCACTGAACGGCAATTCGGAAACGACTTTCTTTTCATCCGCTGTCGGTTCCTCGATCCCATCATAGAAGCCTTTGACCAAAATTTCGTTTTGCTGATTTTTCATTGTCGCCAATGCCTGAACCAAGCGCCATGCTGCATTGTCTACATACGCACCGACAGAGGAGTGCATGTCGATCTCTGCCCCAACGCATGTCAGCTCTAGGTACGCCATTCCTTTGATCCCGGCAACCATGCTGATTCGCTCATTTTCGTCCTTTCCACCGAATTCCCAAATGCAGGCATCCGCCTGGAAAAGATCCTTGTACTCTCGAAGATATGGCTCCAGATTCGGGCTGCCGATCTCTTCTTCTCCTTCGATCAGGAACTTGATGTTGCAAGGCAAACCGCCCGCTTGCTGCTGCAAAATGTGAATCGCGGTCAAACGTGCAACGAGGTCACCTTTATTGTCGGCAGCACCACGCGCATACAGCTTTCCATCGATGATCGTAGGGTCAAACGGCTCCGTGTTCCACTCATGAAACGGCTCAGGTGGTTGAACATCGTAGTGATCGTAAAACAGAAGCGTTTTGCTGGCGTCTCCTTCACTGCCTGCTGCAAAAAACGCATACACGACCGGATTGCCGCCAAGATTGTCGAGCACCTTTGTCTCTCCGCCAACCTCATGAATCATCTTGACCACGTATTCAACTGTCTCTGGGATGGCCTTATGCTGTGCGGATACGGTAGGAAAACGCAAATATTGCTTCAGCTTCTCGATTGCTTGCGGCAAGTTTTCTTGCACGCTACTTATGACTTGTTCTTTGTTCACAAACGGGCACCTCCTGTTGGCTTATTCGACTTTCTCTTTTTGGTGTGCAACCAAATAGCTGTCAAACCAATCTGTCGTATATTGCAGTCTCAACACGCGTTGCCGAGGATCACCACTGCGGGAAAGCTCATGACTGGCACCCGGGAAGCGAACAAACGACACCGGAGCCTTACCTTGATGCTTCAACGTTACATAAAGCTGCTCGGCCTGTTCGATTGGGCAACGGTAGTCATGTTCCCCATGCATGATCAGCAGAGGCGTCTCGATGTTCTCTACCAAGCGAATCGGTGAATGCTGCCACATTTTTTCCGGATTCGTGAATGGATTTGCCTGAATCTCTTCGGCAGTGAAGTAGTAACCGATATCACTGACACCGTAAAAGCTGACCCAGTTGCAAATACTTCGGTCGGTTACACCCGCTTTGAATCGATTGGTTTTACCAACGATCCAGTTCGTCATGAAGCCACCGTAGCTGCCGCCTGCTACACCCAAGCGGTCCTCATCGACAAAATCGAAATGGTCGCATGCATATTCCACGGCTGTCATCAAATCGCGATAATCGTTCCCTCCATAGTCACCGCAGCACGCCTGAACAAAACGCTCTCCGTAGCCAAAGCTCCCTCTCGGATTCGTATAGAGTACAGCGTAACCTTTTGCAGCGAGCAGCTGGAACTCATGGAAAAACGTATTTCCGTACATGCTGTGAGGACCACCATGGATTTGCAGAACCATCGGATATTTTTTTCCTTCTTCAAAACCGACAGGCTTGAGCATCCAGCCATGCAGCTTCCAGCCATCCTTTGCGACAAACTCCATTTCTTCTGGAACAGGGAGCTCAATCCCCGCAAATAGCTCTTTGTTCAGTGCTGTCAAACGTTTTTCTTCTCCGTCCTTCAGACCTACTTGATACAAGTCGCCCGGCGTAAACGGATCACTGATGGCAGCAACCACCGTTTGGTCTTTTTCATGCAGCGAAAAACCGTAAATATTCCGGTTGCCCGCTACAACATTCGTGACTTGTCCGTCCAGTGTTACGTGATAAATGCCGGAATTTCCTCGCTCACTTGCAATAACATACATGCCTCTTCCGTCCGCTGTCCATACAGCGCCTGGATTCGGGTGACCTGGCGAGCGCATGTCTCCGATGGTGGAATCGCCAACCTGAACGTCCCAATCCGCTGTGATGCAAGTATAGTCGCCCTTTTCAAAATCATACACCCAGATGCGCTTCTGCGCTGCGTACAATTGGGTGTCCGATTCACTTCCGATATACGCTAGCTTCTTACCATCATGTGACCAGGTTGGATAGGCAAAGGTCCCCTTACTATTGGTCAGCTTTTTCCATTCTCCCCCTTCCGAAGGGATAAGAAAAACGTCGATACTATGCTGAAAATCAGGATCCTCCGCTCGGTTCGCCGTAATGGCGAGCCATTTTCCATCCGGGGACCAGGAGCCAATTGTATGATTGTACGGGCCATCGCTGAGTGGAGTAACCTCGCCTGTTTCTACATGAACAATGGCCAACTGCTTGTTTTTCTCGTAAATGAACCCGAGATCATCGGATTTATACTTCATTCTGCCGACATGAATGGCTTTGGCATTTACTTTTTCCTCGGTCCCCTCCTGATCTGCGAATGTTTCACCCTCATCCAGGAGAGACGAAAAGACAATGTAGTTGCCGTCAGGTGACCAAATCGGATTGCTGACGCCGTTTTTGCAATGTGTGAGCTGCCTTGCTTCTCCTCCGTTTGCCTCGATCAGCCAAATCTGTGGTTTTCCAGATCGATTCGAAACAAAGCTAATCTTTGAACCATCCGGGGACCAGCGCGGGAAGGTGTCGCGGGAGCCAGCCGTCAGGGGCTGTGGTTCATCCGCATCCAATCTGCGTAAAACCAAGTGATTTTGATAGGCGTGGGACTCATCGATTTGATTTTCGACATAGGCAAGCGTTTTTCCGTCTGGTGATAGCTGCGGATCGCTCGCGTACCGCATTTGATACAAATCTTCAGCCGTTATGCCTCTTTTTTCTTGCGTCATCCTAATCACTCCTCGATTTTCTTGGTGGATGCGAGTTGCTCCAAAAAGAACTGGGAAATCTTTTGATTCATCGTGATGTGATTGTCCAGCTTTTCGGTAAAGTGGCCTTCATCCTCAAAAATGTGCAAATCGACTTCTTGACCCCTGCCTCTCATGTCTGCTACGAGCTGTTCTGCTTCGCTGACAGGAACACGCGTATCATTGCGCCCGTGGAATACGAGAAGCGGAGCCGTGATCTTATGGGAATGATTCAAAGGAGCAATTTCTTCAAAAAAGTCATCGTCTTCGCCGAGGAACCCGTACTCGAGCTCACGCAATCTCCTTCTCCATGCCCCGGTGTTCTCCAAAAAGGTTTTGAAGTGGGAAATCCCTACAATATCAACACCCGCGGCCCACAGATCGGGGTAGTGCGTAAGCGCAGCCAGTGTCATGAAGCCTCCGTAACTGCGACCCATGATACCAATCGCATTCGGGTCAACACTTGGGCGGTTGCCTAAATCTTTGACCAGCCAAGCCAAATCTGCGACAGAATCCATCCGCTTGCGACGATCATCGAGCTGGACATATTCCCGACCATAGCCCATGCTACCGCGAACATTCGGTGCTACCACCGTAAAGCCTTCATTCGCTAAAAATTGAAAAACAGGATGATACTCTGGGCGAATTTGGCTCTCTGGCCCGCCATGGGCGTAGACGACGACTGGTTTTTTTTCTGCATGATCAGATGTATCTTTGGCATAAAGGAAATACGGCACTTCCAAGCCATCAAATGAGTGAAAGGTGCACAATTCCGGCTCGATGAGTTTATCTTCCAGCACATCGGATTGGCCAATATTCGTTACACGGCGGCTGATTTGCTCCGAGATGGTGTACGTCCAGATGTCTCCTGGAAGTGTAGGGCTTTTCAGCGTATAGGCGAGCTGATCATCACTCACCCACGCCAAGGAAGAGATCACGCCACGTGGTGCTTCCTCTACCCGCTTCCAACTTTGCTCTGTCAAGGAATAGAGAGCAAGAACGGAGTAGCCTCCTTCATTGATCGTGAAGGCAAGAAGCGTCTCGTCCGGGGATAATTTGGCCTCCTCGATGTCCCATTTCGAGTCATGCACCAGTTTGTCCAGCTCTCCTGTACGCAGTGAAAAACGGCACAACGCTTTCGTGTTTTCATCGCGGTCGGTTACAAGATATCCCGTTTGGCCGTCTTCCGACAGTACCAAGGAATGGTAGCGAGCATGTTTGCTGCAAATGGCGAGCTTTTGTGCTTCCTTCGTTTGCAGATCCAACCAATACAAGCAATTGTCAATGTTGGTTTCCTGCACGCTGAAAATGAGTCCTGTCCCGTCTGGCAGCCAGCCGATTGGAGTTGTGCGCCCATCGTAACGAAAGACTTCCTCATACGCACCACTCTCGACATCCTGTACGAAAATATCAAAGCTACGCGGGTTGCGACGATTGCTGGACCACGCGATCTTTTGCCCACACGGAGACCAGCCTCCTAAATAGTGAAAGTAATCGGGAGCGTCCGTCAGCGGCTTTACGACTACACCATTGCCGGTCAGCAAAAAGAATTGCTGCCGCTCGTCGCCCTTGTTGTCCATACCGACAATTGTTTTCGTTCCACATGGGGAATGGTCAACCTCTACTACACGATCAGGCAAAAAGGTCACTTGCTCCGAACTGTTCGCCTCATCATTCCAGCGCCACAACTGCGCGATGCCTGTCAGCTTCGTTAAAAAGGTAATCTCTCTACGCTGCGGCACCACCTTCAATTGATACGCGGATTTCACTTGCAGAAAGTCCAAAATCACGAGAATCATCCTTTCCTCTTTTGCTACTTGTACGTTGGAGTATGTAAAGAGAAAAAAGAGGAGAAGCTCCTCTTTTTTTCTATTTCTTTGTTGCCCAGCGAGCGCTAGGGAACGCGTTGACTGGGAAAGTGAGACCTTCTAAATTCGGTTTCACCAAATAGTTTTGCTGGTAGTGGTAGACTGGCATGAACGGCATTTCATCCATCAAAACGGCTTCTGCCTGATGAAGCAATTCCATACGCTTGTTCGGGTCTTGCTCAACTTTTGCCGCCATATTCAACTGATCATACTCTTTGTTCACCCAACCCGTACGGTTGTTCGGGCTTTCACCCAAATAGTAGTCAAGGTTAAATGAAGGGTCGTTGATTTGACCTACCCAGCCCATACGGCCCATTTGATAGTTCTTTTGTTTGGTTGTATCCAGATACACTTTCCACTCTTGGTTTGTCATTTTCACTTCTACGCCCAAGTTTTTCTTGAGCATTTCTTGGATCGCTTGTGCTATTTTCTTGTGGCTTTCATCAGTGTTGTACATGAGTGTAACTTCTGGCAGCGTAGACCAGCCTTCTTCTTGCATACCTTCAGCCAACAACTTCTTCGCTGCTTCGTAATCTTCTTTGAAGTAGTCTCCGCCCTCTTCGCGGAAGTCTTTACCGTTTGGTTGCATCGCTCCACGCGGAACCATGGAGTAAGCTGGTGTTTCTCCACCTTGGCTCACCATTTCTGACAGGGCTTTACGGTCGAGCGACATGGCGAATGCTTTGCGAACCTTTTTATTCGTAAATGGCTCCTTCGTTACGTTAAACATGTACATGTAGGTACCGTAGTAAGGAACGGATTTAAAGTCTGGGCTCGATTTTTCTTGCGCGAGAATGTCAGATGGCATCTCTTTGTTGAAGTCGAGCTCACCGCTCTTGTACATCTGATAAGCAGTCGTGGCGTCATTCACCATTTTCCAGGTGATCTTTTCCATTTTTACGTCCGCTTTGTTCCAATAATGCTCGTTCTTTTCTACCACGAGCTCGGAGTCATGCTTCCATGAAACAAGCTTGTAAGCACCGTTTGAGATGTAGGTATCTGCATTTGCTGCCCATTTTGGAGTGGCTTCTGCCTGCTTCTTGTTGATTGGGTGCCAGTAACGGGTAGCCAGCATTTTATCAAAGTACGATGTAGGAGCAACCAGCTCGATTTCGAGCGTTTTTGCATCCACGGCCTTGATGCCCACGTCTTCTGCTTTTCCTGTGCCCTTGTTGTACGCCTCTGCTCCTTTAATGTAATAGAGCAAGTAAGCCGTAGTCGAAGCAGTTGCTGGATCAAGATGCTTCATATACGTGAAAACAAAATCCTCGGCTGTCACTGGCTCGCCGTTGGTCCATTTCACATCATCGCGCAAAATGAACGTGTACTTCAGCTTGTCATCCGACAGCTTCACTTCCTTGGCTTGTCCTAGAATCGGATTACCGTCCTTATCCTTGGTGTACAAGCCTTCGCCCAAGTGATCCATGATCCAGAAGGACGTGGTATCCGTCGAGGTGAGCGGGTTCAAGTCTGGCGGCTCAGACTTGGCATTGAACGCGACTTCTTGTTTGGCAGCAGCGCCTGGGGTAGTGGTACCACCAGTCGATGCTGACTCGCCACTTCCGCCGCAACCAGCCAGAGCCGGAATGACGAGCGAGAGCGACAGGGCAAAGGTAGCTAATTTCTTCACGTTGTTTCCCCCTATATATTAAGATAGAAAATCGAACTACTGATAGAGATGACAAGCAACCCAATGGTTCGGTGCGGCTTCCTGCCATTCAGGAACCTGTGCCGCGCATTGCTCCACGGCCTTTGGGCATCTTGTTCGGAAAACACAACCGCTTGGAGCGTTGGCAGGACTCGGCAAATCGCCCTGCAAAATGATGCGCTCCCGCTTGATTGTCGGATCAGGAATCGGAATCGAGGACAGCAATGCTTGTGTATATGGATGAAGTGGCTTTGCGTACAACTCGAAGCTGTTTGCCATTTCTACCATTTTGCCGAGGTACATTACTCCGATTCGAGTGGAAATGTGCTTCACCATGGACAGATCGTGTGCGATAAACAAGTAAGTCAGCCCCCTGTCCTGCTGCAAGTCTTCTAATAGATTCACGACCTGCGCTTGAATCGACACATCAAGCGCAGAAATCGGTTCATCCGCGATGATAAATTCCGGCTCGACTGCAAGTGCTCGGGCAATCCCGATCCGCTGTCTTTGACCTCCGCTGAATTCATGGGGGAATCGATTCGCATGTTCCTTAGACAAACCAACCAGCTCCAGCAATTCTTTGACCCGATCCGCTCTTGCGCCACGGGACAAGCCGTGAATATCCAAGCCCTCCGCAATAATATCCATGACGGTCATGCGTGGATTCAGACTTGCTTGCGGATCTTGAAAAATCATTTGGACGTCGCGGTGGAACTGCTCTGCCTCTTTTCCCTTTAGACGGTGGGCATTTTTACCTTTGAACAAGACTTCTCCGTCTGTATTTTCATAGAGGCGAATCATCGTTCTGCCCAACGTCGACTTGCCGCAGCCGCTCTCTCCGACAAGCCCGAGCGTCTCACCGCGATTAATGCTGAAAGTCACGCCGTCGACTGCCTTTAGCGTAATCCCATTACCGATCTCAAAATGCTTTTTTAGATTTTTGACTTCAACCAACGCTTGGCTCATCTACGTCTGCCTCCCTGCTGCGACCAGTTCTTCCCGCTTCGGTGCCCGTGGATCATGTAGCCAACATGCAGCTTGGTGACCCTCGGTGAATGTGGAAGCGTCCGGCATTTGCTGCTCACATATTTCCATAGCAAACTGACAACGCGGAGCGAACGGACAACCTTTTGGCGGGTGGAATAAATCTGGCGGCGTTCCCTCAATCGGTACCAGTCGTTCCTTTTCCACGCCATCGATCCGCGGCAGAGAGCGCATCAAGCCCCATGTATACGGATGCTTCGGATTTGCGAAAATATCTTCTACCTTGCCTGTTTCCACCACAATTCCTGCATACATGACCACGGCCCGGTGCGCGATTTCGGCTACGACACCCAAGTCATGAGTAATCATCACGATAGAGAGCTGCTGCTTTTCCTGTAATTCTTTAAGCAAGTCCAGGATTTGTGCTTGAATCGTTACATCTAATGCTGTCGTCGGTTCATCTGCAATGACGAGCTTTGGATTATTGGCGAGTGCAATGGCGATGACGACACGTTGCCGCATTCCCCCGGAAAACTCATGCGGGTATTGATCGACCCGTTTTTCCGGATCAGGGATACCGACCAGTCGAAGCATCTCCATCGCTTTTGTACGCGCTTCTTCTTTGCTGACCTGCTGGGTACGAACAAATCCCTCTACGATCTGGGCGCCGACCCTCATCGTCGGGTTCAATGCCGTCATCGGGTCCTGGAAAACCATCCCGATCTCAGCTCCACGAACCGAAAGCAATTCCTTCTTGCTCATCCCCGTGATGACTTTTCCGTCAAAACGAATCTGACCATCCACGATTCTTCCCGGCGGGTTCGGGATCAAGCCCATGATTGCTTGGGCGGTTACACTCTTCCCACAGCCGCTCTCTCCCACTACCGCAAGCGTCTCGCCACGATCAACATGAAAGGTAACTCCCCGTACAGCCTGTACCTCTCCACCGTACGTTTTGAAATGTACGCGGAGGTTTTCTACTTGTAGCAAATGATCCGCCATGTCTGATCCTCCTATCTGCGTGGCGAGGTTACTCGCGAATTCTTGGGTCCAATGCGTCCTGCAAGCCATCACCGAAAACGTTGAAGGCAAACATCGTCAAAGAAATCATCAGGGCCGGGAAGAAAAGTCTCCACCAATCCCCTGTCAAAATGACGCCGAGTGCATCGTTAGTCATCGTACCCCAGCTAGCGATTGGCGCTTGCACACCCAAGCCCAAGAAGCTGAGGAAAGATTCTGCAAATATCGCCGACGGAATGGTAAACGTCAAGTTCACGATGATGACTCCGATGGTATTCGGAATCAGGTGTCGCAACAGAATGCGAGGGAATTTGGCACCCAGCACTTGCGCTGCCATGATGAACTCCTGGTTTTTCAATTGCAGGATTTGTCCCCGTACGAGACGAGCCATCCCTACCCATCCGGTTGCAGACAACGCGATGATAATGGTAACAATTCCAGGCTCCATGACAACCATCAGCATGATCACCACGAGCAAGTACGGCAGTCCGTACAAGACCTCGATCAATCGCATGATGATGGTATCGATTCGGTCTCCCTTTTTGCCTCGACCGGCCATGTATCCGGCAATACCGCCGACGGTCACCCCGATGACCAAATCAATTAACGCTGCCGATATTCCGATAATCAGTGAAATCCGCGCTCCGTACCATGTTCGTGAAAACATGTCGCGCCCCAGCTCATCTGTTCCGAACCAATGCTCGCTCGAAATTTCCTGATTCGCATTCAAGAGACTCTGATCGGAATAGCTATACGGAACGAGATGTGGACCAATGATCGCCATGGCTATCAGCAAAACAATCAGGGTCAAACCCACCATGGCCAGCTTGTTTCTAACGAGCTTTCTCGCTACTTGTTGAAAATGAGTCAGGCTCGGTCGCATCTGGGCGATCTGTCCATCTGCTTTTTGAGCTCTAGGTCGAAACAACTCATTTACTGATTGATCTACCGCCATTGGCTACCTCCCCCTACTCGATAGTTTAATTCGTGGATCGATGAACATATAGGCCAGGTCAATCAAGAAGATAATGAGCACCAGGATGGCACTGTAGAATACTGTCGTTCCCAAAATAACAGGATAATCCCGATTGAAAATCCCATCGACGAAGTACTTCCCGATGCCCGGTACCGCAAAAATCTTTTCGACGACGAACGTTCCCGTTAACAAACTCGCGATAAGCGGTCCCATAAATGTGACAATTGGCAAAATCGCGTTGCGGATTCCATGTTTGATCACTATCAGAAAAGTCGGAATTCCTTTCGCCTCAGCGGTCCGTATATAGTTCTGGTTCATCACGTCGATCATGCTCGTACGCATATAGCGTGTAATGATCGCTAAAGGTCCAAAAGCAAGTGCGAGTGAAGGCAGAACCGAGTGTTTCCAGCTGGTAAGCGTCGCTACTGGGAATAACGGCCATTTGATTGCCAAGTAATTAATGAGCAATGGCGCCATGATGAAGCTGGGTACAGCAATTCCTAATACAGCCATGACCATTGCCGTATAATCAATCCAGGTATTTCGGTTTAATGCCGCAATTGTTCCGAATAAAAGTCCGAAAAAAAGGGCAACCGCTATCGCTTGCAAACCGATCAGTGCAGATGCTCCGAAGCCATCCTTGATCATATCATTGACACCGCGTGTCTCCGATTTAATAGAAGGTCCTAAATCGAGCATGACCAAACTTTTTAGATAAAGCAAATACTGCATTGGCAGTGGTTCATCCAAATTGTATTTGGCACGCAGATTCAACAAAATTTGCTCGGGCAATTGATCTGATTCTGACGCGAATGGATCTCCAGGGATCATATGCATCAGGCTAAAGGTCAACGTTACAATAATCCACAAGGTGAGTACCATCATCAGAATTCTTTTAAGTAAATAACGTGACATCTTATAAGAGCCCCCTAGTCCAGACTTGCAAAAAGATTAAGAAAATTCAACATTCCCTCCTTTTGAGAAATCTTTAACGGAAATTGACCTAAAACATTCCTTAATTCAACAATATAGTACCGTAATTATTTAATGTCAATTCTGATTTTTTTATTTTTTACGTCGATTCATAAAGGAATTTGTTGAAAGTTGTCAAATATAAAACAATTAATACGGAAATTTTCCCTAAAACATCCCTATTTACAACTTCGTGGTCGCTTACAGCTCGCTTGCCCATTTGATGGGTTATATTCAATCTACATAAGAAAGACTGACATACTAGAATACCGAAATAAGGATGGATCTCCTTCCTAACAAATGGTTTATTCCGTAGTTTAACTTTTTTGGAGGACATTTTGATGATAAAAGTTGGCATAGTCGGTCCAAAAGATTCCGTAGATGCGATGGTAGCTGTGGGACGTGAGTTTTCCGATCACATCCTGCTCACCTCCTTTATTTATCAAGGAGTGGAGCAAGTACCTACCTATGTTGCCGAAAATGATCTGGAAACAGACATCTGGTTTTTCTCTGGAGTCGCTCCCTACTCGATGGCGAAAGCGCATATAGGCAAGAAAAAAGCCTTTTATCCGCAAGTCAATTCAAGCGTCCTGACCAAAGTATTGCTCGAATTGGTCTACCGCGATGGCTTGTCTTTAGATCGCGTGAGCTTCGATACCATTTCGGAAGCGCATTTTCGTGAGACGTTAGAAGAATTGGGCCTGCACTGTGAGAATCCATACCTAAAGCCGTATAAAGAATTCCGAAAGAGAGCTGAATTGGTAGCCTATCACACCCGCCTGATCCAGGAAGGCAAGGTAGACGCTTGTGTCACTGGAACGCTTTTCGTCACCGAAGAATTACAGCGACAAGGAATCAGCGTATACCGAATGGGCTTCACGCGCTTCATATTTCGAGAGATTTTCAAGCAAATTCTGCAAGAGGGTGAAACGCTCCACTTCAAGCGCTCCCAAATTGCTGTTCAATTGATTGAGGTATCCGACATGGAAAAGCTCGTAAATGAACCTACAAACGCATACGAGCTGCGGCGCCTCGACTTGAAGCTGCAAGAGCTCGTACTCGATTACACAGAGTCGATTTCCGGTAGCTTCGTCGCGGTCGGCAATTCCAAGTTCATTATTTTTTCTACTCGTGGATCATATGAAGACAATCCAGATTTTCACCCCACGATCCTTTTGAAAAAAATCAAGCTGCTCACCCATTCGCATGCGAATATGGGTATCGGCTTTGGTGTCACAGCATTGTCTGCCGAGCGCAATGCACAGCTCGCTCTCGGTCACGCCAAAAACCATAAGGATTCCGTGATCCTCGTTGATCATGACGGTTCGATTGAAGGACCGCTGCGTCAGCCGAACAGCATCAGCTACGAATATTGGACACAGGACAAAGAAATCAGCGAAAGTCTAAAAAAAGCCGGTGTCAGTATTACAACGTTTAACAAAATCATTTCTGTCCAAAAAGCATTGGGGCAAAAATATATTAGTGCATCGATGATTGCGGAATGGATGGGGATGACTCCTCGCAACGCGCGAAGAATATTAAGTGATTTGGCAGAGCACAACATCATTGAACAAATCGGGGAAGAAACACCTACGAACCGAGGCCGACCGCGAAAAATTTATCGTGTGTTGCCCTCCCCTTCCTCTTGATTTTTTTTCGCCAAAAAGCGTAAGCCTGTGATTTCGGGAAAATGCCTTTTTCCGATTACCGCTTACGCTTTTTTCTTTTCGATTGCTCTCTTGCTAGAAATTATACGAGGTCCCTTTATAATTGCTCGATCCTCGATTCGATCTCGCCAATATTTATAGGAACATTTACCTTTATTTCGGAAGTTCGCAAATAATCGACAACTTCGCCTTTCGCGTTATACAGCTCAAATTTGATAAGAATACCAGCATCTTTATCAACCCAGAATCGAAAAGTATCCGCATTTTGTTTTTTAGAAGCACTCTTGTTTAAAGTACCTTTCATCACAATCGCATTTCGCCCGAGCAGCTTTTCGTTGTCTTTTTCTATATCCCATTTGTCCAAATCTCCTGCAAAATTAGATGCGATTTCATATGGAAATAGGGAGGTTTGGGCTAATCCGATAGGAGGTCGCTCTCGATAGTATGCGATAGATTCGTTGTTTGCGTTTTTTTGATAGGCTTCCGTTGGTGTTAATGTTCCTTTACTTGTTGGTAGTTGATACTTTTTTTCCCGAACCGCTTTATTCACTTCATCTACAGACCATACCTTCTCGTCCTTATAATAAATGGTTTGTTCTTTCGTCTTAACACCTTTTTCGTTCATCACGAATACAGTGCTGAAACCTGCTTGTGGGGAAACCTTGTATTCAACTAACTTCGTATATCCATTTCTAAGCATCTCAAACTTTCCTTCTGCTGTCTCAAAATGATCAATAGTATTGATAAGCTTTGTCAATACGTCTTCTTTTGTCATTTGGCTAGGTGTTGCATATTGCATTGTGGGGACGTATATATTCTTTTCATTTTGCTGCACACTGATAGTTTGTTCATTCTTTACTTCTATTTCGCTAGCTGGTTTCTCGGATGTATGCTGGCTTGTAGATTGGGTACATCCAAGTAACGTCGTCGTAAGTAAAATCAACACTGTTATACGTTTCATTTAGTTCCCTCCAAATTTATTATTTTGCTCAGTAAAGTGTACTTATCATGGACTTTTCACAGCTTGAAAGATCTAATTATATTCTATATCTATTTGAACAGACCTGTTGCTTCTCCCTGGAAAGGTGTATTAGTATCGGACTGAAAGGTTTCAGGCGTAGGTATCGTGATATCTCTCTGATCTTCTGGATTGCTCAATTCATAAGCCTTTGATCCGTTCGCTAACCAGTCCTTATCTTCTTCGTGGACATAGATTGTGTCAAATTGTCCATGGTTGCCAATTGTCAATACCAAGAACAGTATCAATCAGGATCTCTTTCTCATTGCATATCAGTAAGAAGGAATAAACTTTTTCCCAAAGCCTGTATTCACTGATGCGTATGTATGTTCATCTGGGTGGTAACAGATACAAAAAAGGGACCCAGTGCGACAGGTCCCTTTCTTTTGGGCTAACAAACTCTATACCGATTTCGATGGCTGAACAGCTTGTTTCTTTTGAACACTAGCAACAATCACACCCACGACGATTAACAAGGAGCCTCCCACTTGAATCGACGTCACCTGTGAGCCAAGCAGTAAAAACCCAACTAGCATCGCTACAAAAGGCTGCAAGTTAAGGAAAATAGCGGCTTTGCCCGTCCCTACCACTTTTAATTGTTGATTCCAGACGATTCCACATATTCCTTGCATGAGGATCGCGGTCAAAATGAGCATCGCCCATGCCCACATTTCGTGGCTGATCTGCGCCCCTGGCTCGATCGTCAACAGCGCCGCTGGTGTCAAAAACAAAGTACCAACCGTTGTCGAGTAAACCGTGGCAATAAACGGTTGCAAGGTTTGCGTCAGTTTGCGAATGATGATCATGGATGACGAGAATGTGACCATGGCAATCACAATGAGAAAGACTCCCTTGGAAATCGAGAGTCCAGCCCCAATACCGACTACGAAGAATGTTCCCAGTAGAGCCAAGCCAGATCCCATTTTCATCCGCAATGTAAACTGTTCCTTCAAAAACAAAGAGGCTAGCACACCGGTGACGATTGGCGACAAGGAAAGAATCAACGATGCCGTTGTCGCGTCTGTCGTCAAGAGCCCGTTGAAATACGCCGTTTGGTTCGCCAGCGTCCCGATTAATCCGAGCAATACAAGAAATCCTAGCTCACGAGCGGTGATTTTTACGAATTTTTTGGTCAGCCACGCGTAAATGATCAGAAACATAGATGTGAAAAGCAAGCGAACATCTGCCAAAAACAGCGGTGGAAACTCTTTAACTAGCATGCTTCCGAACACAAAATTACTGCCCCACAGCGTTACACAAAAAAGCAACAGCAAGTACGACCGAATCATGATTGTTCCTTCTTTCACCCGATGCATTATTCTTCCGTTAGCTATCGTACAAGAGAGTGAGAAAAAAGTCCATGAGCTGATCTGCTATTGTTTGATGAAAATTATCCTTTTTTCATCAATTCAGCAACTTCCTCGACATAAACCCATTCTGACATCCCTAGTTTCCAAACTTGTAACTTCGCCGTGTCAACCTGCCCCATTTCAATCACCCAATGAATATCGTTATTCCGCAAAGGATACAGCGGCATCCCATTCTCGACCAACATCCATTTATCATGATACGTCCGGACGGTAGGAATTCGCCCTATGTGATTATAAGATTGATCGTAATGATACATAATTGGGTTATTTGTCACCAATAGCGATGCCATATAAACATAAAAATCTTCCAGAACCTCTGTGAGGATATTTGACCTTCTGGATTGAAATATATGGTCAGGTCTGAACTGAATGTAGCAAACCTCATCAACTGCCGATGTAGCTTGAGCGTATTGTGACCATGTCAAATACGATGGATCGAGATTCATTTGACCTGATCGCCAATAAATCCCTTTCGAGCTAAGCAAAATCTCCTCCTTTGCCCTATTAAAAATATACCTATTGGAATAGAAAGCAAGAATAGATTCCCCGTCTGCTATGCCATAATATTTATCGATCAACTTTAGATGTTTTGAAGATAATCTTGTACTCGAAATAAAATCAAAATCCTTGCCATAGCGATTGCACAATGCTTCCATGTACGCAATATCGAGATTTACGTTCTCTTCTGATTTTTGAATTTGATTATTTTCTTCCTGTATATTGTAATGATATTTCATCTTTACCTCCTTTCAGGAAATTCCTTACTTTTAAGTAGATAAATTGAATTATCGCAGGACTATTCTTAATAACCAAGCACGGATAAATAATTAGCCAAATAATCAACTTATAAATCGGTTTTATGCCCCAGTAAATAAAATTAATAACAAAACTTCCACTTTCAGATATTCTATCTATCCAATTTTGAATATGCTCATTATCCAGAAAAATGGTATTACATCTCCGAAAATGCTCAAGGGCCTCTTTATACTCCAAATTGTCATAAAGAATCTTCCCATAGCTAAGATTCATTTCAAGATCATTCGGATTTAATTTCAAATAGGCTTTTATTTCTTTTCTAGGTTCATTTTCCCCAAAATGAAATAATATTTTGATCAGCCGAAGGTGATGAACCTGACTTTTCGGATACAACTGCACAATACGTCTGTGAAGACTTTTGATTTGAACAGCATAAATAGCACCATATTTATCGATTTCACCCTCTTTATCCATATATTGAGCTATTTCTAATGCTGTACTATCTTCGGGATTAATAGTTAGTGCCAAATGTACCAGCTTTTTTGCTTCATCTTTTCTTCCTAAAAAATATTGCAACTTACCGTACACTACATAATACTTCACAAATTGAGGGTTCAAAGCCAGAGTGGTTTTAAAGGCATCTTCGGCTTCCTCAAACATACACAAACGAAGGTATGTGAAACCTAACAGGCCATGCATTGACGCACTATCTGGCATGAGTTTCATCCCGGTCTGTAATAGTTCAACAATTGTGTCAAGTTCAAGCTTATATTCTTCTAAAATCGTCGGGTGTTTTATCCCCGTAAAAATAAAGGAATCACCGTGTTTATCCTGAACTTTGGCATTCAAAGTAGTAGCAAGATCCAAATAATGAAACCCCTTATTTGAATTGATTTCAATTGCTTTTTTCCCATGAAAGATCGCTTCCTCAAATTGATACAGCCCTCGATATAACAGTCCCAATAAACAATGTACTTTGTCGTCTTCGGGATACAAGCTAACCAGACGTTTGAGGAGTTGCGCTCCATCTTCATCTTGGCCTAAATAATAATGCGCCCAACCGGCCTGTAATGTCCCATCATAATGATCTGGAACATGACGCATTAATTGACCGTATTCTTCCAGCACATGATCATACTTTCGATTTTCATAAAAAAAGTCCATTCTTTTTATGATCTGTTCTACTTGATTGTCCTTTGTCAAATTCTCGGTCGACATTTATCCATCCCCCTGAACTAATGATGAAGACTATATCAACCTACCGAACTGCCTGATATAATGCTCCACATCGTTATACAACCCGCTTTGATTGGAGTATTTCACGTAATTTTTGGCCGTTTGCAACCACTCTATTGTGGTAGGCTTTACCACCTGTAGAGTATTCTCCATATCCTTCATCATGATGGGCCGCTCTACGCCTGAGTCGAGGATTTCTTCGAGAACCGCTTCCGTAGCTCGTTCGATCACATTTTCAATATCTGCTCCTGAGAAAAATTCGGTCGCTTTTGCCAGTGTATAGGTATCGATGTCCTTCGAGAAACGACCCTTTAGTTTTAACTCAAAAATTTGCTTACGCGCTTCCAGGTCAGGTGGTGCTACGAACACTAATCGGTCAAAACGGCCTGGGCGTTTCAACGCATGATCTACGTCCCATGGCATATTCGTGGCTCCGATAATAAGCACTTGATCTGTACTCGTATCAATGCCCTCCATTTCAGTTAGAAACGTATCGATAACACCCCTCATATAACTACTAGAAGACTTGGACCGACTGTAGCCGATCGTATCAATCTCATCAAAAAACATGATACTCGGTTTTTGTGCACGAGCTTTTTCAAACATCGCCTTCAGATTTTGTTCGCTTACGCCGATATATGGGTCTAACACGTCTGTGATATGTATTGGAAAGAAGTTAGCTTTGCATTCTCCAGCAGTCGCGCGAGTAATAAAAGTTTTTCCGCAACCAGGAGGTCCATAGAGAAGTACTCCTCCACCGATCTTCTTCCGAAATTTCGAGAATAGTCCTTGGTTGAAAAACGGGCTAATGATTCTGATTTGGATCGTTTTTTTCAACTCCACCAATCCCGCTACATCTGCAAAAGTTACCTTGTTTAAGCTTGTAATTTCAGTCGGTTCTGGTTTCTGACCCCCATCAATAACTTGAAAGCCTGGATTGTTTTTTATCGAATAGGTATAGGTTTCACTTCCGTCACACGTCTCATCTGAGACCACTTCTTCGTTTTGGTCATTGTTTAACGGGTCTTCTGTATTACGAATGATTGGACCTAAGCTTCTTTCGCTTGTGCTTTGTTGTAATTGCTGAGTCGATGTAGTTAATTCTTGCAGAAGGTTATTTCTGAGTTCGTGATCATCGCCGCAATATGTCAGCCCTTTAGAGAATGCACTTATCGCTTCTAGCCAGCGGCTGTTACTCGCTAATTCCTTCCCTAGCCAATAAAAAGTTGTGGCATCCTCTGGTTGTCTTTCGGAAAGCTGTTGAAGCCATTCTATTTTTTCCATGATTAAACTACTCCTTTTGTAACATAAAAATAAAAGCAACCATTCTAACCAGTTATTTACACATAATCTTTTAATCGGTATTTCTGCGTTTTTATACAGGGGTAATAAGACCTAGTTCTTATTACTTATTCAAAAGTGTAAAAAAGGACAAAAAACAGAGATCTTTTTTCGATCTCATGTCTTTTGTCCTCTTGTTTCAATTCACTATTTCCGTTGAACTAACTTCAGGCCCTTCTGCTTCCAATACTGAATTGTGTGTATCAATCTGCCCTGCCTCTTCTACTGCCGACTTTTTCTCTTTCTCTTCCTCTTTCACTTCCGGCTTCTTCTCTGGCTCCGTCGGCGCGATTGCACTCGCCACGAGTGCCGCGTATTTTTGCGAGCCTTCCTTATTCGGGTGAACACCGTCTTTGTAAAAGTAAGAGCTTTGCCCTTCACTTGCCGCATACCAATCCACAAGAACGACATGCGGATGGGCTGTAGCCGTTTCCGCCAGCATCTTATTCACGACGCTTTCCCACGGTTTAGGTACGCGAGAATTGACGAGAATGATTTGCTCTACACCATCCAGTGATTGCAGTAGCTTGTCGAGCTGTCCTTTACTAAATGCGCCGTTCGAGCCTAATTCAATCACGACGCGATTTCCCAATTGACCTTTTGCCTTGAGCTGCGCAATTACGTCAGGAGCTTTCGACATTTGCCTTCCGATTTTGGCATCCACGACGATCCCTGGCAATAGTTTCTCCAGATAAGGAGCCACATCGAGCATGACAGAGTCACCAATTACAGTGATCCCTTTACCGGAGCCTATCGCTTTGATCGGTTCCTGTTTTTGGTCAGGCTGTTTGGAAGCATTCGAATCTTTCTGCTTCTCTACAGGCTTCTGCTTTTGTGCATTGTTATTTGGCTTCGGTTTTGCCGGTGGAGTAGCTGGTTTTTGGACCGTCTCTGACTTCTTGTCTTCGATTGGCACCTCAGGACCATGGGGCTTGTCGGGGACCTTTGTCTCGGTGACCGCCTCCGTTGATTGTGGCTGCGTCACATTTCCAGCGGTCGCATCTGACGTAAGCGAAGCGATCCCATAATACGTGACACAAAGAGCGATCGCGCAACCAGTTGCCAATACACGGTTTAACCGTTTTGTTTTCTGCCCAACCTTATTGGAGCGATGCCAGATCCTGCCTAATGCACCGTGACGAATAGGCTCTTCGAGATATTTAAATGACAACGATGCCAGCAAAATGCTTGCGAGGAGCTGCAAAACCGCTCCAGGTACCGCCATCCACTCCCTTTCCGCTAAAAACGGATTCGTCCAAACGATAACAGGGTAATGCCACAAATAAATACCGTAAGATCGAACACCAATCCAACGCAGTGGCTTGCAGCCCATCCACTTCGCCAAGCTACTTGCCGGATGTGCGAGTACGGCGACCAGTACGGCACTGACGACAGACAAAAGGACGAGCCCGCCCTCATACAAATAATCATCATATTGATTCGTGTTCCAAATGCTGTACAAAAGAATTCCTAAGCTCAAGAGACCGCTTAGATCAAGCGTAATTCGCGCTTTTTGTGAAATGTTCGCCGTAAGGAAGCGACTCGGCCACATCATGGCGAGTGCGGCACCGATCAATAACCCGAATGCCCGTGTGTCCGTTCCGTAATAAACACGGCTCGGATCAAGACCTGGCTCATACAAAACGACCATGGAGATGGCGGATAGTGCAGCCAGCACCAAAGTAATGATCATGATTGGCCCCCTGCGCTTCAGGAAGCGGAGTCCCAGCGCAAGTAACAGCGGCCAAACGACATAGAACTGTTCTTCTACTGCCAATGACCACAGATGGCCTAATGGTGAAGGTGGACCGAATTTTTCAAAATAAGAGACGTCATGAAAGACCAGCCACCAGTTACTTACGTACAGAACGGCTGCTCCTACATCTCCGCGGATGGTTACGAACTGGGCTGGCGAAAAGATGGCTACCCCTGCCATAACCACAAACAGCATAAGGAACAAGGCTGGAAGCAATCTTCTGGCTCGGCGCAACCAAAAGTCTTTCATGTCGAGTCTGCCATTCCGATTCCATTCTGCAATTAATAAATCTGTAATCAAATATCCCGATAAAACGAAGAAAATACCGACACCCAACAATCCCCCGGGTGCCCAATCGTAATTCAAGTGATAAATAATGACTGCGAGTACCGCCAGCGCACGAAGCCCGTCGATCCCAGCCATGTAGCGGCTGCTGCTTACGCCTTTGATCGGCTCAGGCATGCTGGTGGCCTCCTGTCGTTGCATATTGGCGAGTGTTTAATTCGTTCTGATTATTGATTCTTTTTGTACTCATCTTCCTTTTTAATTTTTTTTGGTGACTCTTCGTGCTCGCCATGCAAAACATCTGCATTCTCCCCTTTTATTTCCGTTCTGTTTTTATCCTTTGGTGTTGGGGGCAGTCATTACACATCGGGAATTGCGTGCTCTATGAATGCAAAAACCCCTGTTTCTGGAATCGTGGAGAAAACGGGGTTGGTCTCGTTCATTATCTTTTTTGGAAAATGAATTCTTCCCATCATCGTTGCCCGTATTCAGGATGTGATGAACTACTCACTGTCTCGTTGTTTTCCGTTCGCTTACTCCCTTATATATGCATCACACCTTCCTTATAATAGATGGTCTCACAAGGAAATTACCCGGTCCTTGTCTAACGCGAAACTCTGGTTGAATCGTTGTTTGTAACCTGATTATATGACGGTTTCGGGGGATAACTCGTTACAAACTGTTTACATTCTGATGATGTTTTTGCCCGGTAAAAACGCGGAACAAAAAAAAGCTGCTGGTATACCTTTCCCCATCAGCTTCACGATTGTAGATCATCGCAGACCACCACTGTCAGATGCAAAATGCAACGTGTTTACTTGTCACAAAAGAATTACTGATCAACAGCCTGCATCAGTTCGTAAATTTTGCGAGTTGTATTGACATTCCTGATTGTCATTTGTTGATAAACCTCTGAGCCAATAAGTTTCTGCATGGTGCCATGCCAAATCCAAAAGCTAGTATGTATAACGTCTTCCAATCTGTGAGGAATCCTTGCTATTGAATCGGTATCCCCCAAGGAAAGCGACATCAACCACGGTTATTCCCCTATCACTACCATTTTCGCCAATTGAAACGGGAAACACAAGACAAAAATAAAATCCCCATCGATTACCAGCACCGACGAGGATTTTGCTTGATTATTCAAATTTAAATATGATGAGTAAACAAATAATGTAAGAAAAAACCACCACTGACAACCGCAATCGCCATGCATACGATGCCACTTTTCACCCGTTCGGAGAGCAATCGCATAAATCCAAGACAGAAAAAGACTCCTGTGACCAAAAAATAAGCGACTCCAACCCAAAAAACATTCCAAGGCAAGCTCGCAAAATCTACGTTACCCAAACGTGAACACCATCCCTGTCCGATTCTACTGATCACTTATATGTACGATACTCCATTATAGCATTTGTTCACGCTTACTTTCCCATTTTTGCAAAATGCGTAACAGAAGTGTCATACATCCTGTCTTCATGTTTTCTACACAATCGTTTGGTACGCTTTCTCCAACAGCCCAAAGGAGGAAAAAGTACACATGAACAAATGGAAAATGCGCCCATGGGCTTATCCCTTGGTTCTAGGTGGCGTTTTGCTGTTATCCGCCTGCTCCACTACCACTGAGAATACTACGATGGATCATAATGGACACAGCATGAATTCTTCACCCGAAACATCCGCACAAGCTCAACCTCAACAGATTCCCGCATCCAGCGACTCGTCGGTGGATGTGCTTACAGGCAATACATTTACCCTCACGGCAAAAGAAAATATCCTCCACCTCGATGACAAGACCATGAAAAACACATGGACGTACAATGGAACCGTGCCAGGTCCACAGCTTCGTGTCAAACAAGGGGAAACCATCAGTGTGACCTTGAAAAACGAATTGCCCGAGCCGGTCACCATTCACTGGCATGGCTTACCTGTCCCGAATAACATGGATGGAATCCCTGGCGTGACCCAAAATGCCGTAAGACCAAACGAAAGCTTCACCTACAAATTCAAGGTGGATGTTGCCGGGACATACTGGTACCACTCACATCAAAACAGCGCCAAGCAGGTAGACAAAGGCTTATACGGTTCTCTTGTGGTAGAACCGGCTACTGCAGTACCAGTTGATAAGGACTTTACCCTCGTTCTGGATGAATGGATGCAGGACGATCGCATGGCGGAAATGCACGGAAATGGCATGAACCACGGCATGAGTGCCCCTCCTCCCGATAACTCGTCCTCTAGAAGTCACAACATGCCCGGTATGGAGATGCCCATGAGTGACGCTGAGATGATGCCGTTGATGTATACGATCTTTTCCGTGAACGGAAAAACAGGATCGGCAATCCAGCCGCTATCTGTTAAAGAAGGAGAGAAAGTCAGAATCCGCCTGATCAATGCCGGATACTTGAACCACAAGCTGAACCTGCAAGGTCATGAATTTAAAATCGTGGCAACAGACGGGCAACCCATCAATAATCCACCCCTTGTAGGAGGCCAACTCCTCAATATCGGACCAGGAGAACGATATGATCTCGAATTTGTCGCAAACAATTCTGGCAAATGGTTACTAGAGGAGCGTAGCACGAATCCAGGTGCCAAGTCCCTTGTCGTGCCCATTGTCTACGAAGGCTCGGAATCAAAAACAGCCAAATCAGAAGCTGACGATATGCCAATGATAGACATCACCAAATACGGTGAAGCTGCAAAAAGCAGCTTTGCGCTGGAGCAGAAGTATGACATCACGTATCAAATGGATCTGAACACGGAAACGGCAGATGGAAAAATGGCCTTTACCATCAATGGAAAAACGTTTCCGAATGTCCCTCCGCTCAACGTCCAAAAAGGCAATCTGGTCAAAGTCACGCTGGTGAACAAATCACCAAAAGATATCCACCCGATGCATTTGCACGGACATTTCTTCCAAGTAGTAAGCAAAAACGGACAGCCTATCTCAGGCTCCCCTCTGGTTAAAGATACGCTGAACATTTTACCGGGTGAATCCTATGTAGTCGCCTTCGAAGCTGACAATCCAGGAGATTGGATGTTCCACTGCCATGATCTAGGTCATGCCGCGCAAGGAATGGTGTCCGAAGTAAAATATGAAGGCTTCAAGCCAGATTTCATCGTCGACCCTACCGTCGGGAACATGCCGGAATAACCATAGAAAAAAGCAGGAGGCCACGCAGGCTCCTGCTTTTTCGTTACGCCAATACACCGTCCAAAGACGTTTTCCACTCTACCCCAGCTGGGAAAACATCCTGTACTTGCTGTCTCAGCTTGTCATTTTGGCTCAATTGCGGACTCAAGATCGATACCAGGCCGCTATCTTCTCTCGAACGGATCAATCGCCCGATGCCTTGACGCAGTCTCAGCAGCATGTAAGGCATATCTACCTCGTCGAAAGGATTCGCTGCACTTTTTCTTTTTGCTGTAAACACCGGATCATTCGGCGGGAATGGCAGTGACCAAATGATCACATTGGACAGCGAAGGCCCCGGAACATCTAGCCCTTCCCACAGACTCACCGCACAGAGGCTACTTTTCTCGTCGTTTTGGAACTGAGAGATCAGATGGCTGATTTCAGCATCTCCTTCGAACAAGAATCGCAGATTCGTACAGGTAGGCTCGTTTTTGATAGCGGCCTTGAATTGCTGTAATTCCTCCATGGAGGAAAACAACAACAGCGCACTACCCGCTGATTTTTGCAGCAATTGGGTAGCCTGTCTCATTTTTTCCGCAAAGGAGTCGGTCGCAGATAGTGTTGGTACGTATACTTCCATTTGCTTGTCGTACTCGTATGGAGAAGCAACCGAGAACGAAAGATATTGCTCAATGCCCAAGCTGTCCGCCACATAGTTGAATGATCCATCAACAGATAGAGTCGCCGACGAAAAGACTATCGGCATCTTTTGTGAGAAGACGCGCTCTTCCAGTACTTCCTGCACCTTTTTTGGCATGACGACCAAGGTCGGCCCTGTAATCTCTTCACTCATCCAGGAAATGACGTGATCCGGGTCTTGGAAAAGTCCCAGTGCCAGCTGCATCATTTCCAGATGCTCCTCGACAATTCGCAGCTGGAACTCGTCCAACGTATACAGTCCACCCTCTAGCGCCAGCTCTTCCTCAATCCAACTGACGAGACTCGTAAAACGGTGGATGGTTGCAAGGAGTTCTGGATGAAAATAGATTTCTTTGCGGTTGGAGCCCATCACAGCCTTGCTCTCTTCGTTCAATCGGGAGAACATCTCCTCGCTCTGAGCAATGGCTTCTTCAATGGCAATGGCGAGCTCTTCCCTGATCTCACCCTTCAAGACACGCGTAATCGTTTCTTCGAAGACGGAGTGATTCAGCTTGTACGTCAATGCTTTTTGGGCAGCAGGCTCCAGCAGATGACCCTCGTCAAAAATGACTGCGCTATGCGGTGGCAGCAACGGTAGCTGACCTCCGCGCTTGCGGATCTCATAGGTCCACACATGCTCCATATAAAAGTCATGGGAGCAAATGATCAAATCGGCGGACTGACGATAATGATTTCTGGACAGGGTCTGCCCACAGCGATGCTGTCTATCGCACACAAAGCAATCTTGAAAAGTATCCCAGTTCATCTGCGCCCATTCTTGATCATCCAGATCAGGATATGCGCTGCGATCCCCGTACGGATAAAACGACTGCAAGGCCTCATGTGTATGAACAAAGGAAGGCAGCTCTTGATAAATATGCTGGAAAGCTTCCCCTGTCTCAGGCTGGAATCTCGCCTCATCCAGCTTGCGCAAACAGACATATTGGTCCGGAGATTTTCCGAGTCTCGCGTCAATCGTCAAGTTGAGATGACGAGCCAGTTTGGCAATGTCGCCTTCTGGTTTTACGAGCTGCTCGATCAACGACTCATTCGCACAGGCAATGATGGCGGGCTTACGGGTATATCGCGCATAGCAGATAGCGTACAGCAAGTAAGCCAATGTTTTTCCCGTGCCTACTCCTGCCTCTGCAAAAATCGTTTGCTTTTCTATAAAAGCCCGTTCAAGCTGAAAGGCCATGTAGATTTGCTCATCACGCACCTCGAATCCAGCCTCAGGCAATACTTCATAAAAAACGTCCGCTACCCAATCGCTCACCTGAGAGATAAACGGCTGGGACGGATCGTAGGCAAAAGGATAACGTTCCAATTGTGACCTGCCTCCAATTAATGTAAAGAATCGTCAAGCATAGATACCAACATGTTATGATGACATGTCTTGACGATAAACACAATACAGATGAGAGAAAAAAGCATTCCTTTTCGTGGTAAGATAAGGATGGTAGAAAAGTAGAATAAAACAGGAGTGAACAAGCCAATGGAAAAAGTAATGTTTATTGAAATAGGAATGGGCATCGACATGCATGGACAAAACGTCACCAAAGCCGCAGTTCGTGCTGTTCAAAATGCCATCCATCATAATTCGATGCCTGGACTGCGTTCTGTCTTGCCAGGAAACGATATCCATAACATGAAAGTAAATGTGAGACTTGCCGTTCCTGCAGACAAGGACAAGCTCGACCTGGAAACGGTTCGTAAAGCCTTGCCTTACGGGGAAGTCTCCTTCGAAATCGTCGATGGCGGCATGCTGACAAGCAGTGGAGTCGTGATCGCTGAAAAAGAGGACAAGAACGACCTTGCCTATATCGTCATCGCCTCAGTAGAGGTAGGTTATTAGAATACCGGCTCATCCACTACCTGTGGGTGAAACTGATATTGCTCCAACTCTATTTCTCCTGCTGCTGACACGACTATCCCTTCGCTTTCCAAGGCCATTTTTTGCAGCGTGAACGAATCCAAATCTTGCAATCCGATCTTCCCTTGGGCGTTGATGACTCGATGCCATGGAAGCTTGTGCTTTTTGGACATGGAATGAAGGATGCGAACGATTTGTCTGGCAGCTCTCGGACTCCCGGCCAACGCAGCAATTTGCCCGTACGTCATGACATGGCCCGCTGGAATCCCGGCAATAATTTTTAGTGCGCGCTGCGTAAATTCGGTCATGATGACTACTCCTTCTTCCTTGATCAAATCAAAAGGCTTGTGACTCCTTGCGATCACAAGCCTTTTCTTCTTTTTATCAGATTAGAACAGTCTTTCCAGCTCGTCAACCAGACTACCGACGTATGCGACAGCCTCGCGGATTGGCTGCGGATCTGACATATCCACGCCAGCTTTTTTCATCAGTTCCAGCGGTGTTAGTGTTCCCCCAGCTTTGAGCACCTCGATCCAACGATCAACGGCAGGCTGTCCCTCTTGCTTGATGCTTGCTGCCATTGCCGTAGAAGCGGTCAAACCAGCTGCGTACGTGTACGGATACAGCCCCATGTAATAGTGCGGTTGGCGCATCCATGTAAGACTTGCTGCCGCGTCCAGATCAACTGCATCCCCCCAGAAGTCTGCGAGCACTTGCCCTTTCCATTCGGAGAGCTGTTTGGCAGTCAAAGGAACGTCTTTTTGCGCTGCTTCGTACACTTTTCGTTGCATTCTCGCTTCTAGCAGATGCGTGACAAAGTTGTGGTAATACGTATTCATCAATTGCAAAATGACCCAACGCTTCAGACGAGGATCGTTGGATTGCTCCACGATGTGCTGCGCGAGCAAAAGCTCGTTGAGTGTGGAAGGCGCTTCGATAAAGTACAGTGACGGACGAGAGTTCGTAAAGCTTTGCTCTCTTGTCGCCAGCATAAAATGTCCGCAATGCCCCAGCTCATGAGCCAGCGTGAAAGCACTGCGCATATTTCCCGACCACGTAATGAGAATGTAAGAGTGTTTGCTGTATGTCGTCGAGCAGAACGCACCTGTCGATTTGCCCACGTTGTCTACATAGTCGATCCAGCGTTCATTCAGTGCTTTTTCCATAATGGCTGTATATTCAGGACCCATTACTTGCAAGGAAGCCAGTATCTTTTGCCCTGCTTCTTCAATCGTAATCGGTGGGCTAAATTCTGGATCAAGCGGCGCCTTCAAATCGCAAAAGGCCAACTTCTCAAGACCGAGCTCTTTTGCTTTCAACTTCGCATAACGACGCATGTGGGGCGCGAGTTCATTCCCGATGATATCCAGGATATTGTGGTACATATCCAGCGTAACCTGCTGCGGCTTAAGCAGCATGTCCGTTACGGTCTCATAGCCACGCAGGCGAGACATGACGGTTTGTTTTTTCACCTCTGTCGCGTATACCGCAGCGAAGGTGTTTTGGTAAGAAGCGAGTGTCTTCGAAAAGGATTCGTACGCAGCACGGCGCAACGTCGTATCGGAAGACATCTCATAATCGGTCTCAAACAGCGCGAAGGATACTGGACGCTCATTTCCTTCGCTATCATGGACGGGTCCAAAAGACATGTCCGACAACTTTCCACGCGCGTAAATTTTGTATGGCGCAGAGAAAACCTCGCCCATCGCCGCAAACGCTTCCTCGGTCTCGGCCGACAATCGGTACGGCTTTGTTTCCAGCAAATCATTCAGGCTTTTGCGGAATACTTCGAGTCCTGGTTCTTCCGCTAAGAAGCTCTCGATTTTTCCTTCAGACAACGCCAAAATCTCGGAAGGTATAAAAGAAAGCGCAGCGTTTAGCTGGGATACGACATCCCCTACCCGTGCAGAGTTCGCTTGGTTTTGTGGATTGGTCCCCTCTTCAGACGACCGCAGGCTGGCATACGTCGCTGCGATATTCGCCCGCACATTGATCTCCTCGTTTGCCTCCAAGCATGCCAACAACGTCTCTCCACTCTTGTGCAGTTGGCCTTTAAATGCAGTGACGACAGGCAGATGCTGTACAATTTCTGCTAATTCTTGCTCCCATGCTTCCTGGCTCTCAAACAAATCGTTCAGGTTCCACGTATATTCGACAGCGACTTGATCACGGTTCTGTCTTGTCTTCACTCTGACTGCCTCCTTAGTTCTGCCAATAAAAAATTTTTTATGTAATAAATTTGCCTTTTCATTTGAATTTTCCTACAATTAACCAAAATAAACAAGTGGATAACTTGCTCGAATTAGGCCATAATCTGTCTTTTTCTGCGCTTTCCTAGGAAATTCTTTCAAATTAATAGCAGGTGATTTCGGTGGGGAAGGTAAAATAGATAGAATGCAAGTAAGCCTTTGTTCTTAAAAGGAGGAAATAAACCATGTCTTTTGAAACCTTGTTTGACCGTTATGCTGATCTCGCTGTAAAAGTCGGCGTGAACGTACAGCCAATGCAAACGTTAGTAGTAACCGCTCCGCTATCTACTGCTCCTTTTGTGAGAAAGGTAGCCAAAAAAGCGTACGAAGTGGGTGCCAAGCACGTACATATTGAGTGGAACGACGATGAACTCACTCGGATGAAATATGATTTGGCTCCTGATGAAGCGTTTCGAGAATACCCGCAATGGAAGGTACAGGGGTTAGAGGAAATGGCGGAAAATGGCGCGGCATTTCTCTACATTTCTGCTGCGAATCCCGATTTGCTGAAAGGGGTAAATCTTGACCGCATTTCTACTGCCAACAAAACAGCCGGTCAAGCCCTCCATAAGTTCCGCAGCTATACCATGTCAGATAAAGTGAGCTGGTGCGTGCTAGCAATTCCATCACCTGCATGGGCCGCCATGGTCTTCCCGCATTTGCCACAAGAGGAACAGGAGCCTGCCTTGTGGGATGCTATCTTCCGCGCGACTCGCGCAGATATGGATGACCCTGTCCAAGCTTGGCATGACCATCATGCGACACTGAACAGCAAGGTGGATCAGCTCAACGCCAAACAATACCGCTACCTTCATTACGAAGCTCCCGGTACTAACCTGACGATCGAGCTGCCTGCCAACCACATTTGGATTGGCGGCGGTAGCGTAAATAAAGACGGTGTCTCCTTCATGGCCAACATGCCGACAGAAGAAGTCTTTACCGCGCCCTTAAAAGAAGGCGTCAATGGTACCGTACGCAGTACCAAGCCTTTGAGCTATCATGGGAATTTGATCGAGAACTTTACGCTTACTTTTGAAAAAGGAAGAATAGTCTCGGCAACTGCTGAAAAGGGAGAAGAGTCCCTGAAGCAATTAATTGAAACAGATGAAGGCTCGCATTATTTGGGTGAAGTGGCGTTGGTTCCTCATTTGTCCCCAATCTCGCAATCAAATATCATTTTCTATAACACGCTCTTTGATGAGAATGCGTCCAACCACTTGGCGATCGGGAACGCTTATTGTGTGAATATTGAAGGTGGCGCTGACATGAGCAATGAGGAACTGGCTAGCCGCGGTATCAATATCAGCCTCACCCACGTCGATTTCATGATCGGCTCCGCCGAGATGAACATTGATGGAGAAACAGCTAACGGCAAGCGTGAACCGCTATTCCGCAACGGAAATTGGGCTTGAATCTAACACGAGAATGACATAGCGAGAGGCTGGATTTCGTCATCACCATGACAAATACAGCCTCTTTTTTCTCGGATACAACCACTTTTCGCGGAGTGCTTTCATGAAGGCGAAATAATCGGATACAAATGTCCCTGCATAGCAAAGGACGCCTTCCCCGTTTCCTCGGAGACAACAACGATCAACGCATCACTTTTTTCACTCAACCCCAATGCAGCACGATGTCTGGTTCCCAGCTTTTTTTCCCCTACCACAACCTGAGATAATGGCAATACATTGGCCGCAGACACGATATGATTTTGCCGAATCAGAACAGCCCCATCATGCAAAGGGCTGCCAGGATAAAAGATCGATTCCAGCAAGGAATGGCTCATCGTGGCCTCAATCGGTATGCCTGCTTGCAACAGCAAATCAAGCGGGTCCTCGCGCTCAACGACAATCAATGCCCCTTGGCGCCTTTTGGCCAAGTGCTGAACAGCCTTGGATAAATCCAGATATTTTTCTGTATAGGGTGAGAGATAGCATTGTAAATAAAAGGAGGCTGCTACTGTTTCGAGTCGGCTAAACTTCGTCCGTATTTGATCAAACGTCCTGAGCACACATTCGTTTTCATTTTTTAACGCATGGATGCTCTCATCCAACGTAACGGATATTCCCCTCAGCTCTTGCAGTAATTCCGCCTTCAGCGATGATGTATCACAGTTAACTTCTAGCATATGAACCCCTCAATTTCCATTTCTCTTCACGCTTCGTTCTTTGTTTGATTGTTCCCCAGCCTATAGGAAATCATTCTATTTCCTAGATGATAATTCCACTGCAAACCGGACATAGTAAAACACAAATGATCAACAGCTTATGGAGCGAAACCGACATGATAACGGAATGGAACGAGTTTCTTTCCATCGCACAAGACTCGAACGATTTTAAGCATTTCCCCCTACTGAACGAGGAAAGTCCTTTTGTCATTTCGTACTATCAAACCTTAGTAAAAACAGAGTTACTGCAAAAAAATCTCTTGCGTCCTTATCAAGAACGCATAGAAGCAAATGAATTGCTCACAGAACTCCGCCATTTTTCCCGCTTCGTCCATGTGGAGGATATTATTTATACAGATGACATACAGACGGTCGTCTCCAAGATCATGATGGGCTATGCTGCTATACAGCCAAAAGACAACTGGCAGTTTTTTGCGCTGATCAATCTGTCCAATCCGACTGAAGGACTGCGAACGGACAACGATACGGAAAACGAGTTTAGTGTAGTTGGACCAAAAGTTGGCTTTGTTGAAAATATCGATATCAACCTGCATCTCATCCGTCAACAAATCAGCACGCCCAAATTAATCATTCGAGAGTTAACGTTAGGTACGCTCTCCCATACACGCATCGCCGTTGTTTATTTGTCTGGTATTACAAATCCTCAGCACATTGAAACCGTTCAGCAAAGACTACAGACGATCGACTTCGATATTATTTTTGATTCGTCACAGCTCGATCAGATCATGAGTGACAATTCAAATACGCCTTTTCCATTGTTCCTGTCTACTGAAAGGATTGACCGGGTCATTTATGCGTTAACTCTCGGGCAAATTGTGATTATTTCCAATGCTTCCCCGTATGTCATTACAGGTCCAACTACCATCTTTGATTTCTTCATTTCTCCCGAGGATTATTATTTACCGTGGATCTTATCGTCTTTGTTTCGGTTGATTCGCATTTTCGGGGTGCTTTTTTCGATCTTGATGACACCTGCCTATACGGCGGTTCTCACTTTCCATCTGGAAATGATTCCTCAAGACATGCTGGCTCCGATCATTTTATCGAGGAAGTACGTCCCTTTTCCTCCCGTCTTGGAAGTACTTTTCTTGGAGCTGACGATCGAATTCTTGCGAGAAGCAGGGGCAAGGCTCCCGACAAAAGTCGGACAGACTCTCGGAATCGTTGGTGGAATCGTCATTGGACAAGCATCGGTAGAAGCAGCCTTGACCAGTAATATCTTGCTGATCATCGTAGCTCTGTCGGCGCTTGCCTCTTTTACCACCCCCATCTACAAAATGTCAAACACGATCCGGTTCTTGCGCTTCCCGCTCATTATTTTGGCTGGAATTTGGGGCGGGCTTGGAATCGCTATCGGTTTAATGTTCATGCTGACTCATCTGCTTCAACTCAAATCGTTAGGAACACCTTATCTGGCTCCGCTTTACCCTTTTCGAAGACGTAGCTTTGCGGACAGCTTCATTCGCTCTTCTTATAGCAGAACGGCCAGAAGGTCTGCTGTTATGCGTGTCATCTCGCAGTGGAGATACGATCCTGACAAGGCGACTCAAAAAAGAGATATGGATGAATAGATGAAGGAGCCATCGAAGAAACATGGTTGCAAAGAGGAAATGGATACTCGTGCTATTGATCGTGATCTTGGCTGGCTGCTCTTCGACTCGAATTGTCAGCGAAGTACAATTGATTCATTCACTCGGTCTCGATCTCGAAGACCAAAAAATGAAAGGGGCAGCCATCACTCACATATACGGAAAGGAAAAGACTCAGGTAGAGCTGTTGGAAACAAAAAGCTCGAATTTATTTACGATCCTCCCTGATTTTAACGCCATCACCCCCTCACAAGTGGAGCTTGGACAGTTGCGATCCGTCATTGTTGGGAGGAAATATGCTGAAAACGGAGTGGAAACGCTGGTACATACGCTTTGTCGCGATCCCGCTATCGGTTTTCGCCTTCAACTCGCAGTCGCGGAACCAAAAGCATTGACGATTTTGAAAGGCATGCGTCATATGCAAGTCCCTTTTTTCATCTCCGATAGCGTCGCTCAAAATATCAAAACGCTGAATATGCCCAAGACCAACCTGCATATTTTCTTGTTTCATTTATACGGCGAGGGTCGCGATCCTTATCTTCCCTATTTCGTGATGCATAATGACAGAGTGAAGCTAGATGGTGTCGCGCTTTTCCGAGATGACAAATTCGTGCATCGCATCCATTCAAAAGAAAGCTTTTTGCTCAAAATCATGGTCGAAAAAGCCAAGAGTGGTCAAATTCCGTTTGAGGTAACGATCAATAATCGAAAAGAATCCGGACTCTTGAAAAATCTGCATTCCCATGCCGTCTTCGATCTCAAAACGACTAAGCCTATCCCCAGCATCATGGTAAAGCTCATGGTAAATGGGCAAATCAAAGATTATTCGAAGTGGCTGCAATTATCCAATCCACAAGTTCTACATCAAATGGAAAAAGAGCTTTCCTCGTACCTGCAAATGGAGGCGACCAGCTTTGTGAAGCATTTACAGAAGCTTGAGGTTGATCCGGTTGGATTTGGTGATTTCGTTCGTAGTCGAAGCACGTCATGGAACTACTCCCACTTCAAAAAGATTTATCCACAAATAAAAATCGCCGTGACGGCCTCGATCAAGCTGGAGCAAACGGGTGAGTAATGAATAACCAGGAGGGATCAGGTGAGTACTTCCATTCGGGAAAGCGCGATGGTTTCACCTTTTTTCGTATTTTTTCTCGTGCATGCCAATATTGTGGGGATCGGTATACTTGGATTTCAACGGACAATCGCAGCCCATGCCGGATACGATGCCTGGATCTCCCTT
Organism: Brevibacillus antibioticus; assembly: GCF_005217615.1. NCBI lineage: Bacteria > Bacillati > Bacillota > Bacilli > Caryophanales > Paenibacillaceae > Brevibacillus > Brevibacillus antibioticus. Next base: position 2,138,768 of record NZ_SZNK01000001.1, read on the forward strand.
CTACTTGCTGGGGCAAGCATCCATCTCATTATTTGGATGCTCTATTCCATGCTGAATGCGGGCAGCCATGATCTCTTCTCCCTTCACGAGCTGATCTTTGGAAAATGGCTAGGCAAGTTGATGAGCTTTGTCGTGTTAATCTACGTCTGGATGGCTGCTTTTCTCATCTTGCGTTCTTACGTCAGTATTGTGAAGCAGTTTATTTTCCCGCTCATGCATACGTGGAGTACGACCCTGATTATTTTGCTCCTCATTTTGTATATTGTCGCTGGTGGTTTTCGTACAGTTACGGGCGTCTGCTTTTTCGGTGTGGTGATTCCGGCGATTTTGATGCTTCCTTTGTTTTTATTCCCTTTCGAATACGCTCACCCGAATAACCTGTTCCCGATGTTTTCGCATAACTTTACCGCCTTATTTGCGTCTGCCAAAGACGCTGTGATCAATTATATGGGCTTTGAACTACTGCTCTTCTACTACCCGTTTATCAAGCAAGCAGCCCACTCGCAAAAATGGGCTCATACTGCGGTCCTTTCCGGCACCTTCCTGTATGTAGCCGTCGCGATCGTAACATTCCTCATGTTCACCCATGGTGAACTGGATAAGATTATTTGGCCGACCTTGACCATGCTCAAAATCGTCGAGATTCCGATTTTGCAGCGATTGGAGTTCATTGTAATCTCTCTGTGGCTGTTTGTGATTTTGCCCAACATTTGTCTCAATCTATGGGGGGTTACCCGCGGAATGAAACAGATATTTGGCATTAGTCAAATCCGCGCCATTTTGCTTCTCTTACTATCTTTGGCAATGGGTTCCTATCTGCTCGAAGGTACGGCTTCCTTGCTCATGACACTCGATTTTTATGGGAAAGTAAGCATCGTTTTTATTTATGGCTATATCCCTCTGCTGTTCTTGCTCTTCCTCCTCTGGGGGAAAAAGCGAGGTACCGCACGTTACCAGACTCCCAGTGCGGAAACAGAAAAAGCCCGATAGGTATCTATCGAGCAAATCGTGCTGCGATTGTAATTCCAGCTCCTAACAAAGCTTCTCGGATGCTCTGTGCGAACTCCAACGCATGGGCACCGTCGCCGTGAATACAAATGGAATCAGCCTGAATCGGGATATCTACGCCTTGCTGGGTCAGGACACGTCCGTCGCTTACCATACGAATGACTTGCTGGAGGGATTGCTGTTGGTCCGTAATCATCGCATTCGGCTGACTGCGCGGTGTCAGCGTACCATCCTGTTGATACGTACGGTCAGCAAAGACTTCGTGCGCTGTGAGAAGACCGATTTTTTTCCCTGCACGCGTTAACTCGCTTCCGGCCAAGCCATACAACACTAGTTCCGGATTTACTTTATAGATAGCCAACGCAATAGACTCAGCCAGAGTAGGTCTTGTGGCTGCCATATTGTACAAGGCCCCATGTGGCTTCACATGATGCATGACGCCCCCTTCTGCCCGAACAAACCCTTGCAGGGCGCCGATTTGGTACACAACTAGATCGTATGCCTCTTCTGGGGAAATCTCCATGTTGCGGCGACCGAAGCCGACCAAATCAGCGAATCCGGGATGGGCACCGATTGCCACACCTGCCTCCAAAGCCATTTGCACTGTTTTTCTCATCGTCGCAGGATCGCCAGCGTGGAAACCACATGCCACATTTGCAGAGGTGATATAGGACAAAATTTCTTGATCGTTGCCCAATTGATAGGTGCCAAAGCTCTCTCCCATATCACAGTTTAGATCTACTGTTTTCATCTTTTTACCTCCATCCCACGGTTACTTCTATCCCAAGCTTGATCGCCTTCATCCATGAATCCCTCTCGATAAGCTCCTTTTGAGCATCGCGCAGAGAAATTTCTTGAAAATGGATCTTTTCGCCTGGCCGCAACTGGGCGACGATCGGCAAATCTATCGTTGGCACATAGCCTATCTTCGGATAACCGCCAATGGTTTGTCTGTCTGCCATCAGGATAATAGGTTGACCGTTTGGCGGAACCTGTATCGTACCCATGGTGACCGCAGCCGAGATCAGTTCCATTGACTGCGTAAGTTCGAGCGCCGGTCCTGTTAAACGATACCCCATCCTGTCTGATTGAGGAGACACTTGATAGGTTTGTTCGAAAAAGCTTTGACGACTCTTTTCCGAAAAATCTGCAAATTGCTCGCCTTGTATCACCCGTACAACCGCTTCTCCATTTTTTACAAGCGTACTCGAAGGAATAAACCAATTCGCTTGGTAGAAGGGAGCTGCTCCTGCCCTTTTTGCCAATTGGTTAGCGAGAAATTGACTGAATGAACCTGGAGAGCGTTGAACTAGCTGATCTCCTGCCGCAAGCATTCTACCCGCTAGGCCTCCGAAGCCTCCACGGAGATTCGTACTACGACTTCCCATCACAAGTGGCACATCCCATCCGCCTGCGACTGCGAGATAGGCGCGACAGCCTTCCTTGGCCAAGCCAAATTTCAAGATGCTTCCACTCCTGATCCAGACTGCTCGATTGGGCAAGACGGATCTATTATTGATCGTGACTTTGAAGTCACCACCACAAATGGCTATGAGCATGTCCTTATGAAACAATAAGCTTGGGCCTTTCATCGTCAGCTCCAGAACCGCATCCGTTTGTTGATTGCCAACTAGCATGTTCGCAATCTGTACAGCTTGCTTGTCCATCCCCCCACTGACACTGACCCCAACCTGCTGAAAGCCAAATCTACCAGTATCTTGAACGGTGGTGCAAAGTCCCGGCGTAATCACCTCTATACTCACTTAGTACACCTTCTCCCCGTTATCGTATTCCCGCTCGGAGATAGGACGGAAGCGAACTTTATCGCCAGCGCACAAGAGACTTGGAGAGCTTTCACCTGCCTGAAATAAGCGCAGTGGTGTTCTTCCGATAATTTGCCATCCACCTGGGCTCTCTATCGAATAAATACCTGTTTGCAATCCTCCGATCCCTACACTCCCCATCGGAATAGATAGTCGTGGAGAGGAACGTCGCGGCGTGGCCAGTCGCTCATCCATTCCACCGAGATACGGAAAGCCGGGAGCAAATCCGATCATGTACACCAGATACTCTGTTGTCGAATGGATCGAAATCACTTCCTCTATACTCAGACCATTTTGGTTGGCTACTACCTCCAGATCTGGCCCAAAGCTCCCACCATAACAAACCGGGATCTCTACCAGTCTGTACTCTTTAGAGTGAGTGCTGGAGATTTGCTGCGACATTTGCTCAAGAATCGCAACGGCGCGATCGTATGGCAACATATGATCAAGTGGATCGAAAAGAGTAATCGGATCGTAATAGACTGTAACAGTCGTAAAGCCAGGTACAGATTCGATCATCCCGGGGAAAGGATGCTCCTGTAGGTATTCAGAGAATAGGATGACCTTCTCATGGGTTTGTTGATCGATAACCTCTCCTAGTTTGACCATGACACCCGAGTCCCCAAGAGGAGAGAATTCATATCTAGGCAACGTTTTTCCCTCCATTTTCGAATATCGGCACTGCCACATGAATGGAAGGGAGGAGGGTTTCTCCTCCTGCTCAGCTAATTTGTCCGCCTTCCATGACAATATCCCGATCATGAGATATGGTCGTCTCGATTGCCAATCGCAAACCTTTTACGATTGTTTCTAACGCCATACTTGGCTGATCTGCTTGCCTTGCTGCCTGTTCAGGCAAATAAGGGATATGGATGAACCCTCCGCGTACGGAAGCTTTTTTCTCAGCAAGGTAATGCATCAATCCATAAAAAAGATGGTTGCACACATATGTACCCGCCGTCTGCGATATGGAAGCCGGAATTCCTTGTTGTTTTAACTCATGGACAATCGCTTTGATTGGCAATGTAGACCAGTAGCCAGTAGGACCGTTTTCCCTGATTGGTGTATCAATCGGCTGATTTCCTTCATTATCCGGGATTCGAGCATCATTGACGTTAATCGCTACACGCTCAACCGCAATATCTCCTCGTCCACCTGCTTGACCGATACATAACACGATATCCGGTTTCGTTTCTTCTATCGCTGCATACAGCTGTTCGATAGATTTTTCAAAAACGGTAGGAATTTGGCGCAGCTCTACTTTATACAAATCAGACTCGATTTTTCCTAGTTCTTTTACCGATTCCCAAGCAGGGTTAACCATTTCTCCACCAAAAGGATCAAACCCTGTTACTAAAATGGTCTTCATGATTGTCTCCTCCAATTCGCATCGGTCTCATTCGTGAGAGTCGAATATGGTCTTGTCCATACTGTCGCGAAACACGCCGTGGGCTGGATGCCACACACTCCATGACAGCACGATTGAAAATCTTATGCGTTTCGATGCAATCTCGCAACGCTCCTCCCGCGACCGTCTCATCAGCCGCTTCCGTTATTAAATCAAGCGTCACCCATTCAGGAAAACGAGAGAGTAAGGAAGGAGAGGTTCTGTTCGGCTTTGTAGGCCAACGATAAAACAAGAAATCTTGATCAGTAGGCAATGGGAAAATAGCGGGCTCCCAGTTATGTCCATACCGAATGTAGCGATCGATAAAGCGTTTATTTTTGTTCCACAGACGCGGATGATGTCTCAGCCCTTCCTCGGCTGCCTTTTGAATCGTATCAAGAGCGACGGCATGATGAGGATACTCAGATCGCTCCATCTCGCGGCCAATTCCGTAAAAGAGTGAAATCGGCATCCAATAAGATACAGGAAATCTCGGCGGACTATTGTACCCTGCGAATGGTTGTGTCCATTCGTGCGAAGGGATTCCGTGATCATCGATAATCACATCCGGCAACCAGCGATAAAACAGTTGGGGAACTACCCGCGATTCGCCAAAAACACTCGGCTGAAAACGGTGATTGGTATATTCTAGTCCTACTGCATTATAACGGGCAGCGTGATGCTTCCAAAATGGATGATCTTTGACAAGCTCTTGATGAAGTGCGACCCCATCCGGATTGGCAAATGGAATCACAACCAGATTGAAACGAGTAAGCCAATCCATTTTTTCGGTTATGAGCTCTGCCACCAGCTCACGTGCAGCAGGCATACTGGAAACCTCGTTTGGATGATGTCCGGTTTCGAGCAAAATGGTTGGTTTATACAGAGAGAGCTTGTGTGTTGATACGTATTTGGAAATCTGGGGTGCTGTTACCTCCACTGCAAAAATCGGCCGTCCTTCAAACGATTTCTCTACTTCCCACATATGTACAGATGGATGTGTAGCCAGCTCTGCCCATTCGCCCTGATCTGGATGATTGTTTTGGTGTAAATAAGGAAGCTTCCTTTCTTCGATGCTGGTACTTTTTTCGTTCGTTCTCAGGATGCGTGCTTTTACAGGAGCAGATTGCTCTGCCTCGAAGTATAAATGAGTCGTTTTGATAGAGAAAGCTTGTTCTTCTTTATATTCTTTTACGCGAATGGTTGCCACTGGAGAGCTCGCTGGTTTGACCTTTATAAATGGTCGCACCGCCCCAGGAGAATTCCACGCCATTCTCGTTTTTCTTTCACCCAAATACGCATAGTAGTCTAGCGTATAAAAATAAATATCTTCATGCAGCGCTTCTAACGACGATATTGTTTCTTCGTCGATGTCTAGCCGTTCTTCCTGTTCACTCATCGTGACAGTTACCTCTATCGAATGAAAGAGCGGACTGTTTCCTTGATACGGTTCATTTTGTTTACATAACAATTCTTCCGTCAACTCAGGTAAAAACTGCTGCGTATAGAATTGCCAGAACCTCTCTCGATCCGTAGGAACCATGAATTGTTCTTTTGTTGTTCCATAGGCGAAGAAGAGTCCTGATGTGGTTGGATAAGCTCTACTTTGCTCGTCGGCATACGGCACTGCGGATACAGGTACATCCAAATTCCATGTGCCTACATGCACAAGCCCGGCTCCCCATGCCTCTATTTGGTATGTAGTCGGTAGATTCTCATCCATCACGAATGATACTTGCGACAAGGACAGGCCCAATTCTTTTTCCAACAACTGATCAACCGGGTATAATTCTTGAAGCCATCGATGAGACAGCTCCATCCCGCCTTCTCTTTCTTCTCGTTGGAAAGAGATCAAAATTCGTTCTACTCGCTCCCCTTTACGTACAAGAGAAGGCAAAATCGTTTCTTTTATCCAGCACAAACCTGGTTTAAATGCAGAGTGAATCTGTACCGTACTATCGTTATCCGGAAGCAGCTCCGTGATTGCGCTCTTCCAACATCGCTCCAACGCACGTCGAATCTCTTTTGGTTCTGACAAAAACGCCGTGACCGCGAGCGGAGAAGATAAGCGCCCAGCCGTCTCCTTTTGACTAACAATCGCGATCAACTGCTCATGAAACAACTGTTCTATCTCATTTCGTTCGCCTTGGTCTTTCCAGGTTTTCTCTAAAAATAAGGGGAATTCCTTCACTTTTTGCTCGTCTGATTCTTCCCATGCACCAAAAGTACCCCCGAGTGGGTGCGGAGTGGCCGTCCCGAAATAATCAAGCGCCGCAACAATTGCTCGCCCTCCCCCTGAAAGCTGGATGACTCTTGCTGTCTTTTCACTAGAGTCTGGGATTACTTCGACCACTCCACTTGCTAGTGGCGCTTCACCATTCATGTCTAAGGAAAAAGTGAGCTCCGCAATCCGATTTGCTTCGCCTGTGAGCGGAAAATGTATCCCAGTCGAGGCTAGACCAACCCGAGCTGCAAAGCGAGCGGCAGACATAACCGCCTCTGTAGTATGGACCCCTGTAAAGAATACATCTGTCCGACTCGTTAAATCTGTGCGCCCCGCTTGATAGAACCCTGCCGTTGTCCAAAGCTCTGTCAGACTATCAAGTGGAGTTGGTCTCTCTACGATAGGACCTCCCTCGTACGAGCTCATCAGCACACACTGGGGTATCGCAATCTGGCAAACAGGTGAAGCATCCGCACAAACATATAGTTGAACTTCATGTAACGAACAACGAATCCTTTCAATCTCGCCGAGCGAAGTCGTTGCAGGTACTGCATCTGTCCAATATGCCGCCATCCAGCGCAGTAATCGGCTAAGACTCTCCTCGCTTCCACCAACGAAAGCAATTCGATTGTTCCCTCGATCGAGCGTGCATGACGCATCATCCACGTCGCAGGATGGCTCGATACATACTGTGCAAAGCCACTCACCGCTTTTCGTACTGCTAGCATCCATCGGTGAATCTTCCATTCGAATGGAAGGCAGATCCAGCTCACTTGTTTCAAGGCCTAATCGGGCACAAAAATCAATGAATCCTTCTACGACGATTCCCGTTTGAAAACAGAAGGAAACAGACAACGAATCAGCTATACCGTCATTGTTTCGGTCCGCAACTAACCCTTTCGTTGTAAAAATATCACCTAGCCCTCTCATCGGTTAGCCCCCTTACACGCGCAGATTTGGATCTAGCTCATCACGCAGCCAATCGCCCAGCAGGTTAATTCCAAACACGGTAATCATAATAGCGATGCCAGGGAAGGTAGCAACCCACCATGCCGTCTCCAGATAGTTGCGACCGTCTGCCAGCATGCCGCCCCATGTAGGAATCGAAGGGTCTACACCCAATCCAATAAACGTCAACGATGCTTCCAACAAAATGTTGGTGGCTACATTTAACGTTGCCAACACAATGATCGAAGAAGAAACGTTTGGGAGAACATGTTTTCTGATGATCCGCATATTCGTAGCACCGATTGCTTTGGCAGCCTGGACGTATTCCATTTCTTTTACACTCATGACCTGTCCTCGTACCAGTCGCGCAAAGCCTACCCAGTTACTAATCCCCAAAACAAGGATGAGCTTCCATAGACCTGCTCCAAAGACTGTCATGACGATAATCGCAAACAATATGAAAGGGAATGCCAGCTGTACATCTGCCAAGCGCATTAGCAGATCATCTACCCAGCGCCCGTAAAAGCCTGCGATGAGGCCCAGTATCACCCCGATAACTAAGGAAATCAGTACGGATACGACACCAACCAATAACGATATTCGCGCTCCATAAATGATTCGGCTCAATAAGTCACGTCCTACCTGATCCGTACCTAGCAAATACTCGGATTTCCCCGTATCGTCCATCCACGAGGGAGCAACCAACCGTGCACGCAAATCAGCTTTATCAGGAGTGGATGGCGCGATTACCGGTGCAAAAAGTGCGGATACGACAGTAAGCATAAGCAAAAACATCCCCGCCATTGCCCACGGATTTCGAACGAATCTTCTGCCCATCTTGCTCCATTTTCCACGATTTTTGATTGGTGGATTCGTCTGATTGTTTGTAACTGTCGCTGTCGTCATTCGCTTTTTCCTCCTCCCTGTCTAATACGCGGATCAATAAAGCCATAACTAATATCAACCAACAGGTTCACGAAGATCATCAAAAAAGACAAGATAATCACAGAGCCTTGAATCACGGGAAAGTCACGTTGCGATATCGCATCAATCAGCATACGCCCGATACCTGGCCATGAAAAAACTTGCTCAATAATCACAGTACCGCCCAACAACGTTCCAAATTGCAATCCAATAAAGGTTACCGTCGGGATTAATGCGTTTCGCAAGCCATGCTTGATGATGACAAGCCATTCCTTGATCCCTTTGGAACGGGCCGTATTGATATACTGTTGATTCATTACCTCCAGCATGGAAGAGCGAACTAATCGAGCCAAAATGCCTGACAAGATGAGTCCGAGTGCAACGGAAGGCAGAACCAAATACTCCAGACCTTCATAACCAGAAGCAGGAAACCAGCCCAGCTTAACAGCAAATATGATGATTAACATAATCCCTAACCAAAAGTTGGGGAAAGAAATTCCTAGCAATGAAAAAATGCGCCCGAAAAAGTCAGCTACGCTGCCTCTGTAAACAGCGGAAATGATCCCTACTGGAATTGCAATCAACAGAGCGACAAACATTCCCCCGAAGGCAAGCAGCAAAGTTGCTCCCATCTTCTCGTTCATCATGTTGATCACGCTCTCACCCGTTCGGAAAGAGGTGCCAAAGTTACCAGTAAACATATCTTTTACATAAAGCCCGAACTGTACATAAACAGGCTCGTCCAGACCGAGATTTTTCCGAAGCTCAGTAATCGCCTCTTTGGTAGGCTCACCTGCTTGAAACATGATCGATACTGGGTCACCAGTCATTCGCACCAGGACAAAAATGACAAGAGTAATAGCAAGAACGACAAAAACACTATGTAGTAGACGTCTAATTAAAAAGGCTGCCATCCCGCTCCTCCTTTATCAAAAATGAAGGGAATAGAAGAGACATCTTCTACTCCCCTGCTCAAAACATTCCTTATTCAACCGATACTTCGCGCAAATCGATACGTTCATCTGCCGGAGGTTGGAATCCTTTTACTCGTTTGTTCGCAGCCCACAGGTTGATCGTTTGATAAAGCGGTACATCTGGGACTAGCTCATACAGACGTTGATTCAGCTCTTTAAATGCTGCCATACGCTTTTCTTGGTCAAACGTGGAGCGTTCTGCTTTCAAGAGCTCCTCTACTTTTTCGTCATGGAAATCAGGGTTCCAGAACTCGCCTTTGTGATACATCAGATAGGCAGTATTATCAAAGTCGAGCGTCCATCCACCCCAGCCATTCCGGTACATATGTCCTGCTTTTCCCTTCGGAATGAGGTCAGAAGTAAATGTGGAAGCGTCCACCAGATTCAGCTTCACCTTGAGACCGACTTGGCCTAATTGCATTTCGATTGCTTGTGCTACCTCTTTAAACGTAGCATCTGTACCAGGGAGGAAGAGATCAAGCTCAGTTCCTTCCTTCACACCTGCTTCTGCGAGCAGTTGTTTTGCTTTTTCTGGATCATAATTACGTAATGGCAGGTTAGCATCATAGCCGAAAGACATATCGCTTTGGAATGAATTGACGCGCTTACCATATCCGCTGAGCAGCGTTTCGATAATCAAGTCTGCATCAATCGCGTAAGCAATCGCTTCACGGACTTTTACATTGTCGACTGGCTTCATCGATGTATTGAATCGAATCGAATAAACGGTTGGCGACCCGACTTGCATTAGTTCAAGATCAGACATACCCTTGATGGATTCTGTTTGGCTAATCTCGACTTTTTTCATAATGTCGATGGCACCTGTTTGCATTTCAGCTAGACGAGTAGTCGCTTCTGGAATAAAACGGAACGTTACTTTTTCTAGCTTCGGTTGACCTTGCTTCCAATAGTTTTCATTTTTCACCAATACAACCTTGTTATCTTTTTCATAGCTATCCATTTTGAAAGGACCCGTACCTACCGGATGTGTGTTAAAGTACTCGTCCCCTTTTTCCTTGTAATACTTAGGCGGAACGATCACAGCGCCATAGCCTGCCAGCTTTGTAATGAACACAGGATCTTTTTCCTTGAGAATCATGTTGACTGTAAACTCGTCTACCACTTCTACACGGTCAATCGAAGTGTAGTTCGCTTGCTGTGGTCCTTTTTTTCCTTCTTCACCAAGCAGGCGATCAAATGTAAATTTCACTGCTTCCGCGTTGAATGGCTCGCCGTTGTGGAAGGTAACTCCTTGACGAAGTTTAAACTGAAGTGTCTTATCATCCTTGAACTCCCACGATTCAGCGAGTCCTGGCTGAATTTTCAAGTCAGTGGTACGCTCGACTAAGCCTTCAAATACAGATGTTGCTACCGTACTCCAATCAAGCAAAAACGTATCAATCGGATCCCAAGAGTGCGGATCTCCATTCACACCAAGTGTGAGTTCATTTTTTGCCGGAGCTTGCGCTACTGTTTTCGGTTGCGGATTTGCCTGTGTGCTAGTGTCAGCCGGCTTACTGGAACATCCGCCCAAAGCAGCAGCAAGCACAAGTAATGCGGAGCAAGCGCTGATACCTACCTTCTTTTTCAAAACAAGTCCCCCTTTTCTTTTCGTTCTGGAATTCATGTTGAAAAAATATGATAGCCGTCATTTGTTCCTATTGGTTATACAAATGACAGGCAACATATCGACCATCGCCCATCGATTGAAATTCGGGCTTGTCCGTTTTGCAAATTTCCATACACTCCGGACAACGCGTATGAAACGTACAGCCACTCGGAGGATTCGCAGGACTCGGTACATCACCAGTCAAGATGATGCGCTCACGCTTCATTTTTGGCTTGGCAATCGGAACTGCGGATAGTAATGAGCGCGTATAAGGATGCAGTGGCTCTTCATATAGCGCATTTTTGGGTGCCAGCTCAACCATCCGTCCCAAATACATCACACCGATCCTGTCGCAAAAATGCTTCACGACGCTCAAGTTGTGAGAGATGAATATGTAAGTGAGTCCGTATTGCTTTTGCAAGTCTCTCATCAGGTTCAATACCTGGGATTGAATCGATACATCGAGCGCAGATACTGGCTCATCTGCCACAATCAGCTTGGGATTAAGCGCTAGCGCACGTGCAATGCCGATCCGCTGTCTCTGACCACCACTAAACTCATGCGGAAAACGTTCCGAATTTTCTGGTTTCAAACCGACGACCTGCATCAATTCCGCTACTTTTTCCTTGCGTTCTTTTGACGTTTCATACAGTTCGAATATGATCATCGGCTCTTCAATGATCTCCCCGACCGTCATGCGCGGATTGAGGGATGCGAACGGGTCTTGGAAAATGATTTGCAAATCCTTTCGCTTCATCCTCATCTCATTTGGGGAAAGGGCCGCTAAATTCTCTCCTTGAAAAATCACTTCGCCACCCGTAGGCTCGAGCAATCGTAGAATGGCTCTACCTGTGGTTGACTTCCCGCAACCGGATTCCCCTACAATTCCGAGCGTCTCTCCCTTTGCAACGGTAAAAGAGAGATCGTCAACAGCTTTTACGTGATTCGTTACCTTCTTCAATAATCCACTGCGAATTGGAAAGTATTTTTTTAACCCTCTCACCTCGAGCAAGGGAGTAGATTCTGATTTTTCCAAAAGGTCCACATCCTTTCCGCTTACTCATACAGCCAGCATCTGCTTTTGGTACCATCATTCAGATCGAATAACGGTGGAGCTTGCTCGTAGCATTTGTCAAAAGCCTTCTGGCAGCGTTCAGCAAAACGACATCCTGCGGGCATCTGACCTGGACTCGGAACGGTCCCGCCAATCGTAAACAAGTACTCCTGCTCTGTGTCGATATCCGGGATCGAGCCCAACAAACCAACCGTGTAGGGATGCTTTGGCGTATCAAATAACTTTTCTACCTCGGCTTCCTCGACGACTTGCCCTGCATACATGACGACCACCCGATCACACATCTCTGCTACCACACCAAGATCGTGCGTGATTAGCATGATGGTCATCTCGCTCTTCTGCTGTAGCTCTCTCATCAGGTCAAGAATCTGCGCCTGAATAGTCACGTCTAGTGCGGTCGTAGGCTCATCTGCAACCAATAGAGATGGACTACAGGACATCGCCATCGCGATCATCACACGCTGCCTCATCCCGCCAGATAGCTGATGCGGATACTCATCAACGATTTCTTCCGCTCTCGGAATCCCGACCAGCTTTAGCATTTGGATCGCATGCTCTTTGGCTTGTTTTTTGTTCATACTTGTATGATTCAAGACGAGCTCCATGATCTGCGCCCCGATTGTATAAACCGGATTGAGTGAGGTCATCGGTTCTTGAAAAATCATCGCGATCTCTTTTCCCCGTACCTTCCTCATCTGATCCTTGGAGTAGGCAATCAGATTTTCACCGTTGTACAGGATCTCTCCTCCAGTGATTCGCGCGGTTCTCGGCAGAAGCCCCATGATGGATAGTGAGGTGACACTTTTCCCACAACCCGACTCCCCTACTACTCCAATCGTCTCACCTTTGTTGATTTGAAAACTAACGCCATCCAAAACGGTAATTTCCCCATTATCGGTTCGGAATCTCGTCTGAAGATTTTTGATTTCCAGCATCAAAGTCCCGCCTTTGCATCTGAATAGCCCAGCTTGCTCATGATTTGATTCGCTACCGCTTTTGTCTCCTGTACCAAATATTCCAATCGATCTGGCTGAAAGCGTGATGTAGCTCCAGCCAAGCTCAAGCCAGCTATGACTTGTCCCGTAAAATCTCGAATAGGTACAGCAATGGCTGCGGAATCCGGCTCCAATTCACCGTAGCTTACTGTATAGCCGTTTTCACGTGCATCGTGAATCCATTGCCATAGTAGATCTTTGTCTATATTTGTGTCTGGTGAGATTTTCTTCATGTCTACCCGGTTCAACAATTCTTCGATTTCATGATCCGGCAGAAATGAGAGTAAAATGCGCGGGCATGCCCCTGCGTACAACGGTGATTTTCTGCCTACCTGCGTATATACACGAACGTACTGGCGGGTATCGACTTTTTCGATGTAAACCCCTTCGTCTTGATCACGAATAATCAGGTTGACTGCCTCATCCACCGTATCTCGTAGCTGCAGCATATACGGGAGCGCGATTTTCCTGATCTCCAGCCGTTGGGCAACAATGTTCCCAAACTCCAGCAGCTTCAATCCCAATTGGTATTTAGGCGGATTATGAGCGGTCGTTTTGGAGACAAAGCCGCGCATTTCGAGCGTCTGAAGAATTCGAAACACCGTACTCTTCGGCATATCTGACAACTCGACAAGCTCAGCCAGGCTTAACTCACTGTTTTGGATAAAATATTCGAGAAACTCTAGCGTTTTTAACACACTTCGGTTTGCCGTTTTTTCTGTTTTTTCCATTTTCATCACCATTCGACTGTCCCAAAATACGGAACGTTATTTTGTATTTTGGCATGACACAATATTAAATGAATTCTGTTATTTTCGTCAATACATTTTTACCCCTTCGCAATCAGGTCGTTTTACCTACTGGCTCAGGGGTAGTTTGTACGTAAGGTTTTAGTGAATATTCTTTTTCTTAAACCGTCCACCCGAAACATCGTGAATATGACCGATTGCCAAAAATGCAGAGGAATCGATTTCCTCCACGATGGATTTCAGCTTTGCTTCTTCCAATCGGGTGATGACACAGAAGATGACTTTTTTGACGTCTCCGGAGTAGCCACCTTCCCCATTCAAATAGGTAATTCCTCGCCCCAGTCTCGCCGTTAACGCATCGCCAATTTCGGCTGGATAATCACTGATGATCCACACTGATCTGGATTGTTCGAGTCCGACCATCGTAATGTCGATCATTTTATAAGCGATGTAGTAAGCAATTAACGAGTACATGGCTCGGTCCCACCCAAAAATGAAGCCGGCACTGCCTAGAATAAAAATGTTAAAAAACATGACCATTTCGCCGACCGAAAACGGACTTTTCCTCGTCATCAGGATCGCAACAATTTCCGTTCCATCCAAGGAACCGCCCGCGCGAATGACAAGTCCCACACCGATTCCGATGATGATCCCACCAAAAACAGCAGAGAGAAGCAAATCGTCCGTCAAGCTAGGAACATGATGGAGGTAGCTCGTCCCCACCGACATTACAACGACACCGAAGAGTGTAGAGATGGCAAAGGTCTTGCCAATTTGCTTGTAGCCAATAAGTAAAAAGGGCAGGTTCAGCAGGAATAAAAATAAGCCGAGTGGGCCTCCCGTCAGCTTTGAGACCATAATGGAAACGCCAGTAACACCACCATCAATGATGTTGTTTGGAACCAGAAAGATTTCCAGACCGACTGCCACCAACAAGGCTCCAATGATGATTCCGAGAGTTCTTACTGCGATCCTTCTTTTTTTCTTCCGCTTATGAGTGATCGGAGCAATTGCTTTTGCATCCATTTTGATCATCCTTAGCCGTTATTTTCTTACCCCTTCATCTTTCCCAGGTAGTAAAAAAAATAGTCAGCCAGGATTCCTCCCAGCCGACTCTTCATCTAGCCTTTAGCCCCAGACAGCAATGGTAATAATGCCAATCGTGATCATCAAAGACATGGATAAACGCCATAAGCGTTGTCGCTCCTTTAACAAGAAGACCCCGAGCAGCGTACCAAAAACCGTACTTACCTCACGAATGGGCGCAATAGCTGCCAGCGGTGCCAATGTCATGGCAAATAAAAACAATAAATACGAACCTGGTGACAGGATGGCACCGAGTACAATCGTTTGCCAATTTTTTTGCCACTCACGGCGGATAAGTCCCTTCTTCCAAACGAAGCCCCCAGCGACAATCAGACAGGCAAAGTTCGTTATTTCCAATAAAGCGAATGGAGATAATTGCTGGACGATTTGCTTGTCGGTTAACGTGTATCCAGTAATGCATAGTCCAACAGCAACAGCGTATCGCAGGGCGAGCGGATTCACTGGTTGTGCCTGACGATTTGGCCCTATCATCCCGCTAATGGCGAAGACTCCGATGACGATGCAAATGACCCCCAGCCATCCTGGTACCGATAAATACTCTTGAAAGAAAATCGCGCTAAAAAACGGAATGAGAAGCGTCCCCGTTCCCCTCATGATGGGGTAAACCTGTGAGATATCCCCGTATGTATACGCCTTTGAAATCAATAAGGTATAGCATCCTTGAAAGAAAAAGGACATAGACAGAAAAAGAACCAAAGACCATGTCAGTTGTACGTGCATCAATTCCCAAAGGAGAACAGGCAGGAGGATCACGGTTGTTGGCAATGTGATTAACCAAAGAAACGCCATTTTGTTCTCACTTTTTTTCGTGAACAGGTTCCAGACTGCGTGTGCAAGACCTGACGATAATACGAGCAGAATCGAAATCGATAGCATGTGTGCCCCTTCTCTCTCTTGTTGTACAAACAAAACCAAAAACAACAAAACACATTGTATTTAGTTGCTTTTCATTCGACGTGTACAGTATACACCCAGTCCCCTCAAAAATTAAGTATTGTTTCTGCTGATAGCCCAAACCATTTTATTGACCCTGCGAACACACGCATCTTTTTCCATTCTCCGCGTTTTGGGTTATAATGGAGGGATGACACTTCGTTCGGAGGATCTGACTACATGTTGCAAAGAGAGTTGACTCGGGAACAAGCGATACAGCTAGGCGAGCAAATCCTAATTGCCGTCGAAGTACACATCATTGAACGGGGCTATACGTACTTTTCAGATGGCGTCGTCTTCAATACTCGCGTAGAACAAGGCCAATATTTGACGAGTGATGTTCAAGGTTCCGAGGTGTATCATGTGCGCCTTGATATGGAAACGGTTCAAAACAGTACCTGTACTTGTCCTTATTCACGTATTTGCAAGCATATTGCTGCTACGTTTTTTCAGATGTATAGTGTGTTCGAGAATCCTCGCACATTTTTGACCCGCTCCCAACAACCAAGACGAGCTACTTTTTCTCCACATTTGTTGATTCCTGCTTATAAATATAGCCATGCCACTCCTGTTCAGCAGGATACAGGGTCAGTTTCCTCTCCGCTTACCGCAAACAGCTCCGTCAAAGAATGGTGGGCATTTTTTGAGAGCTGGACACGCAATCTGTTTGCGGCCATGGAATCATATCGAGCTTCCTCTGAATTATTATCGAGCTACCAAAATGTGCTGAGTGTTGCTGCCTCGTGGCCGAAGGATCGGGCACAACTTTTTGTCATTCATGCCAATCTGTTTCATCTCATGAAGCTTACACAGTTCGTCAAAACGTATCGCCAATCCTACTGGTTTCTAGATTTGGTTCAGACCGCCGAGCGGCTATTAGATCAATTAGAAGGGACATTGTACTTCGCAGACATCCCTGCTCTTTTAACTGATCACCAGGATGCCATCGAAGATACTCTTCAACTGACAAAGCAGTTGAAAGAAAACGAAGCTACTTCCCTCTACTGGATATTCGCCTATCAAATGTTATGGTGGATGCTATTGAAGAAGTCAGCGTGGATACAAGAGGAAATCCATGTACTGGATCAGCTTATTAACGATGAAAACAGTTCTGCCGCCGAAAAGGAAAAAGGGTTGCTGCTCCGTGCCCACTTTCATGTGATGGAAGAGGAGGACGAAGCTGCTCTACAAATCTGGAAAAGAATGAGCCGCTTGAACCTCTCCTTCTACTTGTCGTATATGAAATCATTCGCTCGCAATGGGGAATGGCAACGATTTCTCGATTGGACTGCTTCTTTGACGTCCTTAATCGGTCAAGCCGAGACACAGCAATACCGCCTCGTTATCGCTATTTGGCAGGAAGCGATGGAGAAAGTGGGACGATCAGCCGAGTGTGGCGCCAAGCTGAAGCAGTTCTTACCGAGCAGTTATCACGAATATGCCGCCTATTTATATGAAGAACGACAGTTTCAGCAATGGATTGATTTGCAAATGTCGTTTCAAGTGCCTATGGCAGATATCTCGATCGTGCAGGTGAAAGAAATCGAGGTAGCCGAGCCGACTCTGCTCTTCCCTTTTTATTTGCGTGAGGTGAACAGACTGATTGCGGAACGAAACCGAACGGCCTACAAAGAAGCTATCAAGCTCATGAAAAAAGTAAGGACGATTTACAACTGTGCGAACCAAGATGCGCGCTGGGAACGATACGTGGAACAATTATCTGCTAAACATAATCGGTTACGTGCTTTTCAAGAAGAGCTAAGGAGAGGAAATTTCAACTTATGAATACCGTCACTACATTGGTTCTAGATGGAGAGCTTTTGGCAGACGGACAATTCTTGATTACTGGCAAAGACACACAAGGAGCAGTGGTCGATCCAGAAGAATTGGCAGGAACACTTTTTGCGTGGGATGAGTCCTCCTATTACGGAACCTTCCTGGACAAAAACGAGCATGGCGTATTACTTAGCCCTGCCAAGGCCCTCTCCTTTTTTGTCTCCCCCCAGTGGCTTTTGCATCGGACCTATTCATCCAGCACGCCATTTGAACAATTTACGCATGTAGCGGGAATGATCCGTGAGACTCTCGCACAGGGCTCCTTTTCCCCTGATTTTTCTTCCTGGAAAAAAGGCCAAATCGGCTGGAGAGCTCTGCATACTCCCGGCGATTTTCCGGAGTACGGACACAGGTGGCTATCGCTTGTCGTGGAGGAATCCTTGCAAGGCGCAGGTGACATTGGACGAACATGGGAGCAGCTATTGACGCAGTATCCAGCTCTGTACGTCATGGGCGCCGAGCTTTCTCCACACCTTCAGGAACAAGAATGGTTGCAATCGATAGGCTGGCTGCCAGATACGACACCGTTTCGCACATGCTTGCAAATCGTCGAGGCCGAGGAGCACCCTAATGACTGGCAACTCCAAGTGTATTTGCAGAATCGGGAAGAGCCAGATCAGTTGTTTCTCATTGAGCCACACCAATTGACGGCTGAGGGAGTAGCTACCGCTCACATCCCCACTGGCTGGCGTGAACACTGGAATCGATTTCTCACGGACCTGGCCAAATGCAAAGAAATTCTCCCCTGGCAAAAAGACACCATGGAGAATCAAAGCCGTTTTCTCACCCGACTGACGAACGAGCAAGCATGGCTCTTTTTGACGTCGAGCAGTTTGCAGTTGGTGCAAGCTGGTATTCACGTCTTTCTACCAGCTTGGTGGGAACAAGTGCGTCGGGTAAAACCGAAGCTAAAAGCCAAGATTACAACCTCTGTCGGGGCTAGCAGACAGTCGTTCCTGGGTGTTTCCCAGCTCATGGATTTTGAATGGAAGCTCGCCTTGGGACCTGTGGAGCTCAGCGAAGAGGAATTTGAAGAGCTCATTAAACAAAAGCAGCGCCTGCTGAAAATTCGCGGGCATTGGGTGCAATTGACTCCCGATCTGTTCTTGCAGTTGCAGGAAGCGCTCAAGAAAAACCAAGCGAAAAACGGCATGACGCTGCGTGATGTCATGAGAATGCACCTCGCCCCTACTGTGGAGGTGGAGGAGCTACCCGATGATGAGTTCGATTTCGACACTTCTTTAACGGTTGAAGTTCAGCTAAACCAGCATTTGCGAGAGCTGTTGAATCAATTGCAAGAAACAAAGCGCATCCCGATCATGGAGCAGCCATCTACTTTTCACGGGACGTTGCGAAATTATCAGCTAGAGGGCAGTTCGTGGCTGTTCTTTTTACGCCGTTTTGGGTTGGGAGCTTGTCTGGCCGATGACATGGGATTGGGGAAAACGGTTCAATTTATAACGTATTTGCTTCATGTCAAACAACATGGCGCAGCCAGTACTCCTTCTCTCTTAATCTGCCCGACCTCCGTCATAGGTAACTGGCAAAAAGAGCTGAAACGCTTCGCCCCCTCTCTTCAAGTCATGATTCATTACGGCAATGATCGCCAAAAGAAGGAGGCGTTTTTGCCAGCGATCAAGGGAGCGGATCTGGTGATTACCTCCTACGCCCTGTCCCATTTGGATGAGCAGGCGCTAGGAATGGTTACATGGGATACGATTTGTCTCGACGAGGCGCAAAATATTAAAAACGCCTATACAAAGCAAGCGTCCGCTGTGCGCGATTTGAAAGCATGGCACCGGATCGCTCTCACAGGCACTCCAATCGAAAATCGTCTGAGTGAGCTCTGGTCCATTTTTGATTTCTTGAATCCTGGTTACTTGGGAAGTCTCGGGGAGTTTACCCAGCGCTTTGTCCATCCCATCGAACGCGACCAAGACCAGCAGCTCATCAATCAAGTGCAACGACTCATTCAGCCTTTCCTGCTCCGTCGTGTGAAAACCGATCCGAACATTCAGCTAGACTTGCCGGACAAGAATGAGAGCAAGGAATACGTACCGCTGACTACCGAGCAAGGCGCACTTTATGAGACAGCGATTCAAGATATGTTTGATCGAATGGAAAAAGCCTCCCCTATGGAACGGCGCGGTCTGATTCTGACAACACTGACACGTCTCAAACAATTGTGTGACCATCCTGCGCTCATTTTGAATGAAATCGCAACAACAGATGAAGCCAGTCGTTCGCACAAATTGGAAAGACTGCTCGAATTGGTGGAGGATATTCGCCAAAAGAAAGAGCGATGCTTGATTTTTACCCAATACATCCAAATGGGCAATATGCTTCAACGGGTGCTGACGCGAGAAGGCTATGGACCTGTCTACTTCCTAAATGGAGCCACGAAAAAAGAAAAACGCGATGAGATGATCGCTCGTTTTCAAGACCCGACACTTCCGGATGATGAACGCGGGGCCATCTTCATTCTTTCGTTGCGCGCGGGTGGAACTGGCTTGAACTTGACGGAAGCCAACCACGTCATTCACGTAGATCGCTGGTGGAATCCTGCGGTAGAAAATCAGGCCACTGACCGTGCTCATCGTATCGGACAACAGCGCAATGTTCACGTCTACAAATTCATCTCACTTGGGACAATTGAGGAACACATTGATGAGATGATGGAGAGAAAGCTATCGTTGAGCCAACAAATTGTCGGGACGGGCGAAAGCTGGATCACGGAGCTATCAACGGAAGAGCTACGGGACTTGTTTACCTTGCGTCATGATTGGCTGGACACGAAAGGATAGATGGAACATGGAGCGAGTAAAACAAAACGACAGCAATTCCATTATGCGCCGCCCTACCGAAGAGCCCAAGCTGCCCGAGGCATGGCTACGTTTTTTGGAAGCCGTTCAACAACAATTTTCCGATAACCAAACTAAGAAAGAGTAAATATGATAAACCCAAGGCCTGATCACGTTGTGGACCCTAGCCTTGGGTTTGATTTTGTAAGTGGAAAGGAAACCTCCACTGTCGTCCCTTTATTCGGGGTACTCGAAAAATGGATGTACCGGTATGAAACTCACGAACGCTACGCGCGAATTCTCATCAGAGCGCGCTCCTCTTCTTTTATCCGCGGACACGTATAGCAATACTTTTGCTCCCCTGTCTTATAGTACAAACAGCATTGATTCTTGAGGCGCACTTTGGCTTGGGGATCACGCATGTCTTCAATCCAGCGCACACGCACACGAAATGGATTTTTTTGCAATCCAAAGCTCTCACCTTCCAGCTGATTACAGAGGACATCATAATCAGCCTTCACTTGCTGCTTGATGCTATCCGGTTCTACCAACGCCACAAAAGCATCCGTATGGTAATTGAACTTGGTCGGGAACTGTCCCCAAAGCATCGCTTCGGGGTTTCCCGTTACCTCTGCAAGAGTCGTGAGCAATGGGTGTAGGAAGTCTTGGAAATACGCACGATAGCATTCCTTCAGCCAGATTGCGCGCGCGGCTTCGCTGGTAGGCGCTTCTACGATCTCATACGTCGGGATCACAAAAGCGAATTGCGGATAGTCTTCCTCGTAAAACAATTCAATCGTCATATTATCCAGCCTCATGGTAAGTGCACGATTCCAGACAGAGATCATGTACAAAAGACCGAGAGAAGGGCTCGTGAGCCAACCGCTGATGTAAGTACCAGCAGCAGTCAGCTCGTGTGCCTTGATTAGCGGAGCATAGATTTGAACAAGCTCATTCATATGTCTCGGATCTACCAAATCTCTTGCCTTCATCGAAAATAAGGCATTAGGTCTCGTTTTAGAAGTAAGATCAAACCGTTGTGCGATAAAATCGTCATCCCATTCTAGCATCACGAACTCCCTCTCTTTTCATGATCAAGAAAAAACGCTGTTTGACTGGTCGAGGTGCGTGCCGAACTGTGCTTGATACAGTCTGCTGTAGATGCCTTCACGAGCCAAGAGCTGATCATGACTTCCTTGCTCTGTGATACCTTGTTCCGTTACAACGATGATGCGATCTGCATTTTTAATGGTTGCCAGTCTGTGGGCGATCACCAAAGTCGTACGGCCTTTGGACAACTCCTGCAAGGACTGCTGGATCGCCGCCTCCGTTTCGGTATCGAGTGCAGAGGTAGCTTCATCCAAAATCAGGATTGGCGGGTTTTTCAAGAACATACGCGCAATCGCCAATCTTTGTTTTTGACCACCAGACAATTTGACTCCGCGTTCACCAATAATCGTCTCCAGACCAGCAGGCTGAGAACGGATAAACTCTTCCAGTTTAGCCAGACGTGCTGCTGCCCAGATCTCTTCCTCTGAAGCGTTTAGTTTTCCATACACGATATTTTCTCGGATCGTCCCCGAAAAGAGGAACACATCTTGCTGAACGATTCCGATTTGGCTGCGCAATGACGCTAACGTGATTTGACGGATATCCATTCCATCAATGGTGATGCTGCCCCGGTCGATCTCATAAAATCTCGGCAAGAGACTGCACAATGTGGTTTTTCCTGCTCCAGAAGGGCCTACAAACGCAATGGTCTCGCCCGCCCGGATGTTCAAATCAATGTTTTGCAGAATAGAAGACTCTTGGTCGTAGCTAAACGAAACATTCTTGTACGAGATATCGCCCTTCAACGACTCTACCTGAATCGCATCTGGAGCATCCGCAATATCTGGTGCTGTGTCCATGATTTCGATGTAGCGCTTAAAGCCGGCAATCCCTTTTGGATAGCTCTCAATAATCGCATTAATTTTCTCTAACGGACGGAAAAATACATTCGTTAACAGCAAGAAAGCGATAAATTCACCGTAAGTCAGTGCACCTTGAATAACAAACCAGCTGCCGCAAATCAAGACAAACAAATTGACTAAACGCATCAGCACGTAACTGACGGAAATATTTTGGGCCATGATTTTGTAGGACAACAGCTTGGTGATTCGGAAACGCTGATTGTTCTCTTCGAATCTTTTGTTTTCAAATTGCTCGTTGGCAAAAGCTTGTACGACACGCATTCCGCCGACGTTGTCCTCAACACGTGCGTTGAAATCCGCCATGTCGCCGTACAGACGATGGAAAGCACCCGTCATTTTACGGTTGAAGTAAACAACAAAGAATATCAAGAGCGGAATCACCAAAAACGTAAGCAGCGCCATTTCTTCATTAATATTGAACATCAGGAGGAAAGCACCGATCAGCGTCATCACGGCGATAAACAAATCTTCCGGACCGTGGTGAGCGACCTCCCCAATCTCCATCAAGTCATTCGTTAGACGAGAAAGCAGATGCCCCGTCTTGGTATTATCGAAAAAGCGGAAAGAGAGCTTTTGAATATGGTCGTACAGCTTCTTCCGCATATCCGTTTCGATATTAATTCCAAGCTTATGTCCCCAGTACGTGACGACATAGTTCATCCCGGCGTTAAGACCATACAACCCCAAAAGTCCAATGCACGCCCACACAATCATGTTCCAATCCTTGCTTGGAAGTAATTGATCGACAACCATATTCACTGCAAGCGGAAATCCCAACTCCAACAAGGCAACGAACACTGCACACGTGAAGTCGAGGATGAATAATCCACGATAAGGCCGATAGTAAGAAAAAAATCTGCGAAGCATTGAAGCAGCAACTCCTCTCTCTCAAGAACAACATCAATCAAGTGTTTGATTTTGAAAATCATTTTCATTATATATGGATTTGTCTTTTATATCGATGCTTTATTGGAATTTTTTTCTTCGTTGAGCACATTGGCACAAAAAAACGGTTCGAACCTCCTTGGCCATCAAGGAATGAGAGGTTCGAACCTGAATTTCACTTCGTGCAAATCTTGATACTGAGATTGTGTGCTGTAAATAGGTCAACATCTTTTACACAATTCATGATGTGTTTTGAACCCATTCTTTACTGTTGCTTACACTGGGTACATCTCGTGTGCTCATTAACGCATGTAGTATTTTTTACATTATTCCCTTACCGGATTCTTAGAATATTCTTCAATTCTCTGCATATCACCATTGGAAGTTATTTTAACATTGATAAGATATGATTCTTGGGCTTTTGTATTTCTGACTTTTGTCATATATGTCCCATGTGAGAAATTGTAAGTAGGCTCTTCTGTCCTTAAGCTCTCAATTGGTAAATTATACTTCTTACTTACATACTCTGTTGCATAGTTAATAGCCAATGCCCTGTCTCCAGATGTTCCATAAAATATAGTGTAAAGGTTCCAAACTAATATAATACTAAGTACACTAACTACACTCCAAATCATCTTTTTTTTAATGGTGAATGCCCTCCATCTATATGGAATGATAAGAGCAGAAACACCTGCTCCTTATTTAAATGACTCATGAAACTTCTAAAGATACCATCGTAATAATTGGCTTGTTTGTTGTGTAGTCAATGTACAATTCTTTCGACCAATCCCAAGTCCCATCGACTTCTACCAATTTCATACTTGTAAGTAGAAAAACTATTAAACGAGTCTGTTGACACAGTATGAGTGTGACCTCGGTTTATGTAACTTTTCAACCCACTACGCACATTTGAAACTGACATGCCATATGACTTTCCGCCATTTGCTACGCCAGTACTCAGGTTGCAGGCCCAGATGAGCCCAAATGAGTGAACCTTGCAGTGTTTACTGAAACAATAAAGAAATAACTTTCTTCCATTTTCCAACTCATAATAATATCCGATATGCTCATCGTTGGTGCCATAAAGTTTAACAAGAGATATTGCTTGGAATCGTTTAACTTTTTGAATCTGCTCGTTTAGCAGTTCATTTACTTAAATCTCGGATAGGTTAGGTGCAGTAGAGTACAAATTCTAAAGCTCTTTTACTTCTCCAGTTTGTGCATTAATTTGTAAAATAGTATCTGTTTTATGATCATAGTCGGTTGCTTTTATTAGCCCATGATCTTTCTGTCCCCTTGCACTTTTAATAATGATTCCATCATTATGTGTGCTCTTTAAGTAATTGATTGCGTGTTGAATCGCACTTTTTTCATCCATTTGATTAAAAGGATTTTTGCTTTCTTCATCAATTACAAGTTTACTGAGTTCTGCGCCACTGGGATAAGATTGTGCTGATGGTGTTGTTGACCATGTAGATACTGTGTGACCAACTTCGATTTCATCATACGAGATGTTATTCCCCTTGCTATCGAGGAATACGGCTTCTTCTTTTGGGAAATACCACTCTGCTGCATAGAAGTTCTCATCGCTCGTCTTGGTTTCATCATTTTCTATAACTAAGAGACCTTTTTTTACAAAATCTTTTTCAGTTACGTATCCTGTTAATGCTTGCTTTTCAACATCCTTGTGATTAGTTGCACATCCAGTTATAAGTAATGCTGCAGTGATTAATATCAAAGTTTTTTTCAATGTGCTCATTTCCTTTCTTAGTTCCCCATGAGAAAAGCTTCCCTCATGGGGAACTTTATTTCAACTAGTTACCGGTAAAAATTGAATCAATGCCAATACCATTTCCTAAAAAAAAGATGGCGAAGACGACTCCTTTTTACTATAATGAAAAACTGTGAAAAACGGCCCTGACTTTTCTGAAAGGGGAAAGTCACGATACGATACAGAAATGAGGAACCTATTTGAACCTTCAACAACTAAAAATGGAATGGTTTTCTAACGTACGTGCTGACATGCTAGCAGGTATTACGGTTGCACTTGCCTTGATTCCGGAAGCCATCGCTTTTTCTATTATTGCCGGTGTCGATCCAATGGTTGGATTGTACGCTTCCTTTTGTATCGCAGTCACCATTGCATTTGTCGGGGGAAGACCGGGCATGATTTCCGCAGCTACAGGAGCGATGGCGCTATTAATGATTACTCTGGTCAAGGAGCATGGCATCGAGTATTTATTCGCAGCGACTGTTCTGACTGGTATTTTGCAACTGGTACTAGGGGCCTGTAAAATCGGCAGGCTGATGACCTTTGTCCCTCATACCGTTGTGATTGGTTTCGTCAATGCGTTGGCTATTCTTATCTTTATGGCTCAGCTACCCCATTTCATTGGGGCGTCCTGGGTTATGTATGTCATGCTGGCTGGAACGCTCGCGATCATCTATTTGTTGCCGCGTCTTACCAAAGCAGTCCCTTCCGCTCTCGTAGCAATCATCGTCATGACTGTCATTTCCATCTGGGCAGGTCTTGATGTACGGACCGTTGGCGACATGGGTGAAATCACACGTCAATTGCCGATGTTCCACCTTCCTAGTGTCCCGTTGAACTGGGAAACACTCATGATCATACTGCCCTACTCCTTTCCACTTGCATTGGTCGGGATTCTGGAATCTTTGATGACGGCCGCCATTCTCGATGAGATGACCGATACGCGCAGTAACAAAAATACGGAAGTGAAGGGCCAAGGGATCGCCAACATCATCACCGGATTCTTTGGCGGAATGGCTGGTTGTGCCATGATCGGACAGTCCGTTATCAATGTGAAATCAGGGGGGCGTGGCCGTCTGTCCACTTTGGTTGCAGGGATTTTTCTCTTGTTCCTGATCCTGGTCCTTGGAGACATCGTCAAACAAATCCCGATGGCTGCCCTCGTCGGCGTAATGGTCATGGTTTCGATCGGGACGTTTAACTGGCAGTCCATACGGGACCTGCGGAAAATTCCTGTTGGGGATGCCGTTGTCATGATTGCTACAGTGATCATCGTCGTCGCTACGCACGATTTGGCAAAAGGGGTCATTTCTGGTGTGATCCTAAGTGCGGTCATATTTGGCTGGAGGATGGCCCGCTTGCATGCCACCTCCTACGAGAGCGATATGGGCGAAAAAGTGTACACCGTCTCAGGTCAACTGTTCTTCGGTACCATGACACACTTCGTCGACCAATTCTCCTTTCAGGATGATCCCCAGCAAATTATCATTGACTTTTCTCGTTCCCACGTCTGGGATTTGTCAGCTGTCACAGCTATCTCGAAAGTCGTAGAGAAATACAAACAGCTGGACAAATTCGTCGTCATCACCGGACTTAATGATGAAAGTAAGCGATTGATTGATCGTGTGGGTATAAGCACACCTGCCGGACATTAACCTGCTGCTTACATGAAAATCCCCTAATGAGTACAAGAGCTTCATCTCTTGTCATTAGGGGGTTTTCTTTTGTCCGAATGAAGTCAAGGTTTCCTCTTATTTCATTTTTGCAATAGTCCGATCATATTTCCGAATTGGTCAGCGGTAAATTGCAATGCTAGAATGATCAATAACAATATTCCTGCTTTTTAACTGCAAAGGTTGTGACAGAAGATGGAATTTTCATGGAAACGTAATTTGATTGTGTTATGGGTTGGGGTATTTTTTTGTAGTACCGCCTACTCCATCTCCATCCCTTTCCTGCCCATCTTCCTCCATACTTCACTGGGGGTCAATGAGCATCTGGAAGCCTGGTCCGGCATTTCGTTTGGCATCACGTTTTTGGCAAGTGCGCTCATTTCGCCATTTTGGGGCTCTCTCGCGGACAAATATGGACGAAAGCCAATGTTGATTCGCTCTGGATTTAGCCTCGCTTTGCTGTACTTTTTGACGTATTTGATCACGGACCCTTATTTGTTTCTTGTGTTACGGATCTTCCAGGGCCTGCTTGCCGGCTACGTACCTGCCGCCATCGCGTTGGTAGCGACGAATACACCAGAAAAAAACGTCGGTTACGCACTGGGGATCATGGCTACTTCGGGAGCAACAGGAGGAATCATCGGTCCTTTGGTTGGGGGTGTTGTCAGTCATGTATGGGGAAACGCGGAGGCGTTCATCTTTTCAGGATTCGTCGTGCTCGTAGCAGCGCTGATCGCTACTTTCTTCGTAAAAGAAACGAACTTGAACCGTTCCGGCAGCCGATCGAGTGTACGGGAAGACTTGCGCGCTGCACTGGCAAACCGCCCGTTGATGTCTATTCTTGGTATGAGCCTGATGGTCACGATTTCCGTTATGCTTCTTGAGCCTTTATTAACCGTGTATGTCATGCAATTGGGCGCTTCGCAGCAAGACGCATCCCTCAGCTCTGGCATCATTTTTGCGGCAGTAGGAATCGCCACGGTCATAGCTGCTCCACAATGGGGAAAACTCGGGTCAAATGTCGGTTATTCCAAAATCTTGTTCATCGGTTTAATGGGTGGAGCCATCGGAAATTTACTGCAATTTTTCTTCACGAATCTGTATGGATTTGGCATTTTGCGATTCGCGTACGGACTGTTTTTTGCCGCTGTTTATCCGTCGATCAACGCCATGATTGTGAAAGTCACAGAACCAGAGTTTCGCGGCAGGGCGTTTAGCCTGAACCAATCCTCGACACAGCTCGCGACGATGATGGGGCCAATCATTGGCGGTTTTCTCGGAGGACTCATCCCGATTCGCTACGTATTTATCATCAATGGTATCGCGCTGTTGATTACTGCCATCGTGATTCGATCCAAACGAGCACAATTGGTCGGACAGCCGTTGAAGCAGCAAACAACGGAGCGTCAGCTAGCTACGAAGTAAGCTGTGTAGCCTGATCACATGCGAAAACTCCCTCTAAAGCGTACAGGTGAACACCTGGCGATGACAGAAGGGAGTTTTTCACGTTATCCCGCCTTTTCTTCCACGATTGTATTCGCTACAATAGTAAGTACTTAGAATTCGAACAGAAGATTCTGACAACAAAAAGTCAAATTACATACCCCATGAAACGACCCGCATATTCCGATTTGACGAGACCACTCTGTTTGGGGAAAGGGGAATATGTACATGTCGGGTAAAACGGTGATCTTGCTTATTCTGATCATCATTGGGCTGATCTGCGTCAATCTGTTTGTCTCCAACGGTTTCATTCGCCTGTTTGCCATCGTAGGAATCTTAGGGATTACTTTCGTTCTGCAGGGGGCCGTCATTCGAAAGCGGTGAAGAGCGGACGGTTACCAGCGAAGGCGATCTACACCGTCACGCTGGCTTTTTCATGAAAACAGCGGTGGGCTCGGTTGAAAAATCCAATCCTAGCCCGCCGCTGTTACATTCCAACTTACTCGCTCTTTTCCTGTGAGTTATCACAACAACTGTCCTTAAACATCCTGATATTACTACTGATTTTGAACTGGCATTTTTTCAAAAACACTTGTAATCAGGTAAGCAATTTACACTGATCCCTTTCTTTTCCCCCTCGACTTTTACTGAGCAGCATTACTCTACAAACGGTGAAATAAAATCAACCGCCAACTGTGACGGTTGATTTTATCTAGGGCCTGTACGCAAACTTATTTCACCCATAACCTCATCGAAATCAACGCCAAAAATGGCCTTGAACATGCTCGCTATCTTGTCATAGCGGGTCGCCAAGCGCCCATAATTCTTCATTTTATTAAAAAAGCATTCGATTAGATGCCGTTCTTTATACGTATACTTGTCATAAGCTCTCGCTTCTTTCGCCGGTTTCGCTTGCTCGGAATAACAGGGGTTGCTTGTTGCTCCTTCAACAAGGTAACAATTGCATCGGTATCGTAAGCCCGATCCGCCAACACTTCTCGATTTTGTAGATCCAGGGTCGAAAGCATTTCGTAACCCATCACGGAATCGTGTGCCTGTCCAGGCGTTAATTCAAAGTGTAGCGGGTTTCCCAGTGCATCGGCCACGGCATGAATCTTGGTCGTTAATCCGCCCCGGGAACGTCCGATCGCTTGCTTGCTTTGCCCCCTTTTGGGCCAGCTCCATGCTGGTGGACACGAACAATCGTTGTATCAATCATCAACTGCTCAAAGTCAGGTTCGATGGTAACTATAATTTTTATCTGGAATAAGGGAATCCTGGAGCTGTGATCTATTGATTAGCAAATGGATGCGACATTCAATAATACTACATCCATGTTTGCGAATTTCTTCTCCCACTAAGGCCTTAACATTTTTTATGCGTGGCGACTCCTATTTTACTGGCACACCCAGAATAGGTTTTCAAAAAATAAGTATTGCTCTGATTGATTGAATACCAACACCCCTTCTTTTACAGGGGTGTTGGACTAACTTGAAGGCGTCATTAGTGTTTCCAATGCAGCACTTCATCCGGATTGGCAACATTTCGTCCGTAGTATTGGTGGGCGCGGAAGTTGTGGATCTCCTGACAGGCCTTGGACATATTCCCGAGTACGACTTCCTGTGGTAGATCATTGTGCGGACTCCAGTAATAGATTTTCATTTCATATGTCTCGCCATTTTCTTCTTCCCAGCTGTATTGAATGCGGTCCGCTTTCACAAACCCGTTCTTTTGATAAAAATGGACTCTCTTGATGGAATCTTCATCATTTCGATCGATAGGTTCTACCTCCAGAATGATGTCTTTCCCTCTCTTTTTGAGTGTCTGGATGACCTTGGTACCGATACCTTGTCCACGCGTGGCAGGATTGATTAGGAGGTAATCGATGAAGATAAACGTCGGAAACTCCGCGTACAGCAAAAGAAATTTGTCTGTATCGACTTTGTGGTAAATGTCTGTTTCCCTGATAAGCGCCTGAATTTGTCCTTCCTTTTTCATTTCATATTCTGGAAAGTATTCATTTAATCGGTCATACCAATCCATGAGACATTCCCCCACTTGATCACTCGTAATGATCTCTTTAGCTTATACAGAATTGCCCAAAACCACTCAGTGTCAAAACAGCATAGATGGAAAAAATCCTTGATATAACATTATGACACTTCCCCTAAACAGCTAATCAAACCTGACATTATAAAAAGTTCAAAAAAACCTGTTATGACAACGGTTTGTCATAACAGGTTTCAGATGTTATTTGTCACTTTTCCTTATAATCAGGTGACATACTTAAATATAAGCAGTGAAAACATCAATTATAAATCACATTTCCCCATCATGAATGGACGAGCACAATCTTGCCACGCACTCTACCCGTTTGACTAAAGAGATGCGCATCTCGAACCCCTTCAAGCGTCAATGGATATACCTTCGTCAAGATAGGCTTTACGTTCTTGGCTTCCACTAGCGCACGGATATGATTCAGATTTACCCCATCTGGACGCGTAAACACAAAAGTAACAACCAGCTCTCGTTCATTCTCAACCGCATCAGCGAACGAAAGTTTCTTGGCGTCACGCTCGCTTATAATGGTTGCCACTCTTCCTTGCCGCTTCATCAATTTTAGAGCATCACCATACGCTTCTCCACCCAGCGTGTCCAACATGAATGAAAATTTTGTAGAGGTATGAAGTGGTCCTTGATCATAAACAATGACTTCATCTGCTCCCAGCTCACGGACAAAATCGCTATTTTTGGAGCTGGTTGTCGTAGCCACATAGGCACCTAGCGCTTTTGCTAGCTGAATCGCCATGGAACCGATCCCGCCGCTTCCGCATACGACAAACCATGTGGCATCGGGGCTACGATATTCGCCGGAACGACAATTTCATCTGCGTATGTCCCTTCCCTATCCAGCTCTGGACGGAAGAAGACATCGTCTCCGATTTGAAAATCCTGCACATTCGTACCGACAGCCGTTACCGTGCCCGCCGCATCCCACCCTAAAATAAGTGGCAGTTCAAAAGGAAAATCTGCTTGCAGCAGTCCTTCCCGCACTTTCCAATCCACAGGATTTACCCCGCTCGCTTTTATCGATATGAGTAAATCGTCCGGCCCGATTGATTTCGTTGGCAGTTCAATTTCTGTTAACTGTTCGATGCCGCCGTATTGCTTCATGCCAATTCCTCTCATCGAACTTCCCCTTTTCATTCGACTATTTTTCGCAATTGGTTTTCGATGTGACTCTCTCCCCATTCACACATGACATCCAGGACCTTCGACAGTGTCTTGCCGTACTCCGTCAAGTCATACTCGACACGCGGGGGAACCTGCTGATACACATTGCGGGTAATGATGTTGTCCGTTTCCAATTCTCGCAGTTGCTGTGTTAACATTTTTTGCGTGATGGCAGGCATTGCTCGTTTCAATTCGCTTGTCCTCTTTGCCCCTTTTGCCAACAAGCAGAGGATCACTACTTTCCATTTTCCTCCAATAACTTCCAATGTTGCCTCTACAGGGATATTGTATCGTCCCATATCCTCCCCTCCTCATGCGAAGATGTTGTCAAACCCGCTCCGGTGCGTCGATATGAGCCGGGAAATAAGGCAATACTTCTTGTCCAAGCTCATCAATGACCTCGTCAATGGGACGCTGGCTAGGGAACAGGGCGAAGAACAAATGGTTGACACCGACCTCTTGATACATGGCCAGCAGTTCTACAAGCATTTTTCTACCGACTCGGTACCCTAATCGAATCGGCGTGACTGACTCATACGGGTCTTCCGCAAGATCCAAGTGAAGAGGCTGAATAAACGGCTTGAATACACCTGGATGATATTTCTGGACAAGCTCTCTCCATTCTTGGATGGCATGTGCTTGATTGAATGGATCACGGGGGTAATAAATCCAGCCATCTCCGTTTTGCGCAAACCAGTCCATCGTTTGTTGACTGTACCCCGTGATAAAGGTAGGAATGGGCGAAGTCGATTTAGGCACAAGATTCGCTCCATTAATCATACCGTATGGAGAGTTGATTTTCGGGAAATCCTCTGCCATAACCTTCTGCAAGTAGTCGTAACCGTCGCGAAACAACTCCGCACGCTGTTCATGTGGCACATTCAATCCATGAAAATCAGCCCGTCTGTCCCCAGAAGAAATCCCCATCATCAAACGTTGGGGAAACAAATTTTCGATGGTCGCTGTCTCTTTTGCCACTCGCAGCGGATGCCGCAATGGAAGCACGATACTCGAGGTACCAAAAGCGATTTTTTTGGTTTGCGCAGCCAAATAGGTTAAATAAATCATCATGTCATAAATTTGCCCGGTTGCAGGGTCACCAAAAGCAGGGTCCTGCAAAATCACATCGCGCAGCCAGATTCCGGTAAAGCCATAGTCTTCTGCTGCTCGGACGAGTTCAACCTGGCGCTCCATTGTCGGTGCATCCCATTCGTATGCCTCTAGCGGAATGTGAAATCCCAAGGTCATCTTTCCTTCTTGGAACATTCGCTGAAAACCATAATGACCGTCGAATTTACTCATCGATGCTCTCTCCTCACGTGATGTATTTGGAAACCAACGACGGACACATGCTTTCATCCATCCGCCGTCTTTGTTCGATTACTGACGAGCTTTTTCCAGCTTGCTGCTGATCACCGTGAGTAGTGCTGCACCTAATACCATCACGCCGCCGACCCATGGGGTATGAATCAATCCGATCGTATCGACAATGATTCCCCCCACGAAGGCACCAATCGCAATGCCGAGATTGAATGCTGCGATGTTAATGGCAGAAGCTACATCAACAGCGCTTGGCACGTATTTTTCAGCCAACTGCACGACATATACCTGTAAGCCTGGTACGTTCATAAAAGCCAAGAGGCCCATCAGCATAATCGTGAGCGTTCCCACCCATTTGAACGGAGCGGTAAATGTTAAGATGATCAGAATGATCGCCTGAATGATAAACATCCAGCGCAGTGCTTTTAACGGATTCTTGTCAGCTGCTTTTCCTCCGACCGTATTTCCAATCGCTACTGCAATCCCATAGACGAGAAGAATCAGACTGACGGCGCTCGCTTGATAACCTGTGATTTCTTCCAGAATCGGACCTAAGAACGTAAAGGTTACAAAGGTACCGCCGTAGCCAAGAGCCGTAATGGCAAAGACAAGCAACAGTGGCAAGTTTGTAATAATTTTCACTTGATCTTTAATGGAAGCTGGCTTGGCATTTTTTAAATTGCTTGGTACCAGAATCGCTGTTGAGATAAGTGCAATCACGCCAAGAATGGCCACTCCCCAAAAAGTCGCTCTCCATCCAAACATTTGACCAATATACGTTCCCAAAGGTACTCCTGTAACGGTTGCAACGGTCAGACCGGTAAACATCGTCGCAATCGCGCTGGCACGCTTGTTTTCTGGCACCAGATCGGCTGCAATCGTCGAGCCGATGGAGAAAAATACCCCATGAGAAAATGCGGTAAAGAAACGGGCAACGATTAAGATTGCAAAGCTACTCGACAAGGCTGCCGCACTGTTTCCGACAACAAAGACAATCATCAAAAGCATGAGCAGCGCTTTGCGTGGAATTCGACTTGTGAGTGCTGTAATAATCGGTGCACCAATAGCTACTCCTAATGCATATCCAGAAATCAGTAGGCCTGCTAGAGTGATGGTTACTTTCAAATCCTGTGCGACAGTAGACAATAAACCGACGATAACGAATTCAGTCGTCCCAATACCAAATGCACTGATTGCGAGTGCAAGTAAAGCAAGAGTGGATTTTTTCGCACCAGTTGCTTGCTGCTTCACATTGGATGTAATCG
The DNA here is from genome assembly GCF_005217615.1 of Brevibacillus antibioticus. NCBI lineage: Bacteria > Bacillati > Bacillota > Bacilli > Caryophanales > Paenibacillaceae > Brevibacillus > Brevibacillus antibioticus. Next base: position 2,172,725 of record NZ_SZNK01000001.1, read on the forward strand.
TGCTCATCTAAGTTGTATCCTCCCTTTATTTTCTTGCCGTTCACAAAGTAGGGCCCTTACTTATTATGATTGGCATTATGATTGGCGAATATGTTGGTTCTGAATGCTATTATGTCTCATGCCTAACTTGATAGGAAGTACGTACTTTCAAGTATCATAGGCACCAAAAAGTACCTTACACCAATCATCAAGCAATAAAAAAAGTCGGGAAGACTGTCTCCCCGACTCATTCTTTATCTTTCTTGCAGCGCTACTTTTAATCCCAATAAGATGTAAACAGAACCTACGATCTTGCCACTCCAGCGGCCCAGCCAGGAAATTCGCTTCACCAGATGCCCCAGTGGTCTGATGCTGATCGCAATCAACGCGGTGTAAAAGAACCCCAAGATGGCGAAAATCAATCCCAAGACAAGGAATTGGTAAATGGCTCCCCCACGCTCCGGATGTACGAATTGTGGCAGAAACGCCAGAAAAAACAACGCGGTCTTCGGATTCAGAACTTCTGCGAGGATCGCTTGCCCATACGATTGCAGCGGTGGCAACGGTGTTACTTTTGGCAACTCTGGGTCAACCGGTTTTTCAAGCATGGCCCGAACCCCTAAATAAACCAAGTAAGCCGCTCCCGCAAATTTTACGAGATGGAAGGCCCATGCAGATGTCATCAATATCGCGGACAAACCGACCGCAGCAAAAATCGTATGAATGAAGTCGCCTGTAGCAATGCCAAGCCCTGCCATAATGCCTGCTTTACGTCCTCCCTGTACGGTACGTGTCGCAGTTAACAGGACAGCGGGTCCCGGAATTAAAAAGAGGCCGATCACAACAGCCAAAAATGCTCCCATGGTAGTCCAATCAAACATGTGCTCTCCCTCTTTGTATCGAATATTCCCATTCTCTTTCCATCATAAACGAAGTGCAGCCAGAGCGAAACAGATCATTCGATTTCATGCCCTTTTGGCGGAAATAAAATCGTAATGGTTGTTCCTACACCCACCCTGCTATCCAACGAGATGATTCCCTCGTGTGCCTCTACAATACCTTTCACAATCGTCAGCCCCAATCCCGCTCCACCGCGTTCCCTTGCTCGCGAGCGATCTCCCCGATAAAAGCGCTCAAAGACGTACGGGATGTCCTTTTGATCGATACCCGTGCCGCTGTCCTTCACTTGCAAACGGACCATCGTACTCGGTTTGTCTACCGTAACAACGACTTCTCCACCGACTGGCGTATGCTTGCAGGCATTCGTCAACAAATTGGCCACAAGTTGCGCCAGTCTTTGCCTGTCCCCTTGGATCCAGTCAGCATGATCTCCTTTCAAGTGATAATTCACTTGCGCACGGGCAAACGTAGCACTCATCGAGTCAGTGACTTCTTTGACAACCTGACTCAATTGCACCTCTTCACTGCGCATTTGCAAGGAACCCGACTCCACCTGGATCACCTGATCTAAATCGCGGACGAGACGGCTCAAACGCAATACCTCTGACCTTGTGCTTTCGAGATTTTTGGGAGTTGCTTCCCATATGCCGTCGATCATCCCCTCGACTTGCGCCAGCAAGGTGTTCAGTGGTGTTCGCAATTCATGGGCAATATCGGAGGTCAGTCGCTTGCGCAGCTCCTCCTGATGCTCCAGACTTTGAACCAGGTTGTTAAAATCTGCGACCAATGACATAACCTCATCCTTGCCACGAGGCTCCGGTACCCGTATCGACAGATTGCCTCGCGCGACTCGTTGCGCTGCGGTGCTCACTTGTACGACGGGACGCACCATGATCCGGGCGAGCGGTATACTGATGATCATGACCAGGATGAGCAGCACCCCCATTGTCCACAGTGTTGTATTTTTATGCGCCCATTGGAAATGACTTTCCAAGTTCGTATACGCACTCCGATCATCGTGGCTAATCACCAGTTGCCCGATCATGACACCCTTGCTGACAAGGGGAATCTTGTCAACACTGTAATTGCTTGTATGGACTGGCCGCTTGCCCCATTCGTTTTTCACTTGTTGCTGTTGATCGAGGAGTGTGATATGCAATCCCAAGACCTCAGAAACCGCTTCAAGCTTATGATAGCCTTCCGCTCCCCAGCCTTGATTGTCTTGATACGCCTGGAGTGCGACACGCGATATTTCTTGGTTATGCTGATTTCTCACTTCATCGGCATACATAGAAAAATGAACATCCATTTCCTTTACAGACAACAATGAGGAAAAAAGAACAGCGCAGGCGCCGACTGTCATGATCACGAAGGCGAGCTTTACCCATATACGCTTCATCGTGGCCTCACTTCTTCATGGGATCGTCAAAGCGATAGCCCAATCCATACACCGTCTTGATATACTCCGGTTGCTTCGGGTCTGCTTCTATCTTTTGGCGAAGGTTTTTGATATGCGTATCAATAGTTCGGTCGTATCCTTCGAAATCAAACCCCATGACCTCACGCACGAGCTCCTCCCTGCCCCACGTTCTCCCCGGATAACGGACAAGCGTTGTGAGCAAGCGGTATTCGTTCGGCGTAACCTCCAAAGCGACTCCATTTTTCGTGACTCTCTTCTCGTTCATCGATATGGTCAAATCGCCCACTTCAACGTAATCGGAGAGTGTTGAATAATCACCCGCACGACGCATGACGGCTCGAACACGCGCTACGAGCTCTCTCGGGCTAAAGGGCTTGATTAAATAGTCATCAGCGCCAATCGTAAGCCCACGAACCCGATCCGCCTCTCCACTTTTCGCCGTTAACATCAAGATCGGGACACGCGACTCTTTGCGAATTTGGACGCAAACTTCTTCTCCGCTCAGATCAGGAAGCATCAGGTCCAAAATCATACAGGTGAAGGAAACTGTCGTAGCCATTTCGATTGCTTCCTTGCCTGTTTGAGCAGTCAGAACATGATAGCCTTCCTTTTGCAGATAGGAGGACAATATTTCTAAAATTTGCGGCTCATCATCGACTAGCAAAATGGTAGACATAAGAATCCTCCCTACTCTTCTTGTGTTTGAGCCTTTCCTTTTTTCCAGAAAAGCAAAAAGACGAGAGCGCCTGCCAGCAAGGCAAAGAGCAAGCGAAACTTGTTTTCACCAAAAGTAATCAGATCATGACCGACGAATGTTTCAAAAACCATCGACGGCACTTTTCCTAGCAAGGTCGCCACCAAAAATTGCCCGAAGGTGATATTCGTCATAGCCGCGCCTAAATTGATTACACCCGAAGGCATCAGCGGATTGATCCGGAGCAAAACGATGGCAAGGCACTTGCGAAAACTCGTCGTTCCATTGATGGTATGTACCCATTTGAATGATTTCAGCTTTTCGCTTCGATCTGCTTTTTTGATCGTGTAGCGGTAAAGGAAGAAGGCTATGCAAGCACCAACCACCTCTCCCGTTAAGGAAATCAAGAACCCTCCGTACAAGCCAAACACGACTGCGTTTGCACCCGATAAAAAAATGGACGGCAATACACCTGCCACACTGATCACGATGTTCAATAAAATACTACCAACAATCCCCAGCATTCCCAAAGAGCGAATCCACTCTGTCAGGGCTTCTATATTGGTTATCCAATCCATCCGTCTATTTGACTCCCCTCTGCCACGCTCCCTCTAGAGTAAACGAAACTTGTGAAGAAATCATGGAAAATAGCAAAACAGTCATAGCCTGATCGACTACGACTGCATGTATGAGATGCTGCACTATTATTCTTCAGCGATCGCGATGTACAAATCCACTTGCGCGTTGTTAGGATCAGCACAGCGCACTCCGTCATATCGTTCGAAATCTCCAGTAAATGTCCGCTTGTTTCCCGGTTGATGGGACCACTCCCACACCTGCGCCCACGCTTCCATCACAACCTCTACCGTTGGGCCGACACGAGTCGTAAATACAGCGTAAGTAGAAGCCGGCAAGGTCTTGACTGTGAGCTCAGCAGGAAGCTCACCGTTTTTTTCTACAACGGTTCCCACTAACAAGGCGTACTCGCCTGTCTCGTCACTGTCGTAATCGGAATACACCCCCAGAACCACACCCGGTTCTTTTTGATGGGGAGTTTTGAAGGGATGCTCTTCTTGATAATAGCGCTGCCACAGTTCCCCAATTTTCGCATTCGGTCCGCATTCCGCCTCATTGGTTGTCCGAATTTGCAAGCCTGCTACACGCATTTCATCCAGTTTGACAATCGTTGGGTTCATCATTAACCACGCTCCTGTCAGAGTTTGTTTACATGACTTAGTATAACGACCATACCCTGACAACTATCTGTCAACGTTCCAATGTTTATTCATAAAGTTTCGCCATTCTTTTTACCGTATCCCCCATTCGCTGTCTTACATGGGAAGGCTCATGTACACACAAGGCATCGCCAAAGCTAAGCAGCATACCGTTTAACCATTCATCGTCTGTCATCTTCGTTCGCACCAGCAATGAGCCATTCTGCATGGTCTCTATCGTTTCTGGGGCAAACATATCCCGTACTCTTACATGGACACGCTGCGCAAATTCGAGGACAAGAGAAATGCGCTCTGCTGTATCCCATTCTTCGAGCCATTCCAGCTTATCTACTTGATAGGAGCGAGGGGAAAACTCCTCTGTCAGCACGGACATGTCTGCAATCCGCGATAAGCGAAACAGACGATCTTCCTGGCGCTGTAAACAATAGCCATATACGTACCACACATAACCTTTAATAATCAGTGTGACAGGCTCAATGGTGCGTTCTGTTGCTTCGCCTTGCATTTTCGTATAGGTGATCCGCACACGAAGTCTCTTATCGATGGCTTCCCGCAGCTTGTTTACTTTTTCGGCGATTGCCGGTGTACTGCCCCACGGATTAAAGTCGTAAACAACGGGATGTGCACTTCCTTGCAAAGAAGATGGTGCATTGGTGAGCAACGCTTTTATTTTTTCCAGAAGCTGTCCGATTTGCTTATCGTCTGTGGAGGAATGAACCCCTTTTAGCGCAGCAATAACCGCGACTAGCTCGTCCAAGGATAAGTATTGCCGATCAATCGTAAAATTCTCCATGATCTCGTATCCGCCGCTTGCCCCAGGGTACGCGACGATCGGAATTCCTGCTGCGTTAATGGTTTCCAAATCCCGATAGACTGTACGCAAGGATACTTCAAAGTGGTCGGATAGTTCACGAGCGCTCACACGGCGCTTATTTAACAGCATGATGACAATAGCGAGTAGCCGTTCTACCTTCATGAACGCCTCCGTTTTTTTGAGTCAACATAGTGGTGGAGAAGAAAAAGCACAGGTCTCTTCGACTCTGACACGCCAGCTGGGGGGATTCACTGGACGTCTCCACTTCAAAAAGGGGACCGTCGAGCCAAAGCCACCCTACGGGCGGAAGTTTCTCAGAGAAGAAGTGTTCGACAAGCGTGGTCCCCTTTTTGAAGTTCCGACTGGGTAGGCGTTGTCAAGGTCTACGAGCCCTGTGCTTTTTCTTCTCGCCAGCTTTATTTGTTCATCGATACCTTTAAAAATTTGAAGAACAAACTGTATATATGATCATACAAAAAAGGAACCTGCAGCCTAAAGTTGCTGCACATTCCCTTTTTGCCTTGCTTCATTTGAAGCTATACGCCCATACGTCTGCGTTGATTGTTTGGTTTTTTGGTGAGCTGGCTTTTCATGGATTGATTTTGCGCCTTTTGATTCATTGGGTTATTAGCCTGTGCTTGCGCTTGTTTCTTTTCTGCCATTTTGCGCTTCATTGCCTCTTGCAGGCTGATTTTCCCAGGCTTTTGTTCGGTGGTATCTTTTTCGTTTTGGTTTGGCTCCGTCATGCGTAGCAACTCCTCATAGAAATTGGTTATCTTCTATGTATTCTAGTGCAAGACAGGAGGAAGCGCCAGTGGGAATCTACCCGTTAATCGCCCGAAGCTGTGATAATTTTACTCCACTCGCCTGGTACTTCAAAATTTCCTCCAAAAGCTCTGCAAGGTAAGCACCTGCCTCGATCGGTAGTGTGCCACCCTTATGAATATTAGAAATAACCGTACGATCTGATTCTACCGTATTGGCATCTGGTTTGTAAATCATGTAAGCACTGAGACTTTCTGCCGTCGCAAGTCCTGGTCTTTCCCCGATCAAGGAGATGACGACCTTGCATTTTACGATGGACGCGACCTGATCTTGAATCCAGACGCGACCTTTGTTAATGAACACTGGCTTTCCTACACTGATGTTTCTCATGGAAAGACCTTGGATTAACGCAGGCAGCAAGTCTGGAATCGTCGCCTCACACGCCGAGGTGCTGAGTCCGTCCGAGATGACGATTTGAACGTCTTTTCCTTTATCCCCATTCTGCTCTAGCCAACGAGCGGATTCATCCGAAAGCATCCGGCCCGAGTCGAGGTTCATTAAATACTCCTCCATGCTCGTCGCTCTTGAATGGAGGACGGGTAGTTGCAGACTCTCGATCAGCTCTGGACTGATGGTTTTCATGACCGCATCGCGTGCTGCTGCCTGATCAATCCGAAATTGGAGGTAGCTTCCCGTCTTCATCCGGGTACCCGCCCGCCCGATTCCGATGCGAGCTGGCGTTCGTTTCATTGCTTGCTCCAGTGCTTCTGGATTGTTTGGATTCCTGACCCCGCATTGCTTTTGCTCAGGAAAATGAATCACTCCTTGGCCTTTTTTGGACAGCTCATCGATTACGCGCTGGACCAAGTCTTCCATATTGATCTGTTTCATCTTGCTTCCCTCCCCACGCGTTAGTCAAAAATGGTTAAATCGCCTGCGCGCTCTGTCAAACGACCATTTTCCATAAGGCCCATTTTTTCCATCCATTTCTCAAATTCTCGGAGAGGTCGCAGCCCCAAGAGCTCGCGGTAGCTGGCGTCATCGTGGTAGCTCGTGTCTTGGTAACTGAGCATGACATCGTCCCCACCTGGTACACCCATATAAAAATTCGCCCCTGCCAAGGTCGTCAGCATCCCTGCAATCTCCTGGTCATTCTGATCCGCGTACATGTGGTTCGTATAAGTCGGAGCGATTCCCATCGGCAAACCATGCAGCTTGCCCATGAACAAGTCCTCCAGATCGGCACGAATCATCTGTCTGCCATCATAAAGTGTTTCTGGTCCGATAAAGCCAGAGACGTTATTGACCATGAATGGCTTCCAGTGACGGCAAAAACCGTACGTACGGGCTTCCAGCGTTTGCATATCGACGCCTTCATGAGAGTCCAGCGACACTTCGGAGCCTTGCCCTGTCTCAAAATACATGACGTTTGGTCCCGACGCTGTGCCTTTTCGGAGCATCAACTCCATTGCCTCATCCAAAATCTCTTTGTTCACGCCAAACGCATCATTCGCGCGTTGTGAACCTGCCAGACTTTGGAACATCAGGGAAATGGGCGCTCCGCCACGAAGAGCCTGCATCTGTGTCGTGATATGAGCCAGTACGCAGTTTTGCGTAGGGATTTCCCATTTCTGCATGAAATCATGTGTCATTTTCAAGAGCTTGGTAACGCTTTCAACGGAGTCGTTATTGGGGTTAATTCCAATGACAGCGTCGCCTGATCCATATGACAAGCCTTCCTTCATCGAAGCCAAAATGCCATCGGGATCATCGATTGGGTGATTCGGCTGGCAGCGGAACGCCAGTCTTCCCGGCTCGCCGATCAATGTGTTGCAGTACGCTTGATGCTTCATTTTTTGGGAAGCCATGACTAGGTCAATGCTGGACATCAGTTTGGCCGTAGCGGAAATCATCTCGCTGGTCAGCCCACGACTAATTCGTGTCAGCTCAGGCATTCCTGTGGAAAACGACAAGATGTACTCCCGTAGCTCCCCTACTGTCCAATTTTTGATCTCATTGTAAATAGAGAGATTGATATCATCATAAATGATCCGTGTCACTTCGTCCTTTTCGTACGGTATGACCGGATTTTCATATAGATCACGAAGTTGCATTTCGCTTAATACGACTTTGGCCGCCATCCGCTCCAGTGCGGAATTGGCTGCTAGTTTACTCATGTGATCGCCAGACTTTTCTTCACTCGCTTTTGCCAATACATCACGAACCGAAGTAAACTGGTAATGCTGTTTACGTACGACGCAAGCCAATTTCATCTCTAGCTTCACTCACTTTCTTTTCAACTTTCCGTAAACTCTATCTCATGGAACGTAAAAAAGCGCTTCGAAACATAAGACGAATTGCTCGCCTAGGTCCAAGCGCCGTTGCTCTTCATACGATTCACTTTTTTGCGTTCATTGTCTGCCCGTAAGCACGAACTCCACTGCCGGTAGCAGTTCTTCCTCCATGACAGGTTTGACCAGATAGGCACATATCCCTTTCGCTTTGGCTTGCATGACCATGTCCTTTTGACTGTAAGCAGTCAAGAGAAGGATAGCCACGTCCGAATGCTCTCGGATAATCCCAGTCGCTGTCAAACCGTCCATAATTGGCATTTTGACATCCATAATAATGAGATGCGGGTTCCACATTTGCGTCAATCGAACGGCCTCTTTGCCGTTTTTTCCTTCAGCTATGACGTTATATCCCTGCTCTTGCAACATCTCGACCAGGTCCATACGTGTTATGGGGTCGTCGTCTATGATGATGACTCGATAATGCTGACGCAATACTCCACCTCCCGATCACCAGTGAACGGACGTGCCAACTGCTCATCATTCCATGCGCAACCAACGCCGTTGTCGGTTTATCGCATATTTCTGAATACGTTTATTATATCGATATTTTCAGGCTAATTCCAGCTTAAATCGAGTCCATCATCGTCAGAGATGGCATTTCCACAAACGATCCGTTTCTCCTAAAGCCCCTCCTCTCACGGTACTCTTCTCGTCGAGTCTTGTCTCACCTAAAAAAATCAATGTACGATTTTCGGCTGCAGCCATTTTTGGTGAGCGATAAAATGAAAACATAAATATGGAGGGGGAAAAGAATGATAACGGCCGAGATGAAGTCCGAGTATTATCAGGCGTTACTAGATAAAAATTCAGAATATGAAGGTGTCTTTTTTGTTGGAGTAAAGACTACCGGCGTATTCTGTCGCCCGACATGTCCAGCAAGAAAACCTAAGTTTGTGAATTGTGAGTTTTTTGCTCATGCCAAACAAGCACTTCTGGCCTCATTCCGGCCCTGCCAGCGCTGCCGTCCACTTTCACATCCCAATCACGTTTCAGAGCTCGTGCGCCTGCTAGTAAACGCTGTAGAAGAAAACCCCGAGCAGCGCTGGACGGAAAAAGACTTTCAAAGATTATCCGTAGACGCTTCAACAGCGCGACGCCAATTCAAAAAACGTTTTGGCATGACGTTCGTCGAATATGCTAGGGCGCGACGTATGGGGATTGCACTGAAAGAAATCAGAGAAGGAAAAGCAATCATCGATGCCCAACTATCCACCGGATACGAGTCCAGCAGTGGTTTTCGAGACGCATTTTCACGAATTATGGGGGCAGCACCTACTCTTCTTGGAGATCAGCATGTCTTAAAGGCATCGTGGCTGGATACGCGGCTGGGTCCCATGATAGCTATCGCGGATGAAGAAGCGCTATATCTACTTGAATTCGTAGATCGCCGCGGCTTGGAACGAGAAGTTGAACGTCTTCGACAAAGAACGAAGTCAGCGATTATCCCTGGTTCTACAGCGCCTATCCGTTCGATTGAACGTGAGTTAGAGGAGTATTTTGACGGAAAGCTCACACCATTTGCAACGCCTTTGTTTATGTGCGGATCGCCTTTTCAAAAAATGGTTTGGGAGCATTTACAAACGATCCCGCCCGGTCAAACTTCATCCTATTCCGAGGTTGCAGCAGCTATTGGGAAACCAAGCGCCTTTCGTGCTGTCGCTCAAGCAAATGGTGCGAATCAGTTAGCGATTGTCATTCCTTGTCATCGCGTCATCCACTCTAATGGTGATTTGGGTGGGTACGGAGGAGGACTTTCACGCAAACGCTGGCTGCTTCATCATGAAAAAGAAACGCCCGCCCCACTTGACTCGGATTCGTGAAAAATTCGGCAAATGGATCATAGATGAATAAGCAAAGGAGTGTACAAATTGAGAGCCTTACATTCGAATAAATGGGCTATTTTATCTGTGGTCACGCTTGTTTCGTTCATTACTAACTTAGACGCAACGATTGTGGTTATCGGTCTTCCTGCTGTCATGGAAGATTTGCGTATTCCGATCAACATTGGGATGTGGACGATTACCGCGTTCTACATCATGAGCACATTATTTTTGCTTCCCGCTGGGCGTTGGTCGGATATGCTCGGGACCAAGCGCATTTTTTTATGGGGGCTCACCTTGTTCACGATATCCACTGCGCTGTGCGGTCTTGCGAACTCAGGCACAACACTGATCGGTGCACGGCTCCTTCAGGGAACTGGTGCCGCAATGGCAATGGCATCAGCAACACCAATCCTCATACGGACATTCCCACCCAATCAACTCGGAATCGCTCTCGGGATTAACAACATATCATGGGTGACTGGATCACTCATCGGTCCGGTGATCGGAGGCGCGCTTATCGGTGATTTCGGATGGCGATCCATCTTTTTTGTAGCTGTCCCTGCTGGAGTCATTGGTTTGATCGCTGGCCTCCTGGTTCTCAAAGACACGCCCCCAATCGAAAAGGGCAAGACTGACTGGCCGGGTATTTTGACCTTTGGACCAGGTTTAGTCGCTCTGCTTATCGCACTGTCTGAGGGGCAGTCTTGGGGTTGGACATCGGTACCCACACTTAGCCTCTTTGCAACCGCTCTACTTTTATGGATAGCATTCGTACTCATCGAGCTACGTGTTCGGCATCCACTTTTTCCTCTAAGCCTTTTCACCTATCGAAACTATTCGATTGGTCTTGGAATCACGATGAGTTATTGCATTGGTTACTTCGCCGTCACCATTCTCCTGATGCTATATCTGCAAGGGGCACATCGCTTAAGCCCTTTGGAAGCGGGATTGTTAATGATCCCATTATCGATTCCCCAACTCTTCACGGCCCCTTTTGGCGGTAAACTTGCCGACCGTTTCGGCCCCGTGCGCATGATTCTGTTAGGATCATTCCTAATAGGCCTAGCCTTTCTGCTACTTGGACAACTTGGTTCTCAGTTGTCGAACCTGGCTGTGATTATCCCGCTTCTTATCATTTCCGCCGCCACTGGTCTGTCTTGGCCTTCGCTCGCAAAAGCAGTCCTATCTGCTGCTCCGCAAGAGCGCGCTGGCTCCGCTTCAGGTATGTTCTGGACTGTCTACGAAATGTGTCGGGCAATAAGTCAAGCTCTCTCATTGGTAGTTGTACAGCTAAGCGTCAAGTCTTCATCCGTCTTGCCGCTATTTTCCGAAACGGGAGCGGGAGAAATCGTCCAATCTAAGAGTGCCTTGATCTATGCAACAAACAACGGTTTCCCATTCTTCGCCATCTTCTTTGCTATCGCTATCGTGTTAGGTTTGTTTCTCATGAGGCCACAATTGAAGATAGATAACTGGAAGGAGAAGAAAATAGTCCGTCAGTCTGGATGAGCTGCACAAGCATGGAGAGCATCTTTCCCACCCGTCAGGTGGCGGGAATCGACACGTTGCTGGCACTCCTTCCTGGCAAAAATGCCCTCGCATACGCAAGGGCATTTTTGTTCTTACTGCGCTTTTTCTGTTATTTTTTGACGAAGGTTATTTACGAGCTCGGACATTTTCACTCCGCCCAAAATCTCCTCCATAGCATGCTGCGCACGGGTCAGAATCAACTCCAGCACAAACTGTATATTCGCTCCCACTGGACAATCGGGATTCGGTTGCTCATGGATGTGAAAAAGTTGCCCTTCTTCCACGACATCGACTGCACGGTAAATCTCTAGTAGTGTGATTTGATCCAATTCCTTGGCGAGAGAAGCGCCGCCAGCTCCGGCACGTACGTTCACGAGCCCAGCCTTCTTCAACAGCCCCAGCACACGTCGGATCACGACTGGATTCGTATTCACACTACCTGCGATCCATTCCGAAGTGCAATGCGAATTAGAATCAATGGAAAGCAGTGATAAGATGTGGACCGCAATGGAGAAACGGCTGCTGATTTTCATACGTTGTCACCCTTTCGTTGTAATGATTATAGTTACACCCCAAGCAAGAAGTCAAGTTAACCAGACCGTCACATTTCGTCTCGTCAAACTTTATTCATTCTACTATAATGACTGTGTCAAGTGTTCCCGTAATCTGGAAGGAGTGTTGACAAAAATGATACTTCCACAAATTGAAGTTACCCCTGCAACAGCCTTAATAGATGTTCCCGTCCATATTACACTCAGCGGGTTTATCCCGAACCAATTAATCACCCTTCATGCCACTCTGAAAAATGGTTTACCTGGAGGAGATTTGACTGCATCCTCACATGCTATATTCCAAGCAGACGAAAATGGCTCAGTGGATTTAGTTTCCCAAGCTCCCTTATTTGGTACTTATGAGGGGATTGATCCGATGGGGCTTTTCTGGTCTATGAATGTCCAAACCATGCGTTTTTATCATGCCTATTCGCTGGACGACTTTCAGTTCACCCCTCGCTCCACTGAGATAGAATTAGCGGCAGAAGTCAACGATAAACCCGTAGCGAAAGCCGTCGTAAAACGTATTTTTGTCTCTCGCGACGTATCGATACGGAAAGTGACAGACCATGGGCTAGTCGATCTGTATTTTTCAAAACCTCACACTGAACAAAGACCCGCCATTGTCGTACTTGGTGGAAGCGAAGGTGGAATTGGTTCCTGCTCACAATTTGCTGCTTTGTTCGCCTCTCATGGCTATCCGACACTAGCACTCGCTTACTTCCAATGCAATGATCTTCCTGACGATATTCGCCAGATCCCGATTGAATATGTTCAACGCGCCATTCATTGGCTACAGCAGCAGCCCTCCGTACATCCTGATAAAATCACGTTATTCGGACGCTCCAAAGGTGCAGAATTGGCATTAGTCACAGCATCGTTCGAGCGACACGTACATGCTGTTATTGCTTCGAGTCCCTGCTCTACAGTTACTATCGGTACAGATAAGGCATTCGCTGGATCAGACACGTTCTCCCCGCAGTCCTCTTGGTCGTTTCAAGGAGAGCCTCTTCCATTCGTACCATGGACCGAGGAGCAGACAAAAGTCTCGCAAGAGCGGCTCGAAGCAGGTCAACGGATTGATCACATCCATGCTGAAGCGTGGGCTGCTTGTGAATGGTTAGAAGATGCCGAGATCCCGGTGGAAAAAATCAATGGCCCGATCCTCTTCCTCTCCTCGGATGACGATCACTGGTGGCCAGCAGCCCGGCATTGCGAGCAAATGGTCGAGCGGTTAAAGGATCATCAGTTTGCTCATTCGGTGGTGCATTTGCGTTACGCGGATACAGGACATGGGATCCGCTTTCCTTACATACCAACTACCCGCACACGACTCAATGGTGGCACGCCCAAAAACAACGCCTACGCATCCGAGCACTCTTGGCGTGAGGTTCTTCGGTTTTTAGAGCGGACTTTTCCAGAGTAAAAAACAGGGAAAGCCTACTCGCATGACGAAATAGGCTTTACGATCTATCATTTTGGAAAGGATGTATTGCCCTATGGACTGCCTATTTTGCAAGATTGTAAACGGAGACATTCCATCTAAAAAAGTGTATGAGGACGAGCATGTATTGGCTTTTCACGACATTAATCCTGTTGCCCCTGTTCACGTTCTGATGATTCCGAAAAAGCATATTCAATCCGTTCTGGCTATCGAGCCTGAGGACAAGGAGCTGATCGGTCACCTCCATCTGTCACTGCAAAAAGTCGCAGAAACAATGGGCGTGAACGAGGATGGCTTCCGTATCGTGACCAACATTGGCAAACACGGACAACAAACCGTCTTCCATCTGCACTACCACCTCATCGGAGGCAGACAATTGGAGTGGCAGTTCTAATCGCTAGTAAAGCGATCCTGAAATGAATACCGTCGGGTGGAGCGAGCCCGCATGCTTCTTCACTATGCCGACGGCCTCAGTATACCGAAAATTGCAGAGATACTCAGTACTACCGTCCCAAAGGTGAATCGTTGTGTCGATAAAGCACTGGAACTCGGGTCAGAGGCTGCCTTCATCTCACTTGCCTGTCAGAAACCCAAAGAGTTGGGTTACTCGTATGAAGTTTGGCCCCAACGTCTCCTGGCTCAACATGTACGAAATCATGCAGTATCAGCTGGCCATGAGTGCCTTTCTCGTATGTCGCCCAGCAGTGTCTACCGGTTGCTGAATGCTCATGACTTGCAGCCTCACAAGGTCTGCTATTATTTGGAGCGCCGCGATCCTGAATTTGACACGAAACGTGCTGAAGTGCTGTGCGTGTATCAGCAAGTCGAATACATTTGGGAAAACGAAGAACTAAAGCGGATTGCTGCTGGGGCGACAGTCGTTAATCCAATGGCGGATCAATTCTACGGTGACCGAGCGGGAAGTGTGAAGGATCCGTTCGGACATTATTGGATGATCTCAACCACAATTGAAATTGTAGAACCTGAGGAAATACAGAAGCGATTCCTCGCCTTGTATGTAAATTAAGCACAAAAGGATATCCCGTTAATGCTCATATGAGGCATTTCGGGATATCCTTTTTTTCTACAGTATGCCAATCCTGTTCCTTTCCGTTGGAAGTATGGCTTGGAGAGCTGATCGTGAACGTTATCTCAGGATCGTTCTACTAGTAATCACTGTGCTCTATGAGAGGCAATGTGGCGGGCGATACCCTCACCGTGAAACCTTCCATTTTCAATAAAAATGGCGTTTGCGTGATGGCCCGCCGCAATAACTCCCGCTATATAGAGACCTGGGATGTTCGTCGACATCGTCTCTGGATGATGCGCTGGAATTCCCGTTTCCTCGTCAATCATAACCCCTAACGAATGAAGGAAGGTACGATCCGGACGATATCCAATCAAAGAAAACACGTGGTCATTGGCAAGCGTAATGACTTCCTCGCCCATCCTCACCCTGATAGAACACTCCTCAATGCTCTCAACTGTTGCACCGAACAGCATGTGGATGCGTCCTTTTTTGATCAGACTCTCAAAAACAGGCCTTGTCCATGCCTTGACCTTGTCGGAAAGATCCGTTCGACGGCAAATCACCGTTACTTCTGCTCCTGCCCGCTCCAGCTCCATCGCCGCGTCAACGGCAGAGTTGTTCCCCCCTACTACCGCTACTGCAAGCCCTGTATACGGATGTGCTTCCTTGTAAAAGGACGAAACCTTCGGCAACTCCTCGCCTGGTACATGTAGTCGATTCGGATTGTCAAAGTAACCTGTGGCGATCACCAAGTTTTTCGCTTCGTACGTATGCGTTTTGGCGAATCGGTCTGTCGTCGTAACCTGGAAGCCTTCTGGTGTTTTCTTCGCTTCCGTCACCGTCTCATATACGTTCACGCGCAATTTTTCTCGCGCTGCTACCAGTCGATAGTAATTGAGTGCCTCCTGTCTGGTCGGCTTGTCGTTCGCCGTTGCGAAAGGTACGCCCCCGATTTCCAGTAAATCAGGTGTGCTATGAAAAATCATATAGGTCGGGTAGCGATAAATCGAATGAACAAGCGACCCTTTTTCAATAATGATGGGATCAAGTCCAGCTCGCTTGCAGGCAATTGCCGCTGCCAGTCCACAAGGCCCACCGCCTACAATCAGTACGTCTTCCATTTCTCTCCGCCTCACTTCATTCTCTCTATTCTTATTCCTTCATCATATCATATCGCATTTCCAATAAAAGAGTTCGGGCACCCCTGCAAGGTTTCTACCAAAATCTGACCAATGAAAGCTTGGTTCTCTCTCCTTAT
The DNA here is from genome assembly GCF_005217615.1 of Brevibacillus antibioticus. NCBI lineage: Bacteria > Bacillati > Bacillota > Bacilli > Caryophanales > Paenibacillaceae > Brevibacillus > Brevibacillus antibioticus. The sequence continues at coordinate 2,188,522 of NZ_SZNK01000001.1, forward strand.
ACTGGATGTATGATGAAAAAACAAAACATACATATCTGGTTAGTCTCCTTTGCTTTTTTGGTGTACGCCCTCTCTTTTGCCATAGGAGTCCCAGCATCCACAGCCTCGACGAAAAATTTAAAAGATATCGCAAACAGCTATGCGAAAGAGCAAATCCGTTCGCTACAGGCAGCAGGTGTCATCTCCGGCGATGAAAACGGGTACTTTCACCCAACTCGTCCAGTGACGCGTGCTGAGTTTCTCGCGATGCTCACACGAACGCTCGGTATGAAACCGGTGGTCAGCAACGTCGCAGCCTACTCGGATGTTCCGAAAAACTCATGGGCATACGGGTACGTACAAGCTGCTGCTGGACTTCGCATCGCGAATGGCATCGGTCCTACTTCTTTTGCTCCGAACCAGACGATTTCTCGCGAAGAGGCCGCTGCATTTCTCGTACGCGCACTGGAACAAAGCATTTCGTCTTCTTACCAGTTGTCCGTGAAGGATGCCAATGCGATTTCGAGCTGGGCACGCCCCTCAGTCAGCCACGCCATACAAAAAAATTGGTTGGTTGGCTACAATGGCTACTTCCGCCCGACTCAAGCACTATCGAGAGAAGAAACCGCTGTTATTTTGTATCGAATTCAGGAGAATCTGAAGAAGCAAAACGTTACAGCAAAGTCGCTTGTCTCTCTCGGATGGCAATACCAATCCACGACAGAGGAGTTCATCGCACAAGTCAAGAATAGCGGAGTCAATACACTATCTCCACGTTGGTACTTCCTGCAAAAAGACGGAACGATTAGCGACTCTACGGATACTTCCCTTGTCCAATGGGCACATGCAAATGGCAAGCAGGTGTGGCCGCTATTCGGGAATAAATTTGATCCTGATGCTACTCACGCCATGCTGTCCGATCCCAATAAACGAAAAGCAGCCGTGCAAAAGCTTTCTTCGTTCATTGATCAATACCACCTAAATGGGATTAACATCGATTTTGAAGGGTTCTCCCCTGCGGATCGCAACAACTTCACCTTGTTTATTCAGGAGCTCGCGACTGCTCTTCACACAAAAGGTACTGTCCTATCTGTAGATATTCCGCCTGATGGTGATTCAGACTGGAGCGACCCTTTCGATTTTGCCAAATTAGCAAAGTATGCGGATTATTTGGTAGTCATGGCCTATGAAGAGCATTGGGTAGGTGGGTCACAAGCAGGCTCCGTTGCATCCTTGCCTTGGTTTACGAAAGTCATTACCGATCTGCTTGACGAGGTTCCGACCCAAAAGCTCATCGTCGGAATGCCTCTTTACACGCGCGACTGGTACCAATCGAATGGAACATTGAAGTCAACAGATATTAGCATCCCTGAGTCTTACCAGTTGCTCTCACAATACAGAGCAAAAACAGTATGGGACGATAAAGTTGGACAATACCGTTCGACGTATCAAAAGCAAGGCATCACGCACACAATTTGGCTGGAAGAAAGCCGTTCGATTGGGCTCAAGGCACAAGCTAGTCTGCAATGGCAAGTGGGTGGCCTGGCGTACTGGTACGTTGGCTCTGAATCAACGGATATGTGGACAGCCATTGCCAATTCGATCACCCTTAAACATGCACGTGAAAAACTGTAAGAATCATGAAAAGAAGCGCCCGCGTCCGGCTATAGCCGTGGCAGTGGCGCTTCTTTTTGTTGTGCTAGGCAATTCAGTCAATGTGATCCCTCCCGAATGCAAGTTAGCAGTAGTTTGTCTCTTTTTAATGATTATTAGACAATCATTGGTATTCTGCATGGGAATGCCCTCCTTTCTTCATACTGAAAAGGAGCAGAAGGAGGAAAGGTTCTTGCCGGATATTTTAATGAGCCCTGAATTAAAAAGAAAAACAGAAGAAGCTATCCAAGGTCTCACATTCACGAAAAATTTCCGTTCTGCAACAGCCGAGGAATGGTATCTGTTTTTGCCGGGATATCGAGATCCGCAGACAGAAGGGGCTTGCGGGAAAGTATTCATTCATTACGACCTGTTTGGAAATCGGGATGTGTTCATCAACACCACCGTGATTTTCGATGACCCAAAACTGCATGACCCTATTCTGCATCCGCTAGTCTACGCAGTGGTCGATGAGACCGTCAATCGTTTGGTTGGCTATGCAAATACGTTACTTTCGGTACATGCGGGCTTCAATTCGTACTCAGCGGAATACGTGAGTTAGCACCACTTTGCCTAATGTCCATTGGATTATCTGGCAACTTCAGGACGGAACACCCCTTTTTTTCATTTTTTCCTGAATATCCAACGATTCTATACAAACACTATCAAAGGTTGACAGTAACCCAATTCGATTTCAGGAGGCCATTATGCAACGATTTGCCGCTCATGAGTTTTTGGAAACACAAGAAGCACTCCGTTCCAAGCACGCCGCGATTGAAATGCACGGAGTACTTGCCGAGATGGCACAAGACCCTCAATTAACTGGCATCATTAATAGACATCAGCAATTGATCATGAACGCATACCAGCAGGGGATTAGCCTTTTGCAGGGAAAAGGCTTCAACATTGCACCAGCTCCTATTCAATTGCGTGTAGCACAACCTACAGCAGTAGGTCTTAATCACCCGCAGATGGCTGCTCCCAACCCACACCCAACCCGCTTGTCAGATATGACAATTGCTACCCTGATGCTGAATTGGCATAAAGCGGGTTCGGCAATTGGCATGCTCTGGGCGGCTGAGTGCGTAGATCCAGGTATCCGGCAATATCATGTAAATGGCGCAAATGCTTGCCAGCAAATGGCTTATGAAACCTGGCAATACCTGAATGCCAAAGGCTACTACCAAGCTCCGCAGCTTGCCGATCACACAATGAACACGATGATTAACGCCTATCAGCCTCAACAACAAATGCTCCTGTAAGCCTCAATAACCGTCCTTGTTTGGACGGTTTTCCCTTTGTGTGTACGAGAAAAACCTCCCGGATTCCAGAAGGTTTTGTTTGTTACATGGTGTTAGCTCTCTCGAACCGTCTCGGTATTATTCGACCAGCCCCAGCTTTCTATTGGTCGTTCCTCATTACTACTGCCTTTCGTGTCCTGTATATTTGGGATGACTTGTCCTTCTTCGTCGTGCTTCGAATGGTTATCCTGCAAGTTTCTTCGTAAATCCATGATTTTCCCCCTCTCTTTTCATAATGTGCCCGTAGAACAGGAAAGGCATTCAAAAGTCTGATAACGTGCATGTGAACGGACAAACAAAAAAATGGCCACCTCTCTCGCATCACGGCACAAGAAGAAGTGGCACATTTTCCTTTTCCCTATTCGTTTATCCGACTTGCTGAAGCAACTTTCCCCGCAGTTTTGCGAGCATGTCCTCAGTCATTTTGTCCAGGTCGTATTCCGCTTTGAAGCCCCACTCTTGCATGGCAGCCGTAGCATCAATGGAGTTCGGCCAGCTGTCTGCTATTGACTGACGCACAGGGTCGACTTCATAAGAGAGCGTAAACTCAGGAATGTGTTTACGGATTGCTGCTGCTACATCCTCTGGCTCAATGCTCATTGCAGTCACGTTGAACGCGTTGCGGTGGATGAGCTTGGAGGCATCTGCTTCCATCAGGGAAACAATCGCATTCAGCGCATCAGGCATATACATCATATCCATGTAAGTACCTTTGCCGATGTAGGACGTATACGCACCCTGCTGGATCGCCTTGTAGTAAATGTCTACTGCATAGTCAGTCGTACCGCCACCCGGAGGCGCTACATACGAGATCAGACCTGGGAAGCGTACGCCGCGCGTATCTACCCCAAATTTTTGATAATAGTAATCGCAGAGCAACTCACCGGATACTTTATTTACACCATACATGGTCGTAGGGCGTTGAATTGTGTCCTGCGGCGTGTTGTCCTTCGGTGTAGTCGGACCAAATGCACCAATCGAGCTCGGCGTAAAGAACTGGCAGTTCAACTCACGTGCAGCTTCCAGAGCGTTTACCAGCCCGCCCATGTTCAAGTTCCATGCTAAGAGAGGCTTTGCTTCCGCTGTTGCAGACAACAGGGCAGCCAAATGCATGATCGTATCCACGCCATGTTTCTTCGCCAACTCAAACATCCGGTTCCCGTCGGTGACATCAAGAACTTCGAATGGACCCGATTGCACGACAGGATCGTCTTCGTTTTTCCGGATATCTGTAGCGACGACTTGATCCGCTCCGTAAATATCGCGTAATTTCATGATGAGCTCGGAACCAATTTGTCCTAGCGCCCCGGTTACCAGAATTTTTTTCATTTCAGGATCCCCATTTCTTTCCCAACTTTTTCGTAGATGCTAAGGGCACGATCCAGCATTTCCTTGCTATGTGCCGCTGTTGGCATATTCCGTACACGGCCGGTTCCTTTTGGGACAGTAGGGAACACGATCGCTTTCGCGTACACGCCCTCTTCATACAGTCGCTTGCTGAACTCCTGGGTCTGCTGTTCGTCTCCGATAATGCAAGGAGTGATAGGCGTTTCGCTCTCCCCGATATTGAAGCCGAGTTCTTTCAAGCCTTTTTTGAGGTAGTGTCCGTTATCCCACAGCTTGTCGTGCAGTTCGGTGCTTTCCATCAAAATATCAATAGCTGCAATGGAGGCTGCCACATCCGCTGGCGTCAACGAAGTTGAGAACAAGAACGGTCTGCTACGTACTTTGAGCCAGTCGATCAGCTCTTGACGTCCCGCTACATAACCGCCGACTACCCCAATTGCTTTGGAAAGCGTGCCGATTTGGAAGTCGATTTTATCAGACAAGCCAAAGTGCTTAACCGTTCCTGCCCCTTTGCCGAGTACACCAGAGCCGTGGGCATCGTCTACATACGTAATCAAGTCATATTCTTCGGCTACCTCTACGATTTCCGGCAGCTTGGCAACATCGCCATCCATCGAAAATACGCCGTCAGTAATGACCATCAGCTTTTTATATTTACCGGATTCTTTCGCTTCCTTCGCTTTCGCACGCAGGTCATCAATATCAGAGTGGTTCACACGGATGATTTGCGCACGAGACAGGCGGCATCCATCAATAATGGAGGCGTGGTTCAGCTCGTCAGAAAGAATCGCATCGTCCTTGTCCATGACAGCAGAGATCGCCGCCATGTTGCAGTTAAAGCCAGATTGGTAAGCGATTGCAGCTTCCGTGTGCTTGAAGGCAGCTAGCTTTTCTTCCAGCTTCACATGCAGGTCCAAGGTTCCGTTAATGGTGCGTACAGCCCCTGCCCCTACGCCGTATTTGCTAGCTGCTGCAATCGCAGCGTCCACAAGGCGTTGATCAGTAGCCAAGCCCAGATAGTTATTGGAGGAGAGGTTGATCAATTCTTTCCCTGCAATCGTAATAACAGGACCGTTCGCGCTTTGCAAAGGATCAATGACATTGTACAATCCCTTGCCCTTCAAATCTGCCAGATTTTCATGTAAAAAATGTTCAAGTGTTTTGCTCGCCAACGAGAATCCCTCCATTATTCAGCCATCGATTAGTAAGTTCCACAAAAACAACTGTTCACACTGTATGGACATATCATTTTGATAAAATTCGCATAAAATCAACTTAATCTAGAGTCATTTTACCACCATTTACTTAAAACGTCCACATCACAAAGACATATTGTTAGCGCTTTCAATATTTTTCCTCATGTTCCCCATCATATTATCATCTCTCCTACTTTCTCCTTTTGTCACAATGCTTAGACTCCTAATAAAGAAAAAACCACTCTCCTGCTTCATACGAGCGGAGCGTGGCTGATTCTTATTTTTTTGCCTTTTGAGATTTTAAGATACCTGGCTTGGTGTCGATTGTGCGAACAAAGCCGTTCGTTTCGAAGCGATGCGTCATCAAGGACTCTACTGGTCTGCCGTTTTGAAAATGCTCTTCCACTAATAGCTGTGCATCTTCTGGCGTCACGTTTTCATACCAGATTCCCTCGGGGTACACGATCATCACGCAAGCGTCCTCACAGCGCCCGTTGCAACGCGTGCGGGTTGTATGTACAAAGTCATCCAAGCCTGCGTTGGTAATCGCTTCGCGTATCGCAACGGTAACCTCTTCGCCACCCTTGCGCATACAGCTTCCACCGTTACAGATCAGCACATGATGTCTCGTCTGAGATAAATCCCATGTTGCCACTACAAATCCACTCCGTTCTTGTCCAACATCCATCCACACTCCCCATCATGACGGTTTCCTGTTCAATTTGCAATTCCCAGAACGTTTTGTTTTTGATAGAATATATGTTCGTATACAATTTACAAAAAGATGTTGGTGGTGAAAGCATGTCCGTTACGAAACAGCGCGATGCCTTGCAGCTTTTGCAAACAGTGGGCTCCTACCCATGGTATGTCGAAAAGTTTATTGAGCATAAAAAAGCAAAAAAGAATTCACCCTCCACCTTGCTTGGCTACCTTCGCGATTTCTCTTTTTTCTTTCGCTGGATGATGACAGAAGGATTGAGTACCGCGACGGATATGAAGGATATTCCGTTAAGCGATTTGAATGACTTAAAGAAGGAAACGGTAGAGAGCTACATATTATACTTGCAGGAATCGCATCTGTACGAGCGATCTGTATTGCTCTCGAACCCTACCAAAAGCGCGAAGAAAGAGTACAGCGACCGCACCATCAGCAGAAAAATATCGAGCCTGAAATCGCTTTTTCATTATTTGTCTGCCCTCGCTGAGGATGAAAATGGAGAATCGTATTTGACGCGGAATGTACTCGCCAAAATCGAGCTGGAGATTACGGAGCTGACTCCCCTCGCACGTGCCCACGCCATTCGGGCAAAAATCCTGATTGACGACGAAATCTATCAGTTCGTCGATTTTGTCTACAACGGGTATTTGGCCCATTGTGATACGGAAAAAAAGAAGCAATATCACATGCAAAACCGCGACCGAGATACTGCCTTGATCGCGATGATTCTCTCTGGTGGCTTCCGTGTGTCAGAGATCGTCAGTCTCGATCTATCCGACATTATTATGGAAAAAAACCAGTTGAAATTGATCCGCAAAGGAAAGAAAGAGGACGCTCCTTTTTTCAGTGACTGGGGCAAGGAGCACTTAGCCAAATACTTGCAGCTGCGTGATAAATACAAGCCCGAACCACAAGAGGACGCTGTCTTTCTCGCTGTTTCCCCTGCCAATCCGAATGGGCATCGCATCGAAGTGCGGTCTGTCCAAAAGCTGGTCAAAAAGTACGCGAAAGCATTCGGCATCCCCGATTTGTCTGTCCATAAGCTTCGTCACAGCTTTGCTACACAGTTTCTCCGCTTGAATCCAGACCCCCATCAGCTCCAAGCACAACTGGGGCACTCCAAAATCGAAACGACCATGCAGTATGCTCACGTATTAGAAGATGCGCTGGGCAAGGCTGTGAACCGAACAACGTAAGGATGCCTCAACAAGAACAAGTGACCAATCTGCAAACCACTGCGGACTGATCACTTGTTTTGTGTTTTTTCCACTTCCAAATACGGGATTCCATCACAATCGTTTATTTCGCTGCGCGTTTGGCAGTAGGAACAACGGTTATCTGCTCGTTCTTTGCCAATGTACTTTCGCTTTGATCAATCACTGCCAATTCGTTCATCCGATTCAGCACAACCGCCTGCCGTTGTTTGGCTCGGTCCCAGTTCTTTACCGGTGAGTACCGCTCTGGTCCTTTCGGTAAAGAAGCCAGCATGGCCGCTTCTCCCAGTGTTACCGCTCGATCTCCTGTTTCTGTTGCTTTTTTTCCGAAGTAAAAGGGAACAGCCTCGCCAATCCCGTATTTTCCGTGCCCGAAATAAATGACGTTGAGGTACATTTCGAGCAGTTCTTTTTTGCTGTATCGCTGTTCTAATTGCAAAGCGATCGCGATTTCCTTCACTTTTCTGGTCATCGTTTTGTCATTCGTCAGAAACAAGTTTCGCGCCAACTGCATGGTGATTGTACTTCCACCCTGTACGTAGGCACCTTCCTTGATATCCAACCAGATCGCTCGGCTCAATCCAATCGGGTCCACTCCTGGATGCTGCATAAACCGATGATCCTCTATCGCAACGAACGACTTCCACACATAATCAGGCATTTCGTCCAGCTTTGCATAGCTGTTGGATTGCTGTACAGCAGCTAGCTTTTTCTCATCTATCCATATATTCCCTGTCCACGCAAGCACGATCGGCGCCAAGATGGCTACCATCATGATCACGAAAAAACTGATACGCAGTCGTTTTTTCCAACGAACACCGAGTTTTTTAATGCTCTTGGGTATACTCGCCGCTTCATACAAGTCGGTGTTTCTTCCTAATGGGATTGGAAGGTGGTTCATGCTACATTCCCCCTTGCCTTGCTTCTACTCACATTGTAGGGGATGCGCGTATTTCGTCCCATCGAATCCACTTACAGCAAACTTACAAATTCGTAAGACAAACCATTCACTACGAATGCTGATTTTGCTGTGCCTCCTGCTGCCGCAGCTCGATCCGTCTGATTTTACCAGAGGTCGTCTTTGGCAGCTCCTGTACAAATTCGATTTTGCGCGGGTATTTATATGGAGCAGTTAATTGCTTGACATGGTTTTGCAATTCCAAAATCATCTCTTCGGATGGCTCATTCCCTTTTTTCAGGATGACAAAGGCTTTTACCACATGCCCACGCTCTGGATCAGGACTGGCAACCGCTGCACATTCTGCTACTGCCGCATGCTTCACCAACGCATCCTCGACCTCAAACGGACCAATTGTATATCCACCTGAGATAATAATGTCGTCTGAGCGTCCTTCGAACCAGATGTAGCCATCTTCGTCCATGCGACCTTGATCACCCGTCACGTACCAGTCCCCGCGAAACGCTCTGGCAGTTCGCTGGGGATCATCCAGATAGCCTTTGAACAGCGCCACCATATGGCGATCAATGGCAATATCGCCCACCTTGCCTATTGGCAACTCCGATCCTTCTTCGTCAATAATGGCGATCCTCACAACTGGCGATGGCTTGCCCATTGAACCTGGTCTGGGCTCCATGCCGACAAAGGTACCCACTAGCAAAGTATTCTCTGTCTGTCCGTATCCATCTCGCACGGTCAACTGGAATACGCGGCGGAATGTGTCGATCACTTCCCGATTGAGCGGTTCACCGGCCGAACATGCGCTGCGTAAGGCAGACAGCTTGTATTGTCCTAAATCCGTTACTTTTGCCATGATTCTGTATTCGGTTGGCGTCGCACACAAGACAGAAACCGGATAATTTTGCAGAATCGTCAAATAATTTTCCGCAGAAAACTTTCCTTTATAGACAAACGCGGTCGCTCCAAGCCCTAACGTAGAGACGAACGGGCTCCAGATCCACTTCGCCCAACCAGGTCCAGCCGTTGCCCAAACCACGTCGCCTTCGCGAACGTCCAGCCACTGTGTAGCGGCCACAGCCAAATGCGCAAACGGCCAGCCGTGAACGTGCATAACCCCTTTTGGTCCCCCAGTCGTTCCTGATGTATAAGACAGGAAGGCGAGCTCGTCTGACTTCGTGTTTACGACCTCAAACTCTGTGTCCTGCCCCTGGAGCAACCCCTCAAGGGAAATCCACCCTTCTTTCTCTTCGCCCGTCGTGATGTAGTGTTGCAGGGTAGAACAGTTGCCTCTCGTCAGATCAACCTCACTCATTGCTCCCGCAAAGCTGATCACAGCCTTGACTTTTGCATGATTGATTCGGTACTCGATATCTTTGTAGCGCAGCATCTCAGACCCTGGCAAAATCACTGCCCCCAGCTTCAATAGAGCCAAATAGAGTCCATAGGCCAATGTCCCTCGGGAAACCAGGACAAGCACTCGATCCCCATGCTCGATTCCGATGGACCCTAAGCCGCTTGCTATTTTATTTGAATATTTGCGCAAATCCTCGTACGTAAGGATATGTTCCTGGCCTTGTTCATCTATCTCCCAAACTGCTCTTCTCTCTGGATGTTTTTCCGCCCATTCGTCCACCCGGGCAGCGAAGTTGTAATTTTCCGGAAATTTCAGCTGCATAGACACATCTCCACCTTTTCAGATTATGATGAATATTTATTCGACATAAGTATAAATCTAACCTTTTTCTTTCGACAAAAAATGAGACAAAAAAAGGCCAACCTTTTGCGTTAGTTGACCTCCTTTCTTCCATGCCTGTTACTCTACTTGCTCCGTAATCGTTGCAGCTTGCATGGATCGCTGTTTTCTTTTTTCCCTCCACTCTTGAACGCTGCCGACGATTCCGCTCGGGAAGCAGAGCACGACCAAAATATAGAGCAAGCCTAGGAAGATGACCCATCTTTCGAAAATCGGATGAAGCTTCGCCAACTCTGTCAGCCCGTGATGCGCCAGCTCCACGATCCCTGATCCCAAAATGGAGCCAAAAAGCGTTCCCAGCCCACCGATCATACTCATCAGGAGTGCATCCAGTGTCGTTTCAATCGAAAACACTTGAGTGTTCACGAAGCGCAGCATGACCGCGTACAAGCCGCCACTAATCGCAGCAACCACTCCTGCGACGATGCTAACGATCACCTTATAATGAAGAATTTGATAGCCTAACGCTTCCGCACGTTGTTCATTTTGACCGATGGCTTTCAAGACCTTACCGAGTGGAGAGTGCGTAAACGCCCGCAAGATGACGAATAGGATGACCATTAGGATCAGGCATACATAGTAAAAGGACAAACGATCACGAAACAGCTCAGGCACTGGAAAGGTAAAGCCGTCCCCACCCATTGTCATTGAGCGCCATTTTTCTGCCAATACGAATAGCAGCTGGGAAATCGCCAAGGTCAGCATTGCATAAAAATGACTTTTCAATCGCAAGGACAGCATCCCGATCAAATAGCTGAGAATACCAGAGAGCACGATGGCAACGAGTACGCCAAGCAAGAAATAACTGATCGTCGCGTCAAAGTTCTTCAGGAATAAAGACACGGAGTACGCACCTATTCCGAAAAACATACAGTGTCCGAATGAGACGATCCCCGTATACCCGAGCAACAAATCAAAGCTCATCGCAAAAATCGCAAAGATAAAGATTTGGGTGAACATGATGTACATGCTTCGCGAGTCTGAAAGAAACGGCAAAACCGCCAAGGACAAAAACACAAAAAGAATAAATCGATGGTTCAACAATCCGGATATAGTCAACGCATGATCACCCCTTCGCTCCAAACAGGCCGGATGGTTTGATTAGCAGCACTGCTAGCATCAGCAGCATGTTCACTGCCAGTGAAAGCTCTGGAACGAAGTAAGCCATAAACGAGCCAAGCACGCCTACTAAAAGCGCCGCAATCATAGAGCCTTGAACGCTTCCCATCCCACCGACAATGACGACGATGAATGCCAGAATCGCATACTGCATACCCATTTCCGCAAAAATAACCCCTGAATACGGTGCCAGCAGACTTCCTCCGAGCGCGGCCATGCCTGCCCCCAGCAAAAAAACGAAAGTAAACACTTGTTTAATATTGATGCCGAGTGCCTGCACCATTTCCTTATCGATGACGCCCGCTCGGACGATCAAGCCTAGTCTCGTTCGCGTCAACAGCAGGTGCAACCCAACGTACACAACTATTCCCACTGCAATGACAAACAAGCGATAAGTTATCAGGATGATGTCGCCAAGCTCGATGCTCCCTTGCAAATAATCTGGTAATACGGCCCGAATGGGATTGGGACTCCAAAACACCTTGAGCAATTCACTTATCACGAGCATCCCGCCCAATGTCACGAGCAGTTGCTGAATATGATCACCGTACACGGGACGGATCAGCACGCGCTCTAACACAAAACCGAGCAGCATCCCGATGACGACAGCACCTACGATGGCCAGAAAAAAGCTATCCGTCAATCCGAAAAGCCATACACCAGCAAAGGCTCCCCAGGCAAACAATCCACCGTGGGCAAAGTTCAACACACTCATTAAGCCAAAGATCAACGTGAGCCCGGACGCGAGCAAGAAAATGAGTGTGCCTGTCGCCAGTCCATTTACAAGCAAATTAGTTGCGACATCCATTTCATCCTCCCCCTCCCTGTTATACGCTCAGGCAATACCCAAATATTTTTGTCGCGTATCTGCATCATCCTTCAACTCCTGCATCGCGCCACCGCGGACAATTTTCCCTTCATCCATCAAGTAGTACTGCTCGCCAATCATGCTCGCCATCATAAAGTTTTGCTCGACTAAAAGCACGGTCGTTTTCTGCTTCATCGATTCGATGTGAAACATGAGCTTTTCAACCATGATGGGCGCCAGTCCCTTGCTCGGCTCGTCAATTAACAAGAGTCCGTTGCTATTCACATAAGCTCGTGCAATCGCCAGCATTTGCTTTTGACCTCCGCTTAAGTACCCGCTTTTCTTTTTCCAGTAATGACGCAGGTCAGGGAATAGATCCAGCATCCACGCGAGCTTTTCTTTTTGTTCGTCGTCATTTTTTTGCATAGCGAGCCGGAACGTCTCTTCTACCGTAAAATCATGAAAAATCCCTTGATTCTCGGGCACATAGCCAATCCCCTTACGCGCGATGGAATAGGTCGGCAGATGTCCGATTTCTTCTCCTACATAGCGAATTTGACCATGACGGATCGGGGCAAGCCCCATGATGGAACGAAGCGTCGTTGTTTTGCCCGCGCCGTTTCGTCCAAACAGGACAGTAATACTGCCTGCTTGCACGGATAGCGAGACTCCCTGCAAGATGTGAAACTGGTCGAGGTACGTTTCAATCTGATCAAGTTGCAACATCATGCTTATACAACCCTCCCAAGTAGGCAGACTGCACCTGCTCATTTCTCATCATGTCAGTCGGTGTCCCCTCAGCCAATAGCTCTCCATGAAATAGTACGATCATGTGATCGGAGAGTGATTTGACCATGTCCATCTTGTGTTCAATTAGGATAATCGTGCACGAATTGCTTTCCTTAATCGATTCGATCACCTTCAATACAGCTGGGACTTCCTCCAACGAAATCCCCGCCGTCGGTTCGTCGAGTAAAAGAACATCCGGACGCAGTCCAAGGAGCATGGCTAGCTCCAGCTTTCGTTTCTCCCCATGCGCCAGCAGGCTTGCCAGCACATCCGCCTTTTTCTCCAGCAACACCAGATGCAGCAATCGCCCAACTTCCTCAGCCTGTCGCATCTGAGCTGCCTCGGAAATCCATAAACGAAACCGAACTCCCTGTGCGGCTTGCACGGCCAATCGAATATTTTCCCGCACCGTTAGCTTGGGAAATAAGTTTGTCAATTGAAACGATCGTCCAATACCCAATCTCGTTCGTGCTGCTGGGGGCAAGTGTGTAATATCTTGCCCCTTGTACTTGATCGTTCCTTGCGATGGAGTAAGCTGCCCGCTTAACAAGTTAAACAACGTCGTCTTTCCGGCTCCATTGGGTCCGATGATCGAAGTAAATCGCTGCTGTGGTATGCGTAGCGATACCTTGTTTATGACTTTTTGCTCCCCGAATGCTACGCTTACGTCAACCGTTTCTAACAAGTAACTCATCACACACCTCCTCTACTTCTGGTTCCTGACAGGTGGTGCTGTTTCTTCCATCGTCATCTCCCGAATGAGTACAGGGACAGGATGATCGACTCCATCTTTTTTCTCTAGCTTGATCGCGTACAACGTTTGCAGTGCCTGATGATCCTCGACCCGGAACTGCATCGTGCCCTTTGGCGTATCAAAGGTCATCCCTTCCATTGCAGTAATCAACTTCTCCGAATCTGTATCGGCGTTCGTCTTTTTCAGTGCTTCCACAATCGATACAGCTGCCGTCATCCCGCCTGCCGTGAATAAATCTGGAATCTCGCCATGAAAACGCTTTTTGTGCTCATCGAGGAGCCATTCGTTCATTTTCGTTTTCGGGAGCGAATGGTAATATACCGAGAAACCTTCCATTCCGATCATGGCCTCCATCGTTTTCAAGGCAGCGATATCGGGTGCTCCCGTAGACACCTTGATGCCTTTTTGCTGGACCTGCATATCTTGAAGCTGTTTCCACGGGGAGTTCGAGCCTGCCCACGTGATGAACACATATTCTGGTTTGGCGCTAATGATTTTCTGGATGTTGGCTGTAAAATCAGTCGTGTTCGTGTCCACGTATTGTTCTTCGATAATGACAGCCCCTAATTTTTCCGCTGCGGTCTTAAAGGCTTTAATCCCTTCTCGACCGTAGGCGCTGTCTTGGGCCATCGTCGCGATCTTCGTTCCTGTGGAAGCAATCGCCGCAGCGCCAGCAACTGCGTCCTGCGAAGAATTTCGACCTGTGCGGAAAATATATTTGTTCCAGTTTTTCCCGGTGATACTATCTGCTACAGCCGGTTCTACGACCATGATTTTTTTGTACTCTTCTGCCAGGGGAAGGACAGCTAGCGTATCGCCTGAACTCGAGGAGCCTACGAGAAAATCTACCTTGTCGGTCTCCAGGAGCTTCGTCGCTTTTTGGACAGCGACATCCGGCTTCGTCTCCGTATCCTCAACGACAAACTCGATCTTTTTGCCAGCGATCTCTCGCTTGCCCTCTGTTGCATAATCGAGTCCGAGCTCAAAACCTCTTACCGTCTGTTTGCCGTAGCTCTCCAATGGCCCCGTGAGCGAAGCGAGTACGCCTACCTTGATCGTATGACTGCCACTGGATGAAGCGCTTTCATTTTGGCTGCAACCAACAGCAAGCACGACAGACATCGCTAGTGGGAGCAACATTTTCCATCCTCTTTTTTTCACGCCCGTTCCTCCTCGAAAGTCAAAATGTTCATTGCGATTCGGCTAACCATTCCAGTACGGTTGCCGCCCACGTATATCCAGTTCCAGCACTGACAGCAACGACAATATCCCCAGGGGCAAGACGTCCCTCTTGCTGTGCGACATGCAGTCCAATACACGGATCGAGTGCAGACAAATGCCCGTAATGATCGAGATAGACGGCCTGCTCCTCACTAAGTTGCAAACGTTCCAACAGCTCTAAGAACATCGAACGCTTTGTATGCAAAGGAAGCAGCAGCTTCAAATCACGTAGGGAACGATTACTTTTTGCCAATGCCTGCTCTACCACATGAACAAAGTTTGGTATCGAGATGGGATCAAGTCGTTCCTTCATATCGCTCGGATTCGGCACATCGATGTAATGAAGTCTGTTTTCCACCGTTTCACGACTAGGTTGGTGCCTCGAGCCGCCTGCTGGTACCCTTATATCATCATGAAAAGAACCATCGGTGATGACACAGCTGTGGAGAATTCTGCTTTTTGTAGCACCACGCTTTACGAGAGCTGCTGTCCCGCCATCTGCAAAATTAAACATGAAGCGTGAGCGAGGATTGTCGTAATCGACGATTTGTGATTCTTTACAGCCAGCAACCAGCAAGATGTTTTCAATGGATGCGTCTGCCGTCAGCATATCTTTGGCAACCTTCAAGGCGATTGGAAAACAAGAACTGACGTTCATCATCTCGAAACCGTATGCGTTTGTTGCTTTTAGTTCGTATGTAATCTTCGGTGCGCTGGACCATACATAGTAATCTTTGTGCGGACTGCCGAAGTAAATAATCACGTCAATTTCAGACGGATCGATCACTGAGTCGGTCAGCTGTTGGGCAGCAAGCACAGCGAGGTCTGATGCATGAAGGGTGTCATCTGCGACATGCTTTTGATATAGACCGAATTTTTCAATAATGACTTGCGCGGGGATTCCGGTCTTTTCAGCTAATCGCTCAGCTGTTTCTACTCCCTCCGGAAAAAATACGGACGTCGCTTCCACTCCGATAGTCTGCTCGTGGATCGTATTCGCTTCAAGATGATTCATACTTTCGCTCCTTCCCTCGGTACGAGCATCGTCGCTGTTCCAGTTAGGACTACTTTTCCATGCTGATTCGTGCATTCCGTAAGCAATCGGATGATGCCTCGCTCTTCTTGATACTCCAGAACAGTGGCAGTCGCGGTGATCGTGTCTCCGATTAATACCGGAGCCGTAAACGAAATGGTCTGGTCTTTGTAAATGGAACCGATACCAGGCAGCTGCATCCCGAGCAATCTGGACAACATGCTCGCCGTCAACAATCCATGTGAGATACGCTGGCCGAATCGCGTGTCCTTTGCGTACTGTTGGTCAATGTGCACCGGATTATAATCCCCACTCATTCCCGCAAATAGAACGATATCTGTTTCCGTAATCGTTCTGCTAAAATATGCTTGCTCCCCTATTGCAAATCTCGCCATGGGATCACCTCATTGTGTAATGGAATCGCTCTTCAATCTGGTCAATGCTTGTTTGACGATTTTCCCTGTTGCATTGCGTGGCAGCTCGCTCAGAAACACAAATGACTTCGGGATTTTATACTTCGCCAGTCTTTGCTCACAGTGCGCTATAATAGATGCTTCCGTGATGACTGCACCTGATTTGGGCACGATAAACGCCTTTGCGACCTCTCCCCATCTTTCATCGGGTACACCGACGACGGCGGCTTCCTGAACGTCATCCAGCTCGCCAATGACCTGCTCCAGCTCCAGTGGATAAATGTTCTCCCCGCCTGAGATAATCATTTCTTTGCGCCTTCCTACGATATAGGCGAATCCTTCTTCATCAAAACGTGCCAAATCCCCTGTGTACAGCCATCCATCCCGGATGGCCTTGGCTGTTTCTACTGGTTTGTTCCAGTATTCCTTCATCACATTCGGACCTTTGACGAGCAGTTCGCCGATATCGCCATGACCCACGTCTTTTCCGTCATCCGAGATCAAGCGGACTTCACAAAACATGACGGGCTTGCCGATGGAGCCGGCTTTTCTTTTTGCATCTTCCTTCGCAATCATAAACACGGTGGGGGATGTTTCTGTTAGGCCGTATCCTTGTCCAAAAGGGAGGCCTCGCTCCTGAAAATGCTGGATGAGTTCCATGGGGCATGGAGCGCCGCCGTTGTAAAACCAACGGACGGAATCGAATGATGTGGTAGCAAATAAGGGACTTTGGCGAATGGCTTCATGGATGGCGGGTACACCCATCACGATGGTGACTTGGTGTGTTTCGATTAATTGAATCGCTTTATCAGGGTCGAACTTCCCGGCGACAACGACGCGCCCGCCAGCAAGCCATGTAGGGAAGGCAAACAGTCCAATTCCCCCGATATGAAAGAGTGGCAATAAGACAATCGAGCAGTCTTCTGAGGTGAGATCAAGCGCGGCTACATTGTGTACGGAGTTCCAAAACATATTTTCTTGGGTGAGTACTGCTCCTTTAGGCTTTCCTGTCGTTCCTGATGTATAGCAAATGATGTATGGGTCTTCTCCACTGCCGTCATCTGCCTCCGTCCTACTGTGCTGGAAGAACTCACGTGGGCCATCCTGCCTCCAAGGGAGTTCTCCCGGTTCCAGCCATATCATGTGCGCAACACTGGCCTTTGCCTTAATCAACTCAATGGTGGTAGCGAACTGGGGCTGGGCACATAACACGCGGATACCACTATCTTCAAACTGATACTCTAATTCTGCAGGGGTCAAGCGGATATTAAAGGGGACGGCAATCGCACCGATTTTGGCGATGGCAAACAGCAGAAGCACATACTCCAAACTGTTTTGGGACAAAATGCCGATCCTGTCCCCTTTTTTGACCTGTAGCTCATGTCGTAAATAGTTGGCAAGACATTGCATCTGCTCATTCATTTGTTGATACGTAAGGGATTGATCGTTGGCAATCACTGCGATCCGCGTCGGAGTGATTCGGGCTCGCTTTTCAATCCAATAAGCAATTCCGTGCATGAACTCTACTCCTTTGCCTATAAAATGGATCGGTTACGGCTTGGCAGCAATCCCTTTCATAATCATCGACATGGCCGTTTCTAACACCGCTTCCGGTACGTCTTCATTTTCCCAGTAAACCCAACGCATCCCGATAAATTGTCCGATCGACATGAGACAATAAGCCAGCGTCTCATGATCCATCTCTCGAAACGCACCTTCGTTCATGGCGTTCTTCAGACTTCGTACGTACCCCGCTGCCAGTTTGGCGTAATACCAGCGATACAGCTCCTGATCGACGAGCGCAGCCTGTTGAATGATGCTGTACATGTTGCGATGATGCTTGATCCAACGAAAAAAGGCCAGAAATCCTAGGCGCAAATTTTCTTCTTGTGTGGTTGCTCCCATGATCGCTACCTTGATCGCCGAACGAAGCTCTCTGCTCAGCTGCCTGATCAACTCATCGTAAATCGCTTTCTTCGACTCGAAATAGTTGTAAAACGTTCCTTGGGACACCTGTGCATGTTGTGTGATCAAGACAATAGATGCATCATAGTAACCCAGCTCGCCAAACACATGCTCTGCGGCATCCAGTATTTTTTTGCGGGTTTCCTGTCCTTTTTTGGTCAAAACAGGGGTAGGTAGACTATTTTCTGACACCTGAATCACCTCTCAGTTTTTATTATATGTATAATTCAGAATATTACAACATGTATTTTCCAAACTCATTCAAGAGATACTCAGTTGGCAATAATTGACGCGAAACAAACAAAGGGAAGCAGCGTCTTAATATACAAAAGCATATAAAAAAGCTCCCGTACGAATGTACGAGAGCAGAGTAAACACTTTGCAGTTGTATGATTAGATTACACGCTTGATTTGCACTGTGCGCTTCTCCCAGTTGGTTCCATCGTACTTGGAATAAGTCACACCAGGACTACCGTAAGTGTGCAAGATTTTCCCATTCCCTGCGTAAATAGCCACGTGTGTAATCCGATCAGAAGAACTGTTTACCGATGCCTTCATGAAGATCAGATCACCCTTTTGCAGGTTGCTCTTAGAAACGGATTTCCCTACAGTCGATTGCTGACGGGAATCTCGCGGCAATGTAATGCCCGCTTCTTTAAACACACGCTGTGTAAAGGATGAGCAATCGAATGTTTTGGTCGTACTGCTGCTTGACCCGTATTTGTAATTGGTGCCCAAATACTTTTCGCCATTTTTAATGACCTGGTCGGCCGTTTTGTTCACTGGCTGTTCTGGCTTGCTAGGCGTATTCCCTGAAGAATTGCTATCAATAACACGACGAGCCCCTACAAATTTGTCACTGTACTTCGAGTATGTTTTTACAACTACCTCGTCCTCCCCTTTCGAAGAATAGACGAATTGATCACTGCCTATGTATATTCCCATAAAAGTTGGGCTTCCGCTTCCGCTGGAGGCGAAGAACACCAAATCTCCTGGCGCCACGCTTTTTTCGGATACTTTCGTCCCAGTCTTGTACAGGCTAGAGATTGTGCTCCCGATGGAAATCCCTACTTGTTTGTACGCATACGTAGCCAGCTCGGCAGATCCGAATTGCTTCGGTCCCTTTGCTTTGTACTCGTAATCCTTCCCGATCAGAGAAGTAGTAATATTTACAACCTCTGATTGTTTTGAATCTTGTGTCTTAGCGGCCACTTCTCCAACTTGACCACCCATTAACAGGGACGTACTCAGCATGACTGCTACTGTTGACTTCATTACCCAATCTCGTTTCGTCACTTTCTTTTCCTCCTTGTCATGTTGTGGCACCCGTCTTGGGTACATGGACAGAATAGCGCAGGAGGAAACGGTAGGATAAGACCGTAAAATTTTCCAATGATGGAATTGGTAGCATGGGACTAGTCAGAAAACGGTGTGCAAAGTAGGCGGTTGTTACTTCTTAGTTCCATAGAACCATAAAGGTTACAAAACGGTATCAAAGATGATTTTCGTCGCAAAAACCCGCTCTATTGCTGGCCCGAGCGCCAAGCAAAAACCATCTTCTGCTTGTTTCTGTCAGAAGATGGTTCTCCATTTGTCCCTATTTCATTTTCGCCGTAAACTGCCCCCACGTCTCTTCTCCCCACTTGAGAGTGAGGACGTCTCCATCCGTAACAGGTCCTACCCCCGCTGGCGTACCTGTGTAAATGATATCCCCTTGATCCAGACCTAGATGTTCGGAAATATAGGCAATAATGGTTTCCAAATCAAAAATCACATCACGGAGATTGCCGCGTTGCACTTCCTCTCCATTTTTCAACAAGGCGAAATCGGTTTGGTGCAGCTCATGGATACCAGGGAAAGGATGAAACGACGTCAAAATAGCTGAATTTTTAAACCCTTTTGCCAACAACCATGGATGCCCTGCTTTCTTTAGCTCGCTCTGGACATCCCGCAAAGTAAAGTCAATACCGAGTGCTATTTTGTCAATCATTTCGTCAAGTGTAATGCCAGCTTCATACGGTCTCGCGATGTGAATCACAAGCTCCGCCTCATAATGAAGCTCTCCACGAGATGCCGGAAGCTCAATGGCATCGCCATTTGCCATTGCAAGCGCATGTGTTGGCTTATCAAAGATCATCGGCTTGGTTGGCACATCGTTGCCCAACTCCGCAGCATGCAAACGATAGTTGCGACCGATACAGTAAATATTTTTGACTGACTCCATTTTGTCCTCTCCTTTGGTGGCTGTCTCTATTTTCACTATATCATGGCTGTATGGCGTATTACAGTTTGTCTTGTTCGTCCTCTTCCATGCAGTTTCCATAGCCAGGCCAAAGACGAGCATTTCCTCGTGCTTCAACTTCAATCACTGTATCACAAATAGATTCCAACGCACTCTCTAGATCCAGCTCTTGCTCAGAGCTCCAAGAAAATTCGTAATGGAAAATCACCTGCTGCTCTGTCGCTTCGGAGAGGACAAAGGCAAACTGCTGCTGTTGTTCCACGACCTGCTTTCTGGCTTCAACCGTCGCTTCTACCGAGAACAAACCGTCCCATTCAGCAACCCTATATGTAGAAGTAACATCAATCCACAGGGAGGGAGTATCACTCGTCCGCCGAAAAATAACAGAATCTTCCCGATAAAACCCGTAGCCAGAGGGCAGCGCACCTGAGAGCTTGAATGGGATTCCTACCGGCAAATCATGTGGCTTCAATGCGTGGACAAGTCTCCCAGGTAAAAGATAACAACCTTCCTGCTGGCGATCTAACCGTTCCCCCATGACGAGAACCTCTTGATTGTCTGAATCACCTGTCACCTGAACGAACATCACGGCACCTCCCTCTAAAAACAGTATGGTCAGGAACGCATGCTCAAAACCAAATCACTATCCATTTTTTTCCTTATAAAATACCGAAAAAAACAGGGTTCATCCATAGGATGCCCCCTTTATTCCTTCTAAGCTACGCACGTATAATCGCAATCACAACATGTTCGTCATCGTATGATTTTGCTTTGATTTTCACAGGGAAATCGTACAAGTTGGTAAATTTAAAATCCATATGGCCATACGCGACTGTGGCATCTTGACCCTGTGGCACGTATCTCACTGATTTGCTGTGGTTATGCCGTTCCACTATGATCATCCCCGCTTCAGCAGCTGCATTGTAAAGCGTGCTAGAAACCTGACAAATCCCGCCTCCATAATCATCAGCGAGCTGGCCATTCTGAATAACCCCAGCCTTTTGCCAACCATCCTCTGGCAAATTCGAATTTCCCACTATTTCGTTGAAAGAAAACACCTGTTGCGGCTTGATTTTTTCATTATGAAGCTTGCTCAATGCTTGCTTGATGTTATGTTTACGTGCATCTGTGCTGTTTTTCATTGATGAGTAATAAAAGCCGAGGACCTCCTCTTCCTTGAGATCCATCTTCTTCATATACTTTTCCTGCAACTCGATCACAGGAGATAATGGGTCTACTTGTAACGCCATTGCATGCTCAGGCGCGTAGTTCATACCAAGCGAGAACACAAGGGCCATTGTCGCCATGGTGATCAGCCAATGCCGAACTTTCTTCATTTCTACTTCCTCTCCCACATTTGTTGATCGATTTACTGACGCGAAGTTCCCGATTTATATCGTCTGACCTTGTTTTTATACCTTGCCTCTTACAATGTAACGTATGGGAAAAGCGACAATCAACCTGCAAATGTTGGGCTTATTGTCCTACATCAGCTCTACTCGTCGTCCTCATCGATAACCCCAAGGGCTTTGTTCTTTTCTTTAAAGCGCTGGTTATGAGAAGAAACGTATGCCATCCGATCTGCTACCGGGTCAATGTGCAATTTGGCACTGTTTACGGCTACAGCCGCATCGGTGAATGCTCCCGCGATCAGCGTAATCTTGCTGTCAAAGCTCGCAAAATCGCCCGCCGCAAAAATCCCTGGTAGATTCGTTGCCAGACGAGGGCTGACAAATACGTTCCATTCATCCATGTCCAAGCCCCACTCTTTAATCCCGGTGAAATCGGCCTTCAATCCGTGATTGACGATGATGGCATCGACATCCATTTGCTCTGTCTCTTCTGTGTCCAGATGACGTATCGTCACTTTATCAATCGTTTCTTTGTCCGAGCTTTGCAATTGCGTGACCGCATATGGCGTGCGAACGACCACAGTTGACTCTTTCATGCGCTTTACATTCCGTTCATGTCCACCAAATACATCACGGCGATGCACGACCGTTACGGACGCAGCAATCTGCACCAGTTCGTTTGCCCAATCGACCGCGGAGTCCCCACCACCTGAGATAAGGACATGCTTGCCACGGAATGGCTCCAGTTCCTGCACGGTATAATGAAGATTTGTCACCTCGTAGCGCTCTGCGCCTTCGATCTCCAGCTTTGCCATTTTCAAAATACCTCGGCCTAAAGCCAATATGATCGTGCGGGTCCAATGCCGTCTCCCTGATTTTGCAACGAGTATGTACGTGCCATCTTCTTGTGGCTCCAGGCCAATGATCGCCTCACCTAGGACGATGGTGGGATCAAATGTCTTGGCTTGCTCCACCAGATTGGCAACCAGCTTTTCGCATAGTTGTGGTGGTACACCCCCTACATCCCAGATCATTTTTTCTGGATAGATCAACATTCGTCCACCGAGCTCTTCTTTCGCTTCAATGAGTTTCGTCTTCATATCGCGCATTCCACTATAAAAGGCAGCGTACATCCCCGCAGGGCCTCCGCCGATAATGGTTACATCAAACAGCTCCAACTGTTCTCCCACAACTACCCCTCCACTGTCTTTCTTGTTTGTCTATGAATCATCAAGAGCCATACTGAAAATGAGATTCATTATCATAATGTGATTGTAATGGAAAATGGAGGAGGATTCAACATTCCAGAAAAAATAAAAAGGCTCGTAATTAGCTTCATCAGCTAATTTACGAACCTGTTGTTTGCCATATGGTGCGGTCGAGAGGACTTGAACCTCCACGGTGTTGCCACCACTAAAACCTGAATCTAGCGCGTCTGCCAATTCCGCCACGACCGCATAAAAAATGGTGCCGGCAATAGGACTTGAACCCACAACCCCCTGATTACAAGTCAGGTGCTCTACCAATTGAGCTATACCGGCACATTACGAGAAACTATGAAATTCGCACATTCTAGTAAAAGAATGGCGGAGCTGACGGGACTCGAACCCGCGACCTCCGGTGTGACAGACCGGCGTGAACTCCAACTTCACCACAGCTCCATGTGATTTTTGTCTCTGTCTTGCAGCGACTTCTGTAATATAGCACGATTCTATCTCCAAATGCAATAGTTTTTAAAAAAATATTGAGAGATTCATTTTTTCATAGATTTACCAAGCAAAATCCGATAAAATTTTAGCTAGATACGTAGATTTTAGTAGATTGGTGGAGACGATGACATGAAAAAGACTTCGAGGCTACTCACCCTCCTCGCCCTCTTCACTCTGCTGCCTACTGCTGCCCATGCTTCCTCATCGGCATATGTGGTATCAGCAGGTGATACGCTGAGCAAAATCGCTCGTGAGCATCAAGTAACAGTGGATCAACTCATTCAATGGAACCAACTGAATGATGATAGATTGTCCATTGGACAAACTTTGTCCATTCATGGTGCAAACTTTTCTGGCTCCATTGCAAATGACGTGCCTTCCGATGTAGCTATCAAACAGAATGATAACGCTACCACCGAGTCTAAAGAACTAACCGCTGGTGAAAAAGCCCGCGTCACTGGCGACGTGCTGAATGTGCGTAAAAAGCCATCGACTGACGCAAAAGTGTTAGGCAAGCTGAGATCTGGTTCCATTGTAGAAGTCGTAGAAACAGGCAGTGAATGGACAAAAATCGAATTCGAAGATCGTGAAGCATACGTTGCTACAGAGTTCCTAAGTCCAAACCTCACTTCTACCGTTCCGCTTCCTACCGAGGTAAATGCAGAAGATCTAGGCCGATTGAAGGAGATTTTCGAGCCATTGCTCAATACACCATACGTCCTAGGCGGAACTACACCGAATGGCTTTGATTGTAGTGGCTTTACTTCCTACGTTTTTGAACAGCTTGGGGTTACACTTCCGCGCACTTCTGAAGATCAATTCCGTGGCGGTCAAGAAGTATCACTGGATCAAGCACAGCCTGGTGACCTCTTGTTTTACGATTCGCTTGGAAAAGGACGCGTGTCTCACGTAGCGATTTATTTGGGCAATGGAGCAATCGTGCATGCGAATGGCGAAGATGTTCGCTATGGCAAAGTCGAATACATGCACAAGCTCTACCCGTTTTACGGAGTGAAGCGTTACGCTAATTTCCAGTAAGCATACCTGCACGTAAAAGCAAACAGCCCTATCTGCCTTTGCAGAAGTTCGAGGGCTGTTTGTTTTTTTGTGCTTAATGTATTTCGTTATTATGTCCCTGCTGCTGTTGTTGTTGTTGTTGCCCTCCGATTTCGATTTTGCCCAACGCTTGCTTCATTTTGTCGAGCTGAAGTTGATAATCACGAACGACTACAGTAAGAACACTGACAGACTCCTTGAAATCCGGCTCGCTGCTTACCCTGTCGATGGCTCTATGTAAATGCAGCATCTTGTTCTCCGTTTCCCGTAATAGGTCGAGTAACTGCAATCCATTTACCACGTAATCACCTCATCTGTTTTTTCTTACTTTCTCCTTCCCCTCTGTTCCCTATGCGCACAAAAACGCTTAGCAGCATAAATAAAAAACGCCCGCTAGTGGCACAGCGGACGTTCTTCCTATTTAGTTCAGACGAGCAGACGCGAGCTCAACGAATTTGTCGATATCTTTTGCAACCAAAGAGAGTGAATTCCGCCAGAAATCGACGGAGCGCACATCAACATCCATGATGGCTGCTACATCCGCAACGCTCATTTTGCCCGTTACAGACAAGAGCTTGTCGTACTGCTCAACAAAAGCTTCCCCACGCTTGAGATACTCTGCGTACAAGCCTTTCGCGAACAGAAGCCCAAAAGCATACGGGAAGTTGTAGAAATTGTAATCCGCGCTATAATAGTGCGGTTTGCATACCCACATGTACGGGTGTAGAGCTGCCGGATCCAAACCATCTCCGTACGCGTCCTTTTGGGCTTGCAGCATCAGCTCGTTCAAAGTGGAAACAGACAAGGCACCTTCTGTTCTGCGCTCAAATAGAGCAGTCTCGAATAAGTAACGGCTATAAATATCGACGATCACCTGACTAGCTCCGCTGATATCATTTTCCAAAATCGCAAATGCTTCCTCGGAGGTCGCTTGTTCAAGCGCTGCATTGGCAATAATGGTTTCGCACAAAATGGAAGCCGTTTCGGCGATTGGCATCGGGTATTCGCTATTCAAGAATGCTTCGTCTACGAGACATTCTCCGTGATAGCCATGTCCTAATTCATGTGCCATTGTGCTCACATCGTTGTAGCTGCCTGTGTAGTTGGACATAATTCTGCTCTCCCCTACGATGTGCAGGTTATAGCAGAATGCCCCTCCACGCTTGCCTTCGCGAATCTCTGCATCTATCCACTGATTGTCATAAGCTCTTGCTGCATAGTTGGCGAGCTTTTCGCTAAAGCTACCAAAATGCTTCACGATGAAATCGCGGGATTCCTCATAAGAGAACCGCATGTCTGCCTCGCCCACTGGCGCAAACAAATCATAAAACGGCAACTGAGCGCTCTCATGACCGAGCAGCTTCGCCTTTGTACGGAAATATTGATGGAAGGATGGCAGGCTCTCACGCATCGCCTGAAGCATTGCTTCGAGCGTCTCGCGATCCATGCGGGAGTCTTGCAACGTCTTATCCAGCGGCGATTCATAGCCTCTGAGCTTCGCAACCGTAATAACCTCGCCTTTAATTCCATTCAAGCTGGCAGCAGCAGCTCCATCGATTTTTTTGTAAGCGGCAAGTTCCGCCTCGTAGGCTGTTTTGCGAAGCTGCGGATCTTTTTCGTTCGCCATGTTCCGCACCACTGGCAATGGAAGTTGTTTGTGCTCCCCATTGACTGTAATGTCTACCAGTAAAGTGGAAGTCAGCATTTCATGGAGTTTTGTCCATGCATTTGACCCTGTATTTTTCATTTTTGCCAGAACAATTTCTTCTTTTTCGCTCAGCATATATTTGCTATTGTCTGACATTTCTGTCAACATAAAGCGATGTATCTCTAACAGCTCCGATCGGCTAATCAATTCGTCCAAGTTGTTCAATGATCCTAGCCATTTTTGGAATTGTACACCTGGTTCAACCAATTCAACAGCCTGATTCTGTACTTTTTCAATCGCGAGCAGTGCTGTTTCATTCTTGGCATCGACGCTGGCAGTCAGCTCTCCGTAGGCGTACAAACGGAATTGCGTTTGCAGGACGGAGGTCATCATCGTGATGTAATTCTCCATCTTCGCTACTGCATCTTCTGAAGATTGCAAGTTTTGCGCTGCCCAGCTTTTGATCTCTTCTGTTTCACGTACGAACTTCTCCCAATCTTGTTTCCATTCTGGTGCATCAAACGAGGAATACAAGACATCCAAATTCCAGCGCATATTCATGGGCACGCGTCTCCTTTTCGCTTATGTAACAAGCCTATTGTAAAAAAAATTAGATGGATTCTGCAAGTTTTTACTAAGAAAACTTCTTTTATAATGATCAAGCTCGCACTGGCTGCGTCAAAAACGTCAATGCGG
Organism: Brevibacillus antibioticus; assembly: GCF_005217615.1. NCBI lineage: Bacteria > Bacillati > Bacillota > Bacilli > Caryophanales > Paenibacillaceae > Brevibacillus > Brevibacillus antibioticus. The sequence goes on from NZ_SZNK01000001.1 coordinate 2,215,407, forward strand.
ACAAGGCAAAAAGCTGGGTGGATTCCACCAATTGGTCAATGGCTACATACTCGTCTGCATGGTGAGGAATATGGCGATCGCCTGCGCCTGTCGTCAAAATCGGAATGCCGGCCTTGTGCAGGAAGGTTCCATCTGTCGCACCTGGGACGCCATTATATACGGGTTCTTTTTTGGTGATTTCCCGATAGGCGCTCGCTACAGCTGTCACGACTGCTTCATTCATGCCAGTCAACGTCCAAGGACGCTCTTCGATTACTTCCAGAGTGGCTTTGAACTTGTCATCTTCTTTGCTTAATGCTTCTAATATGGCACTGATTTCTTTGTACAGCTCTTGGTGGTCCTGCCCGGGAACCGTGCGAATATCGAGAGTCGTCATGCATTGATCAGGAACGACGTTGATTTGGGGGTCTCCTTTGACTGGTGCCTGCAAAATCGTCGGCGTGATACTCGGCCACCCCAACATCGGATGCTCTTTCAGACGAGCCATTTCCTTGCGCTCCAGCTCCTCTAATGCTACGATGGCCCGTGCCATCCTTGTGTTTGGATTGATTCCTGTCAATGGCATGGCACCATGCGCCATCTTGCCAAACGTACGAAGAATCGCTCTCATGGCTCCTTTTTGCGTGATGCATAGTTGATTTTCTTCCGGTTCGCAGATGATCGCCGCATCAACGTTGTTGGCCCAACCGCGACGGATGAAATCTTTGACCCCGATCATCATGCTCTCCTCATCGCAAGGGATGCACAGGAGGATTTTGCCTGTAAAAGACTGTTTGGATCGTTGGATAGCTTTGACGGCACATATCGCGGCAGCCAGATTTCCTTTTGTGTCACAGGAGCCACGCCCGTAGATTCGCCCACCAGATATTGTTCCGCCAAAAGGGTCGTAGCTCCAAGCATCCCGATCCCCTTCTGTTACGACATCTGTATGGGCTTCGAACAAAAGCGTTTTGCCAGGCCTGCCCGAATCGTAAAAAGCGATGACATTCGGTCTGCCTGGGACAACCTCTTCATAGAAGACCTGCAAACCCATATTGCGAAGATAATCGGCGACAAACAGCGCGACCCGCTCTTCATTCGCTCCTGCTTGATCGTGACGAAACACACTTGGAATTCTAACCAACTCCTGCGTTAGGCGCACAACTTCCTGCTCGTCAACAAAGGATATCACCTGATTCATCCCAATCCTCTCCTCTGCATCCCATTATGTTACACCTATTCCTGGAAGTAACTACGATAAGATGGCAGTCCCCCTGCTTCCTCTGCGTGCTTAACTGCTTGGATGACGGCTTCTGCGAGAACATCTGCGGACAACGTGCCCACCAAGTCTACACTCGCCTCTACTTCACTTGTTGCTACAGCAAAGATCGTATCGCCATCGTACATGGTGTGAATCGGACGGATCGTACGGGCAAGCCCGTCGTGAGCCATTTGTGCTACTTTGTTTGCTTCTGCTTTGGACAAGCGGGCATTGCTCGCGACTACGGCAATCGTCGTGTTCGTACCTGGAGGGATCGGGGCAAAAGCTTGCTGGCGCAGTATCTCCACGCTATCCCGAATGATTCCCTGTTCATCTCTCGGTCCGGCTATGATCGTCCCTACCTGCGGATCTACGACATGACCGACCGCATTTACAGCGACGATTGCGCCTATGACGAGTCCATTGGGTATAATCACGGAAGCTGTGCCCAACCCGCTCTTCATCGAATTCCCAAATCCATTCAGCTTGCCTACTGTCGCACCTGTACCCGCACCGACGTTTCCTTGTGGTACTGTCTCACGGCTTGCTGCCTGTACTGCCTCATAGCCCATTTGACGATCCGGACGAACCCGATAGTCGCCTACTGCCAGGTCAAACAAGACTGCTGCTGGAACGATCGGAACGACGCCATAGCCAACATCCAGTCCGATGCCTTGTTCCTCCAAATACTGCATGACACCTGTAGCAGCATCCAACCCGTATGCACTGCCACCCGAAAGGCAAATCGCATGGACGACACTAACTAGATTGACAGGGTCCAAGAGGTCCGTCTCGCGAGTGCCCGGGGCTGAACCCCGGACATCCACGCCGCAAACAGACGGCTTTTCCAGCAGAATCACACTGCATCCCGTTAAGGTTTCTTCGTTTTGTGCATGCCCGACGAGAACGCCTGGTACGTCAACAATCGTTCCGGTCATTAAAAGTCACCTGAAATTTTTGATTTTTGCCTACCTGATGATCCTAATTTCTTCCAAGCTGCAACGACAGCCAATGTCACAATGACTGAAACAATTGCTTCTGGCAAACCGTTCGTGATGGCGACTGTGGTCGCTACACCGAGCGTCATATATCCTCGAATGACGGCCATGCCCAGTACTAGGATCGTATTTGTCATTGCCCCAATAAAGCCAGCGGCACCAATCGCCAAATACTGATTGACGTTTTTCAAACCGACATAGGTCAAGTAAGCAGTCACACCGAGAAACAAACGTGGAAGGATGGCTACAAGAGGGTCTTTAAAAAGCGGAACCGTGGCATTTAAGAAAGAAGAGACTCCAAATATAAGGCCAATGATCATACCAACGCCCCAGCCCTCCATTATGCCCCCGATAATAGCCGGGATGTGCATAATAGTGGCATTGCCCGCTGCTGTTGGAACCGGAATGTAGCCGAGACGTGTCACCCCGAGCAAAATTGCTATCGCGCCCAAAACGCCTGCAATGACAATCTTGCGAACGGTCAAGCCTTTTTCCATGCATACTCCTCCTTTTACGAGTTTTATCTGGAATGCCCTATTCGGGCGAATTCCCGCTCACTCCCTTACCAAGGTATGGCGAGCATGACGGCTGAAATGACAATGCTCACGATCAGCGCGACGTAATCTTTGCCTACTGCCTTGTATTGGGTGTATCTGGTCCGTGCCGCACCTGGTGTGTAACATCTGGCTTCCATTGCCAAAATCAAATCCTCTGCTCTGGAGAGCGCCACATTAAACAGTGGGATGATGATGGGAAACATGTCTTTTGTTCTCTGGATGATGCGCCACCATTCTCCTGTACCGAAGTCTGCACCTCGGGATGCTTGTGCTTTCATCATTTTTTCCATTTCCATCGCGAAGGTAGGTACAAAGCGCACAGCAATCGTGATGATCAATGCAAAGGCATGAACCGGAAACTTTACTTTTTCCAACGGGCCTAGCAGTCGCTCCATTCCGTGCGTGAGTTCCGTCGTAGATGTGCTGAGCGTGAGAACACTCGATAAGAAGATCACTTCTACAAAACGTATGGCAGACACAATGACGAGGCGTACACTCTCACTCGTGATCGTGATGAAGCCATATTTCAAATAAACCGTTCCGCCATTGACAACCTCCCCGTAAAAAAGCAACTGCATGATCGCCAAAATAATGATAAAGGGAATAGCGGGCTTGATCCCGGATATGCCGTAATGCAGGGGGATTTTCGAGATTTGAAACATCCAGATACAAATAGCTAAAGCAAACAGGTTACCCACATATGTATCGCAGATGGCAATCGCTAAGATCAGGATGACGAAAGCACCAAGCTTGAAACGAGGATCGAGACGATGAACGACCGAAGCAGTGGGTAAATATTGACCGATGGTAATATTGCGCGTCAATTCAAATTCTGCTGACATGTAGACCCCCTCCTCAGCGGTTCATTAGTTTTAAAATTTCCATCGCTGTCTCTTCGGGTAAAAAAGCACTAGGATCGATGCTGTAGCCCTGCTCACGGAGTCTGTATAAAATATCAACCGATTCCGGTGTACCGATATGATGCTGCCGCAGCAATTCCTGATTGCCAAAAATTTGTCGTGGTGTCCCTTCGCAGACTGATTGGCCGTTTGCCATGACGTAGACTCGATCAGCAAGCCTGGCGACCTCTTCCATATTGTGTGAGACGAAAATAACCGTTAGCTTTTCTTCCCGATTGAGACGACGGATGCGATCCAATAGCTCGTGACGAGATCGCGGGTCCAACCCTGCTGTTGGCTCGTCAAGTACAAGAACCTTGGGTTGCAAGGAAAGGACGCCAGCCAATGCCACCTTGCGCTTCTGTCCGCCACTTAAGGCAAAAGTCGGCCGGTCTTTCATCTCCTGAAACGAGAGGCCCACCAAGTCCATCGCCCACTGTACGCGTCGCCGCACTTCCTCTAAAGGCAGCCCCATCCGAAAAGGACCGAAGGCTACGTCATCACCGACCAGTTTTTCAAACAGTTGATCCTCCGGATTTTGAAAAACGAGCCCAACTTGTCTGCGCAACGTACGAATATCGATCTTCGGTGAAGATACGTCCATACCATTGATGATGACCGTACCGGATTGCGGGCGAATCAGGCCGTTAAAATGCTGGATCAACGTCGATTTTCCCGACCCGGTATGACCGATAATCGCCAAGCATTCGCCCTCTGCCACCTGAATGCTTACTTGGTCGAGAGCCCGATGTTCGAGAGGCGTTCCCTGCATGTAGACATGAGAAAGATTTTCTACGTTTACGATCGGTTGCGTCATGAACCACTCGCCTCCGCTTGTCTGACGTATAGACGATTAACCTCCGCAACAACTTCCTCATTGTGGATGAGATCGGGTGTAAATTCGCTATATTCGGAGTGAACGAGATGAGCAATCCGGCTCGCGTCCGGAACATCCAGATGCAGCTTGCGAAGTCTTTCCTGATGGGAAAATACTTCTCGCGGAGTGCCCTGCAATACGATCTTGCCTCCCTCCATCACGATGACGCGATCCGCTTCTGCTACTTCTGACATGTGATGGGTCACGGTGACAATCGTCATTCCTTCGCGATGCAGCTTGCGAACGACTGCCAAAATATCCTGTCTACCATAGCTGTCTAACATACTCGTCGCTTCGTCCATGACGAGGCATTGTGGCTTCATCGCCAATATCCCCGCAATGGCGATCCGCTGCTTTTGTCCGCCAGACAAATGATGGGGAGGTCGATGGCGAAATGCAGTCATCCCTACTGCCTCTAAGGCAAAATCAACTCGTGTTTTCATTTCTTCCGCAGATGTCCCGATGTTCTCCAATCCGAAAGCCACATCGTCCTCTACAATCGTCGCGACAATTTGATTGTCCGGATGCTGAAAAACCATCCCGACACGGCTCCTCACTTCATGAACTCGCTGTTTTTCACGCGTGTTGATTCCGTTAACGATAACATCGCCTTCCTTTGGAGTCAGAATCCCATTGAGATGCTTAGACAGCGTTGACTTACCGGACCCATTATGACCGATGATGGCGACATACTCTCCTGGAAACACTTCTAGAGAGACATTTTGCAGGACAGGAATATGTTGATCTTGGTTAACCTGATAGGCAAACGAGACATTTTCTACACGTATAATCGGTTGTAATGTCATGCTCTCCCCTCGCCTCTTCGTAAAAGTCGTATGTGTTGCGTCTCCCATATATAAGCAACTACTATGCCAAATAAATATGTTTTTAATTTTCTGCAAATTAAGCAAATAACGGTATCACTCTGTTGCAAATATGCATCGCTGATGTTGCAATTGCATCAATTTTTACGACCTTTCGTAGCGCTTCATTTTTCTCCATAGGGTGGAACGATCCATTCCCAAAATTTTCGCCGCCGCTCCCTTTTTTCCCTTTGTCTCCGCCAAAGCCTTTCGGATGACTTCTTCTTCTCTCTCTTCTTGAGCTCGGTAGGACTGTCACTGATACAGCTTCTTGGAAAAAAAGCCGCGTCCCCCTTGCCAAGCAGCACCATTCGTTCGAACGCGATGATGGCGTCATGGGAAACGTCCAGAATCGACTGCATGTGGAAGTCATGAATCATTTGCCTGGCTCTCCTTCCTCGGCTTGCTCAAGCATGACTGCTACTTCTGGTGCTGGCCTTCTTGCCCGACGCTTTTTTCGTTTCTTTTTCCGTAAAATGAAAATGGAAATGAGCATCAGCGCGAGGATGGCGAGCTGGATTGGTTGTGCCAGCTTGGTAGAAGTCCAGCCACTCATGTCCAGCAAGTGAAAGATGACGGCTATGTAAAGGAAGATCGATGCTAGATTTTGAGCATTCACCTGTTTCACCTCTGTATTTTCCCCTTAGTGAAAAAATGCGGCAATCACTTTATCGTTGATCCCACTCTTGGAGTAATAATGAACCGACTTTCCTTGTTCTTTTGCATACGCAATTTCCTTGCTTGTACTGCTTCCGATATAGCCTTCTACATCGATGACAAAAATCTCGTCGGACAAATCGATTTTTCGAAAGTGAATGTCCGTGAGTAGATCTGCTTGCTCCTGTGATATCGTTAAGCCCTCACTCTGTTCGAAAAAGGCAACACTCATCACGATGTTTCCTTGGAGCGTCAAATACGTATTCGCCTGCTCAAATTCCTTTTTGAATTTGGTAGACCCGCATAGGGTGATGATTTTCATTTTGAATCCCCCTTCCTATGGCTTGTCCTTTTCGTAATAATCTGACTAGACTACTACGAAAAACTCCCATGGAGCCGAGAACATAGCTCCACAGGAGAATTGGTTCTTGTTGTCTTGCGATTAGATAGGAAGTAGCTCCACCGTTTCTTTGCTCTCCAGGTCTTCCACCATGTCGAGCCATGCTTGTGGCTTTTGTGGAAGAACAGCGTAATAACGTTTTAAGAACGTGACGATCAGATCCGCTTCGAGGGTTGTTTGCTCTTCGTTTGTCGGCATGAAGCCCAAATCGAGTCCGGATACCGCTTCTCCGTCATTTTGCCAGGACGGATGTACATAAGTAAAGTTCGTACGTTTGTATCCCAGATGAGAGAGCACTTCACGACGTACAAATGGGTCCATTGGCTTGATGCCGCCAAAGCTGTGTTCTTCTACACGGTACGGGTCGTAGATTTCTGCAAACATCCCGTACAGCTCCTTGCCGTTTTCAGCAGCCAGAGCGAGCAGGTCCTTTTGACGCTCTCTGGCGAGGAATCGTCCCACTCCGAGACCTTCTCGACCAATGATCGTGAAGTCTGTCATGGCTATGTTCATGTCTGTGTAATAACGGTATTCGGTAGCGCCCACAACGTCTCCTTCGTGTACAGCTACAAATACACGAATGCCCGGATCTTCCAGCGGTTCTTTCCACAGATCGTACTCCAATACTTCCTCAGGCGGGAAAACCTCTTGCATCAAACGGTGCATTTTCGCGAAAAGCGGGTTATCAATATGTTGAATGCGTACAAATTCCATCAGTCAAATCCCCTCTCGATCGATTATGTCAGAAAAACGCCCTTACAGTTGCTACTGAAATGGATTTTTCCATTCCATGAGTGTCGCGTAGTTGCGAGATTCCACATCTTCCAAATAGTTCGCCACGATCTGAACAGGTGTGCGACCGCAGCGCATGAGAAATGTAATCACCGGGTCTCTTACTTCCCCTGTCAGAACACGCTCCACATACTGCTCAGGTGTCCATTGGTCTGCATAACGTCCATAGCCTGGCATGCGACCTCCGCCGAGCAATCTGCGCAGTCCTTTTTGTACCACCAGCTCATACATCGCTTGCATCATCTGTTGACCCAGTCCTAGCTTGCGGAAGCTCGGACGAATGCAAATGTCTACGATGTACAGCGTATCCCCTTGCGGATCGTGCGTACGGATATAACCGCTATCCGTGACATCCTCCCACTTATGTTCGGGATGGGCCGGATCAAACTTCACGAGCAGTCCTGTCATCGAACCTGCCAAAACGCCGTCTACTTCCACACAAATGGCACCTTCCGGGAACAGCGTAATATGGTTCGTCAGCTGCTCCTGGTTCCACCATAGCTCAGACGGGAACGGCGGTGGAAAGCTCTCCGCCTGTATTTGGATCAATTCGAAAAAGTCTGCATGATTGTAGTTGCGTATGATGGCTTTGCGTGGCTTGTTCCCTTCAAATACATACAGCTCTTTTCTGTACATATGCGTCCTCCTGCTGTCCTGATCACGATGGAATACTTACTTCCAGTCTGTATACAAATCGGTGCGGCGGTCGCGCCACGTTGTGACGGAGCCTTTTTCCCGCACGTCGTATAGCAATTGGATATCCAGGTCAGCGGTTACCATCATGTCGTGGTTGATTTCCCCTTCAGCAAGAATGCCTCGCGGCGGGAACGGAACATCGTTTGGTGTCAAGATCGCCGCTTGTCCAAAGTTCGCTCGCATGAAATCAACTGTTGGTAGCGAGCCTACGGTTCCAGTCAGCACGACATACACCTGGTTTTCAATCGTCCGGGCATGACTGGTATAACGTACGCGGTGGAAAGCGTGGCGATCATCCGTGCAGGATGGGCAGAAAATAACGTCTGCGCCCCGTGCTTTGGCGATGCGCACCCACTCAGGGAACTCGATGTCGTAGCAAATAATCATCGCGACCTTCCCTTTGTCGGTCTCAAAGATTTGCAACGAGTCGCCAGCCCCCATGTTCCAGCCTTTTACTTCCCATGGCGTGATATGAATTTTTTTCTGCTGCCCTACACGTCCATCCGGGTAAAACAGAAAAGCTGTATTATAAAGCTTGCCGTTTTCCTCGATGATGTGCGTTCCGCCAATCAGATACATCTCGTATTTGGCAGCGAGGGAACGAAACAGCTCGACATATCGGTCCGTGAATGATGGCAATGCGGTAATCGGCAGCGCATTGCCCTGCTCGTCTCCGATTGACATGAGTTGAGTCGTAAACAGCTCCGGGAAAAGGAGAAATTCTGTGTCGTACTCTTGGGCGTTTTTCACGTAGTGCTCAACTTGATTGGCGAAGTCTTCAAAGCTATGTATGGTATGCAGATGATACTGCACAGCGGAAACACGCATTTTCATGCCATTCTTCCTTCCTCAGACGTGATAAGAACCTCTCAGACTAAAATATACCAAAAACAGTCTGTAAAGTCTCGTCATTGGCTGTATGAAAAAAGTCGCCTATCCGTTTAGACGGGCGACTCTCTTTATTATTGGTTGGTGCTCATCCGCAATACGGTTTTGTAGAGCAGCTCTGTTCCCAGTGCCACGTCTTCATAGGCTGCGTATTCTTGCGGATTATGACTGATACCGTCCTTGCAGCGGACAAAAATCATCCCGTAATCACAAACGTAGGAGAGTGCCAAAGCGTCATGGAAAGGACCACTCATCAGCTCGCGCACAGAGGCACCGAGCTTGTTGCTCTCCTCATGCATGATTGCCTTAATCCAGTCAGTACAGTAACGCGGGTCACTATTCGTATCTTCCGTAATGGTATAGTGCAATCCACCTTCTACAGCGGCTAGCTCAATCGCCTCGCGCAACGCTTGTTCGCACTCATCGCGACGCTTCAAATCGATATCCCGCAAATCAATCGAAAAACGCACCCGCTCGGGAATGATGTTGCGCGAATCCGGGAAAACCTCCAAGTGACCGACTGTACCCACTGTTGGCGCTTGTGGATCGAGCTTTGCCAGCTCGTTCACTGCCAAAATTACTTTTGATCTCCGACGAGTGCATCCTTTCTCATCGGCATCGGTACAGAACCAGCGTGCCCGGCAAAGCCAGTGAGCTCGACCGTCCACCACAATGGTCCTGATATCGCAGACACGATCCCAATCGCTTCTTTTGCATCATCGAGAATCGGCCCCTGCTCAATATGCAGCTCCAGATAAGCACCGATACTGCCTTTTGGATAAATAGACGCTTCCAGGCGATCAGGGTCGCATCCAAAATCAATCAGTGCTTGCCTGCGTGTGATCCCGTTTTTATCTGTCCGCTCCAAGTCCGTCGGGTCCAGCATGCCGAGAATGCCTTTGGAACCAAACAGTCCTTTTTGAAACCGACATCCTTCTTCATCACAAAACGCAACGACTTCAATTGGCTTTGCAGGCATGAGGCCTTGTTCATTCAACGTCTGGGCGACTTCTAGTCCACCCAATACCCCGATCACACCATCGTACTGACCGCCGTACGGCTGCGAATCGATATGCGAGCCAATCATCAAGATCGGGGCTTGATCATCCTTCCCCGCCATCCGACCAATCAAATTGCCGAAGTCATCAATCCGCGTCTGAAGACCGGCTTCTTCCATCCAGCTACGCACCAGCTCTACGCCTGCACGATCTTCAGCGGACAAAGCGAGTCGACATACACCCGTTTCGCCTCTTTTCCCGATTTGCGCCAATTGCTCGATTCGTTTTTGCAGTCGTTCTTCGTTGATCGCAAGCTTTCTCGCTTTTACGTTCACGCTCGTTAAACCTCCTCATCTTGGCGATGGTAGACGAAAACTCATCCTTACCTTATGCATGTGCCTCTCCCCAAATGGTATTCAACTCGTCCTGTTCCTAGTAGAAATTTCCTCAAATGAAGCGATTCTGTGTAGATTGGGTCAGGAAAATCGTCTTTAATCTTGGTATAATGAATCGGAAAGTCAGGTAGGAGGAACAACAGATGACCGAGTGGTTGAATAAACCCGTGAAGACGATACAAAGACCAAAGAAACGAGGCACGGTAGAATACATCGATGACCAATATATCGTGGTGTTCTTTACTTCCCCGCGAAAAGAGCGCGTTATTTTCTCGAGCAAAGAAGCCTTCCTTAACAAAATCGAGTTCGTGGAAGACCCCGTAACATGAGAAAAAGCCCCTGACTTCAGCACGATTTGTGCGAAGCCAAGGGCTTTTTATATGTGCGTAGGTAGCTTACGCGTAATGCTCGTCACGCAGGCGTTTGATTTCATCGCTCTCCAGGTATTCGTCATACGTCATCATTTTATCAATGACACCCTTCGGCGTGAACTCGATGACTCGGTTCGCAATGGTTTGAACGAACTGGTGGTCATGAGATACGAACAGAAGTGTACCGTCGAACTCAATCAAGCCGTTGTTCAATGCAGTAATGGATTCCAAATCCAAGTGGTTCGTCGGTTCGTCCATGATCAATACGTTGGCACTCGCCAGCATCATTTTGGACAGCATGCAACGAACTTTTTCTCCCCCGGACAATACGTTTGACTTTTTCAGCGCTTCATCACCAGAGAACAGCATGCGACCGAGGAATCCACGAATGAATGTCTCGTCTTGATCTTTGGAGTATTGGCGCAGCCAGTCAACCAGGCTCAAATCGGAGCTAAAGTACTCCGCATTGTCTTTTGGGAAGTACGCTTGGGAAGTCGTAACGCCCCATTCAAAAGAACCGCTATCAGGCTGAACTTCGCCCATCAAGATTTGGAAGAAGGTTGTTTTCGCCAGCTCATTTGGTCCGACAAATGCAACTTTGTCCCCTTTGTTGATGGTGAGGTGAAGGTTTTCAAACAGTTTTTCCCCTTCAATCGTCTTGCTCAAACCTTCGATGGCTACGAGGTTTTTACCCGCTTCACGCTCTGGCTTGAAGTTGATGAACGGATACTTACGGCTGGAAGGACGAATGTCTTCCAACGTAATTTTCTCCAACAGCTTTTTACGCGATGTCGCCTGCTTGGACTTGGAAGCATTCGCAGAGAAACGCGCAATAAACTCTTGCAGTTCCTTCATTTTTTCTTCTTTCTTCTTATTCTGATCACGAACCATTTTCAGCGCCAATTGGCTGGATTCGTACCAGAAGTCGTAGTTACCTACGTACATTTGGATTTTGCCAAAGTCAATATCCGCAATGTGCGTACACACCTTGTTCAGGAAGTGACGGTCATGGGATACAACGATGACGGTGTTTTCATAATCCGCCAGGAAGTTTTCCAACCAACGAATCGACTCGATGTCCAAATGGTTCGTCGGCTCATCCAAAAGCAGGATGTGTGGATTACCAAACAACGCTTGCGCCAACAGAACACGTACCTTCTCCGTACTAGCGAGATCCTTCATCTGCTTGTCGTGCAGGTCAGTCGGGATACCGAGACCGATCAGCAAGCTAGCTGCATCTGCTTCAGCCATCCAGCCGTTTAGCTCTTCGAATTCTCCCTCCAATTGGGACGCACGATTGCCGTCTTCCTCAGAGAAATCTTCTTTCATGTAAAGAGCGGTCTTCTCTTCCATGATCTCGAATAGGCGCTTGTGGCCCATAATTACCGTTTTTAACACTTCGTACTCGTCGAATTCAAAGTGGTTCTGCTTTAATACAGCGATACGCTCGCCCGGTGTCACCGAAACGTGACCGCTCGTCGGATCGATCTCTCCGGAGAGGATCTTCACGAAGGTAGACTTCCCTGCACCGTTCGCACCGATGAGGCCGTAACAGTTACCTGGGGTAAACTTAATGGATACATCTTCAAACAGTGCGCGCTTCCCGTAGCGCAGCGTCACGTTCTGAGTGCTTATCATCGTCGCAATACCTGCCTTTTTTGAATCGTTCAAACACTTATCTTACCAGAGATGACCTCATTTTGCAAAAGGTAAACGATTTCGCGCACAGCAAAAAATACTGGATTCATGAAATGGACTTTGGCAGGGAAAACTACCATGGCAATCCAGTGGGAAGGAGGCTTACGATATGTCCAAGCAAAATGGTGTCAAAAATGAGATGGGAAAGAAAGAAAACCCTTCGCAAACCCGTAGATCGAACACACTTAGCAAAGAACAGACACGCTCCAAGCAACATGGCGAGTAGCGAGTGCCTCCATCAAAAACCGGCCTGCGATAAATGCAGACCGGTTTATTTGCATTCTATCGTATCAAACACTGGCCTGCAACGGAACGAGGGCAGGGCGATGTGTCTGTACAGGCTGTGAATCCACATAGATCGATACATTGTGCAACGTCACGTACACAACGCTCTCCTCTTCTACGTTCAACTCTATAAAACGCTGCCTGCTCATTTCTGCCTCAAACACTTCATCCGTGTCCAAACGCTTCAGGTCCAAGCGAACAATCGGACCCAAGAGCGAAATATGGTTAATCTCAGCCTGAACAGATTTGGTAGCCTTCCCCTCTGGCGGACGCAACGAAATCTCTACATCATGTGGTCGCATGTATCCGACAGCGGGAGCCTCCACCGCTTTATCCTTCCAATCTGTCTCGAATTCTGCCTCACCGAGCTTGATTTTGCCATTTTGGATTCGTCCGTGAAACAGATTGACCCGCCCGAGAAAGCTGTACACAAACGGATTCGCCGGATGGTGATAAATTTCTTCGGGCGATCCTACCTGCTCCACTCGCCCTTCATTCATGACAACTACCTGATCCGCCAATTCCATCGCTTCCTCCTGATCGTGCGTGACGAACAGGATCGTCAGCCCGAGCTTCCCGTGCAGATGACGGAGCCAGCGACGCAGCTCCTGTCTCACTTTCGTATCCAAAGCGCCAAACGGCTCATCCAGCAGCAAAAATTTTGGTTCCACTGCCAACGCCCTCGCCAATGCGACACGCTGGCGCTGACCACCGGATAGCTGTGAGGGAAAGCGATGTGCGAGACCTTCTAATTGAACGAGCTTTAACAGTGAATGAACCTTTTCACTGATTTCCTCCTTGCTCGGTCGTGTTTTGCGGGAACGAACAGACAAACCAAACGCAATGTTGTCAAAAATGTTCATATGCCGAAACAGAGCGTAATGCTGAAAAACAAACCCAACCTGCCGCTCACGCACGTCGCGGTTTGTATTATCCTCTCCGTGAAAGAGAATGCTTCCCTCCTGCGGTTGCTCGAGCCCCGCGATGAGACGCAAAAGCGTCGTCTTTCCCGATCCGGAAGGCCCGAGAAGCGCTACGAGTTCGCCTTCCGGGATATGCAGATTCACATTTTTCAGCGCAGTAAAGCTTTTATATGACTTCGTAATGTTCACTACCTCGATACTCATCCGGCTTTCTCTCCTGTCACGTCGTAGTGTTGTTCCTCATCCAGCTTTGCCTGCCGCTCGGTTTTCCACTCGATCAAGCTTTTCAGAATAAGCGTCACCAAGGCTAAGACAGCAAGCAAGGTGGCTACCGCAAAGGCAGCAGCGAATTGATATTCGTTGTAGAGAATTTCCACATGCAACGGGAGCGTATTGGTCATGCCGCTGATATGCCCGGAAACGACGGATACTGCCCCGAATTCACCCATGGCGCGGGCATTACACAAAATGACCCCGTACAGGAGCCCCCATTTTACGTTTGGCAGCGTGACGCGTAAAAATGTTTTCCAGCCGCTTGCTCCGAGTGAGACTGCTGCTTCCTCTTCGTCTCTTCCCTGTGCTTCCATGACCGGGATCAGTTCACGAGCGACGAACGGAAAGGTAACAAAGGTCGTCGCAAGTAAGATACCGGGAACCGCGAAAATAATTTTTACGTCCCACGCCGCAAGCAAGGGCGCCGCCACACCTTGACTCCCAAACAAGAGGACAAAGATAAAGCCTGCAATGACTGGAGATACGGCAAATGGCAAGTCTATCAACGTAAGCAACACATTTTTACCCGGGAACGAAAACTTGGCGATTGCCCATGCCGCAGCGATCCCGAACGTCACATTTAGCGGAACGCTAATGGTTGCGACTAGCAAGGTGAGCTTGACAGCGGATAACGTTTCCGCCTCTGTAATGGCCGCAACGAACACCTCCGCCCCTTGCCGAAACGCTTCGGTAAAAACAGCTACTAGCGGTAGGATCAAAAACAAGCCAAGGAAGAGCAAGGCCACGATAATCAGTGTCCATCGGATATAGGCTGGCTCCGTCAAATGATTCATACGTGATACCTCCTAACGGGCCGCATCGAATTTATTGATTTTCCATTGCAAATAGTTGATGAACAAAAGCATGACAAAGGAAATGACAAGCATGACTGTTGCAATTGCCGTAGCGCCTGCATAGTCAAACTGCTCCAGCTTGGTCATAATCAAGAGCGGCACAATCTCTGTTTTCAACGGCATGTTCCCGGAGATGAACACGACGGAGCCATACTCACCCAGTGCTCTGGCAAAGGCTAGCGCAAACCCCGTAATGATCGCCGGTAACAGATGCGGCAAAATTACCCGCCAAAATGTATTCCATCGGGTAGCGCCCAGCGTAGCCGCCGCTTCCTCCATTTGCAAATCCCAATCCTGTAACACAGGCTGGACGGTTCTGACGACAAAAGGAAGACCGATGAATGTTAATGCAACCCATATTCCGATGGGAGTGTACGCTACCTTGATCCCCCACTCCGCCAGGTACTGCCCGATCCAGCCATTTTCAGCGTAAATCGAAGTCAGGGCAATCCCGCCTACAGCGGTAGGTAAAGCAAATGGCAGATCAACTATGCCGTCAATGATTCGCTTCCCCGCAAACTGATAGCGTACCAACACCCATGCTACCAAGACACCGAACACCGCATTGAGACAAGCCGCGAAAAAGGAAGTCATAATACTCACACGAATGGAAGCAAGAACCCTTGTATCCATAATCGTCCCAATGAATTGCTCCCAACTCATCGTTGAAGCTTTTAAAAACAAGACAGACAGAGGGATCAGTACCAGAAGACTCAGGTAGATGATGGTATAGCCCATGGTCATGCCAAACCCTGGCAGAAGCCCTCTGTTGCTGAGTGATTTTCTCATGAAGGTAACTCCTCTGAGGAAAGTGTAGTTCTATGGTTTATAAAGTTGATCGAAGACGCCTTGATCTCCAAAATGAGTCTTTTGTGCTTTCGTCCAGCCACCAAACAACTCATCGATGGTAAACAATTGGATGTCAGGGAATGCGGGTGTATGTGCTTGGAGCACTTCCTGCGAACGAGGGCGGTAGTAATGCTTGGCTGCGAGCTCTTGGCCTTTTTTGGTATACAGGAACTGGAGGTATGCTTCTGCTACTTCTCTTGTCTTGTGCTTGTCAGCGTATTTGTCAACAATGGTAACAGGTGGTTCAGCCAAAATGCTCAGGGATGGATTCACGATCTCAAACTTGTCTTTTCCCAATTCATTTACTGCGAGGTAGGCTTCGTTTTCCCATGCAATCAGCACATCCCCAATGCCACGCTCAACAAACGTAGTGGTCGAACCACGTGCCCCAGAATCGAGGACGGGTACATTTTTAAACAATTGTGCTACGAATTCTTGTGCCTTCGCTTCATCCCCGCCATTTGTCTTCAAGGCATACCCCCAGGCAGCCAAGTAATTCCATCTGGCTCCTCCAGACGTTTTCGGGTTCGGAGTGATCACGGAGATCCCAGGCTTGATCAAATCATCCCAATCTTTGATTTGCTTCGGATTGCCTTTGCGCACGAGAAACACTATCGTGGAGGTGTAAGGCGAGCTGTTGTCCGAGAGCTTCTTTTGCCAATCGGCAGGAATCAGACCGCGTCCGGCAATCGCGTCAATATCATAGGCGAGGGCAAGGGTGACTACATCTGCTTCCAAGCCATCGATGACGGAGCGGGATTGCTTGCCTGAACCGCCATGTGATTGCTTGATCGTTACGGTTTGACCTGTCTTTTGTTGCCACTCTGAGGCAAACTCCTTGTTAATATCTTGGTAAAACTCTCGCGTCGGATCGTAGGAAACATTGAGCAGCTCTACAGTAGAAGTAGTGCCCCCCGCTCCCTTACCTGTTTCTGCTGGTACAGCAGCCGAGCATCCTGCCATAGCAGCCGCCATAGCAACGAATCCTACGCGTTGGAGGATCTTCTGGACCTTGCCTTTCGTGGTTTTCATACAGCTCACCTTCACTCCTCTTTTAATCTATAGTAATTTACTCGGAATACTCTGTTATTGAAGATTATACCTGCCTTTTTATTCCTGTCAACGCTATTTCCATCTACCCTATGCTAGGCAGGTAGGCCATGTTCAAATGTTATTCGCCTACCCAGAAAATTTGGGCCCGCTCGTTCTGACATTTTCAAAAAAATAAGCCTTCCCGCTCAAATGGGAAAGCTTGTTTCGATCAGACTGTAGCACTGGCATATTTCCTCCGGTCAAAAGCAAAAAGATCGGCGTCCGCGTGACTTCCTTTTGTAATCAAATCACTGATGATTTGGGCGCCGATGGTCGAATAGACGGTTCCGTTCCCTCCGTAGCCTAATGTGAACAAGCAGTGCGGATAACCTTCCTGCTCCCCAAATAACGGGAGTCCGTCATGGGTATCAACAAAAGTCGCTCCCCAATAATATTCGGCTCGCATTGGAATCTGTGGAAATAACTCTTGAATTTTTGCGAGCAAATGATCACGCTTCTTCAGACTGGAAGCAGCCTTCTTTTGTAAGTCGTTCAACGGCTCATCCAGTCCTCCGACGATGATTCTCCCTTCTGGACAAGTACGGATGTACAAATAGGGACGGGCTGTTTCCCAGATTAAACATGCATGTGGCCAACCCGTTAGCGCTTC
Source organism: Brevibacillus antibioticus (assembly GCF_005217615.1). Lineage (NCBI taxonomy): Bacteria > Bacillati > Bacillota > Bacilli > Caryophanales > Paenibacillaceae > Brevibacillus > Brevibacillus antibioticus. The sequence goes on from NZ_SZNK01000001.1 coordinate 2,232,622, forward strand.
GACTTGATTGGTCACGATAGAAAACGAGCTGGAAATCACAGCGTTGGCATTGCGCTTCATCGATTGTGCTTCGTATCCAGTAGCAAACACGGCACGCCTGCACTTGATTGTGTGACCACTTTTGGTATAGACCAAAAGCCCTCCATCGTGCACTTTTTGATGCACGACTTCCGTATTTTCGTATACGCGCATCCCTTTTTTCACAGAGTGGGTGATCACACCATTGGCAAATTTGTACGGATTGAGCTCCGCATCTCCCTTGGAGTAAATCGCCCCTGCCTTCGAAAAAGAGAATCGCTTCTCTATATCCGGTCGCTCCAAATACGTGACTGGAAAGCCAAACCTCTTCAATAACTGGTACTCTGTCCGCAAGCTCTTCGCATCAGCAGGTTCGCTGGCATAATACAAGCTGTCACGCCTTATGTAATCTGGAGATTGGTCTAGCTGCTCAGAGATTTTTTCCAATTCATCAACAGCCTGCCGCGTCAGCTCGTAAAAACGAACTCCATTTTTCTCACCGAACGAATGGATACAGGCTGTTAACGTTTTATCGTTGCATATTTGCAGCAAACCTGTGTTAGCGCTGCTACTGCCCCCACTCACCCGACGTTTATCCACGAGGATGACATCCACATCATGCTGCTTCAAATAATAGGAAACGAGTGCTCCTGCCTCTCCGCCACCAATGATCAGGACATCACACTTCACGTCCTCGGTCAGCGAGGGATATAGGGGTGGCGCTGGCAATGTTTCAGGCCAATACAGTTTTCCGGTCACGAATATCATCAGCATGTCCCCTCAGGCTGAAAGTATCACTACGGACGTTACTTCAATTCTCAACCATAGGATAACCAACACGCCAACAGGCATCCGCTCCCCTATCGCACAATTCATTAGTGATACGTTATGATGGATATCAGAAGGAGTGATTGCGCTTGACTACGGTATACATAAAGCTTCCGCATGAACATGCATTTGTTCGAGAAATCGCTGGGACAGATGAACTACAAGAACTGGTTGGTGGCGACTATGAGGTAGTGGAAGATGATCATCTGGAAGGAATTTCCCTCGTTGTGAATGAAGATGCTCGCGGAGTAGAAGCAAATAATTTCCCCATCACGTCAGATGGGTTTTTAGACTGGGTCTATGGACCTTGCGTATTCGTCAAAGCAAATGGACATTCGCTGACGGCTGACGACCTTTCGAGAATTGACCAGTTTTTAACCACCAAAGGATGAGAATTTGATCAAAACAATGACCCCTGACGTATCAGCTCATGTCCATTTACACGGCTGATGATCAGGGGTCATGTATGTTTACTCGATTGAACTAGCTCTTGATGCCGCTGCTGCCGAAACCGCCCGCTCCTCTTTCCGTCTCATCCAGCTCATCGACTACTTCGAACTGCGCGACTGGAACGATTGCAATCACGCCCTGTGCAATCCGGTCCCCTTTTTTGATCAAGTAGCTATGTGCATCGACATCTTGTTCAACGGTTACTTCGTTTTCGCCAGCGCCCAGACATACCTTGCCACTTTTTCCGGATGCGATCCGAATGTTATCGATCAGGACGCATACTTCACCGCGATAGCCTGCATCAACTGTCCCTGGTGCATTGGACAAGCGCAGCTTTGTTTTTGCACTGATCCCGGAGCGAGGGCGCACTTGCAATTCAAATCCTTCTGGAAGCGCGAACGCCAAGCCAGTTGGAACTTTTGCCGATTGGCCAGGGGCAATCAATGTATCCTCTACCGCGACCAAATCAAAGCCCGCGTCCATTGCTCTCGCATACGCTGGAATCACGGCGTCTTGGTGGAGCTTTTTAATTTTCACCTGTGTAGCCAGGCGCTCATTTGTCATGTTCATGTAATGTCTCTCCTCTATAGCCTGTCAGCAGATTACCATTCATAGTGTACAGGAAGCGACCACATCCAGCAAGAAGCACCGATTTTCATAAAAACCTCACAAATCCCTTTCTTTTTCAGCGCTTTTAACAATGGAATGTGATATAATCACCGTTGCATCTAAAATCACAATTGAAAAGAAAGGTGGAATTGTACCTTGCAAGTACAAAAACCATATCGCATTTTGTTGTATTACAAGTATACTCCTATTGAAAATTATGAGGAGTACGCAGCCGAGCACTTGCAATTTTGCAAGGATAACGGGCTGAAAGGGCGGATTATCGTAGCTCCGGAGGGCATTAATGGAACCGTATCCGGCACGATTGAACAAACCGACGCCTACATGGAATATGTGCGAAAAGATCCACGTTTTAGTGATATGTGGTTTAAAATAGATGAGTCGGAAGAGCATGCATTCAAAAAAATGTTTGTACGTCCGAAAAAGGAGCTCGTAACCTGGCGTTTGGAGGAAGATGTGAATCCGAATGAACTAGTCGGAACCTACCTGAACCCAAAAGAATGGTACGAAATGATGCAGGAAGAAGACGTCGTGATCCTTGACGGTCGCAACTACTACGAATACGATTTGGGACATTTCCGTGGTGCGATTCGCCCAGAAGTGGATTCATCCCGTGAGTTCCCTGAGTGGATTCGTGAAAACATGAGCCAATTCAAGGATAAAAAAGTCCTCACCTATTGCACTGGCGGTATTCGTTGCGAAAAGCTGACAGGGGTATTCCTGCAACAAGGTTTTAAAAATGTTTACCATCTTGAGGGCGGAATTGTCACGTATGGTAAAGATCCGGAAGTCCAAGGACGTCTGTGGGATGGAAAATGCTACGTGTTTGACGAGCGCATCTCTGTGCCGATCAATCATACAGAAGAAGACGTCGTAATTGGCCGTTGCCATTACTGCGGTACTGTAGAAGACCGTTATCTCAACTGCGCCAACCCATTCTGCAACAAGCAGCACTTCTGCTGCCCAGAATGTGAGACAAAATTCAAGCGTTCTTGCTCCGATGAATGCCGCGAACACCCTCGCAACCGTTATGTAGAAGCGGAAGAAAAAGCGAAGCTGGAAGCCGCTGGATCAAACGCATAATACGAACACAAACAAGCTGATTCTCTCGTAGAGTCAGCTTGTTTTTTATAGGAAGAGGCTCACACTCCTCCTTTCTTTCCTTTTACCTGAATTTGGTACTATAATGAAATTCAAATCAATTCGAAAAAGGGGATAAATTATGTCATTGATTCATGAAACGAGCATTCTCGAATGGCAAGCTGCAATGACAGCTGGAACCACGACTTCGCGGGAACTGACCCTCGCCTTTTTACAGCGGATTGCCACCTACAACAAACAAGGCATCCGAATCAATGCCATTTGTGAGCTAAACCCAGATGCACTGGCGATCGCAGAGTCACTCGATCGGGAACGAACGTTGTCGGGCAGTCGTGGGCCGCTACACGGAATCCCTGTACTGATCAAGGATAACATTGCGACATCTGACAAGATGCATACGACGGCTGGAGCTCTGGCTTTAGCTGATTCATTTGCCTCTGCGGATGCATTCGTTGTGTCCAAGCTCCGACAGGCAGGCGCCGTCCTTTTAGGGAAAACCAATCTGACGGAATGGGCTAACTTTATCTCCAATGACATGCCAGATGGCTACAGCTCGCGCGGTGGACAAGTATTGAACCCATACGGACCTGGTGTTCTTGATGTCGGCGGGTCTAGCTCGGGTTCGGCTGCTGCTATTGCCGCAGGTTTTGCCGTTGTGGCAGTCGGTACGGAGACTTCCGGGTCTATTCTCCACCCAGCAGAACAAAATTCGCTCGTGGGAATCAAACCTACTGTTGGCTTAATCAGCCGTTCAGGTATCATTCCGATTTCCCATAGCCAAGACACAGCCGGACCGTTGGCGAGAACCGTGACAGATGCAGCTATTTTGCTTAGTGCCTTAACGGGTATAGATGAAAATGATCCGGTGACTGGAAAAAGCGAAGGTCTAGCACATACCGATTACCTCCCCTTCCTCGATGCAGATGGATTGCGGGGTGCACGCATCGGTGTTGTACGATCCAGATTTTTGGCTGAGTGTGAATCCGAAGAAATCGCCTTGTATGAAGCAGCTATTGAAAAGCTCAAGGAGGCTGGCGCAACTGTCATAGATGCGGTCACCATTCCATCAGAAAATGCCGAATGGGACATACATGTTCTCCTGCATGAATTCAAGGTTGGTGTAAATGCGTACTTAAAAACGTTACCAGCCTCCTACCCGATCCGCTCCTTACAGGATGTCATTGCTTTTAATCGGGCACATGGGGAACAAGCCCTGCTTTACGGGCAAGAGCTGCTGGAAGAATCCGAGCAAACAAGTGGTACACTGACAGAGCCGGAGTATCTGGCTAATCGCCTGTTCGATTTGGAAATGTCACAGAAACAAGGCCTTGATGCTGTTATGAAGGAGCATGAACTCGATGCCCTCTTGTACCCCGGCAGTACGGGTTATGCAATCCCTGCCAAAGCTGGTTACCCTTCGATTACGGTTCCAGCTGGCTATACTTCCTCGGGTAAGCCATTTGGCATCACGCTGACCGGATTGGCATTTCAGGAACCTACTCTCCTTCGCCTAGCCTACGCTTATGAGCAAGCAACTCGACTGCGTGTAGCGCCGAATATGACCAAAGCGTAAAGGAAGCACAGAATGAACCGATATTACGGACTTTTTATTGGCACAGCAATCCCTTTCAAGCACCTGAAGAAAATCATTCGCAAATTCAACTATGCTTACTATGACAAAGCCAGTCCTGAACGACAGCAGGACTTTATCACAATTATTCCAGAATTCCACATCAGTCACTCTCGTGATCCACACCATAGGCTAGAGTGTATCTTGGTGGAACCAGCGTTTTTGAACAGATTTTTAGAAATCGTAAACAACCTAAATTTCACTTTCATCCTTTGCCACTATCGGCACGGTCATTTTCAAACGACCATGAATGGAATCGAGTATAGCGTTACATGCTATCGCTCCTTGGAAGATGTCGTATATCTTCAATTCGAAGATGAAGATGATATCGATGGGAAATTCGCTAAAAAACTGCTCACGCTCCCACTCGAAAAACAATTTGCCTCAGCCCCCGGAATTAAAACGAGTGATGAATACCAGCATCTACTAGATACATGGGTAAAGGAAGTACTCGCCTATCCAGCAAAAAACGCATGAGACCTTTTGGGGCCCATGCGTTTTTCCCTTTCTACATCGTCTTGCTTTCTTGCTCCGCTTTACCGAGTCGATCTTGGAACAGCTTGCTCAATTGCCCGATATTTACTTCCCATTCCTCATCCTTGTAATAAACAGTCGCTTTGGATTCGCCTTTTTTACCTACGATACGAATATTCGTTGTCTTCACTTCATAGGTACCATCTTCCTTGAAGGAAATATCGGCATCTTTTAGCTCTTTATCCAATACCGGGGTAATCGTCTTATCGACGACTTCCTGCGTCGCAACCGCTGCTTGACGTCCCATTTGGATCACTTCTTCAGGACTGAAATGGAAAAACAACACGAGCACAACACCAATAATAGCTGCAAGCGAAATAATTCGAATGATACTTCGCACCACCCATTGGGCAGCCATGATGATGATTATGATACATAGCGCAATCGGCCAGTAATCTTTGATCAGTTGAAGTATTTGGTCCACGTCTATCCCTCCTTCGATTTCAGTCTCGCCAAAAAATATCGAAACCAAATCTTCTTACAGAAAAAAACCGTCACAACAAAGCGGACGGAATCGCAAAAATGGGTTGTCTCTCACTTATTCTCGTAAAAAAAGCAAACTCCTGCTCTCATTTCCAATCGTTTTAAACGAATAATTGACATCATCTTCATCTTTTATCCATAATAGGATTCTGAAAAAAATGAAAACGGGTGATATGGGATGAAACAAAATCTGTATGATCAACTGGATTTTTATCAGGACTACCAAAAGCTACGTCTGTCCGGTGAATCAGAGAATGATATGATCGAACAACCTGCTATTCGTGGCTGTCTCCCCTCCCTAAAAGGATTGCGTGTACTCGACCTCGGATGTGGCGGGGGACAGTTCGCCAAGTACTGCATAGAACAAGGAGCAAGTGAAGTGATCGGTGTTGATCTCTCTCACAACATGCTGGAGTATGCCCGGACGAATAACAGTCATGAGAACATTCAATATCTACATGGCTCCCTGGAGGACATTGAGCTTGCCGATCATGGGTATGATCTCATTACGAGCTCTCTCGTCATGGACTATGTTCGTGACTATGAGCACGTGATCAACAAAGTAAGCCGCGCCTTGCGCAACGGCGGACATTTCGTTTACTCTACACTCCATCCGCATATTACCGCTCGCAAAAAAGCCGAGGGCTGGGTGCGCGACGAAGAAGGACAGAAGCATTTCTGGCCCTTGGACAACTACCTCGAAGACGGAGAACGTGAAATGTACATGATGAACGGCAGAAAGGCCCTTTTTTACCACCGCTCCATGTCCACTGCTGTCAATACGTTAATCCAAGCGGGGCTTACCTTGCAAGAGATCATCGAGCCAATCTGCACGCCAGAAGGACTCCGCTTGCAGCCGCATCAGATTTCCGAAGTAAGAAGACCGACGTTTATTATTTTCAAGACACAAAAGACTTTGAAATGAATGAACAAAACCCCGGAGGAGTAATCCGGGCTTTCATCATTGTTAGCCCTTTCCACCTTTTCAATGTTTGAACGAACCCCCTATTCTTCCTTCCACGCTTCTTTGTTATGATAACGAAATATTACGAAACTTCTTTTCAAAACCAAATAAAAATTACTGATGATTCCTCTCATTTGATACAATGGTCGTGTTAAAGAAGTCGACTGTAACAAAAAGGAAAGTGATAACATGTACCGCTATACCATATGCTTTCTCAAACATAGAAATGGAATACTGATGCTCAATCGGAAGAAATCACCGTTGATGGGGCTATGGAATGGCGTAGGCGGTAAGCTAGAGCGCGGAGAGACTCCACTGGAAAGTGTCCTTCGCGAGGTTCGGGAAGAGACGGGCATTTTGCTAGAAAACGCATGCTACAAAGGAATTGTCTCTTGGCTAGTCGATGGAGTTGAAACGGGCGGTATGTATGCATTTCTCGCTCACCTTCCAGAAAACTACGAGCGCTCTCAAACCCCACAGGTAGTGGAAGAAGGCATACTTGACTGGAAAGAGCTAGCGTGGCTCTTGGACCCCGACAATGCTGGCGTCCCCGAAAACCTTCCCATGTTTTTACCATACATGTTGGAAGAAGCTGATCCGTGTCAGCATATTTTTACGTACGAAAATAACCTGGTTGTCAACTACGAAACTGCACCATTGCCAAAGCCGGTAACAACTTGAATCGGAGGAGAAACACAGATGGAAATTCGCAAGCTTGCCGTACAGGAACAACCACCAATGGATTTACTCTTTTTGGCTGACCCCTCTGTCAGATTGGTAAAAGATTATTTACAAAGAGGTCAATGCTATGTCGCTGTTCTCGAGGATAGCATCGTAGGTGTCTACGTCTTGATACCAACCAGACCGGATACAATTGAACTCGTAAATGTTGCCGTCGATGAGGCCCATCATGGCAAGGGCATTGGCAAAAAACTCGTCCTTCATTCCATTGAAGTAGCCAAATCTCTCGGTTATAAGACGATCGAGGTCGGAACTGGGAATTCTAGCGTGGGTCAGCTCGCTCTTTATCAAAAGTGTGGTTTTCGGATGAATTGGATCGATCGGGACTTTTTCTTGCGGCATTATGAGGAAGAAATTTACGAAAACGGGATTCAGGTGGTAGATATGGTTCGCCTCTCACAAGATATTTAAGAAGACTGTCTAGAAACAGTGTGAACCAAATGAGTATACATAATTTATATTATGTTATCTTTTTATAGGAAAAGGGGATGCCAGATGATCACGCACTTTTCTAAATTAACCTTACAAACGGTGTCTATCCAAGGGGTACACCAGGTTTACGCAGACCGTCTCGGCTTTCCGATTTCATCTCAATCAGACAAACAGATTACGTTTCAAGTCACACCCGATTTTCGTTTAACCTTTGAAGAAGCGTATGAACCGATCTCCCCCGCCCATATTGCTTTTCAAGTGCCTTATTCCTTGTTTTATGAATCAGCGAAAAAGATCAAAGAATCTGGTCTTTTACTTGTTCGATGGGAGGATGGGCATGACATTGACCAGGAAAAACAGCGAATGAATCTGTATTTCCGCGATGGAGACGGGAATCTTCTCGAGATTATTGCCCATCAGTATGTGTCAGAAGAGGTCGTTCTGCCATCCACTCCCCTGCACATTTTGTATTTACGGGAAGTGGGCTGTCCCGTGGAAAGTGTGCCTGTTTTTACGCAATGGCTAAAATCGAATCTGAGCATGAAAACATTCGAGGACGGCGAAATTTTCAACTTCGTCGTTAGCGGAACGGCGCATATCGTGGCGACATGGAAAAACAGACCTTGGATTCCCATCGCGATGAAAGCGCTACCACCAAAAATGCACGTCACCTTTGGAACACCTGACCAAGCGTTCCTGCAAAAAGTGCGGAGACGCTTTGAAAAAAGTAATGTCCTCTTCCATTCGGATGCTCATGAGCTTACGTTCGTCCGGGAAGGATACTCTTTTTCTGTTATCCATACACCCGATTACGCCCCTGACATCCCGTGCAAATTGCAATTACCGCTTTCGATCTCCACCTAGCATATACAGCGGCTGTCGAGGACTTCAAATGTTGTCCCTGACCGCCGCTGTACTTCTTTCACGCTATCCTCTGGAGACCTTTCTCTTCAAAAGTGGCTCGCGACCTTCGCGTCCTTGTGTTTTTGCTAAGTAGATGGCGTATTCAAGTGGGCGAGTAATGGCATTCTTGTACTGGTCCTTTGCCCCCATCTCCCGGAAAATTTCCCTGGCTGGTTTAGGATTCACTTCGATCAGCCACGCATGACCATCTACATCGACGCCAATATCCAGCCCAAATTCAACCATCCGTCCAAAATGCTCCTCGAGTGTTTCCGCTGTTTGAAAAGCGAGCTGCTCGCAATCATGCACGATCTGTGCAGTTCGTTCCTCCCCGAACCTCGGTCGGAGAAATGCCGGAACAGGGACAGCTTTTCCGCCGCCATGGAGATTAGAGGTAGCACTGCGTTCTGGGCCCACGCGAATCCCATGACCTGTAATGCTCCATTCACCCTGCCCATTCTTTTGAATCAAGAGGCGCATATCTACTGCCCGCGAAGGAACCAGTTGCAGTCGAAGCCCTTGCTGAACGATGTATTTCTCCTGTCTCGTCCAACGATCTACCCATCTCTGGGCAGCGACCTTGTCTTTTACGACTGTGGATACTTTCGCCCTCTGCTTGTTCCTTCCGAGCAATCGAAGTTCGTCTCCACGCTTTTCAATGGACAAGATGTTGCGTCCCCCTGTTCCATTGAGTGGCTTTACATAAAGCAATGGATGCTTGCCTAGCATGTTGACCAGGCTTTGTCGGTTGTAGAGGTGTGTCTCCGGGAGCCACCGATGCATTCTAGGGTCCCGATGCAGCACCTCATGTACACGCCATTTGTTTGCCAAGCGGTTGTTTGCATACAAAAAATTACTCGTCCGCCGAAAGGCCACATAGTTCTTAAACGCTTGTGTCGGTGTGTAACGGTATCGGTCGAAAACAGCGTCTGGACGGTCAAATATCCTTGATTGCCAACCGCCATTGCTCCCCACGACATACCCTCTCACCTGCTTGCCGACTCCAAGTACATCGTTAGGTGAAAATAGGAAAAGGGTACAGCCCAGTTCTTGTCCAGCCTTGAGCAGTCGCCGAAAATAGGTTGGCTCCGCAAAACGCTTGCCTTCCCGCCAAGTCAAGATGCCGATTATGGGTCGTTTCAAAAGACCACCCTCTCTCGTTTCCTCCTTGGCAGTTTATTCAATCCGTAGTCAAATGGCGATTATCTCAGCTTCTTTTCCAAGTGAAACAGGTCGAGTGGCAACGGAGCCGTGACTTCGATGATTTCTCCCCCGAATGGATGCACAAATGTGAGCACGGCTGCGTGCAGCGCTTGTCGCTTAATGAGCTCGCGCTTGCCACCATACAGTTCATCCCCTAAAAGCGGGTGCCCAATGTGACTGAAGTGAACGCGAATTTGATGGGTTCTCCCCGTCTCCAATTGACATTCTACTTTCGTAGCTGTTTGAAGACGTTCCTTCACCTGGTAATGGGTAATCGCTGGATCGCCGTTAGGTGTGACCCTTCTGCGCGTCCCATGATTCCGGTCTTTTCCAATGGGCTCATTAATTTTCCCACGCTCTTTGGACATTTGTCCCGAAACATACGCGACATAGGTACGCTTGATTGTGCGCTCACGCAGCATTTCATCTAACAGGGCAGAGGCCCACGCATGCTTCGCGTACAGAACGACACCTGATGTATCCTGATCCAGCCGATGGACATGACGTACCTTTGCTTCCAAACCTGTACGAAAAAAGTGCCCCGACACGAGATGATCCAACGTCACATGATGGTGTCGTTCGGTCGGATGTAATAGAAGACCAACCGGCTTATTCACGATGAGCAAATGATCATCCTCGTACAGGATCTCCGGAGCCTCACTAGCCGGATCAAGCCCCAACGGCTCAGGCTTGCACATCCGCAGGCGAATTTCCTGCCCTGCTTTTCCTGCAACATGCTGAGCAACAGGTGCGCCATCCAGCAGTATTTCTTTGTGTTGGAATAAAAGATGGACCTGCTTGCGAGGCAGCTTCCACTCTTCGCGCAGCAGGTTCCCAATCGGGATAGCATCGTCTTTTTCTCGTAAATGGGCAACGAGCCATTCCCCTTCTTTTTTCATGAATAACATTTCTGTCTATCTCCCTGTTCTATGTTCATGCAATTACGCTTGCTCGAGTCCTTTACTGACTTGAATAGCCCGGTCCAGAAAATGCTCGATCTCCTCACGACTTTTTCCGAGCTTGCTTACGAAGCGAACCAGTTCTTTTCCATTATGGAACGCAATAAAACTCGGAATCCCGAAGACATCATGCTTTTGGGACAAGTCCGGGAGAGTGTCACGGTTGACTTCAATCATGTCCAGCTGTTCTTTGTATTTTTCCTCCACGGCAGGCATGAATGGATCAATGCGATGGCAATCTGGGCACCAATCCGTGAAGAATTTGACAATGACTGGCTTGTTTGCTGCGATCACTTGCTCGAACTCAGCTTCTGTCTTAATTTCTCTCATGTTATCTTCCTCCCAGAATGATTTGGAAATAGTGTACCACAGGCACGGGCTGTTTGGGACGTTTAGGAGAAACAATTGCCATCACTAACAAAACAACAAACGGAAATCCTATCTGTTGTACCCCAAAATCTTTAAGGTAGGTGCTACTCATGAAAAAATTCGCTGCTTTGTTGATGGTTGCATGCTTGGTAACTACTGCAATTCCTGTATCTGCTGCAACACATGACGGTCACAAAAAACACCACAAAGTACAAACAAAAGCGCATCACATGAAGACCAAAGCTCACCATATGAAAACCAAAGCACATAAAGGCAAAGCGCATATCAAGGCTATGCCGAAAACGGGTATGGGTGGGGCAAGCAATTAAAGGGGGATCTTCCCCCTTTTCTTTGCGATCTATGAAAAAACTACTGGGTTTCCTTCTATTCATTAGTTTGGTTACAATTGGTTGCGGTCATACAGCTAAACAACCTGTCGAAGCGCCAAAAATCACGAATACCATGCTAAAACCAGCAGGGCCCATCCTTATCAAACAAACAGTTACCGTTTATGGTCCGCCACTGCCACCACAACCGACGTTCGTTCCTGCCCCTCCTCTTCCAGACGGAATCATGCCGACACTTCTACATATTCCAAAATTGAAACTGCAAGCTCGTGTAGAACCGGTCGGCGTTTTACCGAATGGGCAAATGGACGTCCCAAAGGCTTTTGATCGCGTGGGTATTTTGGCTCCGTGGACGAAGCCCGGGATGAAGGGAAATGCAGTGATCGCCGGTCATTTTGATCATTATACGGGGCCAGCTGTTTTTTACCATCTGAAAAAACTAAAGCCCGGCGACAAAATCACGGTGCGTGAAGCAAAAGGAAGGATGCTTACCTTTCAGGTTCGAAAAGTAGAAAGCTTCCAGACTGCCGAAGCACCCATCGATCAGATTTTTGGGAATGCAGAAAGATCACATCTGAATTTGATTACCTGCTCCGGCAAATTTAACAAGAAAACACAGGAACATGCTCAAAGGCTAGTCGTCTTTTCGGAACTTGTTCAGGATTCGACGCCACAAGATGAGAAACCCAGTGATCGCAAATGATTGCGGCGACTGGGTTTCTTGTTTGGCTTTATATTTTTCCACCCTGTTCGAGGAGACATTGCACAAATGCCTCTGCCGGACGAGACAAGGGCTTGTCTTTTCGATACGCCACGACGAGTGTACGAGAAGGTTTTGTTTTTATCCGCACATAAGTTGGCGGCTCAATCGTTCCGGGTGCGAGTGTAATCATTTTCGGCGCAAACGATAACCCCATGCCTGCTGCAACAAGTGACTGAGCCGTCTGGATGTTCGAGCTCTCAAACACGATTCGCGGACGGAATCCCGCCTGCTCACAGAGCCGAAGCGAAATCGTACGGAAGCCTTGTCCTTCTTTTAACAGGATAAAAGGCTGATCGGCTACCTCCGCGAGATCGACTTCTTTTCGTTTCGCGAGCGGATGATTGGCTGGTACCGCCAAAAAAATTTCTTCGTTGATCGCGGGGATGATTTCCAGAGACGGATCACTGATCGGCATGGTTAGTAGGCTTACATCAATTTTCCCCCGCACAAGTAGCTGCTCCAAATGACTCGACGTTTCCTCCATCAATTGCAGCTCGACACCGGGAAATTGCTGTGTAAACGTAGGCAACACCCTTGGCAGCACGTATGCCCCTGTAATGGGTAAACTTCCGACTAGCAATTTGCCGCTTTCTCCTATGGCATACGCTCGCATTTCCCTCTCTAGCCCCTCTGACATGTCGACGAGCGTTTGCGCCACCTGTATGAAGCGCTGGCCCGCATCAGTCAGTTCTACGTGCTGCGGCAAGCGATGGAACAAGCTGACACCGAGTATTTTCTCCAGCTTCGCAATTTGCTGGCTCAACGAAGGTTGGGCCAAATGTAATCGATTGGCTGCCCGAGAAAAACTGCGTTCTTCCGCAACAGCGAGTACATAACGAATTTGTCGTAACTCCATATAAACCTCCCGATAGGCAAAAACTATCCTTCTTATAATTATTATATCTTTGAACTATTCTCTTTGCCATGTTACAACCTTGTTAAGAGTTTTTGAACGAAGGAGGAAACATAATGACAGCCCGTACGATGTTTGAAAAGATTTGGGACAATCACGTTATTCACGAAGAGGCAGGCAAGCCGAGCCTTTTGTATATCGATCTGCACCTGGTTCACGAGGTGACTTCACCGCAAGCTTTCGAAGGACTCCGCTTGGCTGACCGAAAAGTCCGCCGTCCAGAGCTTACCTTCGCAACCATGGACCACAACGTACCGACTGCTGACCGTTTTAATGTCAAAGACCCGATTTCTCGTCAACAAATGGAAACCTTGACGGCGAACTGTAAGGAATTCGGGATTACACTCGCGGATCTAAACAGCCCAGATCAAGGGATCGTCCACGTCATTGGTCCTGAGCTCGGGCTCACACATCCAGGCAAAACAATCGTCTGCGGTGACAGCCACACCTCCACCCACGGAGCATTCGGTGCCCTTGCCTTCGGTATTGGTACCAGTGAAGTGGAGCATGTACTCGCAACGCAGTGCTTGCAGCAATCCAAACCAAAAACGATGGAAGTACGCGTAAACGGCGACCTGCCATTTGGCGTCAGTGCAAAAGATTTAATTTTGGCGATTATCGCAAAATACGGAACTGATTTTGCAACTGGCTACGTCGTAGAATACACAGGCGCTGCGATCCGCAACCTGACCATGGAAGAACGCATGACGGTGTGCAACATGACGATCGAAGGTGGCGCTCGTGCCGGCTTAATCGCACCTGACCAGACTACGTTTGACTACTTAAAAGGCAAGCGCTTTGTTCCGCAAGGGGAAGATTTCCTTGCCGCTGTCGAGGCGTGGAAAGAGCTGTGCACGGACGAAGGCGCTGCATTTGATGTCTGTGTAGAAATCGAGGCAGCCGAGATCGCACCGCAAGTAACGTGGGGAACGAGCCCTGGTATGGGTACGAACATTACGAGCACCGTTCCAAGCCCTGAGTCATTCGATACAGCCGCACAGCGCAAAGCAGCACAAGATGCTCTGGCGTACATGGACCTTGCACCAGGCACTCCTATGAGCGAAATCAAAATCGATCGCGTTTTTATTGGTTCCTGTACAAACGGTCGGATCGAGGACCTACGCAAAGCAGCCGAAGTGGCTAAAGGACGCAAGGTCTCCCCTTCCGTACACGCGATGGTCGTTCCCGGTTCTCAATCAGTTAAGCAGCTCGCTGAGCAAGAAGGCTTGCACCTCATTTTCCAAGAAGCTGGCTTTGACTGGCGCGAATCTGGTTGCTCCATGTGTCTGGCGATGAATCCAGATATCCTGTCCGAGGGTGAGCGTTGTGCTTCTACCTCTAACCGGAACTTCGAAGGACGTCAAGGACGTGGCGGAAGGACGCATCTGGTCAGCCCGGAAATGGCAGCAGCAGCAGCTATCGCAGGTCACTTTGTCGATGTTCGTGAATGGAAAAGCGAGAACGCTAGCAAGGAGGTATTCCAATGAATCCATTTGTCATCCACACCGGAGTGGTAGCCCCACTCGATCGTGTAAACGTAGATACGGACGCTATTATCCCTAAGCAGTTCTTGAAGCGCATTGAGCGCAGCGGTTTTGGTCAATTCCTGTTCTACGAATGGCGCTTTACTGTCGATGGTGCGCCAATCGATTCGTTCATTCTGAATACGCCTGCGTACAAGGAGTCTACTGTCCTTCTTGCCCGCAACAATTTTGGCTGCGGCTCCTCTCGTGAGCATGCGCCATGGGCACTCTTTGATTATGGCTTCCGCTGTGTGATCGCTCCATCCTTTGCGGATATCTTTTATAACAACTGCTTCAAAAACGGCATCCTGCCGATCAAGTTGAGTGAAGAGCAAGTCGACGAGCTGTTCAATCGTGCCGAAAACAAACCGAACTACCAGCTGACCATCGATCTGCAAGAACAAGTCGTTCGTGACAGTGAAGGTCTCTCCTACCCGTTCGAGGTAGACGCCTACCGTCGTTACTGCCTACTGAATGGTCTCGACGATATTGGAATTACGTTGCAGTACGAAGATAAAATTGCTGCATACGAAGCAAGTCGTTAATTTTTCATTCATAACGTAGCCCATAGAAAAAGCGAAGGCATCCACTATTGTGTGCCTTCGCTTTTTTCATGCTTGTCCTATAGAAGAATATACATGTGGCTCTCATCAAAGTATTGATCACCATTTTTCAGTGCACGCTTTTCCAACCCATATGGAATAAATCCCAATTTCTCATAGAGACGAATGGCAGTCGGATTGGTCGTGACGACAGCGAGCTGTACCGTATCGATATCTCCCCGCTCCTTTAAATACGCGAGCTCTGCCTGCATGAGCGCTTGTGCGACACCCGTCCCGCGATACGCTTCACGAACGTACATAGAGACGATAGAAGCTTTGTGTTTTGATTTCAGCCCTTTGTGGCGGAAAAAACCGATGATGCCAGCCAGCTGTCCTTCCACAAATGCACCAAAATAGCCGCTATCCCCCGCCTCCCCTTGCGAAAGTCTTCTCAGCCACTCTTCCCCAGGCATTTGGATTTCCTCTTCATAGGTCGAGCCGAATGCATCTGGATCAGTTTGCAGCCCTTCCAGTCTAATTTTAATAAGCTCATCAGCATCGTCTGGTCCCAAAAAGCGAACTTCCATTCTAAGCTGCACCTCTCCCATTTTTAATTTCCACTTATCTTAGTCAAGAGTTGCTAGAAAGTAAAGAACTATCTAAAAAAAATAGCCAGGAGCATCTCCCTGGCCAATGAACCTCTTCCTATGCCGTTCCCGTCTGATTGGGGTTGCATTGCCCAAACAGCTCCAGTGCTTGCTCCCGCAGCTTGAACTTTTGTATTTTTCCGGAAGCGGTCATCGGATATTCGTCTACAAACTGTATGTACCGAGGGATTTTGTAATGAGCGATCTTCCCTTCGCAATAGTCCCGTATCTCATCCTCCGTCAACGTTTCGTGAGGCTTTACCCGAATGCACGCCAATACTTGCTCGCCGTATTTGGCATCAGGTACACCTACTATCTGGACGTCCAACACTTTTGGATGTGTATAGAGGAATTCTTCCACTTCACGAGGATAAATATTTTCCCCTCCGCGAATGATCATGTCTTTGAGCCGGCCCGTAATTCGATAGTAGCCTTCTTCATCGACGGTTGCCAAGTCTCCGGTATGTAGCCAGCCTTCGTGATCGATCGCTTTCACTGTCTCCTCCGGCATGTTGTAATAGCCTTTCATGACCAAATATCCTCGCGTGCACAGCTCGCCTTGCACACCTGGCGGCAAAATGTCACCTGTCGCCGGATTGATGATTTTTGCTTCTACCTCTGCATGCAGACGACCGACAGTGGATACTTTTCGTTCAAGAGAATCCTCTGGTACGGTCTGTGTGATGACGGGTGATGCTTCCGTTTGTCCGTACGCTATCGTAATATCACGGATTCCCATTTGATCGACGACCTTCTTCATAACCTCAATCGGGCATAAAGAACCGGCCATGATGCCTGTTCGCAACGAGCTCAGGTCACGCTCGGCAAACGTCGGATGGTTCAATTCGGCGATAAACATTGTGGGTACACCGTACAGTGCTGTGCAGCGTTCGGCCTCCACAACCGCAAGTACCACGCCTGGATCAAAGGCGATGACAGGAACCATCGTCGCACCTGTTGCCACACATGCCAAGGTTCCCATCACACAGCCAAAGCAGTGGAAAAAAGGAACCGGAATACACACCTTATCCGCTAACCCGAGACGCTGACATTCCGCTACCTTGATCGCATTGTTGACAATATTGACATGTGACAGCATGACTCCCTTTGGAAAACCAGTCGTGCCGGATGTGTACTGCATATTGATAACATCATCAGGTGAGAGCGTCGCCTGACGCGCCTGACGCTCTTCTTCCGTGACCCGTGCAGCACGTTCGAGCAAATCGCTCCACAAAAACATTCCAGGTTGTCGCTCATTCCCCAGGTAGATCACATTTTTCAAATGGGGAAGCCTTTTGGATTGTAGCGCTCCAGGTTCACAAGTATGTAACTCCGGGCAAATCTCTTGAATCATGGATAGATAATTGGCATCGCGATAGGAATCCATTAAGAGAAGCGTCGTCGACTCGGATTGACGCAGCAAATATTCCAGTTCATGTACCCGGTAGCTCGTATTGACCGTTACCAGTACACCGCCCATTTTCGCCGTGGCAAATTGGGAAATCACCCATTCTGGCACATTGGTTGCCCAAATCGCGATATTGTCCCCTTTTTGAATGCCAAGAGACATAAATCCCCGCGCTGCCTGATTGCATATCGCTTGAAATTCACCAAACGTATAACGGAGCCCTCGTTCGTGATAAACCAGCGCTTCCTTTTCCTGATGCTTACTAGTTGTGTCGTCTAACATGTTGCCGATTGTGGTCATATGAATCATACAAGCACCCCCAAAACATTCAGACTATTCTGTATGATTCTTCTTTTTTGCCGCAATCCCTTCTTTTTCCATCATCGTCTTTCTTTCCCTTCCTCCCAAAAAGAAAAGCGTCCCTTTTGTGGAACGCGATCTGGTTTACTTCACAACGATTTTTTTCGTAGTCTCTATCTTGTATGGCAGATGGTTGCTGTAGTTGAGCTCTACGCGAATTTCATGCTCTCCCTTGGGCAACTTTTTCAGCAAAAACTCTGGTTGATAAATCATCCCTTTTGGTTCGCCATTCAGGTATAAATGTGCGTGTCCCTCTCCAAATACTGGGGTCTCGGCCAATTCGCCACTATCCTGGACAAACGTGAAGTTCTCTGTTAGCAAGGATACCTCTGCCGTTGTCCCATCCACCTTGACCGCCATATTCAGCCCTGGCTTTTCTGAACCTGTTGGCTGGTTCATAGGAGCGGTAGCTGTAACAGCGGTAGTTGGACCCGACGGTCGATAAGAGTCCGAGACGCTCAGAGGGTCTTTGACCAGAAGTACGATGCCCGCCACCAGTACTACAAGGAAAACAATTCCGCCCAAAATGAGATTGCGCATACTGATAATAAAGACCTTCATGTCTCTACTCTCCCTTTCGCAAGTGCTTGTCACTTATTTGTACATGCATATGCGAGAATGAAGAGAGTTAGAAGCAAAAACTTTTCTAGTAGTTATCGGTAGTTAATAAATTGTACTTCCAACGGCAGATCAGCCTTGCGAATCGCGTTGATGATTTGCTGCAGTTCGTCTTTGCTTTTTCCCGTCACGCGGATTTGATCGTCTTGAATCTGTGTTTTCACTTTAAGTCCTGTATCTTTGATGATGCTGTTGATCTTTTTCGCATTGTCTTTATCGATCCCCTGCACCAGCTTGGCACGCTGACGGACAGTGCCGCCTGCTGCCGATTCCATTTTGCCGTAGTCGAGGTTTTTGATCGGGACATCGCGTTTGACAAGCTTGCCTAGCAAAATGTCTTTTACTTGACTGAGCTTGAAGTTGTCATCGGAGACGAGGACGAGCTCTTCCTTTTCCAAGGAGATGCTGCTCTTGCTCCCTTTGAAGTCAAAGCGATTTTCTATTTCTTTTAATGCGGTCTGAATCGCATTGTTCACTTCGGACAACTCTACTTTGGAGACGATATCAAATGAGCTCTCTTTACTCAAAGGAATTCCCCTCTCTTTTATTAGATCGAGCGAATCAAGCCACCGTCGACGAGGAAAGATTGACCTGTCACGTAGCTGTTTGCTGGCGAAGCCAAGAACGTCACCATGCGAGCAAACTCGTCAGGCTGACCGTATCTACCCAATGGGATTTGCTTCTCCCAATTTTCCCTAACTTCATCAGCACTGATGCTCTTCACCTCTGCGGTAAGCCCATCCAGTTGTGCCACCCGATCCGTCGCAATTCTGCCAGGCCCAATGGTGTTAATCAGAATCCCATCTGGTCCGAGTTCTGACGAAAGCGTCTTGGAAAGGCCCAATATCCCTGTGCGAAACGTATTGGACAGGATCAAATTCTCAATCGGCTGTTTAAAGGACGAGGAGGCGAAGTTGATAATTCTGCCAAACTGGTTCGCTCGCATATGCGGCAAAACAGCCCGAATGGCACGTACATAGCTAAGCAAATTTAGCTGGAAGGCCTGCATCCACTGCTCGTCGGTGAGCTGATCGAATCTGCCAGTTGCAGGCCCACCTGAATTGTTGATTAAAATATCCACGCTGCCAAAATGCTTGACCGTTTCTTCGACAACTCGCTTGATATCTTCTTCCTTTGTCACATCCACTGTTAAGGCAAGAGGTGATTTTCCAGTAGCTTGTTCGATCTTTGCACGAACGATTTCCAGAGCAGCTGCATCTCTACCGCATATCGTGACATTCGCTCCTTCTTGGGCGAGGCACTCCGCTGTTGCCTTCCCCAATCCTTTTGATGAGGCGAGTACCAGAGCCGTTTTTCCTTGCAAAAATAGATCCATATGCATGCTCCTTTCATGGTTCACTCATGTATGTATCTTGATCTCTTTATTCTACAGAACTTTCAGACGAAGGAAAAGTAAAAGAGAAGGGGTACAGCACATGCCCCTTCTCTTGCGAATCACTATACCTCTGTCGGAGGTACGTTCTTATTTTTGTTTTGTTTTGCTTCTCGCTTCGCCTGGCGAGCAGCTTTGCGCGCCAGTCTTCTTGCCTTTGCCCCTTCAAACAAGGAGTACAGGACTGGTACGAGCACCAATGTCACGATCGTGTGGAAAATCAAGCCGGAGATAACGGCTGTTGCGAGTGGTGCTTCCAAATCAGAGCCTTCTGCCATTGCAAGACCCATCGGTAGCATCCCGAGAATCGCCGTAAGCTTCGTCATGATAACGGGACGAATACGTTCCTTCGTTCCTTGGATAATCGCCTCTGCGGTTTCTATTCCACGTTTGCGCAGCAGATTGATCCTGTCGATCAAGAGGATCGCATTGGATACGACGATACCAACAAGCATGATAATCCCGATCATCGCCATCTCACCGAATGTCCGCTGCGTAAGGACGAATCCAAGCACAACACCTACCAAGGCCATTGGAATCGTCAGCATGATGATAAACGGTTGGGACATCCGTCCGAACTGGGCAACCATGATGACGTAAATCAGGGCCAGAACACCTAAAAATACGAAGATCCCTTGGCTTATGTTCGTGCTTTGCTCTTTCAACTTACCGGCGATTTCCACTTTATAACCTGCTGGTACAGGCACGTTTGGCAATTTCTCATTAATCTCACGGCCTATTGCCCCTAATTCACTTCCCAGCATCTCGGCAGAAACCGTCACGATGCGTTCGCCTTCTTTACGCTCAATCGTGATCGGAGACTTACTGTACTCCATATCCACCAGATCTGCCAAAGGCACTGCTGCCCCGTCTTTTGATGTTACCGTAATCGTTTTGAGCTGATCCGGATGCTTCAGCCAGTTTTCCGGCATCTTAGCAACGACATCTACTTCAATTCCATCTTGTGTGATAGACGTAATTTGTTGACTGCCGATTAACACACTCAGTTGTTGCAAAAGTGAGCGGTGATCTACATTCAGTCTGGTAAGCGCATCTTGTTTTGGCAACAACGTAACTTTTTCTTTTCCTTCTTTAAAATCGTTGCGAATGTTGGTGAGCCCGTCGATTGTTCCAAGCATCGCTTCCATATCGGTTGCGATCTTCCGCATGACTTCCATGTCATCCCCGTAAACATCCAGTTGGATCGGGCCGCTTCCGCCTTGTTGTCCGAATGACATGGAGACGGAGTCGATTCCTGGGGTCGCATTCAGGCGCTTGTTAATATCTTCGTTCAAAGCGTCCTTATCTCGTGTTCTGTCCCCCTTCGGAATTAAGGAAATGAACAATGTTGCTTCTTCCTTGGAAGTAAAGAAGAATACATCCCTAATTTCCGGGATCTCCCGCAGCGATGTTTCCGCGGTGACGGCTGCTTTTTGAGCTCCTTCCAACGTACTACCGATTGGCATTTTCATATTGACAAAGACGATATTTTCATTGGCGTTAATTCCTTGACCCATTTTCATAAAAGGTGTGAGGAAAGCGGAACAAACCAGCAATGCTACTGCGAGTAAAACCGTTTTTATCCGATGTCTAATCGCTACTTGTAAAATGCCGCTGAATACACGAATGATAAAGTGTTCCTTGCCTTCTCCTTCAAGCGAAACATGCTTATCCTTCTGCAAGAAGCGATTGGAAAACACGGGAACGAAGAAGTAAGCAGCGATCGTCGATGAAATAATGGCAGCAGATACCGTAAAGGCGATTGTGGCCAAAACCGGTTTCAGCCAATCTTCAAAATCCGCAAAGACAAGTGGCAAAAACACGATGATAATCGTGAGCTGCGAGGTGAAGACAGGTGTCAAAACTTCTCTCGTTCCTTTAATAATCGCCTGCTTCAGCTCTTCGCCCTTTTCCCGGTAGTGATAGATACTTTCCAATACAACGATGGCGGCATCGACGATTAAGCCGACTGACAAGCTAAGTGACAGTAAGCTGATCATGTCAATGTTGTAGCCTGCGAGTTTCATCGCGATGAACGTCATGAACGCAGAGAGCGGCAGCGTCGTAGCAATGACGAGCGTGACCCTCCAGTTGCGAAGGAAGACGAACAAGATGATGATCGCTAGCCCTCCACCAATCATCACATCCCGGCTGAGGTTGCTCACGGCATGTTCGACAAAGGAAGCTCCTTCGAACATGACTTTGATGTTGTATTTGCCGTTTGCTTCTGTGTTCAATTTGCGAACGACTTCTTCTACATTCTTTTGTGTCGTGATCAAGTCATAGCCGTCTGCCCGCGTCACACTGAGTTGAATAAACACGGAACCGTTTGTCAGGGCGACGAAGTCTTTCACTTTTCCACGCAAATCTTCAATTTGTGCCAGTTGATTCAGAGAAACGGTTCCTCTCGGTGTATCAATTGGCAGTGCCTCTATTTCCTGTGGGGTCTGATAAGTATTGTCAATCATGACAACCGTATCAAATCCCGTGTTCTCCAGTGTACCAATCCCTTGCTTCCAGTTTGTATCCTGAAGCTGTGAAATGATAGCCGCTGGCGTTGTTTGATAGGCATTCAATCGATGTGGCAAAAGGGATATGGTAATTTTATTCTCGAAGCTTTTCTCATCTACGATGACTTCCTTGACGCCCTCGACTTCTTCAATACGATCCTTGATTGAGGTTTTTGCCAAATTCAGCATGGTCTTCGGTTCTGCTCCCACGACGGCAAAATCAATCATTTGATCGCTACCCATATTGCTCTGAAAGATATCTACCGTGTTAACGGCTTTCGGAAAACCGTTTCGGAGACGGTTAACGGCATTTTGAACATCTTGCTTAACCTGCTCGCCTTTGCCTTCATTTGCAGAAACATTGATTCTAACATGACCTGAACTTGTGGAAGAAGAGTATTTTTTAATATCATTAATCGACTTTAGTTCTTGCTCTATTTTCTTCGTTACTTTTTCTTCCATCTCTTCTGGTGGCAGTGCACCACCGGAAATTCTTACGTTAATATCAGGGAAGTTCGTCTTTGGAACGAGTTCGACATTAAAGCTGAATAAGGACCCTAAACCTGCAATGACGAGCAAAAATGTAAATAAGTAGACGATTAGCTGTCTTTTCAGCAAAAAGAGAATCATCTTGTTCATGCAACTATTCTCCCTTCGCCTCTACTTTTTGCCCTTCGACGTAGAATGTAATTCCGCTGCGCAACAGCTGGTCTCCTTCTTTCACGCCAGAAACGATTTCGATGGTGTCTCCAACCATTTGACCAGTTTTCACTGGTTTTCTTACAGTCAGGCCATTTTCTACTGCCATCACGTAATGGTCGTTTTGACTCACGCCGACACTTTCCAACGGAACGAGGAAGCCATTCACTTGGCGCGGTACCTCAATCGTAGCTGCCATTCCCCCACGCCAGTAACCATCTGCATTCGGAATCGTGATCTCGACGCGGTACTTCCCTGTATCCTTGTTCACAACTGGAGAAATAAATGCAATGGTTCCTTCACTTTTCTTACCATCGTCCGCCAAAGCCTGCACCTTTGTTTTCTCTCGGAATTGACCGATCAAGTCATTGGAAACATCCAAGGTTACCTTCATTTCAGACAGGTCAACGAGGCGAATGATTTCCTGACCAGGAGACACCTGCTCACCAATTTGCCATTTCACATCCACGACTGTTCCTGCGAATGGTGCCTGAATTTTCGAATCATCCAAGCTCTTCTTCGCACGGTCTACACCGCCGGCAGCAGCTTTAATCGATGCGTTGGCGACCATGACATCTTCTGGTTCCGCTCCTTTTTGCAGCTCATTCAGAGACAGCTGAGCATCACGCAGTGTTATCTCTGCTTGCGTGACGGCCCGTTTACTCGCATTTATTTCGGTTTGCGAAATGGCTCCGCCAGCAAACAGCTTCTCACTTGTTGCGAGATCCTGCTTTGCTTTATCCAGACTGTCTTGCGCGCTTTTTACCTGCAAACGCTTCTGCTCGAGCGCTTCTGCTGTCGCTCCCTTTAACGCCTTGATTTTACGGGCTGCTGCTTCATCCACCTGCCCCTGTGCCGCTGCAATTTCCCTTTGCTGGTAACGCGTATCCAGTGTGGCCAATAACTGACCTTGCGCGATTTTTGCTCCTTTGTTCGCGGAGATCGCTGAGATTGTTCCGCCTGTACCAAACGACAGTACCGCGTCCCGCTTGGCTTCCACCATCCCTGTGACTGCGAGCATCACTGGCTTTGCTGCCTTTTGTACCTTTACAACCTCTACTACCTTCGCTTTTGCCTCTGTCTGCTGCGGTGCCTCTGGTGCTGGTGCTGAACAACCAGCAGCGACCAACATTACCGAAGCCAGAATAATGGATGCCCGTTTTTTCACAAGAATTCCTCCAAATTTTCACAATCATTCCTCATGGCGTAATTGTGCCAGTTTTTACCTCTGCTGCAAAACAGTCAGCGGGTGGAAATTCATCTCCGACCCGAGACGGAGTCCCGCACCTCCTAGCGCATAAATAGATACGTAATGAAAATGGGAAAGTTTCCGTATTTTGGACAACTTTAAGAAAAATTTTACAAAGTGGGTATGAAAGACTACGTTTTCCACAAAACTGCAAAAAAAAGCAGCCAAGTCTTGGACTTGATCTGCCTTTCGGATGCCTTACCTTATTTTTGTTCGACCAGCTGTTCCAGTTCTTCGAGCAATTCCTTAAAGACACTCAATGCTTCCGCAATCGGTGTTGGCGACGTCATGTCTACACCTGCGCCCTTGAGCAGATTGAGCGGATAATCTGAGCTGCCGCCCTTGAGGAACTGCAAGTAACGATCCACGGCCGGCTGACCTTCCTCCAAAATCTGCTTGGACAGAGACGTCGCGGCCGAGAAACCCGTCGCGTACTTATACACATAGAAGCCACGATAGAAATGAGGTATCCGCGCCCATTCCAAATCAACTTCGCTGTCTACGACGATATCTGGACCGTGATAAGCAACGTTGAGCTCACGGTAAATCGTACTGAGAGAATCGGCTGTCAACGGCTCTCCCTGCTCTTCTTTTGCGTGCACGATTTTCTCAAACTCGGCAAACATCGTTTGACGGAATATCGTTCCACGGAACTGTTCCAGATAATGATTAATCAAGTACATGCGCTGTTTTTTGTCTGTCGTCGTCTCGAGCAAATGATTCATCAGAAGTGCTTCGTTCAGTGTGGAAGCTACTTCTGCCACGAAAATCTTGTAATCGGCATACGTGTAAGGCTGTGCGTGATTGGAATAGTAGCTATGCAAGGCATGCCCCATCTCATGCGCCAGCGTAAACATGTTGTTGACGTTGTCCTGATAGTTCATGAGAACAAACGGGTGTGATGTATAGGCGCCCCATGAGTAGGCTCCGCTTGTCTTTCCTTCGTTTTCATGCACATCGATCCAACCGTTGGAAAAGCCCTCATCCAAAATGCGACCGTACTCCTCACCCAGTGGATGAAGTGCTTCTTTGATCGTTGAGACAGCTTGGTCATAAGGAATTTTCATGTCCGTCTCAGGAACAATCGGCACATACAAATCGTACATGTGTAATTCATCTACACCCAATAATTTTTTGCGCAAGGCAATGTAGCGGTGCATGAGCGGAAGATGCTCGTGGATCGTTGCAATCAGGTTGTCGTACACAGGGAGCTCCACATTGTCGGCAAACAAGGCTGCGTACAGGGCAGATGGATATTTTCTCGTCCGCGCGTCGAAAACATCCCCTTTGATGGCAGATGTCAGCGATGCCGCGAGCGTATTGCGGAACTTGCCATACGTATTGTACAATGCTTCGAATGCTTCTTTGCGCACGCGTCGGTCTTTGCTTTCCATAAACTGCGTATAGCGTCCCTTGGTCAGCTCGACTTCCTCGCCGTTTTCATCCGTGATCATCGGAAATTTCATGTCAGCGTTGTTGAGCATCCCAAAAATTTTGGAAGGAGAGGACACAAGCTCGCTCATGTTTGCCAGCAATGCTTCTTCCTCGGCGGATAGCGTATACGGCTTAAAGCGTGTAATCTCTTCCAACAAAATACGGTAGTGCTCAAGACCTTCTACTTGTTTGATCCACGTTTGCAAGTCTTCCGTGGGAATCGCCAAAATCTCTGGCTGTATGTACGAAACGGAACCGTATGCTTGCGTGCTCAGGCTGGTCGCTCTGTCAGTCAGCCCTTGATACTTGCTGTTTGCATTGTCTTCGTCTCGACGCATACGTGCATAGACGTACACTTGGTCAAGCGTCTTCAACAATTCATCTTGCAGAGTCAACACGGCCAGCAACTGTTTACCAGAAGTAGCCAGAGAGCCTTTCAATGCTGCGATTTTTTCTGTGAGCTGTTTTACTTTTTGTACGTCCGCTTCCCAATCATTATCCGTGGGATACATGTCCTCAAGACGCCATTTGTATTCAGCGGGGACGTCACTGCGTTTCGGCAGTGTTTTGCTTTTATTCACCGTGATCACTCCCTCGTTATTCATGTAAGATGCAATGGTCAAATCATCCATATGTGTATCCTAGCGCATTATGCCCACAGGTTCAAATCAATCAGGCACTTTCCCATTTTCCACAGAAAAAAAGCCGAGCTTTCCCGAGATGGAAAAGTCAGCTTCTCCCTATTCCGATATAGTGAAAGCCTGCTTCCTTTACCTCCTGGTTCGGCCAGGCATTTCGTCCGTCTACCAAAAGAGGCTGAGCCATGCTTTGATGAACCCGCTTCCAATCCAGTTGAACACACTGTTCCCATTCTGTGACTAATAATGCGGCGTGTGCTCCCTCGCATGCTTCTGCTGCGGATTGCGTATACGTGATCTGTGGAAACTGCTTGCTGACACCAGATGCTCCAATCGGATCGAATGCCTTCACGAAAGCACCTTTTTGCAGGAGTGCCTCTATCAATTTGAGCGATGGCGCTTCGCGAATGTCATCTGTATCCGGTTTAAACGTCAACCCCAGAACGGCAATTTGTTTGCCTTTCAGATCAGGGAGTTGCAAGCACAACTGCTCCAAAAACCAGCCAGGTTGTGTAGCATTCACCTCTCGCACTTTATCCAAAATGCTTAAGTGAATATTGTGCTCTGCTGCGAGTCGCAATAACGCAATCGTATCCTTCGGAAAACAGGAGCCGCCATAACCTACTCCTGCCCGTAAAAATTGCGGACCGATTCGGCTATCCAGTCCCATTCCTCGTGAGATCGTCACGATATCCGTCCCGAGTGCAGTACTTAACCGTGCTAGCTCGTTCATGAAGGAGATTCGGGTGGCCAAAAATGCATTCGAAGCGTATTTGATCAGCTCCGCGTTTACTCTGGTCGTGATTACTCGCGGTGCCTTCACGCCGTTGTACAGCTCCTCCATGCTCGCCGCTGCCTGAGAATTATCTACGCCAATAACGATTCGTGAAGGCTCCAAGGCGTCCAATAATGCGCTTCCTTCCCGTAAAAACTCCGGGTTGGATGCAACAGATACTCCTTGGCAGCCAGCAAGCATCCCCGCTACTTTTTCGCCAGTTCCGACTGGTACGGTACTCTTGATTACTACGATTCGTTCTTGCGGTGCGAGCGAATGGACCTTTTCTATGTCAGAAACAGCCCCGAGTAAATAGGTTAAATCGGCTGTGCCGTCTGCTGCTTCAGGTGTGCCCACACAAATGAAAAAAATCTCTGCGTCCTTCGCCTCCGTCAGATCCGTAAAAAAAGCAAGCGTGCCATCATCCAATACTTTTTTCAATGCCTCTTCTAAGCCTGGCTCGTAAATCGGCGAGATCCCCTGGCGCAATTTTTCTACTTTGGATGCAACGAGGTCAATACCAGTCACCTGATGACCGTTCATGGCAAGGGAAACAGCGGTCGTCAAACCTACGTAACCGGTCCCAATAACGGCAACTTTCATTCCTTCACCTCATCATTTTTTCGACACACGCAAATAGAGTTCTTCTAGCCTCATCCGTTGCTTATGGATATCGTGGTTTTTTTCTACTTTCAGTCGAGCCTCCGTCGTGATCTGTGCCCACTCGTGACTTTCTGTTAGTACACGGTTTATCATTTTCCCGAGCGTAGTCGGTGATTTCTCCGGAACCAGATATCCGGTTACTTTGTTTTCCACCAGCTCCGGAATCCCCGCGTGATAAGTGGAAATGACAGGGCGTCCGCTGGCCATCGCTTCCATGATCACATTGGGAATCCCCTCTTGGTTGCCATTTCTCGCTGTCTTGCATGCGATGATGAACAAATGGCACTTGGCCAGTTCGCGCTGGACTTCACGATGTGGCAAAGCTCCTTTGAGCACGACTTGTGTGCCTAGCCTGTTTTTCTTAATCAGTCGTTTGAGCTTCTTTTTTTCTTCTCCATCACCGACGATGATTAGCTTCGCCTTGGGATATTTTTTATGCACGTGGGTAAACGCCTTAATTAGCGTATCCATCCCCTTTTTTTCAGTCAGTCTCCCTACGCTTAGCAATCGGTACTCCCCATTTACTACGGGCTGTGGCGGCAGCATGGGAAATTTGCGCAAATCAATTCCTGAGCGGATAAGCGTAATTTTGGATGGGGGGCAGCCGAGATGAATCAATCGCTTTCTCATGTGATTGCTGACGACTGTAAACGCATGGCCCTTTCGAAAGAGACGCGTAAGGGACCGTCTGTACACTGGATTTTCTTTGACGCGCTTGGTCGCATCAAAGCCGTGAAAGGAAGTGATTAGGGGGAGCTTGCTTTTTTGTGCATAAGGAAGTAATTCTAATCCGGCAGGACCAAAACGGGCATGCAGGCATTTCATTTTTTTTCGTCGCAGCCAAGTGGAGAGGCCGGCCATATGCTTGCGCACATAGACCGGCGAGTAAGGAAATTGTTTTCTGTTAAAGGCTCGCTGGCGGGTCAACACCACGGGTTTGACCACTTGATGTCCAAGCAATTGCTCGTAAATAAATGTTTCACTCTTAGGAAGAAACTTTCTGCGATAAACGAGGACCCGATGCATGCAACTGGCCTCCTTTATAACGGGTGTTACCCCTTCGATTGCGAACGAATCTCTGCTAATTGATGGCGAAGACCCTCTTCTAGCGTCACTTTTGGTTTGTATCCCAAGCGTTGTTGGGCAAATTGGATATCCGCACAGGTTCGTAAGGAGTCACCTGCCGGGCCATTTTGATACGTAATGCGAGGGGTCTGATTCAGTAACGTGCCCATGATGGACAGCACATCGATGAGCTTGATTTCCCGATCTCCACCCACATTAAAAATGTCACCAGGAACAGCATGCTGTGCAGCGAGCAGATTCGCCTCTACCGCGTCTGTCACATACGTAAAGTCTCGTGATTGCTGGCCATCTCCATAGATGATGACCTGCTCTCCTTTCATCATTTGACGAAAGAATCGATGAAAAGCCATATCGGGACGCTGTCTGGGACCGTATACCGTAAAGTAGCGCAGCATGGAAACAGGGAGTCCATAAGCTTTTACATACACCGAGCAGATTTGCTCCATCGCTTCCTTGGTCACACCATAAGGGGAAACTGGGTGAAGAGGCGCATTTTCATTGGTTACTGTCCCTTGCATCGTTCCGTAAACCGAGGAAGAGGACGAGACCACGATGACAGGTGGCTTCGGTCTTTGCAAGCAAGCCTCCAGCAATTCTTGTGTAGCCAAAATATTATGGCTAACATAGTCAGCAAAGGACTTTCCCCAGCTGTTTCTCACGCCCGGCAAGGCAGCGAGATGGAAAACAACATCGACGTTCTCGAGCCAAATGTCCCAACGCCCCGTCTGAAGCGTTGTTGAGTGGAAGGTGAAGGCAGGGTGCTTTCCTATTTCGGCCAGATTACGCAGTTTCGCAGCAACATCGTAGTTATCGATAAACCCGTCTATCCCGATGACTGTCACGCCATCGTTTAACAAGCGCTGCGTCAAATGAGACCCAATAAAACCTGCACAGCCGGTGACAAGAGCTTTCTTCATCGCCTCCGACGCCTCACTTTCTTGAGCCTTCTAATGACTAAATAACCGTTCTTGTAACCATAGATGGCCTTGTACTTCTTGCCCCACCTATTCAGATAATATTTGAATGTTTTTTTTCTTAAATAATTTCGGCGGAACTTCATCTTGCAATCCGTGAGCTGGCCTTTATGCTTCGTCCGGTTGTAAAGGATTTGGTTGATGTATCTCACCCGATACTTCTCAATTAATCGCAAAATGATTCGCCGATCCTCCATAATCCTTCCCTCGTATCGATCCGAGGTATCCCAACCACCCACTTGATGCAGGGCTTCTACGCGATAGCAACGTGGAGAAACCATCCAGCGATTGTACTTTAGAAACTGGTATTTGTTATGAAATGTCTTGTGCTTCACCTTTATCGACTTGATATACTTTCCGCGCCTAACTTTCCAAATGTTCATGTTGCCATAGAACAGAGCTGTGCTTTTCTTGCTTTTGTGAATGTACTTTTTGAGTACGGCCAGCGTTCGTTTCGGTAACCAGTCATCGGAGTCGAGTTGTACAAGATAAGGGGTATCCACCATGGACAATGCCTGATTCATGACTTTTCCGATTCCAGAATTTTGTTCCATTCGATGATACATAATGTTTGGGTGGTACAAATATTTTTCAATTTTACTTTTGGAGTGATCGGTGGACGCATCGTCAATGATCAACAGCTTCCAATCTTTTGAGGTTTGATTCAAGACACTATTGATGGCTCTGCGAATAAACTTGGCGCGATTGTATGTCGGAATAACTACAGTAAAGGTCGGATTCATACGTCCTCCCTCTTGACAGCCGGAATGCAAATGGACGATTTGTCGCTAACAATGAAGACTCCCGTACTGTTAGAAGATTGACCTGTCATCATCGAAGAGCGGCCGAAAACGCTGTTTGTAATCTTCCAAGCAATGTCTTGCAGTGAGCTGTTTTCCAACAAAATACTATTTTCGAGATACGAGCAATTTCTCAAGCTTACGCCATTTTGGATCGAGACGTACGGTCCGATTTGGCAATTTTCAATCACACAATCATCACCGATTCGTACGGGACCCGTAATCTTCGAATTTTTCACAACCGTTCCCTTGCCAATTTGATGTTGATTGCCTAGCTCCCTCGTAAGCATCCACTGGTTGGCCTCCAGCCAGCGATCGATGGTTCCCACATCCGAATATTTCCCGGTGGTGACGGAGTGAGCCAATTTGAATCCGTGATTAATCATCGATTGAATCGCATCCGTTATTTCTAGTTCGCCTCGGGGAGATGGCTCCAGGGTAGCAATCGCCTCAAAAATAGGTGACGTAAACAGGTATGCGCCAATCACTGCCAGGTTGCTCTTTGGCTGACGTGGCTTCTCCTCTACAGAGATTAGTCGTCCTTTTTGTACTTCTGCGATCCCATAATCCTGTGGTCTCTCCACTTTACTTAGCATCACGACACCGTCAGATTTTCCCTTCGTAAACGCTTTTGTAAGCCCGTGAAGCGAATCCATCAATAAATTATCACCTAGTAGCAAGATAAACGGTTCGTCTTGCAAAAACGGACGCGCTAGCTGGACAGCATGGGCAATTCCCAGTCGAACCTCCTGCCTGATAAATGTAATGGTAGCCCCGAATTGACTACCATCGCCCACCATGGGAGGAATCTGTGATTGAGAAGGATGTATCACGATGCCAATGTCCTGAATGCCCACTTCACGCAGTTTGCGAATGCAATAGTGTAAGACCGGATGATTGGCCACAGGGAGGAGGGTTTTCGGTTGCGAATAGGAAAAGGGGTGCAGTCGCGACCCACGTCCAGCACACAAGATTAACCCTTTCACAAGTATCACTCCCCAGTTGTGCTCTGCGATACTTATAAGGTATGCGTATCTGGATAGCTGGACAGGGCAGACGTCCACATTGGCGCAAGAAAAGGCAACCACCTACATCAATTTCACTCGAATTAACCTGTTTTTAAAAGCTGTTGTTTCTCTTCCCTTCGTGTTGGAACTGCTGTTTCAAATACGTTCAGATAGCCTTGCGCAGTTGCATACCAAGAAAAAAACTTTGCTCGTTGCAGAGCCTGTTTGCCCATTTCATTCCGAACGGCTGGTGAACTCCACAACAGTTCCCAGACAGCAGGCAATCCTTTTTCCCAATCTTTTGGCGGGATGATAAAGCCACTTTTCTCGTGGGCAACGACTTCACGAATGCCGCCACGGGGAGTGGAAATGACAGGCTTTCCGGAAGCCATTGCTTCTAAATTGACACGGCAAAACGCTTCTTTCCAAACGGACGGTGTCGCTACGACATCCCCGATTTGGTAGTAAAGCGGCATTTTTGCGGATGGTACGAAATTGACGAAACGCACCTTTTCCCCCAAGGGCTTCGCAAGACGCTTGAGCTCGCGAACATACGGATTCAGGCGATTGCTGCCGTATCCGGTACCGCCCACAATGACGAGTCTGGCTTTTGGATCTTGTTTGCTCACCTGGCGAAAGGCTTTGATCAGCACATGCACCCCTTTTCCGCGCATGAGTCTACCGGCATAAAACAAGACGCGATCATCTTGCTTCAACCCGAGGTCTTGACGCATTTTTTTAATCGCTATCTTTGCAACCTGATAAGGCGTGACATCGACTCCGAGGTGAACCGCATGAATTTTATTTGCCGGAATCTTGCACGTCCGAATAAAATGTTGGCGCAAAAATTCACTATTGGTAATAAAGCCTGCTGCCAGTCGAACGGCACGACGCATATTTTCCTTGCTGATGATCGGCTGTGACCCGTACACGTGAGAGTGCATATTCACAAAGACTGGGAGCTTGGGAAAATGGCGTTTTAATGTGAGAACATAGATCGGTCTGTTTTCCACAAGAATGACATCTGGCTTGTTCTTCTTGATATGGTTAATAATCCGGCGCAAATATGGCTTTGGCCCTTGATACGGTACACGAATGAACTGCCGGTTTTCTTCCACGGATGAGGTTGGATAGGTCGCACATTGACGAGTGTAGATCGTTACGTTATGCATGGGCTCGATCATCTTTGTGACCTCGTCAATATCGTGTTCGACCGAGCTTCCTTTGACCGGTGGCACTGAAAAGGGG
Organism: Brevibacillus antibioticus; assembly: GCF_005217615.1. Classification (NCBI taxonomy): domain Bacteria; kingdom Bacillati; phylum Bacillota; class Bacilli; order Caryophanales; family Paenibacillaceae; genus Brevibacillus; species Brevibacillus antibioticus. The sequence goes on from NZ_SZNK01000001.1 coordinate 2,265,461, forward strand.
CCCGGACTAATAATTGCGATGTTCATTTCGCTCGATCTCCCACTCCTTTTTCAGTGAAAGAACTACTTGATACAAGTACTGCAATTGTTTTGTATGGTTTTCTTCAAGCTTCTCCCATCTTTCTTCCCACGAAGCTAGTGCCTCTTTCAGTTCCATCACTTCTTGCTCAAGCTTGTGAACCTGTTCCACGACTGCTTCGTCTGTCTCTCTCATAATAATTTCAAAGGTAGGCTCTAAGACCAGTTCCTTTGGTTGCTCTGCTGTTGTATTTACGACCAACTCCTGGACGTTTTCCGTTGCTTCCTCTTCCTGTTTTTCATTGGCTTTAACGATTGAAATACGCTGAACTGCCTCATCTACGACATAACTTCCTGAAAACACACCCGGTGTCACCCAATGAGACAGATCCCATTTTTTCCGTTTTTCCACAAGTCATCGCCTCCTGAAGCTTACATCTACGTAATATGTTATGACAGACAAGGAAAATAGGTACGTGTACGGTGACATAGAAAAAACCGCTTGATTTGGATGAAATCAAAGCGGTTGCCCGTGGTCTTTCATATTTGCTTGTCTGCGGAAGTTCAAGCTGTAAAGACGCGCTTGTTCTACAGTTGTTATCTGTTGCTTTTGCCATTCGAGCAAGATCCTGTCGATATAGCGGATGTGGAGCTTGCCGACGGTTGCAGCCTCACGCAAAGCGGTCAAAATCAACTCTTCCTGATAGCCGTCCTGTTCCGTCCACATATGGATGTTCTCCAATTCAAACGGCGCTAGCGGTCGGCCAAATGCCTGCTCAAAACGAGCATAAATGGCAACAGGTTCGGCATCCAGAGAAACGGCCACTTCCATAAAAGGGTCCATGCTTCTCGGGTCTACTTGCTGCTCCCGCCAGGTCTGGTACAGCTTTTTGTACAGCGGGGTCAAGTTGTATTGCTCATGACGCATGCCAGTTTGTGGATCAATAAACTCATCTATCGTAATCCAATCTTCTTTTAATAGCTTTTGAAGAGATTGAATTAATTTCCTGCTCGTCATGGACATGCGTTCCTCAAGCTCAGTTAAGGTCGGGAATCGATTTCCTTCCTGCTGAAAGGATAATAGATGAATCAGTAGCATCATCTCGTCATCAGTCAATGACATACGCTTATACATTTTTAAAAGAAGGTTGGAGACGGATGTTGCACCTTCTTGCAACAATTGCAATATATGGGAGTCCATAACGCATATTCACCTCTGGGTTGGAATAACAAGGGAGTGCGTAAAACGCGCTGTCTAACAATAGGAACACCCTGCTGCCCTCTCGCAACAGGGTGTAGATCGTTCATCGATAAAGGAACTCTCTTATGGATATAGACGATTCAGCATGCGTGGGAATGGAATGGTTTCACGCACGTGATCCAGACCGCAAATCCATGCAATGGTGCGCTCCAGACCCAAACCGAAGCCGGAGTGAGGAACCGTACCATATTTGCGCAGGTCCATATACCAGCGATAAGCCTCTTCCGAAAGCTCATGCTCAGCAAAACGTTTCTCCAAGAGTTCTGGATCATCAATCCGCTGGCTACCCCCGATGATTTCACCGTAGCCCTCCGGCGCGATCATATCCGCGCACAGAACTACTTCCGGACGTTCAGGGTGTGGCTTCATGTAGAAAGCCTTGATTTCAGTAGGATAATGGGTGATGAAAACAGGCTTGTCGAAGTGGTCCGCAATCATCGTCTCATCCGGTGCTCCGAAGTCGTCTCCCCATTTGATCTCGCTACCTTTTTCCTGCAAGAGTTTGATCGCATCATCATAAGAAATGCGAGGGAACGATCCCGTAACATTTTGCAGTTTTGTTGTATCACGCTCCAACGTTTTCAGTTCGCGCACACAGTTTTTCAATACGGATTGTACCACATGAGAAACAAACGCTTCTTGAATACGCAGATTTTCTTCGTGATCCACGAAAGTCATCTCCGGCTCGATCATCCAGAACTCAATCAAGTGACGACGTGTCTTGGATTTCTCGGCGCGGAAAGTTGGACCGAAAGAGTAAACGCGACCTAACGCCATAGCGGCTGCTTCCATATAAAGCTGGCCGGACTGCGAGAGATACGCATCCTCATCAAAATATTTGGTATGGAACAGATTGGTGGTACCTTCCGCAGAGGTCGGTGTCAAAATTGGTGGATCTACTTTTACGAACCCGTTCTCGTGGAAGAACTCATACATGGCGCGAATCACCTCGGAACGTACAGCCATGACTGCACGCTGACGTGGAGAACGCAGCCACAGGTGGCGATGGTCCATAAGGAAGTCAACACCGTGTTCCTTCAAGGAAATCGGATATTCCTGGGCAATCTGAATAATTTCCACACCGGTTACTGTCAGTTCGTAACCGCTTGGAGCACGGTCATCCGCACGAACTACACCAGTTATGTAAAGTGAGCTTTCCTGTGTGAGCTGCAATGCATTCTCCCACACTTCTTCCGCTACTTCTGCTTTTACTACTACACCTTGGATGAAGCCGGATCCGTCGCGGAGCTGCAAAAATTGAATCTTGCCGCTGCTGCGTTTGTTGTATAACCAGCATCCTAGGCGTACTTCTTGTCCAACATGCTGCCCGATTCGGGCAATCGTCGTCAACATTGAATGATTCCCTCCATTTACCATGCCACGCAAATACAGACTAAGTATACCAAACAATTATACTATTGGGGGCCTGCAAATTCAATGAAAGTCTCCCTGTATAATGTTAACCATAAAATAATTATGTAAACAAATTTGCATTTGGGAGACCTGATCTCAACATCGGCCTCCCTGCTTCTGAATCATCCACTCGCCCCATTGCTGTTTCCTACCGAATTATTTATCGATCTCGATATCGCTATCGTATTCTTCACTACTTTCATAATCTTGTTCGAAATCACTTTCATCCGTGTCTTGATCCTCCATGTCATCCTCGTCCGTGTACTCATCTTCCATGTCTTCATCTTCCACGTATTCATCACCCGAATCTTCGTCTTCCTCTTCCTCATCTTCCACGTCTTCATCATCCGTATCCTCGTCTTCCATGTCCTCATCTTCCACGTATTCATCATCCGTATCCTCATCATCATTTATGTCTTCCTCTTCAAAGTCGTGCTCTTCCTCGACTTCTTCTGCCTCCGGTTGTTCCCTCTCTGTTGACCATTCCAACATTTCGTGTGGGACATCCACTCCTTTTACTCCAATCCCGATCCAGTGAATGACACCAGTTGCTTCCTGCCCCTCTTGATTGCGAAATACCGTGATGATTGCGGAAGTCCTTTTCGTGTATTTGAGCGCCGTATAAATCCCCGGTTGATTTGTCATCGCCACCATACAATAATGTGTATCCGCATAAGGCTGTGGCAATCGAACGGTCACATCTGTAGACTTGCTTGAAGCAGAAAGTCGGAAGGGGACGAAACCGAATTGTTGCAAGGTTACTCCTATATGATTATGCGTCTCAATGACCGGAAAGGATAATTTCTCAGCATCAATGGACTGATTCGCAATGTGATGCGTAGTGACCGCTTTGGACGCAATTTTAGAACCGGTCACGGAATCCTCTGCCAGTTTTTCCTGCGTAATGATCCGGTTTTGCAGATGCTGTTCGGTTATGCTCTTGCTAACAAGATGATTTCCTTTGAGCGTCCCTTCCTTAATATGAGTTCCATCCAAGCTGCCTTTTATGACATGAGCACCATGAACGGAATGGCTATCCAGCTTGCTCGCATCAATGCTTTGATCCGCTATTTTCTCTCGAGTGACACTGCCGTCCTGTATTTTATCCTTGGAAATGGAGTTACCCTGGAGATGGTCCGCTTGAATGATGTGACTGTTGAGATGTGTAGATGAAATTGCTTTTTCCGCTATCTTTTCCCCCGTGACGGCTGATCTGCCCAGATGACGTGTCTTGATCGCATCTTTGGCTATTTTGGGCGCTGTGATGACAGCATCTCCAAGCTTGCTTGTCGTAATGCTTAGATCTGAAATTTTATCTGTGGAAACAGATTCCGGAGCCAATTTTGAGGTGGTCACCAAATGGTCATGCAGATGCTGGGTCTGGATGATGTACTCGCGTAGATGATTGCCCCCAATGATTCTGTCAGTCAAATGCTGTTCTTCTACAGATCTTCTTGCCAGCTTTTCTGAGCGAATGGTCCCGTCAATCAGATGTCGTGAACTTACGCTCTCATCGAGCAAGTGTTGCTCTCCTACACTCCTGTTCGCCAATTTGTCGGTAGTGATAGCCTTATCAGCTATCTTGGCTGAAGTAATTTGTTGGTCCCCAATTTTTTTAGCCGTCAGCAATCCGTCTTGCAAGTGACTTGACAGGACACTGCCAGCTTGTAAATGTGTACTGCCGATTGATTCTTTGGCGAGCTTTTCTGCCGTGACACTGTTGTTGTCCAAATGCTCAGTCAATATCGCATATGGCCCCACTTTATCACTGGTCACCGCTTCTGGATGTATATGCTGGCTATAAATGGCCTGAAATGCAATGTGATGATCCGTGATGCAGCCAGCACTAATGTTACTGCCATCGATTAGCTCTTCCGTGAGATGATGATGGTAAATAGAGCCTTCACGAATATGTTGAGACTCAATTGCATCTTCATCTATCTTCGTCGAAGTTACTGCTCCGTCGCGTACTTTATCACCTGTGACAGCTCCATCCTCAAGCTTCACTGTGTTGATCACATAATTGGCGAGATTACTTGTTTGAATGGTCCCCATCTTTATTTTTTCTGAGGTAATCGATTGATCCTGGATCAACTCATTCGTGATAGCTTGCTCCTGAATATGCTTGCTCTGGATCGAGTGGTCGGCAAATTTCATCGAGTCGATGGTTTTATCGGCTAACTTCTCGGAAGTAATGCTATGATTGATCAATTTTTGCGCGGAAATCGAATAATCCTGCAAATGCTCGCCGCTTACGATTCCCTGCCCCAGATGATCCCTCTGTACCGCATGCGGTGCGAGTTTGGTGGTCGTTACGCTCTTGTCCGCGAGTTTACTGCTGTCCACGGCATAATCCTTTAAAATCGAATTATCCACGGCGCCTTGCTTAATCTTGGACGCGTCAATGGCACGGTTCGCAATTTTTTCTGTTGTCACCGATTGGTCTGTCAAGTCGTCTGTATAGACAAAAGATTGGACACGATCATCATTTCGGTCTTTGATGACCTTCGAATAAAAGTTCGGATTGGTAGGTGAGCTTTGTTTGGGGGATGCATTTTGTTTGGAAGATACGTTCTGTTTCGAAGATACGTTTTGTTTGGAAGATGTATCCTGCTTGGAAGTTGTATCCTGTTTGGAAGTTGTATCTTGTCTGGAAGTTGAATCCTGTCTGGAAGTTAAATCCTGTCTTGAAAACGAGTCCTGCTTGGAGGATAGGTCCTGCTTGGGTACTTTGGGAATCGGTTGTTGTTGCTCTTTCGATGTGGCAGCAGGGATGGGCGGTATTCTGTGACTGCTCTCCAAATGACTTTCAAGCAGATTTAATTCGAGGTCTTCCATCCACTCCCGATCGGGTGATGATGTATATGAGAGCGGTAACTCGTGCATGGTCTGCCTAAAGGTTTTGCTCAGACCTTTGTTTGCTTTTCGCCGGTTCACATTGGCCATAGGGTCTCCTTGCCTCCTGATTTCATTCCCGTATCACTTTTGTAGGATATTCATCCATTTCCCTATTTGGCACCGTGTCTACAAAATTGTTTCATCCTTATTGGCCTAAGCTGCCAGCAAACGCAAGAAGAACCTGCTTCGCCAACTCTTTCATTGGCTAGCAGGTTCTTTTTCTTCATCTATACGGCAACTTCTTCTTTCGTTTGTAACAAAAGCGTCCTGAACTCATCACCTTGCAGAACTTCCGCTTCCAACAATGTATACAAGCCCGTTTGGAATACAGAGTCATACTGTCTCAAAAGATTGCGAGTTTCTACGAGCAATCCTTCCAGCAGACGCTCAACCTCGTCATGAATCCGATTCTTATCCACGTACTGCAAATGTACAATCCCCAACTCGGACATACCGCTTTGTACAATTTCCTGTGCCATTCCCAACGCTTGCTCGAAGTCATTCTTCGATCCAGTACTACGCCCACCGTAGTAGATTTCCTCCGCTACAGCTCCCCCTAGGCTAACCATGATTTGCTTCTCCATCGCTTCCTTGGTATACAGATAGCGGTCTTCCATTGGATTTTGTCGTACGTATCCTAATGCTTTGCCACGTGGACTCAGCGTGACCTGCGAAACAGAGCCTGGTCGCACGCTCTCACTGACAATGGCATGTCCCAATTCATGGAGAGCAACGCGCTTCTTCTCTTCCTCTGATGCTTGACGGTCTACCTTTTCTCCGAGCATGACCTTGTCTACGGCATAGCCAAAATGCTTCGCAGTGATCTTATCCTGACGGTCGCGCATGGCGTAAATAGCTGCTTCATTCGCTACACTTTCCAGCTGCGCGCCAGAGAATCCGAATGTCTCCTGTGCCACTTTATCCAGTGTGACGTCCTCGCCTAGCGGTTTATTGGCCGTATGAATGGTCAAAATCTGCTCGCGCGCTGGCTTGTCTGGAAGATCAACGCTAATATGACGGTCAAAACGACCAGGACGCAATAGCGCTGCGTCGAGCATGTCCTTCCGGTTCGTAGCTGCCATGACTAAAATCCTCGGCTTGTCGGTCGTAGCTACACCATCCATCTCCGTCAACAGTTGATTCAGGGTTTGATCGTATTCACGCTGCTGTTGACCGTCCCTTTTTCCACCGACGACATCGATCTCATCGATAAAAATAATCGCGCTGTCTTGCCCATTTTTCTCTGCTAATGCCTTGGCTTCTTGAAACAATTCACGGACGCGTTGTGCACCAACACCGACGTACATCTCGACAAACTGCGAACCTGACGCCGCAACAAAGGCAGAATTTGTATAGTTCGCTGCCGCTTTCGCCATCAGTGTCTTACCCGTACCAGGAGGACCTGTCAATAGAACACCTTTTATCGGGCGAATTCCGTACTGCTCAATTTTGTCCTTATACACGAGAAAATCAAGCGATTCCTTCAGTTCTTTTTTGGCGCGTTCCTGTCCACCGATATCGGCAAACTGCACGTCCGATTTCGGCAACTCATGCTTGTTTGCTTTTCTTTTCCCACCGAGGGCGACATTCCCGCCTTGTCCATTTTGCTGACGGATGACCAGAAAGTAAATCGCTCCCAGTACGGCTCCGAACACCACGAATGGCGTAATGTTTACGCCTAGAAAAACAAGAAAAACCAACAGGGCAGGTACGATGCCGATCAGTACTTCCTTACGCACGTGCCGTCACCTCTTTTTCAATCGAACGGGGGATGATGGTGTAAAAATCCTCCGTTCCTTTTTTCAAGTAAACATAAATGTTCTTGTCATCCATCAATGCAGATGCTTTGTCCAGCTGATTCCCCTTCTTCCATTGCTCCACGAGAGCTGGAATGCGGCTATATTCATGCAACTCCACAGCTTCTGTAAACACAAATTGACCACTCTGCCAAATATCGTTCATCGCTGTCGACTGATTGTCGATATCAATGACCACTTCTTTTTCGCCTGCGATCTTTTGTGTTTCCGTTAGCAGATTGCGATATTCTGCTGGAAATGCGTCTGGTTTTGTAACAGTTACATCTATTTGAATTTTATCTTTGCTGATATCCAAATTACCCAATGTGGCGGACTGCATTTGTCCAATTTCTGCACGGATCGGCTCCTCGATCTCCATCTTTTGATACAAGAACCATCCTCCGAACAGGAGTGCCAAGGTTGCCACCAAAGATAATCCAATCGCGCTCTTTTTCAACTGCACGGCTACTCCCCCCATAAATATCGTTCTCGTTTTCTCTCTCTGCAACATCCACAGTATATCACATGAGTATATCAATTTCTTATACAGATGTTGGATGCAATGCCAAACAGGCCTTCTCCCATCAGGAAAAGGCCTGTCGTTATGCTAGCGTCTTAGGTTGGTGCGAGCACGTATGAGGTTAACAGAGCGCCAGTGAATAGATCATAATGAATGTAGTGAAAACGACCGTCTTTGTCTTTGACAGTGACTTCCCAAAATTTCTTATCGTTTTCGAGACCAGGGACTAAATGAGTGATCTCCGATTGCGGGAAGGACTTGTAAACCGCCTCTTCTACATTCTTTTTCGGAACAGCAAGATCCATTCGATCGAAGCTAACCTTCTGATCGCTCATCCAAGCTACAACTTGTGTCCCGGCCTTGTTTTTCCCAATGACGACAGCGTAGCTCTCCTTGCCTCGATATTCATCAATGGATTCAATCTCCGTGATCGTCGTTCGACCCTGGACCCACTGACGAACGGTCTCCTCAAATTGATTACGCGCTCCTGCTACAGAAGCCGTCAGGTGATAGGCGAACCCAGCTCCCGTAAGTAAAATGACGGCAACGATTGATAGGATAATTCGTACTAACACAGCAAAGTAACTCCTTTACGTGGCTGACATTACAATCGGAATCGAAGCTGGTCTCTCTTCACTCCAACTGCCGTTTGTATTTGCAAATCCAGCTCCAGTTGACGAAGCTGCCCCGTAGTTGACTCGTACCATAGTTGGTAATTGACTTTCATTCCGTTCGTTACGTTCGAAGTCAAATCGTGAAGAGGGAAGGATGGACCTAGCCACATCGATAGTAGCGAAGAGACTTGCTCAGGTGGGACCACTATCCGATATCCACTCCATCCTTGCCCTGTAGTATCTTCGAGGCGTTGTGGACTAACCGATTGCAAAACTCCCTTGAGTAATACTGCGTGCTCATACGGGGTGAACATCGCATACGGCAGTGCAGCATGATCCTGTATCTGACCATCCATTCGCAGCGATACTGGCTGCCCATCTTTTCTGGCTATTTCGAGCTGGTGGCCACCGATTTCTCCTACGAGCTGAAATTGCTCATTTTGATATCGCCCATGCAAGGTCTGATTCTGCATGTATACCAGAAATGAACGTGCCTCGTCCTTCGTGATCTGCTCCAAAAGCTCCGCTACCATCGTCGCCGTCTTCTCTGTCCCTGCTGTTTGTTTGACCGCAGAAGCTGTATCTATGCTGCCTGTATTGGCAGATCGACTTACTGTCCCCAATACAATCCCGAGAAGAAATAGACCGAGTAGGATAGGAATGAGCCACCACAGCATTCTAGGCCGGATGTACATGTCGTCCCCCCTGTCCCGTTTTTGTCTTTAGCCTATGCTATACGGGAAGGTTTTAGAACGACACGGAAAACTTGCTAATCATAGCTTAAGGTTGGGCGGTCATACTACACATACACCCCGAGGAGGTGAGCGCGTGACATCTTCGCAACAAACCACATCTCCTGACATACTTGGGTTTCTGTTACAGGAATACCGCGTCTCCTGGGCAGGATTGTCGTCTCCCTTGCGTCAATGGTCGCACACACCCACTCTTCATTTTCGCCATCATCTCCTGACAAAAGCTGTGGCAAAAATGAACAACGGAACGTCGTAGTATCCAATTCCCCTACCTACACCTACACTGCCTTACTCCTGTCCCCCACCTGACAGGAGCCTTTTACCGTTTTAACGTTTGGAATACGCGGTTCGCTTCGTAAATCGCGCGCTCCTCATCGATGGTTAACAACTTATGATTACGCATCAAGAATTTACCCGCTACAATCGTATCTTTCACATCTCGTCCATTTGCAGCGTACACCACGTGTGAAATCGGTTGGTGTGCTGGGTGGAAATGGGCTTGATGGCTATCCAGTACGATCAAGTCAGCTTGCTTGCCTACTTCAATGCTTCCGAGTGTTTCCTCTTGGAATACCCCTTCTGCACCATAACGAGTAGCCATGCGAAGGGCTTCCTCTGCTGGAACCGCTACTGGATCGTTGTTTACACCTTTGTGCAGAATCGCAGCGAGTTTCAATTCCTCAAACAAATTCAAATTGTTGTTGCTTGCCGAGCTGTCAGTACCCAATGATACGCTTACGCCTTTTGCCAACATTTTCGGAACTGGCGCAACACCACTAGCCAGCTTCAGGTTGCTCACTACATTATGAGAAACTCTCACGTTGTATTTTGCCAAAATGTCGATTTCTTCATCCGTTAGGTGAACAGCGTGCGCGACGAGTGTTGGGCGATTGAACATGCCCAGCTTTTCCAAATGAGCGACTGGGCGCAGTCCGTAGTCCTTCTCGTTTTGACCGACTTCCCAAGCGGTTTCAGACATATGGATATGAAGCGGCAAGGACAACTCATCGGCTTTTTCGATAATTTGGGTAATAAATTCTGGCGAGCAGGTGTACGGCGCATGCGGTGCCATCATGACGGTAATACGCCCGTCTGCCTGATTGTGCCATTCTTTTGCAAAAAGAGTCGCGTCTTTCAGCTTTGTTTGACGTTCTTCTTCGGAACACAAACCGATCATCCCTCGGCAAAGGCGGGCACGCATTCCAGCTGCATCGACTTCCTTCGCCACAACATCCATATGATCATACATATCCACAAATGTTGTGGTTCCCGTACGAATCATTTCAATAAGCGACAGTTGAGTACCCCATTTTACGGTATCTCCCGTGAATTGCGCCTCTAATGGCCACATTTTGTCTTCCAGCCATTGTTGCAGCGGCAAATCATCTGCATAACCGCGTAGGAGGGACATACCAGCATGTCCATGCGTGTTGATTAAACCTGGCAGTATGTAATCACCTTTTTGATCGATGACTTCATCGTATCCCGCTTCCGACAGGTCCTCAGGAGTTGGGCCCACATACGTAATCTTGTTGCCTTCGAATGCTACGGCACCATCGTAAATAACTTCATTCGTATCGTTAACGGTAATGACTGTTGCGTGAATGAGGATCGTCTTTTTCATAGTATACACTCCATTCTTACGTCAAATAGTAGGCCAAGCTTTGCAGGTTGGACGTCACATCGGCATAGTGAATGCGAACATCTTTTCCTGCGCGAATCGTCGTAGGGGCAAAATTCAAGATCCCCCTGATACCCGCTTGAGTCAACTGATCACATACGGATTGCGCTGCAGGTGCCGGTACCGTGATAATCGCCAACTTGATTTGCTTGTTTACGATCGTTTCCTCCAGCTCTGATAAAGGCTGAATCGGTATACCTGCGACTTTTTTGCCCTGCTTCTCTTGATTATTGTCAAAGATGGCCGCAATCCGCATGTTATCTTTCAAATAAGCGTTGTAGTTACTAATGGCATGGCCCAAATGCCCAGCTCCGACCAAAGCGACACGGATTTCGTCCGTTAGCTTTAGAATTTCACGTATTTTTTCCACCAGATAATCGACATCATAGCCGATTCCCTTTTTTCCAAAATCACCAAAAGCTGCAAGGTCTTTTCTGATTTGGGCAGGATTCACATCGAGATTCTTGCCCATCTGTTGGGAGGAAACGGTAGTCACCTCAACTTGCTGCAAATAACTGAGGTAACGCAGATAAATCGGCAAACGACGGACGACCGCTTCGGAAATCTTTTCGTGTTTTGCCACGTTCGGTCTTCCCCCCTAATTCTTTTGCTTCAAAATCCGATATTCTTTTCCATTCGATAAAATAGTAATGGAACCGTCGTGGCTGGTAACGTATGTCTCGGCCCATGACTCACCCAGGCGCTCCATGACTTCCGTCTGCCCCTCTTTCATTTGATCCCGCGATCGGCCTGTCTGAATGATGGCGACCTGTGGATCAACCTGCGTCAGAAACGGTTGCGAAGAGCCTTGATTGCTCCCTTGACCGGCTACCTTTAGCACTTCCGCCTTCAATCTGTCATTTTGCCGTTCCAACAGTCGCTCTTCTGCTTTTTCATTCACGGCACTCATAAATAAATATCGCAGTTGACCATGCGTCAATCGAAAGACGAGAGAATTATTTTGGGGCGATAAAAATAACGGTTCATCCGGAAGCAAAACTTCCATGGAGATTTCTTGGTCAAGAGTGAGTACTTGTCCTTTCTCTGCTTCCATCTGCTTTTGGTTGGAGCGAAGCAGCACGCCATGGCGAATGGATGGTGCGATCAGCTTGGGCAAAATGACGGCATCTACAAGCACTTGCTGGCTCAATGAAGCGTATCCTCCCATATGCTCAGGCTGGTCGTTCGTCAACACCACATAATCGAGCCGTGTGATTTTGAGCTCTGCCAAGCGCGCTGAAAGAACGGGCCAGTCTTCTGCCGTACCCGTATCAATCAGCATCGTTTTGCCACCTGGCATTCTCAAAAGCGTACTCTCGCCTTGTGGAAGTGCCAGGTAGGTGATAATGAGACCCGAAAATTCCTGTTCTGTCTCCGTTTCAAACGGGTCATCTATCTTCACTGCTGCTTCTCGCAAATACAAATGGCTATCAATCGAGCATGCGCAAAGGAAAATCGTACTAAGAACTACCATCCACCAACGCCACGCTTTTTTCCATAACATTTATTTTATCACCTTAATCCCTATGAGACTATTGCTTCATTTTATGAATCTGACAGGGATTGCATACTAAGGAATGGCTCTATGCGCTCTCGAAGCGTTGGCCATGGATCGCTCTCGATTTGAAATGGCGGCAAAGATTGAAGGAATGAGCGTCCATATCTCGCCTCAACCACACGCGTGTCGAGAACGATCACGACCCCTCGATCCAAGTGATGACGAATTAACCGCCCCACCCCTTGCTTAAATTGCAGAACGGCTTGTGGAAGAGACAACGACATAAAGGCGTTTTTTCCTTCTGCCTTTAAAAGCTCTGCCCTTCCTTGATACACAGGGTGATTCGGCGGAGCAAACGGTAGGCGAACAATGACTAAACTGCTCAGCCATTCCCCCTGGATATCGACACCTTCCCAGAAGCTGCTCGTCCCAAGCAGAACACTTCTCTCCATGCTTCGGAACAGTCGCACTAGCTTGCTCCGATTGTTGCTATCAATCCCGTGGCCGAATAACGTATATGGTTCTGGAGCCTCCGCCAGTCGTTCCTTCATCGCTTGGTAAACAAGTCGAAGCATCGAATGGGAGGTAAACAGAATCAGCGTCCTTCCTTTCGAAGCCAGTACAACATCCACGCATCCTTGGATGACCGCCTCCAAATAAGTGTGGTCACTCTCTTTGCCTGGCGCGGGGAAATCTGATGGAATCAACAGCAGCCCCTGCTCTTCATAATGAAACGGCGATGGCAGTGACAAGGTCCGCACTCGTTCCTCGGGCAGTTGGTCAAGACCAAACTGGCTTTTGATATAGGAGAAGCTGTTTTTGACCGTCAGAGTGGCTGATGTCAAAATCAGACTCCGCTTTTGCGCGAAAAGCGGTTCTGCTAGTGAGTCGGCAACCTTCAAGAGTGCTGCTGACAAATGAACCTGCTTCCGAGCTGTACGGGACTCCACTTCCATCCAATACACATACTCGACATCCTGCTCAAGTAAAAAGAAGTGAAGCAGCTCTACGGCGTTTTGCCAGTCTTTGATGAGACCGAATAAATCTGTCAGTAGACTGCGTAACGAAAAAGGAGGCTTTTCCGCTTCCGGAGTCGTTCGCAATAGCTGCTCGATGCCCGCTGCGTATGCGGTCATCCCTTCAATCAGCTTTTTAGTTACTTTGCGTATCTTCTCGTGTTTGCCTACAAACGATTCGATCCGATAACGTACCGTCTCACGTCCAGCGTCCGTCGTCTCCTCCGCACGATCTGATGCCCATGCATACAAGAGCTGTGTCCATTGCTGCGCTTTCTCTCGCAAGGCAGCGGACTGTTTTCTCAGCTCCAAAAGCTTTGCAGCTACATCTTCTTGTACCGTAGGCATCCAACTTTGCAGCTCTTCTGCAAAGCGAGCAATAGCCCCACTCTCTTCAACCGATGCACGATCGAACAAGAAAAGAAGCTGCGTGGTTGAAAACTGCTTGCCTAAATGCTGTGTCGCCGCGTCCTCCAAATGATGGGCCTCATCGACGATGGCAACTTCATAAGAAGGAAGAATTCTGTTTTCCGATTGCAAGTCGCTGATGAAAAGGGCGTGATTGACGATGAGTACATCGACATCGCGAGCCCGTTCCTTCGCCTGAAAATAGTAGCAGCGACTAAACCACGGACAAGCTCGATTCAAGCAAGAGCTCGTATCACTTTTTACTTGTTGCCACAGCAGTTGACCACTTGGAGGCATGCTCAGTTCTTCCACGTCACCGGTAACGGTTTGCGTGAGCCACGTCAGCATCTGTCCTTTGACCAAGCGCATTTCTTGGCTGCTTCCTTCTACAGGCTCGTCCACGGCTTGTTCAAATTTACGCAAGCATAAGTAGTTTCCTCTGCCTTTTAGTGTCGAAGCTGTAAAGGAAAACGGCAGAGACTCCTGCAAGGTAGCAATTTCCTTATGGAATAACTGTTCCTGCAATTGAATGGTATTGGTACTGACCACCAGCTGCTGCTGATTGTGATGGGCCCAAATGATCCCCGGCAAGAGATAGGCTAATGATTTTCCCGTACCTGTTCCTGCCTCTACCAATAAATGGGCACCATCCTCCATTGCCTCATAGACGGCATGCATCATCGCTTCCTGAGCATCCCGACGTTGATACCCTGACATTTTCGCCTGCATGTGCCCGTTGTCGCCCAAAACATCCTCGAGCTGGTCGGCAAACGCTTTGGTCATTGTCGCGTCGATATGAGGACGCTTCAGCGACGCTGTTAATTTTTCTTCGCGCTTCCGTAGAGCCAACTGGCGATAAATATCCCACATGTCTGAGGAATCCGTTTCTGTTGGCGTTCCATCCAGCTCTGGCAGCTCTATGAGCTTTTCCATCTCAATCTGACGTAAAAGAACCTCGATATCAGAGCGAAACGAAGAGACGAGCATCTGCAGGCGCTGGATTGTCACGAGCGGCAATCTCTTTAAAATATCCAGCAAGTGGAGAAATAGCTGCGCCGTGGCAAGTGCATCGCTATCTGCTTGATGGGGATTATCGTGCTCGATTTCCAGCTCAGACGCCAGTTCTCCGAGCCTGTAGCTATTTTGCATCGGCAAAAGAACGCGGGATAGCTCCACTGTATCCAACACGTAGCCGTCAAACGCATAATAGCCCTGGCTCAGCAGGGCTTCTTGTAAAAATTGGAGATCAAAGCTCGCATTATGTGCAACAAAAGCTCGTCCGTCCAATAAACGCAAGAAATCTGGAAACACTTCTTCCAGGGAAGGAGCATCTGCAACCATCTCATTGGTAATCCCTGTTAATTGGGTAATAAACGGTGGAATATCCTGGCCTGGATGAATCAGGGTGGAAAAACTCTCGGTAATCTGCCCGTCATCGATTGCGACAGCACCAATCTGAATGATACTGTCACCTTGGCGTGGATGGCTTCCTGTCGTCTCAAAATCTACAACTAGTAATCGATTCAAACGTTGTCACCTCGTAACCTGGGCGGAAACATTTCATCCGCACCCATTCACATTCGGCAACGATGGGAAATATTCCTGCTCTCCTATACATTTAAGGCTGCACGAGCTCAGTTTTCATTTCTGATTGACCGAGCTTGCTTGCACACAATTGCAGATAGATGGGGATTTCCCAAAACTGTTCTGCGAATGGCAATGCCCGTTGTAAATATTGTTCAGCTAGGCGCCAATTTTCTTCCACGACCGCGATTCTTCCCAGATGAAAATATCCTAACGAACGTACATATGGCTCAGTGTCTTCCAGGAAATACTTTGCCAACCGTTTTGCTTCTTGTGTATCCCCCAGCTTTTCGTATGCGGAAATCATTCCTGATTGTCCGAGGCGATTGTCTCGGTTTTTCTCCAGCATGATCCGAAACGCTTTGATCGCTTCTTCTACTCTTCCGTCAAACAACAGCATCCAGCCATAACTAAAAAGAAAGTCGTCATTTTCAGGTGCAAGACTGATCGCTTTTTTGACAAGCGTCAATGCGCGCTTCGTACCAGCAATGAGCCAGGTATTCCAGGCTAAGCCATGCCACGTCCACCCTTCTTTTGGGGAACGCTCCGTCAGAAAGTGATAGCAAATCTGTGCCCGGTGGTAATTGCCCACTGTTTCGTATAAAGAGGCCATTTCCTGAAGAGTATCGCTGTCCAAATCACGTGTCGGTAGCTGCAAGCCTTTCGGCGGGCTCCATTCCACCGTCTCATCCATCGTATGCAGTAATTTGGCAGCACGCAGCCATAGCATCTGCGCTTCCCAATCGTGCTCGTTTTTTTCTAGATACGGTTCCAATTCGTCCAATGCTTCCTGAGCATCACCATCTCTTAAATAACATAAGGCGAGATTGTACTTGGCTTCTTCCTGTTCTGGCTTGATCTCGAGAGATGTCTTAAAAGCTTGCGCCGCCTCTAGCCATTGCTCCTCTTCAGCCAGAATGCAACCGATGGCATTGAAGCTGATGGCCACAACAGTAGGTGAGCTTGCTGTCCTGCCGAGAAGACGGAATTCCCGAAAGGCTAAATCATTCTCCTCACACAAAAGGAGACTGTAGGCGTAGTACAGACGTCCACTTTCCCAGTCTGGCGATTTTTGTACTAATTCTGCAAAACACTTTTTCGCGTCTTGGAACATGCGCAAATGATAAAAGCCTTCCCCACGACGAAAAATCGGCTCGTATGGATTTGTTTCAATGGCCTTTGGTGATTTTTTATTCACCTTCGACGGATCCGTCTTTTTCTCTTCCGCTGGAAGCTGTCCTTCCATTTCTTTGATGTTACGAATCGCATTCGATAATTTTTCTTCGAATTGCAGCCACAGGTCAACCACTGTATCACTTACTTGGCGCAATTGAAACAATTGTTCCGCGAGCTGAAGACGTTCTTGTTCAGAAGCCCCCTGCCACTTCTCTTCAATTTTTTGCGCTTTGTTACGAAGCGTATGAAACCAGTCCTCGATTTTCACAAGAAAAGCCACCCCCTATGAGGCATGAGTACTTTCATTGTCTCACAAGGCAGGTGGCTCTATGCAGGAACAGGCAGATCGCTTACAGAATCGTCGCGTGTACTTCTTCAGCAATCAATTCTTTGATCTGATTTTTTTCATCCATAATGGCGACACGTGGCTTGTAGGTTCTTGCCTCTTCATCCGTCATCATCGCATAGGCAATAATAATGACGATATCGCCCTCTTGTACGAGACGTGCTGCTGCTCCGTTCAAGCAAATGACGCCACTGCCTGGAGCACCTTCGATGACGTATGTTTCCAAACGTGCTCCGTTGTTGTTGTTGACGATTTGTACTTTTTCATTTGGCAAAATATCCAGTGCATCCAACAAATTTTTGTCGATGGTAATACTGCCAACATAGTTCAAGTTTGCTTCAGTTACCGTTGCACGATGGATTTTTGCTTTCATCATAGTGCGAAACACGAAAAATTCCTCCCTTATCTCTACTTGATGGATGTAATCGTATTGTCGATCAGACGTGTTTTTCCAAAACGAGCAGCGAGTGCGATAATGATCGTCTGCCCTGCCTTTTCCTGCTCGACGGGTGTGAGCGCTGGATAGCTCAAAATTTCCACATAATCAATATCAGCCAGCGGCTTTTCTGAAATCATTTGCGTTATGCGATCTTTGATTTCAGATAGAGCCATGCCCTGTCCCAACCATTCTTCTGCTTGCTTGAGGCTCTGTGATAGCATGAGTGCTTGTGCTCGCTCATCCGCTGACAAGTAGACATTCCGAGAGCTCAGAGCAAGCCCATCTGCTTCGCGGACAATCGGGCATGGAACGATCTGTACTGGCATCGACAAGTCGTGAACCATTTGCGTCACAACAGCTACCTGCTGGGCATCCTTTTGTCCAAAAAAAGCGTAATCGGGCTGGACAATTTGAAACAATTTATTGACGACGGTCGACACGCCATCAAAATGACCCGGACGAGAAGCTCCGCACAATGGAGTCGTCACATTTGCCACTGAAATGTTGGTCAGAATTGGCTTCGGATACATCTCGCTGACTTCCGGGGTAAACAGGAGGTCCACACCCGCTTCTTCCGCCATTTTACTATCCCGTTCGATATCACGCGGATAGCGCTCAAAGTCCTCATTCGGGCCAAATTGCAGCGGGTTTACGAAAATGCTCATTACGACCAAATCGCATACTTCACGGGCAGCTTTTACCAAGCTGAGATGACCTTCATGCAAAAACCCCATGGTCGGTACCATTCCGATCGTTTTGCCTTGCCGACGTGCTTCTTTTATATGAACGCGCATCTCTTCGATGGTGGAGACTTGCTGCATCATTGTTTGTATCATGACTGCTTCACTCCTTCCCCGTACAATTCCTTAATGGTTTCTTCAGAGGCATGGAAGACATGCTCTGGTCCTGGGAAGCTTCTTGCTTCGACTTCTTTGTTATAGATCTCAACTGCTTCACGGATGGTTTCACCGATGTTTGCGTAACGCTTTACGAATTTCGGTGTGATGTCCGATGCGTAGCCGACCATATCATGGAACACCAGCACTTGCCCATCACAAGTCGCACCCGCTCCGATTCCGATCACAGCGATGTCCAGCTTGTCTGCAATCATGCCTGCGACCTCTTCCGGAACACATTCCAAAACAATAGCGAATGCACCCGCTTCTTGAATCGCAAGGGCTTCGTCCAACAATTTTTTGGCTGCCTCCAGATCTCTTCCTTGTACTTTGTAACCGCCTAATTGATGTACCGATTGCGGAGTAAGCCCAATATGTCCAACGACAGGGATGCCTGCTTGTACACAGCGTGTAATGATTGGAGCCAGTTCACGGCCCCCTTCCATTTTGACCGCCTTGGCCAGCCCTTCTTGCATTAGTCTGCCCGCGTTTTTCACTGCTTCCTCAACTGTTCCGTGATAGCTGAGAAAAGGCAGATCTGCCACGACAAATGCACGCTTGGCCCCTCTCGTTACTGCTTTCGTATGGTGTAGCATATCCTCCATCGTAACTGGGATGGTGGAGTCATAACCGAGTACGACCATTCCTAATGAATCACCGACCAGAATCATATCAACGCCTGCTTCATCCACTAATTTGGCTGACGGATAGTCATAGGCGGTCACCATGGTAATCGGGGTTCGCGTTTCTTTTTTCTTGCGGATACTTGAAGTCGTAATAGGTCTGTCGGTTTGTGCCATTGTTCATTTCTCCTCTTTCGCATCAAGCCCGTGGATCGTGTGAGGAATAAAAAAACCTTCTCGCGTCAATCGGGAGAAGGTTGTCCATGTCAAAAAGACATTTTGCGTCCAACGGATTCCTTCTGTCTCGGTCCACACAGGCTCTGAGCAGATTTTTGTCCTTACACGTATTGCTTTAAGATTACACGATAGATACAAAAATACTCCAGGAGTACCGTTCACGAGGTGATACAGCCTCCAAATTGGAGTATAGCAAATGATTTAATCATTTGCACGATAATTGACATCAGCCGAATAAACTTTGTGAATCTGTCCCGTCTGATCCTCGACCTTGAGTACGCCTTCCTCATCCAAGCCAACGGCACGACCTTCCAGCTGCTGTGAAATCGTCTGGAGGGTCACCCATTTGCCAATGGTGTACGAATGATTCTCCCACTCTTGTTTTATGCGCGCGAAGCCAGCCTGCAAATAATGGTCGTACTCTTCTTCAAAAATTTGGCAGAGTCGCTGAATAAACGAAACTCGCTTGAGTGGCTCACCAGATTCAATTCGAAGCGAAGTCACAATCTGTGCCAGTTCAGATGGGAAATCAGACTCGAGGCTGTTGGCATTGAGCCCTATTCCGATGACTAAATAATTGACGCGATCAGATTCAGCATTGAGTTCTGTCAAAATGCCGCATACTTTTTTGTCACCGATAAAAATATCGTTCGGCCATTTGATTTTGACAGGCAACCCAGTCTCTTCCCGGATTGTTTTCGCTACAGCAACCGCCGTTAGCAACGTCATTTGAGGTGTCTTCGGTAACGGAATCGCAGGACGGATGATCAAGCTCATCCAGATCCCCGTTCCTTTCGGAGAATGCCAGGGGCGACCTAGTCTGCCTTTTCCACCTGTTTGCAGCTCTGCCAGCACGATCGTACCTTCTACTGCCCCTTTTGCAGCAGCCTCGTGTGCGAGGGGTTGTGTAGATACTACCTCATCGTAAGCGATAACATTTTGTCCGATCCGATCCGTTTCCAGACCAGCCATAATTTCTGCTGCTGACAAGCGATCAGGGGCAGCCAGCAGACGATACCCCGATTTTCGCACCGCCTCCACCTCGTAACCATCTCGGCGAAGCTCTTCGATATGTTTCCAAACCGCCGTCCTAGAGCAACCGCATGTTTGGCTTAATTCTTCACCAGAGATGAAACTATCGGGCTGGTCACGGAATGCTTGAAGGATGACTTGCTTAATGTTCATCTTGTGCAACCTCTTTCTTTGCAACTTCGACGAGTGCTTCTGGTGTATTTGGTAAACCGTGCAGAGCCGTTTGTCTAAGCAATGTTTCCAAGACGCGGACAATCCACTCGCCTGGCTTTTTCTGAACGGCTACTTGCAGGTCAAGCCCCGTAATTGCCAAATCCTTGATGGTTTTGACAGGCATATTTTCGTATTGATCGAGGAGATCTTGCAACGAAAACGATTGCCTCTCCTCCCACCAGCACGCTTGCAATAATAGAAAGAACTCGTTGCACGTGTCCCAGCCGACTTCAAGCAGCAGTGGTCCCCACTCAATCGCTTGAGGAACGTCCCATTGTGGCTGCAATCGCGTCAGAAGTTCAACCAACCCAAAAATTGCTTCTGTTTCACGTTTGGACATTTTGAGGAATTGGCATACTTCTCGCGATTGTGCAGGTGAATAATTCGCCGCAAACAGTAGCAACGACCATTTTTTCGTCACGGTTTGCAAATGACGGAGCCGCCAAGCATGCTCATGTGAGAGGATAAACAGTTTTTCTATCTCAGGGGCATACGCCATGAGCCCCGTTTCATTCAACAACTGACACCCTACCTCTGGGGCTTTGCTGTCGAGCGTTTTATTCAGCTCTTCCCGGATGCGTTCCACAGCAATATGAGCTAACAAAGGTGCAGTCTGTTTCATAGCAAGCATGGTCTGGTCTTCTATAGCAAAACCTAACTGGGAAGCAAATCGCACACCTCGTAAAAGCCGAAGGGCATCCTCCTGAAATCTCTCTAGTGGGATGCCTACAGCCCGAACCAGGCGATACTCCATATCCTCTCGTCCACCGAATGGGTCGTGCAAAACTTGATGACGATCCATCGCCATTGCGTTCATCGTAAAATCACGTCGCTCCAGATCGAGCCGAAGTTCTGAAACGAATTGAACCTCAGCGGGTCGACGGTAATCTTCATATTTTCCTTCCGTCCGAAACGTGGTTACTTCAAACATCTGCCCCTCGATTTTTACAGATACAGTACCGTGTTTCAGACCAGTCGGGACATGATCGGGAAACAATCGGATGACGTCGCCGGGATGGGCATTCGTACATATATCTATATCATGAACAGGTCGTTGTAAAAGCCAATCGCGGACGCAACCACCCACGTAGTAAGCTTCAAAGCCGTGTTCCTCCAATCTGTCGAGAACACGCTTTGCCAATTCTATCGCCAATCCAATCCCCCCTTTCTGGTTTGCTCCGCCTGATCTACACAAGGAAGCGTTTTTTTATGAGAGTTTTGTATGGATTGTTCATTTTTATATCCAAGGTGCATCAATTAGCCAAAAGCTCCATCTTACGTTCAAAAGCTTAATTTCACACCGGATTGCATGTCAGCAAGTTAGCGTAAAGAGCTTCATATTGAGAGGCAATCGTTTCGTGACAAAACGTTTTGCAGGATCGCTCGATGCTGTTCGCGGAGAATTCGCGGTATAGGTCTTCGTTTTGCAAGAGACGTATCGTTTCTTTCGCCATGCCTTCCACGTCCCCAATTGGACGCAAGAAGCCATTCACACCATCCAGCACAACTTCGGGCAAACCTCCTGCCACTGTAGCGACAACAGGCACACCGCAAGCCATTGCTTCTAATGCGACGAGACCGAAGCTTTCCTTTTCTGATGGAAGCAGCATGATGTCTGCCATCGACAATACCTCTGCGACGTCTTCCTGCTTACCGAGGAAGCATACATCGTCGTTCAGACCAAGCTCAGCGATCATCTTGCGGACCAGCCCCATTTCGGGACCTTCACCAATTAGGATCAGTCTGGAAGGCACTTCTTCACGTACGCGCGAAAATATTTCAATCACATCCGGCACTCGTTTGACCGGACGGAAATTAGAAATGTGCATAAGAATTTTTTCACCATTCGGTGCAAAAACCTTTTTCAACTTCGTGACCTCTTTCGGGAAATAACGCCGCTTGTCTACGAAGTTGTACACTGGGATAATTTCTTTTTCAGTATGCAGCAGCTCTTTCGTCTGCCTGATCAAATCATTGGACACCGCTGTTACCAAATCGCTTCGCTCAATGCCGAAGCGGATCATATCACTCAAATTCGAGTCATAACCCAGAACAGTAATATCCGTCCCGTGCAGGGTGGTCACAATTTTCAAATGATCCCCTACCATTTGCTTGGCAAGGAACGCACACAACGCATGTGGCACAGCATAATGCACATGTAATAAGTCCAAGTTTTCATTTTTCGCCACTTGCGCCATTCGGTTCGCCAAGGTCAAATCATAGGGTGGATATTTAAAAACATCATAGTTGTTCACTTCTACTTCATGATAGAAAATGTTCGGGTGAAACGCACCTAAGCGAAATGGCATTCCACCTGTAATGAAATGGACTTGATGTCCTCGCTCAGCCAATAGCTTGCCAAGCTCCGTAGCTACTACGCCCGATCCGCCCAATGACGGATAGCAAGTAATCCCGATCTTCATACAGTGTCACTCCTTCTCACAAGCTCTTTAATACATACGGAGCTGCACTGACAAATCCTTCTGCGTAGGCTACACCAGCCTGCTGGCCAAACAGTCGCTCTCGATACTCGACAGACTCCAGATACCCGTTGGTTAGCGGTGTATGAACGCTGCCTTCTTCTAGCTCAAACTGACTGCAGTAACAACGTAGCGCCTCCATTTTTTGCGGATAAACAGCGGTGATATCCACAACAACCTGAGGCGTGACAGTGGAATTAATAAAATAGTAAAGGAATTGCGAAGGTCGATAGGCAGACAAAGAAGGCTCCGGCAAATACTTGCGGATGCCCGCATTAAACACCGCCTCGCGAACGATTCTACTTATGCTTTCATGATCTGGATGACGATCCGCGAAATAAGGCGCTAGCACAATGGCTGGGCGAGTTTCGCGAATGAGCTTAACGACACGTTCAATTGCACTTTCCCTAACTGCCTCCAAGCCACGATCAGGCAGACCAAAATTATAGCGAGCAGCCACTCCCATCACATGGTCAGCTGCAGCCGCTTCTTGTTGCCTTCTCTCCACCGTTCCATTCGAAGACAATTCCGCATAGGTCAAGTCGAGAATCCCCACGCGCTTTCCCTCTTTAGCTGCCAAAATCAGACTGCCTGCCGCGCCGATCTCGACATCGTCAGGATGAGCGCCGATTGCCAAAATATCGAGTGAACTCATGCTTCATTCTCCTCATGCACCACTTCGCGCCAATCCAGTTGTCCCAGCTCCAAAGCCTTCAGCATGATTTCTGCCGAACCGAGATTGGTGGCAAACGGTATCTTGTGCACATCACACAGTCGAAGCAGTGCGATAATATCAGGTTCATGTGGTTGAGAGGTAAGCGGATCACGCAAAAAGATAATCAAATCCATCTCATTGCGGGCGATCATCGCACCGATTTGTTGATCGCCTCCTAATGGCCCTGACAGAAATCGGGTTAGGGACAGCGACGTAGCTTCCATGATTCGCGACCCAGTTGTTCCTGTGGCATACAGGTCATGCTTTGCCAAAATGGATTCATAGGCCATCGCTAGTTGCACAATCTGTTCTTTCATTCGATCATGGGCAATCAATGCAATTTTCAAGAAAACCTCTCCCTTTATAGCTGGGTAAATGTGTATGTTAAACAAACGTTTAATCGATCAGATGTTCCAATCCGTAAATCAATCCGTTCATATTCATTACAGCTTTAATGGCCATATTCACGCCTGGCATGAAAGATTCCCGGTTAATCGAATCATGTCGGATGGACAGCGTTTGACCTGTTGCCCCAAACAAAACCTCTTGGTGAGCAACCATACCTGGTAGACGGACACTGTGAATCCGGAAGCCTTCGTAATCTGCTCCGCGAGCGCCTGGAATCGTTTCAACCTCTTCAGGATGCCCTTGCTTGAGCTCTTCCCGAACGGCTGCAATCATTTCCGCGGTCTTCAAAGCAGTTCCGCTTGGCGCATCCAGCTTTCGGTCATGATGCAGCTCGATAATTTCCACATGTGGCATATATTTTGCTGCCATTGCGGAAAACTTCATACATAGAATCGCCCCGATTGCAAAATTGGGAGCAATGATGGCACCCAGTCCCGCTTCTTTATAGCGCTCAGTCATCTCTTGCAGCTGCTCTGTTGTCAGCCCCGTTGTTCCAACAACCGGTCTCACACCACGAGCCAGACAGAGCTCCATATGACGATACACCGTATGCGGTGTCGTAAAGTCTACCAGAACATCCGGCTTCATTTCGTCCAATTGTTGATTGATTTCCTCTTCGCTCACACGTGTATCCAGATTGCCTGTAAAAACAAGCGCGGTATCCTGCGCTAGCATTTTCACTACTTCTTGCCCCATTCGACCATTTGCGCCAGCAACTGCTACACGGATTTGTTTAGTCATGCTACTCGTTCTCCTCTATTCTCGTCCAGCGATCTTTATCGCGGGTATTAAACTTGTGCATAATACGATCAAACGCTTCCTGCAAATCGATTCCGAGCGAGTTTGCGAAACAAATCACGATGAAGAGTACGTCACCCAACTCTTCTTCTACTGTTTTTTCGCCTTCGTCCTTTTTCTTCGGTTTTTCTCCATAAAAATGGTTAATCTCTCTGGCTAATTCACCTACTTCTTCGGTCATTCTAGCCAGCATGGAAAGCGGAGAAAAGTATCCTTCTTTAAATTGCGATATGTATTGATCAACTTCTTGCTGCATCTCTTGCATAGTCTTTTGCCGTTCCATCCGCCCACTCCTTTTTCACATTCTTCTCTCTTTCACCTATCGTACTAAAAAAGGCTTCGTTTGCCAAATCTCAATACTCCGTCTTTCCAGCATATGGACAACCAAACGAGCGTTCATTTATAATGGCTTTCGGATAGCCCTCAGGTAACACAAGTATTACCTGCACATCAAGTCCGGGGGGAAGCCTGTTTCCTGATCCGGCGAACAGGAGGATATATGAAAATTCGTCTTGACAGTATCTTTGCCATTATCATCGGTTCTGCCATTATGGGATTCGGTATTAACGCATTCAACATTCCCAATCATCTAGCTGAGGGCGGCATCACTGGTATCAGTATTTTGATCAAGCTGTTAGTTCCTGTTGTAGATCAGGGAATCGTCTTCTTTGTTCTGAACGTACCGCTATTTTTCTTGGGCTGGAAAATTCTTGGACGAACTTCTTTTTTCTACACGATTTTGGGAACGGTTTCTCTTTCCGTCTTTTTATCCTTATTTGATGGAGTGCTTCCATTGCCGATGAAAGATCGCCTGCTTGCTTCCCTGTATGCCGGGGTAGCTGTTGGTGTCGGGTTAGGGATTATTTTCCGTTACGGCGGGACGACCGGCGGTGTGGACATCATTGCCAGACTGCTTCAGAAATACATGGGTATCAGTATGGGAAGGACGTTGTTTTTCGGAGACATCTTGGTTATTGGGGCGTCCCTCGTCTATTTGAATCTAGAAAGCGCCATGTATACCCTTGTTGTCGTCTTTATCGCAGCACGTGTCATCGACTTTTTCCAAGATGGCGCTTATGCAGGAAAAGCATTGACGATCATCTCCAACGAAGCAGATAGCATCGCCAAGCATATTCTCGATGTAGGACGTGGTGTGACACTCTTAGCCGGTAAAGGCGCCTACTCTGGCGAGGAAAAGAAAGTCATCTATGTCGTTGTCAGCCGAAATGAAGTCATGCGTTTTAAAACCATTGTGCAAGAAATTGATCCGCATGCCTTTGTCATCGTAAACGACGTGCATGAAGTTCTCGGGGAAGGCTTCACCCTTGATGAAAACAAGAAACCGCTTCACGATTAGCACGAAGCTGCACAGAAAAACCCTTGCCTTTTCGTACAGGCAAGGGTTTTTGCACCTTTTAGGTCGAACGGATTTCTCCGTCATATTTCTTCCATGCCACGTAAGACAAGGCCATGATCAAAGCTATCGAGATAGAAGCGAGAATAAGTATAGGAGAATCTGGCCGCATCATTAAACGAGCAAACGTACTCTTCTCTTCTCCCACAAACGCCACTTGAAAAGAGCTGTTCAATTCTCGCAACGCCTCTCGAACAAGCTGCCAATCGACTTGGCTGTTTCGCATCTCTTTGGATATGATATCGTACGCAACCGTAATCGAGGACATTTGCCCCTCTGGAAGCTGAATACTCATCCCCGGCCTAATAGCCAGAAATAATCGGTAGTTCTCATCAAACTGTTCGCGAAACTGACCGAAATTCCGCTCAACAGCCGATAGCTGCAGATTTTGGACCTGTGTGACAAGAGAAGGATAGTAGCTACGCCACATCGGCTGGTGATCATGGGTAAGTGCGTCTATGGCGATACGGACCTGCGTGGCATGCCACAGCAATTGTTGTTCACTTGCATTTGCAGAAGCAAAGCTTTGCTTGGCTGCCAGTATGGACTGGGTCACTGCATTCAGACTCTCAATTCGTATTGGATTGGGCAAATGCTGGTTCGGGAATCGGTCTGCTAGTTGGACGATGCGCTGCTCTGCCCCTTCAAGATCTCCCTTTTTTGCATACATCAGTAACTCATGCGCAATTTGATCCAAGGCGGCCAACTGCTTTTCTTCTATCGGTTGATTCAGCTTCGAGTACAAATTATGAATGGGCCACGACAAGAACAACCCGATCATGAGAAAGAATAATAAAAACCGGATGTTTTTCTTCAACGCAAATAACCTCCTTCCCTAGTACAGCCTATGGAAAGGAGGACAAGATTAGACCTTATTTGTCGTATACTTCATATTTACCCACCAGATCACCGAGATCGAGATCAGACTGAGAAGAACCGTACACAAACCAACGAAGCCCTCATACGGATCCAGCACACTCGGCAGCCATGGATGGATGTCCATGACGTAATCGAGAAAATCATTATTCAGTGTCCACAGTGCAGCGATTCCCACCGGCAGAAGACTTAGCTTGTAAAAACGCGCGTACAAAACAGATTCCACAGCCATGCCCGTATGGGAAATAATCAGCATCACGTCTGTCCAACGCACTTCATTGCCCATCATCCAACCAGCCACGATAATGCAGACGGCCCAGACACCATACTTAAAATTGGTGATGCCAGCCAAAGCTTCCAGTACAGGAATGTGTCGACCCAACAAATAGGTAAGGAGTACAAGCGAAAAAAGTCCGCTACCTGTCGGGCTGTCCGGGACAAAAGGAATCAAATATGCTGGTGTCTCAGCCAATTGGTTACCATACCAGATGAATCCATATATGGTTCCTAAAAAGTTGACGACGAACAGCGTCCAAAGAAACCACCTTTTGCCCAAAGATTGCCGAAACCACTCCCATATCCAGATCATCTATAATCGTCTCCCGCTGTGTACGCCGCTAACGAAAAAGCTGACCGCATTACCAGCCAGCTTTTCCCCTATTAGCTTATTTCAAGCCAGCCATGTATTCAGCTAGCTTTGCGATTTCTGCATCATCTTTGATCATACCGCCCGGCATTGCGCCTTTACCGCTCTTGATGATATCAGTAATCTTGGCTGCATCCAAAGTTGCGCCGATTTTTTGGAGGTTTGGACCCATGCCACCCTCCATGTTTTTACCATGGCACCCCATACAGCTTGTTTGCGCTTTCCAAAGCGCATCTGCTTTAAAGCTGGTGTCAGCAGGTGCAGGTGCAGCTGCACTCGATCCCTCTTTGCCACCAGTTCCTTTTCCTTTATCTGGGTGAGCCAGATGATATTCATGGTTTGCCGCCCAAGTCAGGTAGAAAACACCAACGAGTGCAGTCAGCATCAAGCCTGTAGCAACTGGACGCTTGCTAGGACGACGCTCTTTGCTGGTATCCAGCCAAGGCGCCAACATCAGTGCACCAAATGCGATACCTGGAATGACAACGATACCGAGTACGACCCAATCCCCAGCAGCCCAAGGATATTTCAGCATTTGATACAGGAACAAGAAGTACCAGTCTGGCAACGGAATGAATGAAGTATCATTCGGGTTTGCTTTGTCAGTTAACGGCGACGGGTGTGAAACCGTTAACACAAGGAAACCAACCAAGCAAACAGCTGCCACCATCCACTCTTTCAACAGGAAGTTTGGCCAGAACGGCTCGTTTTTACCTGGAAAGTCGGAGTAGGCTGGAGAAATGTTTGGAATACGCTTCGCCGATACTCGGGAATCTCCGACGAAGGTAGCATCTTTATCTTGTTTTGCCATGCTATTTCCTCCTTTTTTCGAAGACCGATTATAGTGGACCCGAGATACCTTGCGAACGGATCATAACAAAGTGAGCTCCCAACAGACCAAGTAGCGCGCCTGGGAGGAAGAACACGTGAATCGCGAAGAAACGGGTAAGGGTTTGCGCCCCTAGAATGTCTCCACCTGTGAGCAATGTTTTTACGTATGGACCAATCAAAGGTACAGAGTCAGCGATCTGCACACCTACTTTGGTCGCAAAGTATGCGGTGTTATCCCAAGGCAAGAGGTAACCTGTGAAACCGAGACCAAGCATAACGAAGAAAATCAGTACGCCCACTACCCAGTTCAATTCACGAGGCTTTTTGTATGCACCTGTAAAGAATACACGCAGAGTATGTAGGAACATCATCACGATTACCAAGCTGGCACCCCAGTGATGCATACCGCGTACGATTACCCCGAACGCTACTTCGTTCTGGAGGTATTTAACGGATTCGTAAGCATTGATAACGTCTGGTACATAGTACATTGTCAAGAACATACCAGACAAGATTTGAATAACGGTAATAAAGAACGTAAGTCCACCAAAGCAGTAAACAAAAGCGGAAAAATGATGTGCCGGGTTCACGTGCTCAGGTACTTCGTGGTCAGCCAAGTCACGCCACATCGGAGTGATGTTTAAGCGTTCGTCGACCCAATCATACATTTTTTGCATCATTTTAGCCGTTCACCCCCGGACGAGGATTTGCTTTTACTTTACCTAAATACAATTTCCCATCTTTGACTTCTGTCTCATACTCATCAAGAGAGGCCGTGGGTGGCGTTCCCAAAATGTGCTCGCCATTGATCGTATAACGACCCATGTGGCAAGGACAGAAGTACTCATTCGGTTGTCCTGCGCCAGTTCCCCAGCTAACCGTACACCCTAAGTGCTTACAGATCGGGGACAGAGCAAGAATCTCACCCTTTTCGTTCTTGGTAACCCATGCAGTAAGTGTTGATTCTGATTCATACCAACCGTCCTTGGTATGGACTTTGAATTCAACGCGTTTTGGCACGGCATTAAACTCATCCGGACTGCCGACAGCCACTTTATCTCCACCTGCATGTCCTTGCAGAAGGGGGTCTACCGCAAAACGAATCATTGGGGTGATCATTCCCGCAGCAAGGAATCCGCCAGTTCCCATCAGGGCGTAGTTCAAAAATGTACGCCTGGAAATTTCGCGTTTGTCTCCCATATCTTTTTCCCTCCTTATCCTGTAAAATAGCGCTACGATGGCATTTTTATACATATACACTAGGTCAATCCCAATCATAGCTAACGCCTATAAAGATGTCAAGAATGTCCAGTGGACATGTCTTTGCCCAAACGATGTGTGACAGGATATTGTTGCCAGATTGTCAAATTTATGACCTTGCCCCACCCATTTTTCTGTAGTATTACCGGAAAACGCTTTCTCTATTGCGGCTCTTTTTTAAGTTAAATCGATTATCTCTGCCCGGTTTGCCACAACTTGATGACCTCTTTGTACAGCACTTCCACGGTCACTTCGAAACGCAAGGAAGATTCCAAGTCTTCATCCCCTACTACTAACGTCATCACGCTTTCCTCTGTCCGTTCCTTTACTTGAATCTGTTCTCCACGAAAATGAAGCAGGACTTTATAGGGGAATTCCGCCGGTGTTCTTTGTTCCAGCTGTCCTTCTCCTATTTGATAGCTTAACGGAAAGAGCAGCACCCGTCCCTTCAGCCGCTGTTCAATCCCCGCAGCTACATTTAATAAGTAGTTCATGCGCACAACATGCTCTTCTACTTTTCGATCCGAACTGTACAAATAAAGAGGGAGCAGCGCGGTATCCACAAAGGACCGCAACTCCTCCCAGTTTTCAAAATCGTTCAAGTTCCACTGCATAGAGCCGTCTCCTCATTTCCTTGTTCATTTCTGGAAACAAGCGTACCATGAATGGTTAGAGACTCGCAATAACGCATACGATTATGTATTTAGGCTTGCTCGTAAGCCATGATTTCTTTTAATTCGTCTGTTAAGCGCAAAAACAACTCTTTGTTCTTCGATGCAAGTGCCTCATCAATCTCCTGGATAAGCGTGCGTTTGCGATATTGACGCATTTGCTCGTCGATCACCATTTCAGATAGCAAACCGGAAACCATTTGATTGTTCGTTCCGTACGCGTTGGAATAGAAATTCGGCCACTCCATACCCATCCCTCACTTCAATAAAATAGTCGTTTCGGTAAAACCATTGTATTTTCGAAGCCAAGTCTGGCTCGCATACGTTGCGGTGTATAACCACTGCTCCTGTTCGTCTTGGCCGACGCGCAACAATCCAAGATGCACCATCATTTTGCATACCCGATTCACCAAGATATCTGTAGGTGAATCGTAGTAAAACTCTTTCATCCAATGGAGCAGCGTGTCCATCAGAGATTGCTGACTTACCCATCCTGCCGACGCGATCAACGGAATGAGCTGAACCAGCATCGGCAAGTTCGGGACAGCCCGCTTGTACAACCTCATCCAGAAGCGAATAACATCATGGTACAATTGATCGTTATACGGTTGCTCCAGTCGCTCCCTCCCTGCTTCCGTTACCGCTACCTTGCCGTCCACCTCTTCAATCCAACGGTGATAGTAGCAGAAATCGTAGAGCAAGGAAAAGCGGTCAGGGTATAAATCAAAATGCAGCCCGTACCCAAAACGCCATTTTTGCGGCAATAGCGGCTCTTCTTTTACGTGCAAAAATTGAAAAAGCTGCTGCTGATGGCGCTTGTACATGCCACCTTCTGCGGTTAGCGGTACTGGCTCCTGCTGGAGAAATTGTAAAAATTGCATGATATCGTCGCATAGTGCTGTTCCTTCATCCCTGTATGCTTGCGGACCTGAATGAAAGAATGCGTTTGACTCACGCCACTTTGTTAGCCATGCTTGCAAGTACGGTTCACGGATGTCCAGCGGAATTTGGTACTGCCCTACTGTCTTACTTTTCGCCGGAAAAATCCATCCTCGCTTCATTGCAGCCGCGACAAACTTCCGTCCTTCCTCCTGCTTTTTTTCCTTTTCACATTCCAGTGCCACTCCAGCCTTTGCCAACAAATCCTCAAGCGACATGACCGTACGCTTGTCCAGGAACAATTGGAGCAAAAAATGGATTTCTGCACTGCTCAGGTGCTCAACTTCTTGAGAGATTGTCAACCTGTGCCGCAAGCTAGACAACAGTGACGTAATCAATTCGTTTTTGGAATGAGGGTTGCATTCGCATCCATAATGGTTGGCAATCTGATGGAGCTGCCGGATATCGGTGTACACCAAGATCTCAGCCAAGTTCATCTTTGCATCCCTTCTTTACGATGACTTACTTGTCTCTCATTCTTGCCAAAATGCGGAAAAATAAACAGGAAGCCACCGAAAGTGACTTCCTGTTTGTCTATTTTTTATTGCTCCTCGTCGGATTCATGATCCCACAGGTCGTGAAGTTGTTGGTATTCTTTCGCTTCCTCATAGCGCCCGGCTTGAGTCAAAAGGGCAATTAGCCTGCGTATCTGATCTAAATCGAAACCTGACAACGATACATATTGCTTTAACGCCTCAATCGCTGCTTCTGTTTTCCCCATCGAAAGATTCACATCTGCAGCTAATGGGTAAGCTGCCACATACTCCTCGTCAACCGCTTGCAAACTGCTGACCAATTCAGCTGCTTCATCCAGTCGTCCTACGTGGAATGCCATCAGTGCACAGCCGTAGAGAACTTCTGAAGAACGATCCATGACCAGCGCCTGGCGGAATACTTGGTAAGCCTGTTCGAATTGACCGCTTTGTGCGTAAGAGCGCCCCTTCGTCAAAAGCATAGACAGACTTTCATCCCCGGCTTGTTCCAGCAGCTTCATTGCTTTCTCGTCTTCTCCAATGCGGAAATATAGGTTACCCAGCGCTGCCATAAGATCTTGGTTGTCTGGCTCCTTCAGTCTCGCTTGCTCCAAATACTTGACCGCTACCTCATCTAAATCTTGGAGGGAATACAGATCCGCTAGCAACAAGTCCAGCTGGATGCTTTCAAAGCCAGATTCTTTGCATTCATAAAGAAGGTGTTGCGCCGTCTCAAAATCACTGGAATCCAAAGCAATCTCCGCTAGCAGTAGCTGGCATTCTCTACGCAACGAGGAATCCATTTGCGGATTTTTGGCCATGACATCTGTCAGCAATTGACCCGCCTCTTCCAAATGACCGAGTCGATACCAGACCTCTGCCAAATACATCATGACATCCGGCAAATCTTTTCCATGCTCCTGAACCTTTTGCAGAGCGGTCAAGCCCAACTCCACTTCATCGTTTTCGATCCGCTTGATCGCTTCGTCTATGACATACAGCCACTTTTTCGGCATTTCTTTCACCTCATATGTATTTTGCGTGGCCTTGTTGCTCTACGCGCATGTGGAACAACCACTCTAATACAATAGCCACAAAAGACCGTCCGAAGACGGTCTTTTCTTTTACTCTTGATCATATACCATTATGCTCGTGTTAGCCAGCTCATTGTAAGAACAGTAATAAGGATTCCAAAAATACTAAGCACAATGCTGTAATTAGGCTTGGCTAAATCAGTAGAAGTCGGTTTCCCATCGAGCGGTACGATCGAAGCAGTAGCATTTTCCAGTGAATCTCCTTGCGACGTATATGGCTGGACTTCTACCACATATGTACCGTCGTCTGTTTGCAAGGAAGAAGAAATGACTTGAGCCTTTGGCGTGTTAATCTCCATAACTTCTCCGTTAATAACAAGCGAATTCGCATGCTCTGTGGTACTTGTATTCACATATAAAGTGAACGAAAAGACCATGAGCAACAAAACAGCTACACTCGCAGCCATGCGACGCATTCTCGCTGTCACGCTGAAAATTTTTCTGCCAATTGGAATCGCCCACTGCTCTTCCGATAAAATACGGGCCATCACCGCGTCTACAATGGAACGTGTTGGAGTTACAGAATGGTATTCTTCTTTATCCATTTCCATCCACTCACCACTATCCGACCAAATCTCATAGTCGGAACGACAGGCATAGCATGCCGCCATATGGTGATCAACCCGGCGTTGAGTCACCTCAGGCAACAGATTTTCGGCGTATTCAGGCAGAATTTCCTGAACTTCTTCACATCTCATCATCGATTCATCCCTTCAGCTTCATCCAAATGAGGGTCCAGGATGTAGTTTTCCAACTGTCCACGAATACTTTGCCGCGCTCGAAACAGTAGAGACTTCACAGAGCTCACTGTTAAATCCAGAATCGTAGCGATTTCTGTGTAATCCATTTGCTCGTACTCGCGTAATATCAGTGCTGAGCGTTGCTTCTCTGGCAAGCTGTTGATTGCCAGTCTTACCATGCTCTCCCGTTCATTCCGGAGCAAAACTTGCTCAGGCAGTGTCTTCGGAGATGCCATAGGCACTTGCAACGTATCATCCAGATACACGTCAGAATTGCGGCTCTTGCGCAATTCACTGAGTACGGAGTTGCGTGCAATCGTATAGAGCCAGGTGGAGAATGTAGCTTCTACATCTCGGAAAGAATGAATGCTCTTATACGCCTTGTAAAACGTCTCCTGACATATATCCTCCGCTATATGCTCTAAATGTGCCTGACGCAAAAGATGAGTGACAAATGAGAGGATCTTTTTTTCATATCGACGAATCAGTTCAGCATAGCATTCCAGATTACCTTCTTTAATCTCTCGGATAAGCTGGGAATCGGTCATGATCAGGATTACCTCCTTGCGATTCCGATCCCTCAGCGGCCTTTTGCATAATTAGACTGCTGGGGATGTAAAAAGTTGCGCGACCTTACGATTCTTTTTCTCGTCTGTCTTCTGAAAACCATTCACGAAAAAACCCCCAAACTGGGGTTATATAACATAAGCGTAG
Source organism: Brevibacillus antibioticus (assembly GCF_005217615.1). Classification (NCBI taxonomy): domain Bacteria; kingdom Bacillati; phylum Bacillota; class Bacilli; order Caryophanales; family Paenibacillaceae; genus Brevibacillus; species Brevibacillus antibioticus. The sequence continues at coordinate 2,299,940 of NZ_SZNK01000001.1, forward strand.
GGCTTCGTGTCGAATAAACACTTACCCATACCAATCAAAGGGGTAAATCGCATATTTCGATAAATCCATTTACCGTTCGACATAACAGATGTTGGAAGATGCTTTTCACTAAAATTGAGAATAGTGGAAAGATCATACTTTGTCAACCAGTTTTCCTTTTTCAGGAAAACGATATCAGCGTCTGCGCCAGTTGTCAAGCTTCCTTTTCGCGGATACAGTCCAATTGCTTTTGCAACATTTGTCGAAGTGAGCCTGACTAGCAAGCAAAGCAATTCTTCAGGCGTACACCAGCTCTTTCGTGTATCAATCCGAACATCGTGAATTGGAGACGCTACTTGCCAGCTCGTAAACCATTGACGATGTAATTGACGGAGACCTTGTTCCGTCACTTCAGTGGGCAAACGAAAGATATGCAGGTACGGGTCATTTTCTTCAAAATGAAAGGCCGCTTGAGAATCTGATATGACAGTACGCAACCGCCAATAACGAGTAGCCTCCAGCCAAATGTGACGAATGAGTTCCCGTTGTTCTTTTTTCAAAAACGGGTCATTTTGTACCTGCATGTGCAGGATCGTATGTTTAGACGAATGAAGTTGCAAAAGCGTTTCCCATTTTATTGTGGAAATTTCTTCTGGATTTCGAATCGTGACATGAAACGAAGAATAGCCATCGGTAATCCACTCGGCTAGGCGGTCACCGTGAAGATCCGCGATATCAATTTCCACATGCCAAACATAATCCAACAAACTGTTGAAATGCCGGGTTTGTTGATAGTGAATTTGCGGTCTGCTCATCCACCGCTCTGGCCGGAAGACGTCCACCAGGCTTGTACATCCTGAGCTGATGAGATTTCTCATGGCTTCTATATAAATATCTACATCTTTGATTTTATACAAGGAATGTGTCGGGAGTGCGACAAAACCGGGTAAAAGATACATACCGGTAGCATCTATTTCTTCATACAACTCGTTGAAGGGGTTTTTCGTCAAGGTATCTTTTGCAATTCGTACAATTTTCCCATGACGGATCCAAATATCTGCTTCTTTCATTCCTCGTGCTGTGACAATTGTTCCCCCGCGTATGACCATCCCTCTCTCCAACATAGCTCGTCCCCCTCCCACTTCTCTTGCACACACTACCCTTGTACGAGCATATGCACAGAAAGGAGGAAAAGTACTACTTAGTGCTAAACCGCTTTTTAAACAAAAAAAGACCGCCGTTGATGTAAGCGCATTCAAACGACGGTAGCACACACGTGCTTTCTTATATTGGATAGGAGTGGAGAGAAACCATACTGTAGTTTTATAATAAACGGAATGTAAGCGCTTGTCAAAGCATTTTTGCTAAAATTCGGAACGCTTTGTCTTCGCACAAAAAAGAAGCCTGCTACCCTCTACAGGCACAGACTTCATTCATTGTTTCATTAATGGCTGATCTTCACAAGCAGGTCATGGAAGCCAGGGAACGATACATCAATCGCATCATCATTCTCGATTGTCGTCTCACCCTCGGCAACGAGGCCTGCGATTGCCATGGCCATGCCGATTCGGTGATCCCCCATGCTATCAATGACAGCCCCTGTTAATTCTGTTTTTCCTTCAATGATCATGCCATCCTCTGTAGGTGTCACCTGAGCACCGAATTTGGACAGTTGACTAACCACCGTGGCAATACGGTCCGTCTCCTTGACTTTCAGCTCTTCAGCATCACGAATCACGGTTTGTCCTTTGGCCTGCGTTGCCATGACCGCAATTACCGGAATTTCGTCAATCAGACGTGGAATGATATCTCCGGCAATTTCAATACCGTGCAGCTCCGAATGCGTCACGAGGAGGTCTGCAACCGGCTCTTCATTTACGACTCGCTCATTCAAAAGCTCCAGGCTTCCCCCCATCGCCTTGACAACATCAATGATGCCCGTACGGCTTGGGTTGATTCCGACATTTTCAATGAGAAGAGAGCTGCCTGGTACGACCATTACAGCTGCAATCAAAAAGGCAGCGGAAGAAATGTCACCAGGAACAGAAATGGCACGTCCCTGCAGCTTTTGTCCGCCCTCTACTGAAACGGTCAAGCCATCACGCACGACTTGTACACCAAATGCTTGCAGCATACGCTCCGTATGATCGCGGGATAAATGCGGCTCTGTTACACTCGTCACGCCTTTTGCCTGCAAACCTGCCAGCATAATCGCTGACTTCACCTGTGCACTTGCAACTGGGGATTGATACGCGATCCCTTGAAGCCCCCCGCCTCGAATAGATAGCGGTGTGTATTCACCGTCTTTTCTCCCATCGATTTTGGCGCCCATTTCACGGAGTGGTCCGATCACACGACGCATTGGTCTTTTGGCAATGGATTCATCGCCTTCCATCACCACATGGAAAGGCTGTGTCGCCATGATCCCTGCCATTAAGCGAATGGTCGTACCGGAGTTCCCTACATCCAAATGTTGAGATGGTTCCTGCAAGCCGTACCAACCTTTTCCTTGTACGGTTACGGCATCTTCTTTTTGTTCAATCTGGATCCCCATCCGACGAAAGCAACTAATCGTGCTCAAGCAATCGGCACCCGGCAAAAAGCCTTCAATGGTTGTGGTTCCTTCTGCTAGAGCACCAAACATAACTGCACGGTGGGAAATGGATTTATCTCCTGGCACACGAACGGTACCTTTGATTTGTTTGGCTTGTTGTACGCGTAGCATTTTTTCCACTCCTTTTCTCTCTCACGCTCTCCCAGATCACCAGTCGCACTGTGAAGCGTCTGCGTTGTAAAGTGTGTTTGCATAAAAAAACTTATGTGCGCTTGTATACATTGTAATCGAAAAAGCGAAGAACTTCCTCTCCCTTTTCCAACTCTTGTTGCGAATGGAACGTAATGCGTAGCACCCCATAAATGTCTTCTCGTGTCTCTCTGATTTGGAGATTCGTGATGTTTATTTGTCGTGCTCCCAATAGTGTCGTAATTCGTCCGATTTCGCCAGGGTTGTCCGGGATATCGATATACAAATCGTTCAAAGGAGGCAATGCACCCGTTTTGCGCTCAGGCAAGCTGTCGCGGAATTCTCGTGCCGTTTTGAAGAAATGCTCGATTCCTTCTGGATCTCCCTGTTCTACAAGGTGAACGACATCTTCCAATGCGTTTGCCCAATCTTTTGCGATTTTGAGGATCGGATCACGGTTTTGCAGTAAAATGTCACGCCACATCTGAGGGTTGCTCGATGCAATGCGCGTAATATCACGGAAGCCACCAGCAGCAAGCGTTGCATGCCAAGCATTTTCCTCGTCGTACCCTGCCACCAGATTGACCAGAGCAGAAGCGAGGATGTGCGGGAAATGACTAACCGCACCCACGACCTGATCATGCGAAGCCGCGTCCATTTGCACGACTTTTGCACGAGTGAGTGTAAGTAGTTCAGACAATTGCTTTACTTTTTCTAGAGATGTTCCCGGCGCTGGTGTCAAAACATAGTAGGCGTTTTCCATCAGACGGTCAGAAGCAGCTTCCACGCCGGATTTGTGCGAGCCCGCCATCGGATGTCCACCAATAAACGTAACATGATCGGGAATGACATCCACCGCTTGTCTGACAATGCCTGCTTTTGTACTGCCAACATCCGTAATGATCACACCGGGCTGCAGCTCCATTTCCACTAACGAGCGAATAGTTGTAACGATTTGCTCTACAGGTGATGCGAGGAAAATGACATTCGCTTCTCGAACTGCTGTCTGCAAATCAGTTGTGCCAGCATGAATGACACCTAGAGTCAGTGCTTTATCCAAACAATCCTGACGTAAATCGTAACCGACTACCCGAATATTTGGATCGCGTCGCATTGACAGCGCGATTGAGCCGCCAATCAACCCGACGCCGATTACAGTAATGGTGGTTTTTTTCATCTCCACTCGCTATCCTTCCTTATATCTCTCTTAGACAAAGATGCCGAGGTATGCCCGGCATCTTCGTCCTTTTATTTCAATGCTCCAGTCACGATTTCTTTTAAGACAGAAAGAATCTTGTCATTTTGCTCTTTGGTCCCGATGGTAATACGTTGAAAACCCGGGAAGCCTAGCGCATTACCAGAGCGAACGATGATGCCTTGAGAAAGCAGCTTTTTGAATACCTCATCGGAATCCTTTTTCAAATCAACCAAGATAAAGTTGGTCTGAGATGGATAGTAGGAAAGCCCCCACTCGTCAAAGGAATCGGTAAACTGCTTCATGCCTTCACGGTTACGATCGCGGCATGTTTTCACAAAATCCTGGTCTTTTAATGCCGCACGTGCTGCTACTTGGCCAAGTGTACCTGTATTGAACGGCTCACGCACGTGCTCCAAAGAGGAAATCAGCTCCTCTGTCGCGACCCCGTAGCCGATACGAAGAGCAGCCAGGCCATAGATTTTGGAGAACGTACGCAAAATAATCAGGTTCGGATACTCAGCGAGCATCGGTACTGTTTGTGGATATTCTGGATCCACCACATACTCATAGTAAGCCTCATCCAAAACGACGAGCACATTTTTTGGAACCTTTTTCATAAAAGCTTCCAACTCGGATGTTGTTACAATCGTGCCGGACGGATTGTTCGGGTTACATACCCATACGACCTTTGTTTGTTCGTTGATGGCAGCTGCCATCGCTTCGAGATCGTGAACGCCATCTTTCAACGGCACCTCAATCAAGCCTGCTCCTTCAATAATCCCATTTGAACGATATTGCGAGAACGTTTGCGTCGCCATGACTGCGTTTGTTCCTTCGCCCAAAAAAGCACGAGAGATCATCAACAAAATTTCATCAGACCCGTTGCCGAAAAACAATTGGCCTGGTTTGACTCCGAGGAAGTCTGCAAGATCCCAACGTAAATTAAGGCTTGCACCGTCTGGATAAAGGGCCAAATTGTCCAACTGTTCCACAATGGCAGCTTTCGCCTTCGGTGAGGAACCAAAAGGATTTTCGTTGGACGCCAGCTTGATGACTTCAGTCAAACCAAATTCACGTTTCACGTCATCAATCGGCTTGCCAGGTTGATATACCGGGGCATTGAGTATGCGTTGTTTCGGTTGCATCCACGTTCACTCCAGTCACATTTTTCCCATTATTGTAGCGCACTGGCTAACTGATGTACAAACGTTTTTATTTTTTCTACAGCTTCTGGCATCTGTTTGGGGTCTTTCAATTGTTCAGCATGCTCCTCGATTTGCTGTACAATGGCACTTCCCACAATGACACCATCCGTATGGGGTGCAACTGCTCGTACCTGTTCCGGCGTGGATATTCCGAAGCCTACCGCAGTAGGAACCGATGTGCTGGCCTTTACTCGTTCCAGAAAATCTGCCAAATCCTCTCGCAGGTCCACGCGGGCACCCGTCACACCGAGCGACGATACACAATAAAGAAATCCGGTTGCTTGGGCGCCGATCGTATTGATTCTGGAACTGGAAGTTGGTGCCACCAGCGAAATGACATGAATGCCATTCTGTTTTGCTGCGGTTACTGCTCGACCGTTTTCCTCAATCGGCAAATCAGGAATGACAACTCCGTCTGCACCATAGGCAGCGAGATCGGCAAAAAAGCGCTCGATGCCATATTGCAAAACCGGATTGAAGTAGGAGAACAGGACGACGGAAGCCTCCATACCTGATTCGCGTAGCCTTTTGACCAATTGTAAAGCATCCCCGATCGTCACGCCATTTTTCAGTGCGCGCTCTGAAGCCCGTTGAATCGTTGGGCCATCTGCCAAAGGATCGGAGTAAGGGATGCCGAGCTCGATGAGATCAGCGCCCGCTTCAACCATCGCTTTTACGAGATGAAAAGTCGCTTCTATCGAAGGATCGCCTACCGTTAGAAACGGGATGAATCGTTTGCGATCACGATCAGCGAATAATTGATCGATTCGATTAAGAGCTGTCGTCATGATTACTCTCCCCCTTCTGCTGTCAGCGCTTCTTGAATAGTCAGTACGTCCTTGTCGCCTCGACCGGACAAACAAATTACTAATATTTTGTCAGAGGACATCTCTTTCGCACGTTTGATCGCTTCAGCTATGGCATGTGCGCTCTCCAACGCTGGAATGATGCCTTCCGTTTGGCAAAGCACTTGTACTGCGTCGAGTGCTTCCGCATCCGTTACTGATGTATAGGTCACTCGTCCGCTGTCTTTAAGATAAGCGTGCTCAGGTCCAACTCCTGGATAATCCAGGCCAGCCGAAATCGAATGCGCTTCTTGCACCTGTCCGCATTCATCCTGCAACAAGTAGGTCAAGGAACCGTGGATGACTCCCGGGCGTCCAAGTGTGAGTGTTGCCGCATGCTTTTCGGTATCGATTCCTTTTCCTGCGGCTTCTACCCCTCTCAGCGCGACAGATTCATCCTGAATGAACGGATAAAACATACCAATCGCATTACTGCCTCCACCGACGCAAGCAACGACCTCGTCTGGAAGTCTTCTGAGCATTTGCAGGACTTGACTACGAGTCTCTTCTCCAATAATTTTTTGGAATTCGCGTACCATGTAGGGGTACGGGTGTGGGCCAACGACAGATCCGATGACATAAAACGTTTCATCGACATGGGAAACCCAATGGCGAATGGCTTCGTTTGTCGCATCCTTAAGTGTACGTGAGCCGGATACCGCAGGGATGACTTCTGCTCCAAGCAGCTTCATCCGAAAAACATTCAACGACTGACGACGAATATCTTCTTCCCCCATGAACACCGTGCAAGAGAGCCCGAGCTTTGCCGCAACGGTTGCACTTGCCACTCCGTGCTGACCAGCGCCCGTTTCGGCAATAATTGATTTTTTTCCCATGCGCTTGGCAAGCAATGCTTGGCCCAAAGCATTGTTCAATTTATGTGCGCCTGTATGGTTGAGATCTTCTCGTTTCAAATAGATTTGAGCACCGCCGACCGCTTTCGTCAAACGCTCTGCATAGGTGAGTGGGGTTGGGCGTCCAGCATACTCGCTGAGCAGTCCATTCAATTCTTGAACAAATGCCGGGTCACGACGCGCTTCTTCAAAAGCCATCTCGAGCTCTGTCACCGCATTCATCAAGGTTTCTGGAATAAACTTGCCTCCGAAGGCACCAAATCGTCCGTTTTCGTCAGGCACGACTCGCGTAGTTGTTTGAATGTTTTTCATGCGCCTTCACCCTCTCCACCAATGTTTTTATTTTTTCAGCGTCTTTTTCGCCATTTGTCTCTACTCCACTGGACACATCAACAATCCCTGCTTGATACTGTCCCATTAATTCTCCGACATTCTCCGCATGAATCCCTCCAGCGATGATGCAATCTGCTTCCTCGCATGCTGCTTTCAAAGTAGGGATTTGCTCCCACGAAAACTTTTTCCCCGTGCCACCTGCTTGGCTAGGGTCATACGTATCAAACAAAAAGGCACTGACAATGCCTCGATAGGATTGAATTGCTTGAGCAGCATCCGCTTCTCCACCCACGGCCAACGCCTTCCATACAGGAATAGCGAATCGCTCCCGAACTTGCTGGCAAAATTGTGGCGTTTCCTGTCCATGCAATTGGATCACAGATAACGGTGCTTCACTTAGCGCTTCCTCCAGCTCTTCTATCGTCGGATTAACGAACACACCAACAGCAGGAGGATGGCCCGGAACGGCTGCAAGCAATTGTCCAGCAGTTTGGGCATCAACTTGTCGCTTGCTTGGGGCAAAAACAAGGCCTACGTAATCGACTTCCAGCTCTTTTAACAGCGCAAGTGTTTCCGCTCGCTTGATCCCACATATTTTCAAACGAGTCATACACTCACCCCCGGTGCTGCTTCTCCCACGAGATCTATAACTGCGCGCTCTACGTCTGTTTGACGCATGAAATGCTCTCCAACAAGTACAGCCCGGGCACCTGCACCTCGTACATTCTCAATATCCGCTGGTGTCGAAATCCCACTTTCGCTCACGATCGTCAATGACGTAGGCAGTTCTGCAATCAACTCATGTGTAACGGCTAGGTCAGTTTGAAACGTATTTAAGTTTCGATTGTTGATCCCGAGCAATTTCGGTTCCATTGCTTGAAAAACAAGCTCGCATTCGCGTTTGTCATGGACCTCAACCAGTACATCCATGCCCAGCTCCTCGGCAGTTTGATTCAGGTGGCGAAGCGTTTCCCGATCGAGAATGGCAGCAATGAGCAACACACAATCAGCGCCTGCTGCTCTCGCTTCCACGACTTGAATTTCATCCAGAAGAAAGTCTTTTCTAAGTAACGGGCGATCAATTGCCTCGTGAATTTGCCGTAGATAGCTCAAGCTCCCTTGGAAAAAGGACTCGTCTGTCAAAACAGACAAACATTCTGCGCGAGCGGCCTGATATGCCTTCGCAATGGTCACTGCTTGGAAATCAGGTCGGATTAACCCTTTGGACGGGGATGCTTTTTTCACTTCGGCAATCACGCTTACAGGCCGTACGCTCGTCTCCAATGCGTGACGAAATCCGCGTGGACGGTGGACTTCCTTTGTTGCAAAAAGCAATGCTGCAACTGTTGTATCTGTATAGAGACGTGCGATCTCTTCGCGTTTCTTTTCTACGATTTTACGAAGCATGAATCATACCTCCTGCAATGTGACGAACGTGCTCGAGCTTGCGCATGACCAGTCCGCCGTCGATCAGTTCCGCTGCGCGTATTACCCCAGTTTCAATCGAGCTCACCCGATCTGCGAGGTAGAGGATCGCGCCCGCATTCAGCAAAACGATGTCGCGTGCCGCCCCACGTACTCCGGAAAACACATCGTGAATGATCTTGGCATTCTCATTGGCATCACCGCCGCGCAAAGCATCCTTCTCATATCTGCGCAGACCGAACTGCTCTGGCTCGATTTCATATGTCAAAATACGCCCATCCCGCAACTCAGCGATATGGCTCGTTCCCGTGACAGTCAATTCATCCAGTCCATCCGAGCCTGCTACAACGAGCGCTCTTTTCACATCGAGCTCGTGTAAGACTGCGGCTACATTCGGAAGCAGCTTGGCATCATACACGCCCATCAACTGATGGCTGGCTCCTGCTGGATTCGTCAATGGTCCCAGTAAATTAAACACCGTACGAATCGCTAATTCTTTTCGCGGTCCAGCCGCATGCTTCATCGCTTGGTGGTACAAGGGAGCGAACAGGAAGCAGAGATTGGTTACACGCAGGCAATCTGCAGCGTCATTTGGAGATAAATTAACGGGCACTCCCAACGCTTCCAACACATCAGCACTGCCGCTTTTGCTGGAAACTGCACGATTCCCGTGCTTGGCGATGTGTACACCGTCAGCTGCTGCGACAACTGCACTCGCCGTCGAAATGTTAAAGGTATGACTTCCGTCTCCGCCTGTTCCACAAGTGTCTACCAGACCTGGAAGTTCGATAGGAAAACTCATCGCTCGCGCTCTCATGGCTTTGGCAAAACCGATAATCTCTTCCACCTGCTCGCCTTTCAAACGAAGGCTTGCTAAAAATGCACCAATCTGAGCCGGAGTTGCCTTTCCGTCCATAATCTCGCCCATGGCCTCCTCTGCAACCGTCCGTGTTAAGTGCTTCCCAAGCAGAATTTGTTCCAGCGCGTATGTTAGCATGACAACTCCACCTTTCTAACAAACATCCGTTCCGCTTTTTCTAACGCGGAGAGCATCGCTGCTGCTTTATTCACCGTCTCTTGATACTCACTCGCAGGAACCGAGTCCGCTACGATGCCTGCTCCCGCCTGTACATGTGCGTAACCATCCTGAAAGAACAACGTTCGAATCGTGATGCAGCTATCGAGTGAACCATCAAATGAAATGTAGCCGATTGCTCCTGCATACAGATGGCGTGCGTCAGGCTCGAGCTCCGCAATAATTTCCATCGCCCGTAGCTTGGGAGAACCAGATACCGTACCAGCCGGAAAAGCACTCAGCAAAGCATCGAAAGCGTGCAATCCCTCACGAAGCTTGCCGGTCACATGCGAAACCATATGCATCACATGGGAATAATTTTCAATTACCAATGCTTCTTCCACTTTCACACTTCCGTAAGCAGAGACCTTTCCTACATCGTTGCGCCCTAAATCCAGCAGCATGTAGTGCTCGGCTCTCTCCTTTTTATCTGCCAAAAGATCAGCCGCCAAATCAGCATCTTCTTGTGGGGTCGCCCCTCTTTTTCGCGTTCCTGCAATCGGTCGCATCTCTACTTTTTCATCTTCGACACGCACGAGTAGCTCTGGTGATGTCCCGACGACTGTCTCGCCCTCGTATTCGAGATAGTACATATACGGGGAAGGATTCAACGTACGCAGCAATCGGTACACCGCAAAAGGATCGACATCCGTCTTTACGGAAAAACGTTGGGACAACACGACTTGAAAAATATCGCCGGCTGCGATGTATTCTTTCGCCTGCACGACTAGCTGCTCGTATTGCTCACGCGTCATATTTGGCTGTACTGTCAATGGCTCTGGTGTATCTACTGCTACTTGAATGCGTTGATCCATTTCAAGCGGAGCCATGACTTTTGCAGCCAGCTCCTCGATTCGTTCGCAGACTTGCCTGTATTTTTTGCCAATAGTGACTTCGGTGTCGCCTTGCTCCACATGGAGGTTCACAATCAATTGAATTTCCTGCTTCAAATGATCAAAGGCGATCATCTCATCGACGAACAAAAAGCGCATATCCGGCACTCGTACAGCTTCCTTGCGATGCGCTGGCAAATCTTCAAAATAGCGCAGCGTATTGTAGCCAAAAAAGCCTACCGCACCACCACTGAGACGAGGTAACCCGGGTAGCTTCGGGCTTTTGTAGTGATCGGTTTCTTCACGCAAAAAGGAGACGGGATTTCCTGTCTGGACAAGTTTTTCACCAGTACGATAGGAAACGGTGATTTCTTCCCCTTTTGCTTCTACGATTTGAAAAGGATTCATGCCAATGAACGAAAAACGAGCCCAACGCGCACCACCTTCTACGCTCTCCAGCAAAAAGGAATCACTCGTTCGAATCTTCTGATACAAGCGAATCGGTGTCTCTTGATCCGCCAACACTTTCATGCTTACAGGGATAAGGGAATACGACGCCGAGAGGGTCTTAACCTCGGCAAGGGAAGGGAAATACATGGACTCTCATCTCCTCAATTAGTGGGAGAGAAAAGGGAATCAGACATCCAGCTTTTCTACACCCGCTTCCTAGAGCGAGAGGTAGGGGGGAGAATTTTTTGTATACAAAAAAATCCAGATAAAGAGACCTGGATTGGGTGTCAATATGTACCCAGCCTTCTCTTCTCTCCTCGACCTAACTCATCTCAACTCTGCTCAACTCATTCTCAGCTCTCAGCCGGCTTTTGCTTATTACCGGAAAAACGAGGCGCTCTCGTTTCACTCATGGTAAAAGAGAGCGCCCTAATTGTCAACCGCGATTTGTCAAATCCGGGCGCAGCTTGACTGCATCACGCAAAAAGACGTGATGAATGTCTTTTGCTGTCTTGTCCGTATTCACATGCATCATGACACGAATACAAAGCGGCAAGCCACCCGGTACCGGGATTTCTCTTGCGCACATGAGTGGCACATATTGCCAAGCTTCTCCTTCAAGCAGGCGAGCTGCTTGAGCAGGAAAGGTCGCACAGAGGTCCTCTGTCGTCGTGATAATAATGCTGCCAATGTCTTCGGGGTTTACTTCATTGCGGCTTACCATTTCCTCCAACAACCATTTTGTAGAGGAGACAATCTCTTCGCGGGTATCGGCTTCTACCGTGACAGCACCTCTGATTCCTCTCATTCCCATCCCTATCCCTCCACTTCTTCTCTCATGATGCCCAGTATGAGTTCTTCTTCTATATTTTTGACGACTTCAACCTGCCCGATTGCCCTAGGCAACACCAATGCCAACTTTCCGCCTACCGTCTTTTTGTCTCTTTTCATGGCTTCCAGCACAGCTTCTGGCGAGAGTTTACCCGGCCACGCCGTTGGCAAGTGGAACAATTCCAGCATCCGTTTCGTGCGATTGTATACCCCTGTCTCGGCAAAACCAATGCGTTCCGCTACCTTGGCAGCCAAACACATCCCAATTGAGATGGCTTCCCCATGATTCAGGGTGGAGTAAGCAGACAGCGCTTCAAACGCATGTCCAAACGTATGACCCAAATTAAGCAATGCACGCTGTCCTTGCTCTGTCTCGTCTTGCGAAACAATAGCCGCCTTGACTGCGCAGCCTTTTTCAATGGCTTTCCCTAATAATTCTGAATCGAGCTGCCATAGCCTATCCGCGTTGTCTTCCAGCCAATCCACAAAGGCAGCGTCGGCGATAAGTCCATGCTTAACAACTTCTGCAAAACCTGCTGCGACTTCACGCTTCGGTAAGCTATGCAAGGCTTTCGTGTCGTAAATGACAACTTTGGGCTGATGGAAAGCCCCAATGAGATTTTTTCCGAGTGGATGATTGATGGCTACTTTTCCGCCAACCGAGCTATCATGTGCGAGCAAAGTAGTCGGCATTTGAACGAAATCAATGCCGCGCATGTACGTAGCCGCCACAAATCCAGCCAAGTCTCCGACGACTCCACCACCGAGAGCCAATACAGCAGACTTCCTGTCCAGTCCTGCATCAATTGCCTCAGTTATCAATCGTTCATAGACAGCCAGGCTCTTCGATTGTTCGCCAGCAGCGATGACAGCTGAGTGGGCCTGATACCCATTCTGCCGCAGAACATCGAGCAAAGGCTCCAAGTAATGAACGGCCACATTCTCATCTGTGACAATCATCAGCTTGCTAGTAGAAGCAATTCCTGCCTCTACTAGCAACGCTGCTGCCTGGTGCAAAAGACCATCGCCTATCACAATCTCGTAGGAACGCTCCCCCAGCTCAACAGTCAGCTTCTCCACGCTCATTAGAATTTCTCCGTGTACGCACGGTATTGACGTACGTTTTCTTCCATGTCGTCAAGAGAATCAGAAGGGAATTTTTCGCACATGGCGCTCGCGATCTCCCATGCTACCACTGCCTCCGCAACGACACTTGCCGCTGGAACAGCACAACTATCGGAACGCTCAATGCTCGCTGAGAATGGCTCTCTCGAGTCAATATCCACACTCATCAGCGGCTTGTACAAGGTAGGGATCGGCTTCATGACACCGCGAACAACTACAGGCATTCCTGTCGTCATTCCGCCTTCGAGTCCACCTGCACGATTCGTTTTACGGCTATAGCCAGTTTCTTCGTTCCAAGTAATTTCGTCATGAACTTGCGAGCCTTTCAGACCGGCTGCCTCGAATCCGATACCGATTTCAACACCTTTGAAAGCCTGAATGCTCATGATTGCTTGTGCAAGACGTCCATCCAGCTTGCGGTCCCACTGCACATGGCTACCCAAACCAATTGGCACGCCTTCAACGATAACTTCTACAGTACCACCGAGGGAATCCCCGTCTTCTTTTGCTTTGTCAATCGCCGTCATCATCAGTGGCTCTGCTTCTTTATCCAAGCAGCGTACTGGCGATTCTTCGGTCCGCGCAATCAGCTCGTCCAGACTTACTTCTTGACGCTGCGCCACGATCTCGTTGATCTGGAGTACCTGTCCGCCAATACGGATACCAAATTGAGCCAGCAATTGGCGAGCTACTGCACCAACAGCTACGCGGACAGTAGTCTCACGCGCGCTGGAACGTTCCAGAATATTGCGCATATCGCGTTGATGATACTTAATAGCCCCGTTTAAATCAGCATGTCCAGGGCGTGGACGGGAAACACGACGCTTTTCTTCAGTGCCTTCCTCTACAGGTTCAGCACTCATGATTCCTTGCCAATGCGTCCAATCATTATTTTCAACGACCAGTGTGATAGGAGCTCCGGTTGTATATCCATGACGGACACCAGAAAGAATTTTCACCTGATCTTTTTCAATCTGCATTCTTCTGCCGCGACCATGGCCTTTCTGACGACGTGCCAACTGCTCATTAATTTCCTCAATGGAAATCGGCAAGTTGCTCGGTACGCCCTCGATGATAGCTGTTAATTGCGGCCCGTGGGATTCCCCCGCTGTCAAGTAACGCATCTCTATCCTTCCTCCATCCTCCAGGCAGCCTGTATGCCCTTAAGGTTCTCTTTTCGGGGCGCTGTCCTTTATCACTTTTAAGCGCTATAATATCATACCTAGTACGCCGTGGAAATACAAAAGTGCCAAACGTTTGCGAAAAACCTTTTCTTCTTACAGGAAAACGCCCCTCCGTATTGGGAGAAGCGCTCTCTTTACGCTAACGCGAATGAACCAAGATTGACATACCTACGCGTTAAGAAAACCATTATCGTTGACAGCTCACGGAGGAGCGACCGCGTTTTAGCGGAAAGTTTCCATGCGTTCCGAAATTCAAAAACGAACCGTTTATGATTTCCTACACGTTGAAAAAAGGATTGGGGCTCAGCGGTTTGCGGGTGTGATCCACGCGTATCAAATCATCTAGTTGTGTCCTCTCCGCCCCTAATATCTGACCACATTCCTGCAGCGTGATCAATCCTCGACGGTATGCTTCGATGACCTTGTGTTTATCCATCTGCTGCCTCCTCTTGCAAAGTAGGTATTCCTAGTCTTGGGAAAAAACAGCAGAGATATACCAAGGCCGTCATGAATCAAACCATTTTTCGATAGAAGAACGTATCCTCTGTCTCCAGTTGGTATTGTTGCGGCTGAAAAATTTGTTCCGTGCTGCCTACAAAGAGGACCCCGCCAGGCTTTAGTGCCCGGCTAAACTTATGATACAGCTCATGCTTTGCTTCCTCGGTAAAGTAAATCATCACGTTCCGGCAAATGATCAAATCAAATTGAGAATCAAATGATTCCGCCAATAAATTATGTTTTTTGAACGTCACTTTTCTCTTCACTTCGTCCGATATGCGATAGCTGAGTGTATCTTTTTCAAAATACTTCGTTACGAGGTCTTTCGGACAATCTTGCAGGGAGCGGTCCGTGTATACCCCTTGCTTTGCTTTTGCCAGTGCTCCCTCATCAATATCGGAAGCCAGCACAGTCGCATCCATTTTCTTGCGTAGCAAAATCAGCGATAGGGTGTACGGCTCCTCCCCTGTCGAGCATGCCGCACTCCAGCATTTCACCCGCGGCGATTGCTTTGCCAAGCGTGGCAAAATTTTATTCTCGAGAACTTCCCACCGGCCTGGATTTCGGAAAAATTCCGATACGTTGATGGTCATCCTATCGAGAAACTCATAGAAAAACTCCTTGTCTTTCGCGATGGCATCGAAATACTGGGCAAATGTGTTGTACCCCCGCTTTTCTCTCAACGAGGTTAGACGGCGCTTCATCTGCGCTTCCTTGTAGAGGGCAAGATCAATTCCAGTCATTTTTTTCACACTAGCTATAAATTGGAGAAAGTCCTTATCTTCCATGCTGAATGGTACCCCCTTTGAAAACTCCCTAACTTCATTCGCTATATTTCGTCATTATCCTATCTGTTTTGACAAAGATTTTGACAAAAAAAAGAAAACCCCAACAAATGGGGCTTTCTCGAACGGTCTTAGATCCAGCGTTGGATGGTTTTCTCGAAGGAGAGAACTTCTTCAGCGGAGAACCACAGGCCGATTTCACGCTCAGCGCTCTCAGGAGAGTCAGAACCGTGGATGATGTTCATGCCAACGGAAGTAGCGAAATCGCCACGGATCGTACCGGAAGCAGCGTCTACTGGGTTTGTTTTGCCCATCATAGCGCGAGCCGTTGTGATTACGTTGTTACCTTGCCATACCATAGCGAATACTGGTCCGGAAGTGATGAAGTCTACCAGTTCACCGAAGAATGGGCGCTCTTTGTGCTCTGCATAGTGTTCTTCAGCCAGTTCGCGGCTTACTGTCATCAGCTTAGCACCTACGAGTTGGTAGCCTTTTTTCTCAAAACGGGATACGATTTCCCCGATCAGGTTGCGTTGTACACCATCTGGTTTTACCATAAGGAATGTTTTTTCCATTGTAAGTATGCCTCCATTAGAGCTATGTATTGGTGCATAGGACACCAACGAAAATTTTATCAAAACTAGCGTGGTCAAGCAACAGGTAGACCGTCAAAATATCATTAAAATTTGCGATCGATAATATAATTGGCGATACCTGTCAAGGATGTCTTAGCTTGGTTGTTAGGTAAATCTGCGAGAATGGCATGCGCACGGGCGATATATCGTTCAGCGAGGCGCTGTGAGAAGGCAATGCCCTCATCTTCTCGCACCATACGAACAGCTTCATCCGTATGATCCCAGAACGTATTTTGTGCGATCCATTCCTGGAATTGCACACGTGCCTTTCCATGATGAGCCGAATAAAGCGCAGGCAACGTAATGTTTCCATGCACCAAGTCGCTTCCAGCAGGCTTCCCTAACTGCTTCTCAGTCCCTGTAAAGTCCAAAATGTCGTCCGTAATTTGAAAAGCCATCCCCACATTGTAGCCGTACCAGTACATTTTCCGAATCATGTCAGCTGACGCTCCGCTTGCCACTGCTCCTAATTGACAGCTAATCGCAATTAATAGCGCCGTTTTTCGTTTGATTCTGCGCAAATACGTACGGAAATTTTGGTCCCAATTATTCAAATCCTTTACTTGCTCGATCTCTCCCTTACAAACCTCGACGATTGCATTCGAGAGAATTTGGTGCAATTGCGGAATCGGGAGCTGGGAGGCAATGGCCAATGCCCGCGCAAAAATATAGTCGCCGGCGTACATGGCTACTTTGTTATCCCACTTCATCCGAACAGTATCTTTTCCGCGACGCTTATCCGCATCATCAATCACATCATCATGCACCAGGGAAGCCATGTGGATCAGTTCGAGAGGTACCGCCACATGCTTTAGCTTTTTAACATCGTAATTGCCCCACTTACCGCCAAGCAAAACAAAAACGGGACGAATCCGCTTTCCCCCTGCCTTGAGTAAGTGAGTCGAAGATAGATACAGCTCTCGAACCGGCGTATCAATTGCTTTTTCCAGTTCATCTTCTATGTATTGGACATCCTTTTTCATCTTGAAGTAAATATCGACTAGATTCATCCGTTCCACCTATCTCGTCAACGTAGTATTGGTCTGTCGGCCGCCAGCTTGCCACAGATCGACGGTTGCAGGTGCCGATAGAAGTCCCAGCTCCGCTGCGCATCGGTAATAGTACTCCAGTCCAATCCGCTGAACGTCACCGAAATCGTGCTGTAATCCTTGGAAATAGTGGATCCATTGCTCTTTCTCTCCACCGAAATGTGTGTGAACGTAGTCAATCAATGGGGCTGTATTCGCTCTTGTCTGCCTTTTGCTCTTTAAAAAAGAGGCATGGACTTCCGCGATCAAGTCATGATGATCGGCAATAACCGCTCGACGAAGAGCCCAAATGGCAAAGGTCATGGAATAGCCCGTAAATTGATGCCACAGCTCTCCTAAGTCATAGACATGCAGGTCTTTGGCCGTTCGCTCAGCGGAAATGGCGTCATCCCCGATCAAGAGCGCTGCATCAGCATCCTCCAGCATTTCATGCAAAATAGGTTCTTGTGTAACGTAGGAAATCTCATAATCGTAAAACTTATGGAGAATGATCTTTAAAAGGTTCACTGTGGTAGCCGATGTGTTGGTCAAGGCAATTTTTGCACCGTTTACTTGTTCAATCGGCTTTTTGCTGAACAAGAAAAGGGAGCCTACTCTCCCCTTGGCACTGACAGACAGATCTGCCAATGCTACGTATTCGGAAGCATGCTCTGCATAGCTAAACGAAGAAATCGGTCCCAAGTCAATCTCGCCATTCGCCATTGCAGCGTTTAACTGGGCAGGAACTTGGCGGATGAATTCGATTCGGTCTTCGAATTTTGCCTGATCGAAATTGAAGTAAACCGGCAATACATTGGTATACAAAATTTGTCCAACACGCAAAGACTTTTGCATGCATTTATTCCCCCCAACGCCGGAACAGCGAATGTGGTACATCAATTGCATCCAAAGTTTTCCCCACCACAAAATTGATCAGATCATCCATGGTTTGCGGTTTCTGATAGTAGCCTGGCATGGCAGGCAGAATCTTGACGCCCAGACGGCTTAATTTGAGCATGTTCTCGAGCTGAATCGCATTGAGTGGCGTCTCTCTCGGAACGATGACTAAGCGCCGACCTTCCTTAATCATGACATCAGCAACGCGCTCTAGCAAATTACCTGATGCGCCATGTGCGATGCCAGAGACAGTCCCCATCGAGCACGGTACTACGATCATACCGTCACAGCGATAGGAACCACTGGCTGCGGGACAATTGAAATCTCGCAGTCCCCAATAATGTAGCTCACCCGAAAAGTCTTGTTGCAGCTTCTCCTGCAACAGAGCTTCTCTGTCATCCGTGTGCCAATCCAGTTCGTCACGAAATACTTGCCAGCCTGCTTCTGTAATCATCAAGTGAACGATATGTCCAGCACGCAAAAGCTCCTGGACGACTCGAACACCATAGATAGCACCACTTGCACCCGTTATCCCGACAGCCCACTTTTGCTTGTTCATGCAATCACCAAATCAATCATCGTAAAGGTAAACATCACGACACTTAAGATGCCATTCATATTGAAGAAGGCCATATCCACCTTGGACAGGTCTGTTGGCTTCACCAGCGTGTGTTCATAGATCAAAATCGCACCAGAAATGAGCACACCTACTAAGAACCAAATAGACAAGTCTGCGACTACATACAACGAAATCAGACCAACGAAAGTAAGAACGTGGCATACGCGGGCAATCAGAAGTGCGTTGGCAATTCCGAAGCGGCTCGGCATGGAATAAAGTCCTTCTTTACGGTCAAAATCGGCGTCCTGACATGCATAAATGATATCAAATCCTGCTGTCCAGAACATAACGGATGCAAACAATAGAAGGCCGATGCCATCTACTTGACCCGTTGTCGCTACCCAGCCACCCAACGGACCAAAACCGATGGCCACGCCTAAAACAAAGTGGCAAAGCCAAGTAAAGCGTTTCGTATAGGAATAAAGCACAAGAACAAACACTGCGAGCGGCAACAATTTCACAGCCAAATCATTTAACTGGAATGCAGCAATGAACAACACCGCAAAGGACACCACGATAAACAAAATGACTTCCACAATCGAAATAAGACCAGCAGGAATCGCTCGTGTGACCGTCCGAGGATTCTTCGCATCAATCACCCGATCGATGACACGGTTTAAAGACATCGCTGCACTGCGAGCGCCCACCATGGCTACCGTCACCCAGAAAATTTCCGACCAGGTAGGCCATGCATTCTCTACCACAATACTTCCCAAAACAGCTCCCATAAAAGCAAAAGGCAAGGCAAAAAGGGAGTGCTCGAATTTAATCATTTCCAAGATGACTTTCAATTTACGTAGACCCATCTATGACACTTCCTATCTAGTGAAGAAATACCGGTTTACTCCCCATATTATGGCTTTGTGCCAATATGCAAGGCTGATACGCCACCCATAAACAATTTGACCTGAACCGGGTCCAAGCCTGCTTTCTGAAACATGCTTGCCAGCTCGCGACTGTCCGGGAAATTGGTCAGGGATTGTGGCAGCCATGCATACTCTTCGTACTTGTTGACTGTCAGCTTCGCGATCAATGGTAAGATTTTGTAGAAATATAAGTAAAATAGCTTCCGGTACGGAATGAACGGGGGCTTGGACACTTCCAGGGAAACGACTTTACCGCCCGGCTTCACAACACGCGCCATTTCATTCAAGACCTGCTGGACATCCGGTACATTGCGCAGGGCAAACCCGATTGTCACGAAATCGAATGTATCATCCTCGTAGGGCAGATTCATCGCATCTGCGTTCACTAGCTTTACGTTGTTGCCAACACCTGCATTCGCTACTTTATATGCCCCTACATCCAGCATATTCTGGCTGAAATCAAGGCCAACAACACTGCCTTCTTTTCCAACAGTCTTGGCCAATGCAATCGTCCAGTCTGCTGTACCACAAGCAACATCCAACGCTGTATGCCCTGGCTGGATATTCATCTGCTTCATCGTGTAATTACGCCAAGCAATATGACTGCCAAAGCTGATTACATTATTCATTTTGTCGTAATCGTTTGCAATGCTCTCGAAAACGGAGTGAACGTACTCTGCTTTCTCATTCATCTGTGTCTGGTTCACTTGGCTACATCTCCTCAATTACCTTCTTCAAGCGACTGATCCGATGGGAGTACCGTGCCGTAATGGATGCAAGCATGTTCCGCGTCTCTGCAGGATGCAGCGTACGCACCATTTGCTCACATAAACCGATTAATTCGAGGGCTTTCCCCTCAACGCCAGACAAAACTTGCGCGAGTGTAGCTCCAGGTTTTTGCAGCAAAAAACGGGCAAAACCAAAAGGGACTTGTTCTTGCCATTTGAGCTGCTCCCACTCTCCGATCACACTCTCTACCTTGGCTGTTTCCTTCATCAGATCGGTCCAGAAACGACGGCGATCAGCTGAATCGGCATACTCCTCTACAACAGCCACGTATAAGCCTGTATCAATCGTATTTCGCAGTTCCCAGTACTCTTCATCTGATAAAGTCTTGCTATCTCGCCCAGCGATGTAGAATCTCATTTTCGCTTCGTTCACTCGCTGAATGGCTGCCGATAACACTTGAATGGCTTGGATTTCACCCGCTGAAGCCAGGAGGTGATAATAGCGACTGCTGTAATAATCACCCGCAAGTACAGTCAACTGTCGGTTTCGCTCCGCACTCTGTGAGGAGTCGTACTCATTTTTCACGAGCTCATGCGTGTCCAGACCCAACTGGACAAGCCCTGTTGCTGTACATAAAACCGAAGCCTTTTCCTTCGGCATGTCTTGTTCCAGCAAAAAAAGGTACAACAGCTCAAGACGATTTTCCGCCATGGAAGGAACGTCAACGTAATGTTCTACATAGGAATGGGTGATTCTCTTGTAGATTTGTTCGATAATGGACCGAACTTCTTCTACATTCGGGGAAAATTCTTTGCTCATGCGTCCTCCTCCACAAGCTGCACAACCTATAGATGTCTGCCTGTTCCGTACTGTTCCTTACTCTTCGGTCTTCCTCTGCCGTCCGGTCAAAAGGCCGTCTCTACTATCATACCATACTTCTTCCATCAGGGACTAATTCGCTCATAAAAATACGACTCGATTCGAATAGGAAATGTACTGCTTACAAAGGACTGAATATCCGAAGGGTCGGTCAAAGGTTTGTCATGTCCTGCGAGCTTTCCCGTTGTTGATTGTATGGCAATCAATAATCTCGATTCTTTTGGTGGATCCGTCTCCTCCAGCAAGCGATAGTACACGGGCCCGACATTGTCTGTATAGGTACGTAAGTCGTATGTCAAACGGTAAAAATCTTGATAGACGGTGTTTAGCTCTACTTTTTCGGCAGGTTTCACCACAAAATCGACATAGATTGATGGGTTTTCCCATTTTATACGCTTAATATTATAATGTGTCGACATCCTTGTAAACAAATCAAAGGCATTTTGCTCGCTTAAGTGAATGGCATGCGCTGACTGAAATGTCGGTATATCCGCTTGCATCCACTGATTTGTGGGAACGAGCGACAACATCAGAGCCAAGAGTGTGGAAACAGCAATCGCCATCAACAATTGGCGCGGCATAGACATCCCTCCTCTCCTCCATTGTACAAACAAAAAAAGCAGGCTATGCCTGCTTCTTAGCAAAACGACTTGCTCTTTATTCGGTCGTATCTACTACGCCATGTTGCGAGTAAATCACTGCTTTTCCTCGCACCTTAATCGCAGAGGTGTGCTCCGTAAATTGAAAAATCATGACTTCGTCTTTATCGAGCTTCTCTGTATGATGAAAACGCGTATCAGTGCCTCTTGTTAAACCAATCACATGAACGCCATTTTCCTTCGCTTTCACTACGAAATAATCCTGATTAAATCCCGATGGTTGTGCCAATCCGTTTCCTCCTGACCAATACGATATACGCGTACGACTAGTATGATGCCCCTTATGACTCCAGTCGGCTCATGATCTTGTCCACATAGCGCTGTGTCTCTTGCGGCAATTGGTCAAACTTCGCTTCTAGCTCGTCATCACTGCTAATTCCCAGACGACGCATCCGACCTGGACCAGCATTGTAAGCAGCAAGCGCTACTTTCACATCTCCATCATAACGATCCAAAAGCGACTTCAAATATTTTGTTCCACCTTCAAGGTTTTCATCAGGGTCGTATACATTGCGGACTTGCATGGCTTTTGCGGTATTATCCATCAGCTGCATCAAGCCCTTCGCTCCTGCGTGAGATTCTACATTCGGATTGAAATTGGATTCGGCCCTGACGACCTCTCTCACCAGATCAACGTCTACTCCGATCGCTTTCGCTTTCTGATCAATCTTATCCAAGATTTCTGGAGTAGGAACAGATGGCCCTTTTGCAAAAGACAGGGACTGCCCATTTTGAATATGAGTAGGAATCTTCCAGTTCCTGGAGCCATCTAGTTTGGCCAAAATCTCCTGCGAACTTATTACCCGCTGGCCGGTTGTTGCTAACTGGGACTGCAAGATGTCCGAGAAGAGCTCCTCGTCTCCATTTGAAAGCGAAGAGGCATCATAGGTTTGCGGCAATGTTTGCAAATATGGTTGAAGTGATACAGGCACCTTCATAGTTTTGAACAACCCTTCCCTAGCTTGTCTACCTATCATTATAAAAAAGAAAGATCAGGAAGCCAATAGCTAAATGGCACTACTTGGGAAAGTAGCAATTTTACATAAAAAAGAAGCCTCTATTCAAGGCTTCTGATCGTTACATGCAGATGGTCGGAATGCAGGGATTCGAACCCTGGACCTCACCCACCCCAAGGGTGCGCGCTACCGGGCTGCGCCACATCCCGACTGTACATCCGTACTATACAATATTTTACTTATAGAGTCAATATAATTTCCTTATTTTTGCATTCTGATTAGCGCATCAAACTAATGACTTCTGCACGCGCAGCCGCATCTTTCTCAAACATCCCACGAACAGCAGAGGTGATCGTTTTCGAGCCTGGCTTTTTCACACCACGCATTGTCATGCACATATGCTCTGCCTCTACTACCACAACCACGCCGTGCGGATCGAGCTTACGCATAATCGAGTCAGCTACTGTCGCTGTAATTCTTTCCTGCAACTGCGGACGTTTCGCTACGGTATCGACCGCACGCGCGAGCTTGCTCAGTCCAACCACGCGGCCCCCACGCGGTACGTAAGCGACATGCGCTTTTCCGAAAAAGGGAACCAAGTGATGCTCACACATAGAGTAAAACGGAATGTCCTTTACTAACACCATTTCCTCATGATCTTCGCTAAAGATAGTCTCGAAATATTGCTCTTCGTTTATATGCATGCCCTCAAATACTTCAGCGTACATTTTCGCAACTCGCTTAGGGGTATCCAGCACTCCTTCACGATCGGGATCATCCCCCACTGCCTCTAGGATCATGCGAACAGCTTGCTGTATTTTATCTAAGTCGACGTTCATTATTGTACCTCCTACGTAACGGCATACGCCTTGTTTCTCATCACTAAGGTCTGTCTGCTCCAAATCAGTGCCAGACTTAGTGCCTGCTCGCGATCAAAGCCAATCTTACCATAACGTTTAAAAAAAGACAAAAAGATATATCAGAATTTTCATAGGCAAACTGTATGTACATAGAAAAAAATCCACATTTTATCAATGTGGATTTTTTTATGTAAGTGCTTCGTTCTCAAAAGAAACAACTACTTGATGGAGTCTTTGAGTTGTTTACCTGGTTTAAACGCAGGTACTTTGCTGGAAGCGATTTCGATCTCTTCACCAGTTTGTGGGTTACGACCTTTACGAGCCGCGCGTTCACGAACTTCGAAGTTACCAAAGCCGATCAGTTGGACTTTATCACCCGTTTTCAATGCATCTGCAATTGCGTCAAGAACTGCATCAACTGCTTTTGTTGCATCTTTCTTGGTGAGTTCTGTGGTTTCAGCCACTTTTGCAATCAGTTCTGTTTTGTTCATTTTATTCACCTCCCCTCAAAGAACACCAAGTCCTAGCTATTATTTTTCTTAACCGAAACGAAGCGTTTTATACACGAATGGTTGTTTTTACCGATCTGACAAGCTTATAGTAATACACCGATTTCTTAAATTCAAGCCCCTCCTGTCGAAATTGAACGAAATACAAGAAAAAAAGGCATCTCGTCATGTGAGATGCCTTCCCTCTATTTGTTGTTTGTAGGACTTTAGAACTAATTATTAGAGTATGATCGCTATCAGGCCACCAGATCCCTCGTTGATGATTCGCCCCAATGTCTCCTGTAATTTGTATCTGGCGTTGTCTGGCATCATGGTAATTTTTGCCTGAATACCCTCTCTTACGATGGAATGAAGCGAGCGTCCAAAAATATCGGAGTTCCAGATGGAAAGCGGGTCTTTGTCAAAATCTTGCATCAGATAACGGACAAGTTCCTCACTCTGCTTCTCTGTTCCGATAATCGGAGCAAATTCAGACTCGACATCCACCCGAATCATGTGAATCGACGGTGCTGTTGCTTTGAGTCTGACTCCAAAGCGCGGTCCCTGGCGGATCAGTTCAGGTTCGTCCAAGGTCATTTCATGCAACGACGGGGCTGCTATACCGTAGCCCGTACTTCGGACCATGTGCAATGCATCTGCTACCTGATCAAACTCGCGCTTGGCATGTGCGAATTCCTGCATGATTTTCAGCAAGTGATCTTTGCCATTTATCTCAACACCGACAATTTCCATCAAGATGCGGTCATACAGTTCATCTGGCGCGTAGAGGTCAATCTCTGCGATCCCTTGCCCCATATGCATACCAGCAAGGGAGGCTCTCTCTACGAAGTCATAGTCATTGAAGAAGCCGACGACACGGTCCACATCGCGTAACCGGCGAATGTCCTGCACGGTCTCACGCACAGCTTCCTCGTAGTTCTGACGCAGCCAGTGCCCGTTTTCCAGCACCATTACCCAGCTTGGAAGATTTACATTTACTTCATGAACTGGGAATTCAAACAAGACTTCTCTCATGAGGAGCAAGATTTCCTGCTCAGTCATATGATCAACCGACAAAGCAACGACTGGTACATCGTATTTTTCCTGGAGCTGTACACGAAGGTTTTGTGCTTCGTCCGAGCGCGGACGCGTCGAGTTCACAACGATCACGAACGGTTTTCCGACTTCCTTCAGCTCGTTTACAACCCGCTCCTCTGCATCGATGTATCCTACACGCGGTATTTCCGCGATGCTGCCATCCGTTGTCACAACGATCCCGATGGTTGAGTGTTCCTGGATAACCTTGCGTGTTCCGACTTCGGCCGCTTCCTCAAATGGTACAGGTTCTTCATACCAAGGTGTATTTACCATTCTTGGTCCATTGTCGTCTTCAAAGCCCTTTGCCCCTTGTACCGTATAGCCAACGCAGTCAACGAGGCGGACATTGATGCTGAGTCCTTCTGTCACATGTACGTTAACGGCCTGATTCGGAACAAATTTGGGTTCTGTTGTCATGATTGTTCGTCCTGAAGCGCTCTGCGGCAATTCGTCTGTCGCACGTATCCGCTCCGCTTCAGAGTTGATATTCGGGATGACAACTTGCTCCATAAACCGCTTGATAAAGGTCGACTTTCCCGTACGAACAGGGCCTACCACTCCGAGGTAGATGTCTCCGCCCGTCCGCTCGGCAATGTCTTTAAAGATGTCGACTCGTTCCACCATCGATGACCTCCTTCTATTTGTCTATTTTTACACTATGACCGATTTTCCGAATTATCCCTGACCGCCAGTATTTTCGTAGGGAATCTCGTACTAGTTTTGTGGACAGTACAAATATATGTATTTTTGCGTGAAATAGAACAAAAAAAACGACCCTGATTAGAGTCGTTTTACACGAAGTTAATTTAGTTTGAGAAGCTTAGGTTCACCATTGACCATTTCATATGGAAACGATTTCGCGGGCACGAACATGGAATTGCGCGCCAACACGTACCTCGGGTCTGTTTTTTCCGGTACGGTTACTTTTGTATCCCGAAGCAATTGCGCGATATCTGTAGCATAATCAATCCCGACTACTCCTTCAGCGTTCATGACCAGTGGCAATAAGTAAGTCCCCATTGTGGACGGTACCTGCCACGCTTTTAACCCGAGCCGGTCATGATCGATGGAATAGTATCCATTCCCCAAATCAGCGAGTACAGGCAGCTTTTCGAAATGTCCCTTGTAACGGTCTACTTCGCTCTGGACATCCGCTACTGTACTGACAGCGCTCAAATGAATGAGCTTCACTGTTGGCTTTGTTTCCACATCAATCAGTACGTACTTGTATACGCCGCCTTTTTCAAATGCGTTTCCAGGTACATCCGGCATGTATTTAGGGATCATCCTGCGGAAATCAATCTCGTATTTTTCAAAAATAGGAGTATCGATGGATTTCGTTTCGATTGGCAACACTGCTGTGTCTTTTTGGAATTGCTCAATCGCTTTTTGTGTTGCTTCTACAAAAAAGGTACTAGGAATTTGATTCTCTGCTCTGCGCTCATTCGGATACAAGCATCCAGATAAAAGGGAAGACAGAATCGTCAAACTGATCACAAACTTGAACGATTTTCGCCACGATTGCCACATCTTATGTACACACCTCTTACATTCCATCTTCATTTTCTTTTCGTTGTCGCTCGAGTGCAGCCGCTACCACTGATTTCAGCTTGCTTTCTGGAATCCTGACTGTACAATCCTTTTCCGTCGTTTTTGCCTGACAGGCCAAACGAATTCCATTCGCCAGATCCTTTTCAGGCAGCTTTCGCTTTTCCAGCGCCGTTGGCGGGCACAGCAGGCCATCCTCAACGACCACGCGGCACATCAGACAAGATGCGTGTCCACCGCATCTCTGCGGGATGACGACGCGAGCTGACGAAGCTACACCGACCAAGGTTTGCCCTGTCCGCGCCTTCACACTTTTCTTGCTCGGGAGAAAGGTTACTTTCCCCATTCCGTCACTTCCTTTACTAGTACGGCCGATGAGCTACCTTGACTGTTCCTGATGAAACAATCTTCGTCTGGCAGCCTAATCTGTAGCCTTCTGTGCGTTCAGCCTTGCGCAACCGCAGCTTTTCTTCTGGTGTCACTTCGTTTAGGTACTCTGCCCCTTCCAAAACATGCGTACGGCATTGTGCACATACCCCTCTTTGGCATGCATGGCCCCAAACGACGTTGTTCTTTTTCGCAAGAGCAACAATGGATTGATTCAACTCGATCGAGACTTCATGACTGCCTGCACGAGTAAGTAATGTGATCGTCGACATCGATAATCCTCCCTAGACAAAAATCACAATCAAAATCATGACCAGCACGACGAGTAAAAGTAAGAATGCGAAGGCCTTCACAAGGAACCGCAAAAACCCATTCGCTATTTTTCTGGCAAAGATCATAACTAAATTGCAGACGAACATGAGCCCAATGGCGATTAAGGAAATGTTCATCTTTGTCATAGGATCAATATACATCTGGACTGCAGCATCCTTTGCATTTTTTGCTTAATTATACCATAATTCCCCCTCTTCGTCTGACGCTTGTGAACCTAATACTAGACATTCGCATAGACTATCGTGATGAATTCGCCCATTGGAGGGATGAAACGTTGAGTAATAAAGTAAGTAATCGAAAATGGCGGAATCCATACGCGCCTATACCTAGCAAAAAATTAAGCGACCAAGTCGAAAATGTCTCTCTTTCCATATCCCCGAAAAGGATCCTGCCTGCGGTTGATTTGCGCACCTCTGTTTCAAAAATGCGCCATAACATCAAAGGGATCGGCAGCACGATTCGGCAGGTAGAAGACACGATGGATTCGCTGTACGGGGCGATGGAGATGATTGAGAACCTGGGAAAACGCACGCCTGAGCCTGAGGTCGTTGCCGAAAAGCCTGCAGGCAAACGCAAAGCTGCTCCAGAGCCACAAAAAGCAGCAGAAACAACAACAACAACAACACAGCAGGAATCAGGCTTAGGCAACCTTTTGGCCAATATAGATATCGGGCAATTACTGGGTCTCCTGCAATCCCCTTTGGTCCAGAACCTGATTACACAGGTAAGCAGCAGCTCCAAGGAACGAAAAAAAGAGGGATAAGATCCCTCTTTTTTTCTTGCAATCTGTAGGTCAGCCATGTCCCTGTAGAGCCATGATTGTTCCTAGTCTTACTGTATGACGGTTTTTGATGCAGGTAACGGGCATAATCGCCCATTTCTCTTATTTGAGCAGCTTGGTCAAAGTGGACATGTCACCCAGATTGATTTCCTGATTGCGAAACATTTCAATGACCTTATCCTCTTTTTCAGGAGTTAATTGCTTACCGCTAAGGGTAGCGAGCGTGCGAATGATTTGACGCAGCTTGGTCTCGTCTTCAAAGTCACTGCGCTTGACCTGACCAGCTAGTGAGCGAAGCTTTTCTTCATCGACATTTTCCGTTGCTTTCCCTTGTAAACGCTCAAAAAGTCGTTTCGACATATTATTCATGTGAAATCTCCTCCTGCACATGGGCTTTCACCCTATTGTATGTGCAGAAGCCTAAATCGGTGATAATTCATTCATGACTTATTCCACATCGGGATTGAGGTACGCCATTTCAAAGGTTTTTCCGCGCCCCATCAGTTCTTCCACACCTTGACGAGCTTCTTTTCCTTCGAACAGCATGCCATACAGAACAGAAGTGATTGGCATTTCAACCTGCTCGCGTTGCGATAAGGAAAAAGCTGCATTTGTCGTGCGAACACCTTCGACGACCATCCCCATCTGTGCCAGTACGTCATCGAGTTTTTTTCCTTGTCCGAGCAGATAACCTGCACGCCAGTTTCGGCTGTGTTTACTCGTACATGTGGCAATCAAATCACCTACGCCAGCCAGACCCGCAAAAGTAAGTGGTTTTGCGCCGAGCTTAATGCCCATACGGCTAATTTCAGCCAAGCCACGGGTCAACAAGGCTGCTTTCGCGTTATCTCCATACCCTAACCCATCAGACATCCCTGCACCAAGTGCAATGATGTTCTTCAACGCTCCAGCGATCTCAGCACCAATCAAATCCGGGTTGGTATACACACGAAAATTCGTATTCATCAGCAAATCCTGAGAGCGCAGCATACTTTCTTCCGACTCAGACGCCATCACAACGGTCGTTGGTTGCCTTTTGACTACTTCCTCGGCATGGCTTGGTCCTGACAACACAGCCAATCTGGACGCAATCTCTTTTGGCACCTCTTCCGCAATGACTTCTGACATTCGCTTCAGGCTTTCCAATTCAAAGCCTTTTGTCGCATGAATCAAAAGGACATCTGGTTCTAGGTGCGGAGCCACTTGCTGACAAATTTGACGCATGGCATGAGAAGGAACAACGAGAAGAACGATGCGCTTGCCTACTACAGCCTCTTGAATGTTGGTCGTCGCCACTATGTTTGCTGAAAGCTTTTCTTGCGGCAGGTATTTTTCATTCACATGCTTGCTGTTTATTTCTTCTGCCAGCTTGGTATCCCGTACCCAAAGCGTAACCTGATGACCGTTGTCCGCCAAGACTGTAGCAAGTGCCGTTCCCCAGCTTCCGGCACCAATCACCGTAACATTTTGAATCAATACGTCCCCCTCCACTTTTCTCATATCCGTGCGCACATTATCCCAGCTTCCGGTTGGACTTATCTCCTAGTTTCCGTTCGTTTCCTGCAAGAAGATTGCGGATATTATTATAATGACGAATGTAAGCAAAGATTGCGATCGCCAAACTCGCCCAAAAAAAGGAGATAGGTTTGTCCAACAAGTAAAGGGCAGGTGGGATAACCGTTACGATAACCAATGATCCTAATGAAACAAAGCGAGTGATCGCAATGACTAAGACAGCCAACACGGCAGCGATTAAAAATGCCAAGGGAGAAAACCCTAACACGACACCTAGCGTGGTCGCAATGCCTTTTCCCCCGCGGAATCCAAAAAAGATCGGCCAATTGTGACCCGCGATAACAAACAAGCCTGCCACTGCGTACGCTGCTGCGTCCCCCGTCATCAGGTGAGTCAGTCCCATCGCAGCTAATCCTTTTAGTGCATCAAGAAGGAGAACGGCAATGCCGGGGCCTTTTCCTAACACCCTGAGGGTATTGGTTGCACCGGCATTTCCGCTGCCATGAGAACGAATGTCAATTCCTGCGACTTTTTTGGCGATCAGATAGCTAAAGCTAATAGAACCGATTAAATAGCTTAGCACCCAGGATAATAACACCATGGCGTTTTTCTCTCCCTACGTTTTTTTCCGCGTCCAGATTCGTACTGGCGTGCCTTCAAACACAAATGCTTCGCGAATTTTGTTCTCTATGTAACGTTCATAGGAGAAGTGCATCAGTTCTGGATCGTTCACAAACAGAATGAACGTCGGTGGTTTCACCGTCGCTTGTGTCACATAGTTGATCTTCAAGCGTTTGCCGCGGTCAGATGGTGGTGGGGTACGAATTGTCGCATCCGTTACCAAATCATTAAGGACAGAGGTAGGAACTCGCATCGCATGTGCTTGAGAAACCTCATTGACCTTCGGCAGAATCGTATGGACACGTTGCTTCGATTTTGCAGACACATACATGATCGGAGCGTAATCCAGGTATTTAAATTCTTCGCGGATCAATTCTGTGAAGCGTTGCATCGTTTTGTCGTCTTTTTCAATAGCATCCCATTTGTTGACGATAATAATGACACCACGGCCAGCCTCATGTGCATAACCCGCGATCTTCTTGTCCTGCTCGATAATGCCCTCTTCCCCGTTAATGACAACAAGAACGACATCGGAATCTTCAATGGAACGCATCGCACGCATCACACTGTATTTTTCCGTTGTTTCATACACCTTCCCGCGCTTGCGCATACCTGCTGTATCTACGAGGATGTAGCTTTGTCCATCGCGCTCAAATGGCGTATCGATCGCATCACGGGTCGTTCCGGCAACCTCACTGACAATGACTCGCTCTTCACCGAGAATCGCATTCGTCAAGGAAGACTTCCCGACGTTTGGACGACCGATGATGGATACACGAATGATATCGTCTCTTTTCTCTTCGTCATCCTCTGCTGGGAAATGCTGAACCACGTCTTCCAGCATATCGCCCAAGCCAAGACCATGGCTACCCGAGACAGGGAATGGCTCGCCCAAGCCCAAGGAGTAAAAGTCGTAAATATCCGCACGCATTTCCGGATTATCCGCTTTGTTCACCGCGAGTACGACAGGTTTTCCTGTCCGATTCAGCATCCGTGACAGTTCAACATCCGCATCCGTCACACCTGTGCGGCTATCTGCAATCATAATGATGACATCTGCTTCGTCAATCGCAAGCTCTGCCTGGTAACGCATTTGTGTAAGAATCGCGTCGGTCTCGCCAAACTCGATTCCACCGGTATCAATCACATGGAAAGTATGAGTTAACCATTCACCTTTCCCGTACAGGCGGTCACGGGTTACTCCCGGCATATCCTCCACGATCGCGACGCGTTCGCCAATCAATCTGTTAAAAATCGTGGACTTCCCCACGTTGGGTCTCCCCACAATGGCTACCACTGGTAATCCCATAATCAACAACACTCTCTCTCATTTTACGTTTTGACTAACTAATCATACCATACACTACTTATGCCGAACAATGATAAGGGTATCGGCGCTCACTTCATGCACCATCCCGTCTAGTATCTTTTCCAGCGTGAAAGCTGTTTGCTGCATAACCTCCGTAGTAGACTCGATAAAAATCGGCACGCCACCCGCTATCCTGTCTTTGTTCGTCGTAATCGCCGCCAAGATTACTCCTGTCATGGCCTACAGCTCCTTTTTCACCATTCTAGTCTTCGTTGGCATTCGGAAGACGCTTTCGAGAATCGGGACTGCACGAATGACGGATGTTGCCCGGTCCACATCTTTTTCTTGCGGCAATAAAAATACCCCGAGTCTCCCTGACTGTATATCACGTTTTACCAATGGTGTTAGCGACGGCTCTCCCGTATCTGTATATACGCCGAGTTGCGTCGCGACATCGTGCAGAATCGCTTGCCGCTGTCCTGGGTGGGCAATCGTGACCTTGGCATTGGCATCCCTCGGTGTCACAATAAAACCCACGCCTTGCTCACGTATGATCTCTTGAGCATCTGCCAATCCGACGTTCATGATGTAAATGTCGTTCACATACAGGTCTCTTCCTTCCACTCTTACTTCGCCCGGCTCGATCTCCGCAATCAGCGACAGTGTTTTTCCAGAACGTAGCTTGCGAGAGATTATCAAGGCAATGACACCTGCAATGACACCCCCCCACCAATGAAAAAGGATGGTAGCCGTCGTTGTCACCAAAGAGGTAAACATGACCATGTAATTGCGTCCTTCAAACACCATTGCGATTCCTTCGATGTAGGGACCACCACGGGGTACCAGCTCCTGCTTGTCAATTGCCGTGAGCGTAGTCCGTTCCATGTTCCTGACATCGCGGAATTGTTGAGCTGCCACCGTCAAAAAAGTGACTGCCGTGTAATTCTCCTTAAGCAGAGCAGGAATCGCTAACGCTCCGAGTGCGGATGCAATCACTCCAAGTGAAACGTGAATAATTTTCCCGTGAGGATAGGTTGGATATTGTCGATAATCTGTTCGCAAAAGATGAATCCGGCACAAAATGCCGAACAGGAAGCCCAGAACTAAAGGAAAAACATATTCATAAGCTAACAATTGCTTCAACACCCTAGCATCACCTACCCGTATCGGAATGGGAAGACTCTGGTTCTGTTCTACCAAGGATACGACGAATCGCAGACCAGACTATGCTGACGAAAGCCCATAGGGATAGGCTACTCCATAGCAAATCTTGCGCATACTCCGATCCCCAATGACAGGAACCGGACAATTTCCAAAAAAATAGCGAATGGATCGCATCTGCCAGTGGCATGGAGAGCATAAGCTGAAACATCTGTCCCAGCTTTGTCCTGCTCATCAAAAAAATCGTACTGACTCCAACAGCGGGTACGATGATCCTCTCATCCCAAAACAGCAAGATCGGATCGGTAAAAAACAGCCAGCGGAGCCAAAAAAGCAAAAGGGCCGTTGCCAACGCACTCAGCAAGTACAATCTGCGTATTTTGGACATGAGCTTGGTGTAAAGGACAATGCATGCGATCAGTGGCAATATCGTTCCACTTAGACTAACTTGAATGGGGGCAAAATAGATTTCCCAGCTAACAAACGTACAAAATAAAAATGCGCTGATGACTGCGAGCACTCGTCTGCGTTCCATCTTCATGTTTCGTAGCTGTAAGTCAAAGCTTCCCATCCAGACAAGACACAGCAAAGACCACTGGATAAGGATCGCAACGGTTCCCTCGTTCATGTTCATCTCCTCAAATGATGGTTGTCTCCCCCAAAAGTATGCCTCAACCAAGGAAATTTCATGAATCGAATACTCGTCCACTAACTAACGTTGCGCCAATCTCTCCAATTGCATGTGACGAAGCCTAGCTCTCTCTGCTGTTTTTCCCGTGATCATAACAGGAGTACAAACGGCGTCAGCCAAACCTTTCATTCCTAGTGCCGTCATCGCCACACGAATTTGATGATGCCATCTGTCGACAGTAGACAAGCATTCTTCCAAAGATTCGCGTTGAACCAGACGCAGCATTGCCCCTGCCATCCCGACAGCGGACGCACCTAACGAAGCGGCTTTGACTACATCTAGTCCATGACGAACACCGCCTGTTGCGATGTACGATATTCCTGAATGACCGACAGTATTCGCTTCCAGCAAGCTCTCCACCGTCGTGAATCCCCAATCCTCGAACATGATGTGAGGATGATCACTTCGCATATTTTCGACTTGAGCAAAATTTGTTCCGCCTCTTCCACCCACATCGATTGCTCTGATCCCGATTTCTATGAGCTTTTCGATTGATTCCTTCGCCATGCCAAAACCGACTTCTTTGACTATAACCGGCACATCCAGACTCTCTCTGATCGCTTGAATCCGCTCGAGATAGCCACGAAAATCCCGATCTCCCTCAGGCATCAGTAGTTCTTGCATGGCATTCAGATGGATTTGCAGTCCATTCGCTTCTATCATCTCGACTGCTGCTATTGCCTGCTCTACTGTCGCCTCCGCCCCAACATTTGCAAACAAGATCCCCTGTGGATGTTCCCTTCTGACAATCCGATAGCTATCCGTAACATCTGGATCACGCAGAGCGGCCATTTGTGAGCCAACAGCCATAGCCAGATTGCGTTCTCTCGCAATGATCGCCAGTCTTTGATTGATCTGCGTAGTCCCACCAGCTCCCCCCGTCATCGCATTAATCATAATCGGTGAGGAAAGTCGCAAGGATGCGATTTCGGTGTCCAGTGAGGTTTCTTCAAACGCTGCATTCGGCAAGCTGTTCGGAACAAAGCTAACTTCATCAAAACTATTTGCACCATTTTCCCCAGTGATAAGAGCATTTCGGATATGGTCCAGCTTTCTAATCGAACGACGATCCATTGTACCCCTCCTAGACTTTCGCTCCCAGAAAAAAGGGATACGCCAGAGCGTATCCCCATGAGTCCTACTTTTTATCTTACTTGAACTTGTCTTTCAGATCACCGAACAACTCGCCCAATGTCACGCCCATTGGTTGGTTGTTTTCTTGGGTGAATTGCTGCTGTTCACGCTTGCTCGCGCGTTCTGCCTGTTCAACACGGTCTTCTTCTACTGCACGGATACTGAGGCTAATGCGCTGTTCTTGTGGAACAACATCCAAAACCTTCACCTGTACCTCTTGGCCCTCTTTCAGCACCTCACTCGGTGTATTTACCCGGCGATTTGCAATCTGTGAGATGTGTACGAGGCCTTCGATTCCAGGAGCCAGCTCAATAAATGCACCGAAGGACACCAACCGTTTTACAGAGCCATTCAAAATAGAGCCCGCTTTGAAATCTTCTGCAACACTCGCCCATGGACCCGCTTGCGTTTCCTTGATACTGAGGCCAATGCGCTCGTTTTCACGGTCAATTTTGAGGACCTTCACTTGTACCTTGTCGCCTTCTTTCACGACATCGGACGGCTTATCTACACGGTTCCAAGCAAGCTCGGATACGTGAACCAATCCATCAACACCACCGATATCCACGAATACGCCGAAATCGGTCATACGCTGAACCGTTCCTTCTAATACTTGACCCACTTGGATTTTATCCATAATGGATTGCTTTTGCACTTTTACTTCGTCTTCCAAAACCGCTTTATGGGACAGGATGACTTTATTCTTTTCCTTATCCATTTCTACCACTTTCAAAGCCAATGTTTTGCCTTTGTAATCGGAGAAGTCTTCAACGAAATGACGCTCTACCATAGACGCCGGAATGAAGCCGCGAACGCCTACATCAACAACCAGGCCGCCCTTCACTACTTCTTTCACGGTCGCTTCGATGATTTCACCCGCTTGCATTTTTTGCTCAAGATCAGACCAAGAGGATTCCATCGCTACTGCTTTTTTAGAAACAACGAGCTCTTCTTTCTCGTCGTTTAGCTTGATGACTTTCACTTCGAAAGTATCACCAACCGCTACTACATCAGTTACCTTTTCAACATGCAGTGGAGACAGTTCGCTGATAGGAATCAGACCATCGTACTTGTAGCCTAGATCTACAAGCGCTTGTTTGTCCTCAACTTTTGTTACGGTTGCTTTTACAACATCTCCTACGGAAATGGTTGTTGCATCCGTCAAGCTTACGTTCGTTTCTTCCATCATTCAAAAGACCTCCTTAATACCATCCAGTCCCAAACGTCTATGTACAGGTTGTGTACAACCTCACTACGCGGGAGCATGTATATTTTTAACTGTCGCCTGATGGCTGGCAGTTAGTACTGATGAAGCCAGTAAGTTCCAGCAGTTTTAGTATTCGTCCCTTTAGCAATTCTATACCGTTTGCTAAGAGAGATGCTGGTTCCGTAATTGCTTGATATGCTCCATAATCAGATCGCTCGCTTCCTTCAACGTATCAGCGCTTGATTTGGCCTCGCGCAGTTGAGTCAGATCGATCGGTTTACCGTAAACGATCTTAATGGAACGAAACGGTCGATATGGCCCGATAATGGCTACCGGAATGACCGCAGCTTCAGACTTGAGGGCGAACATCGCCACACCCGGCATCGCTTCCCCTGGTTCCCCCGTTTTGCTGCGGGTTCCCTCAGGAAAGATTCCAAAGATTTTTCCATCTTCCAGCAATTTGAGAGTTGTGCGAATGGCCGCACGATCTCCTGCACCCCGTTTGACTGGAAATGCACCGAATTTGGTAATGAGAAAGGATACGACCGGAATTTTGAACAGCTCTTCTTTGGCCATGAAATGAACCTGACGCTCGATACCACTCCCAAGAAGAGGTGGATCCCACAAAGAAATATGGTTGGCACAAAGGATCACTGGGCCTTCCTTAGGTATATGTTCACGCCCGATCACTTGCCAACGAAAGACAAGCGAAAAAATGATGCGAAAAAAGCCTCTGAATAAACGATAGTAACTCAATGGGTTGACTCTCCCGTTCGCTCGCAGATTTGCAAGATGCGATCGACCACCTGATCAATGGTCATTCCTGTTGTGTCTACCAAAACGGCATCTTCCGCCTGGCGCAACGGTGCGACTTCTCTTTGCATGTCCCGTCGATCTCGCTCTTCAATTTCTTTTTCCAGCTCAGCCAAGTCTGTCTGGGTACCTTTTGCGAGTAGCTCCTTCCAGCGGCGTTCTGCACGCTCTTGGATGGAGGCCGTCAGAAATATCTTCACATCAGCATCAGGCAAAACATGAGTACCGATATCTCTGCCGTCCATGA
This sequence comes from Brevibacillus antibioticus, assembly GCF_005217615.1. Classification (NCBI taxonomy): domain Bacteria; kingdom Bacillati; phylum Bacillota; class Bacilli; order Caryophanales; family Paenibacillaceae; genus Brevibacillus; species Brevibacillus antibioticus. The sequence continues at coordinate 2,336,764 of NZ_SZNK01000001.1, forward strand.
CGACATTGCCTTGAGTCGCCAATCGTCGCTGGAGCACAAGCATTTGTTCACGTACGGAACCGTAACTCGCTACAATAGAGGCGTACTGGCTCACTTCTGTGGAACGTATCCAGCTCGTGACATCGATTTCATTCCAGTATACATGTTGCTGTCCATTTTCCCGAATCAGTTGAACCTTGTTTTTTTGCAAAAGTTCGGAAACTGCAGACTCATCGTTGATAGGGAGCTGATGATGGTGGACTGCCCAAGCGAGGGCACGATACATGGCACCCGTGTCAATGTACACGTATTCCATTTGTCCCGCTACTTTTTGGGCAACAGTACTTTTGCCTGCTCCCGCTGGTCCATCAATGGCAATGTTCATTACTTCTCACCTGCTATGTACGTTAGTTCGGATGGGAATAAAACAAGAAAAGCTTCTGTCGAAGCCCTTTCCCATTCTTTGTGTGATGAAAAACGATATTGCGTTTTTCGAATTTGCTGAGACCACTAGCGGTCTACAAAAAACGATACAAGACCGTTTTCTATGTTATCTATAATAGTACCATAGTATGGAAGCATGCGCAAACCTTTAGGGCTCTCTGGATACGCCTTCCAAGCGCTCTGTCTCAATTAATACTAGTCTTGCGGGTACGTACTGAATGAGGACTTCGCCTATGGTCAGTACAATCGCACATACGACAATTCCAATCATGATGCCTTTTTCTACCCGTTTGGAAAAGCTGCGAAAACGATCGTTGTACGGACTGGTCAAAAGGGTCACTTCCTCTGATAAGGCGTCAATCCACAACGCCTTTTTTGCGAATCTCTAGCTGTCTCTCGTAACACGCTCTAACCACTTTTGCCCGGTCTTGCTCACTGATTTGGGTGAACTTACCCGAAATCCATTGGTGCAAACCTTTTTCTTCCGCCGGTTTTTGTCTGACGATTTCCATCTCAACAAAAGCATGTTGAACCTGTCCATTTTTACTTGGAAGGGAAATCCAGACGTGCAAGTTGTCTTTTTCCTTCAAATGATAGCTTTCCTCACAGCTAAAAGACAGCCCACCACCACTGATATCTAACGTTCGTGCTAGAAAATGATAACGACGAATCGGATCATCCAGTTTAACTGCTATATCTACCGTGGTGTCAATTCTCAAGTAGTTACGTCTTTGTGTCCGCACAATATCCTCTTTAGCCGGCAGTGGCAGAAGCAGTACAGGAATGTGATTGTTTTGCCTGCCGACAATCGCAGAGCGGAATTCATAGCGTGAGCCATCCTCACCAACATACCAAACCAAGCATTCTGTCCCTGGTTGAAATACCCCAGTCCGGCCAGTGTTTTCGCTGGTTGGCAACTCAATGGAAGCTACATCATCCTTCAAATCAGCCACACGACTTTTGAAAGTTTGCAGCTCCATTTCTTCAGAGGAACTCGTGAAGTTTAGTCTTATTGTTTGTCCTATTCGTGGAAGCATCATAAAGTAACTGTTCCTCCCCTTCCCTATCACCCTTTCCATTATATACCCTTTTGTTTCGAATCAGCAAACAGGGAAAGCCGCCACAAAACTAGCTTTCCCCATGCTTTTTTAACCACTATTGTCCTTCGTTCTGTCCCGATCCCGTTTCCATTTTCACAACTTCTTCTTCTTCTCCATTTATGGCGTTGATGTAGACCATGTACGAGTTCCCTTCAAAGCTGCCTGTCATTTCCCACGCCAGTACTTCTTTTCCATCGTTTTTCCCTTCGATAAGGGCAAGTCGCTGCTCCGTCACTTTTACACTCGGATTGACTTTTTTCCTTGCTTCTTCTTTCGAGAGACGGGGCTCGGAGAGAATTCTCTTTTTGTGATTAAACAGATACTCCGTCGAGTTAAAGGCAGTAACCTCTCCATTGTCCAGCGCAATTTCGACGACCACCCCGTCCGGATAAATTCTGACACCATCCTGAACAGGCACAAACGTAAAGAGTGCGTTGCGGTCGTAGCTGTCAATCTCGGAGACCTGCATATTGTCAAATCCGTGGTTATTCAAGAACACTCGACCTTTTTCTTCTGCCTGCTTCATGTCCAGCTTTTCCTCGCCAACTCCACGCTCGTTCATCATCCAAACCACTTTACCGCCGCGTTTGGTGACATCGAGGTTAATGCCTGTCTTGTGTCCTTTTGGCGTGACACGTACACTATACGCCGAGTATTCCTGCCCCTTGCCGTTCTCATTCACTTCTACTTTCGCATCCCCTGGCTTCAACCCGAGAAACGCCAGTGCATTCTTCTCTGCTTCCTCTTTGGTGGCTGCTTTGCCATCGATCCCTTTGATTCGCTGCTGCTTTTTCTTATCGAGACTCTGGATCCCGACGCCCCAGTCTAGATCAGGGTATTCCTGCACTTTTTTCTCAATGGTTTGGAAGCCATCGATGATGGAATTGTCCTCTTTGCTTTTATTGGAGGCCAATGCCGTCTCGACATCCATCCACCTCAATTGTTTGTCCATCGCGAGGGTTTGTACCTTGCGCAGCTCATCCTGAATATCCTTTGCTTGGGTGTGTAGGCTCTTCAATGTCTTGTATTCACTCTGACTCAACGGCTGCTTGTCTAGGTCACGTACAGCAACACGATAGGAAAAATCTGCGACCCTCGACAACATTTCTTCGGTTTTGCTAAACGCCATCAAAGTCAGTGGGAGTTGTCCAACATCCGCTTGTGCCGCATAGGAAAGGCGCCAGACACTCGTCAAAATTGGTGTCATTTGTCTTCGCGAGTTAACCACCAGCGATTTGCCAAGCTCATCGTGCAGCTTGTCCACATGGTAAGTGAGATCGTGAAAAGCCCGTTGGTATGAGTTTTCCGCTTTGATGAGGACCGAGTTCTTCTCATTGTGCTCCTGATATCCCCACACGCCAGCGCCTATTAAGGCGACTAGGGCAATGGGAAATAACACGCGCGCTGTTGCTCCATATACCATCCCTTGCCACTCCTCCTTTGATTACGCATCCATTATCTGCAAAAGATGTGTTTCCCGATCTTTTTGACCTGCGGCCTGGTCCAAATCCAACCGGATGTTGCTGTATTCGGATTAAAATAGTACGTGCAACCTCCCGTCGGATCCCAGCCGTTTAGAGCATTCTTCACTGCTTTTGTCGCACTTTCATTCGGAGTAAGCCATATTTGACCATCAGCAACTGCTGTAAAAGCGCGTGGTTCGAATATCACAGCCGAGGGCGTGTCAGGAAACGTAGCGCTTTTGACGCGGTTCAAAATGACGGCTGCGACAGCTACTTGCCCTTCAAACGGCTCTCCTCTTGCCTCCCCGTAAACAGCATTTGCCATGATTTTCAAATCATTGTCAGAGACCCGTGAAGGATGAAAGCTGGCTTTGGTTTTTGCCGTCTGTTTCTTTGCCGCAGGTGCAGCTATCTGCTTTTCTTGTACAGCGGCTACATGCTTTTCCTTCCAGACAATCTTATATCCACTCAAGCCTACTGCTACTAACATCACCAACACACCTGCGATCCAGATTGTACGCACGGCTGAATCCTCCTTGGCATGTATTGAAATCTTTGCATAGTGTTGGTGGAGGAAGAATGGTTTATGCATGTAAATCTGGATATAGAAAAAGACCGATGCTATTTGCATCGGCCCACATAGATTAGTCACACTTTTTCAATTGGGAATGGAAAAGATCAGGACTCGTCAATCCGAAAATGCTTGTCGTTATCACACAGGCACTGCTTGAACCCTGTTTCTATTTGCCCTCCAGGTTCACGATGGCCACGCAGTGTAAACTTTTCGCCACATACATTGCATTGAATTGTCACTTTTGCTCGTTCGGTTTTTAACACGCACGTCTCCTCCTTACCGTCTATTGTGGACGTGAAGAGAGAATTTTAGAACCGAAATCGTGTGCTCTTTGTACCTTTTTTAAGCCCTGCCACCACAAAACGAGCATGAATGGCACAATCACTATCAACCAGTTTTGCACGGCCAAAAAAATCAAGTTATACAGGGCATGCAAGCCGATCGGCAAGGTAATCGACATCCATAAAAAAAGCCGCTCATGTTTGGTGTCCCTGGAAAACTTGGCCCGTCCGAGATAATAGCCCATCCACACTGCAAACAACGCATGGCTGGATACCGGCAGAAAGGCACGCCAAATGGCGATATTCGTCCCGTTGATAATGAGATAGAACAAATTCTCCAACGTAGCAAAACCAAGTGACACCGCAACCGCATAAACAATTCCATCGTATGGCTCATCAAATTCCAAATGTTTATAAACCGTAAAATAGATGACCATCCATTTAAAAAATTCTTCCACGACAGCGGATTGGAAAACTTCCGCGACAATGCCATCCCGCCAGTTCCATTCATTCTGCATGATGTACTGGAGCACCATAATCGGTACGACCAGCAGCATCCCAAAGATAAACGACCGGATCACCATCGAAATCGGCTCCGGTTCGAGACTGTCACGCAGGTAAAAGTAACTTAAGATGGCGATACCGGGGGCAACTGCCGCGCCGATCAAAGCAATCATCTTTTATTACTCCTTTACACAAGACTATCATTCATCGTACCATGAATACTGGTTGATGAAAACCCGCTACAGGAGAGAGATCATGTCAAAAAAAATTTTGGTAGTGAACACAGGTGGTACGATTGCCATGTCTGTCGATGACTCAGAAGGCGTAAAGCCCTTGGATGATCAAGCTGTCAACAAAATCCTTCCTTTTTTAGAAAAACACGCGGATGTCACCATGAAAAATGTACTGAACCTACCTAGCCCTCATATGACTCCTGCGATCATGAATCAGCTGCGACTCGATATTGAAGAGGCCTTTCAACAAAATCACTATGATGGCATTGTCATTACCCATGGGACTGATACGTTGGAAGAGACTGCATACTTCCTGGATCTGACTTTGTCGGTTAACGTCCCGATTGTCGTGACTGGCGCCATGCGAAGCAGTAATGAGCTCGGTGCTGACGGTCCCGTCAATCTCATTTCTTCTGTTCGTGCAGCCGCAGACTCCTACAGTTTGAACAAAGGCGTTATCGTTGTTTTTAATGACGAAATTCACGCAGCACGTCACGTAACCAAAACACACACGAGCAATGTCGCTACCTTCCAGTCACCACAATACGGACCGATTGGAACCATTGCGAAAAAAAGTGTGCAATACCACCATGCTCCATTGGATCGCGAGCATTATGCCATTACCCATGCTGATGCGAATGTGCCGCTGATCAAAGCAGTTGCTGGCATGGAGCCCGCTTGGCTGCAATTTTTATTGGAGCAGCACATTGATGGACTCGTCGTAGAGGCCTTCGGATTAGGAAATCTTCCACCCGCTATCATCCCTACCCTGCAACAACTACTGGACAAAGGCGTACCAATCGTGCTCGTCTCGCGCTGCTACAATGGCCAGGTGCAGGATATCTATGACTATGAAGGTGGAGGCCGCAAACTAAAAGAAATGGGCATCATCTTCTCCAATGGCTTGAACGGGCAAAAGGCTCGTCTCAAATTAATTGTAACGCTGCAAAAAACACGGACTTTCAAAGAGCTACAGCAGTTGTTCGACCACTAATACAATGACAAAAACCTCCTGGCTTATCAGGAGGTTCAGGCTGTCGAGAAAGTCGACAGCCATTTTTATTTTACTTAATTTTAAGGCGACACCGCGTTAATTTGTTATAATTCTTATAATTACATTTTATAGTAGGTGATAATTGTGCTTACCTCGAATGATAAAAATCCGCAAATGCATTACGAATTTGTGTGCCTTGATGAATTGGTCCCAGAGGACCATTTATTAAGGGTCATCCAGAAACATATAGATTTCTCCTTCATCCGAGAAAAAGTACGTCAATATTATTGCGAGGATAACGGTAGACCTTCGATTGATCCTATTGTTTTATTTAAAATGATTTTCATTGGATACCTTTACGGTATCCGCTCAGAGAGGCAGCTCGAAAAAGAAATCCAGACTAACATCGCCTATCGTTGGTTTCTTGGCCTTTCTTTAACAGATCGAGTTCCAGATCACACAACAATCAGTTGGAATCGTCGAACCCGTTTTAAAAATACAAATGTTTTTCAGGAGATTTTTGATGAAATTGTGCGCTTGGCGATTCAGCATCGAATGGTCGCTGGACGTGTATTGATAAGTGATTCCACGCATCTTAAAGCAAATGCGAATAAACGAAAATTTAAGAAGCATGTCATCGAGAAATCGAGTCGTGCCTATCTCAAAGATTTAGAGGTAGCAATTAATGAAGACCGTGAGGTACATGGAAAAAAGGATTGAAGCCTAGAGAGGGTGTGAAGGAAGAAAAGGAAATCAAGGTGAGTACCACTGATCCGGAAAGTGGCTACATGGTTCGAGACAGCAAGCCCGAAGGCTTTTTCTATCTCGATCACCGGACTGTCGATCATAAGTACAATATTATTACCGATGTCCATGTCACTGCTGGCAATGTCCATGATTCCGTTCCTTACATAGATAGGCTGAATCTCCAAATCGAGAAGTTTGGGTTTAAGGATACAATTGAAGCTATTGCATTAGATGCTGGTTATTTAACTACTCCAATCTGCAAGGCACTTCACGATATAAATGTATTTGCTGTCATCGGTCATCGTGCCTTTACACCTGTTAAAGGTCTTTTTGCTAAATGGCGCTTTAAATATGATCTGGAGTGCGATGTGTACACATGTCCTCAAAAACATACGCTTACTTATTCGACTACCGATCGAAACGGATACAGGATGTATAAGTCCAATAAAGAAATATGTAAAACTTGTCCAAGGCTTTCTGAGTGTACCCGATCTAAAAATCACCAAAAGGTGATAAGTAGGCACGTTTGGGAAGAGAGTAAGGAATGGGTTCGACAGAACCGTTTAAGTAAATCGGGGAAATATTTATATAGATTAAGATACCAAACCATAGAGCGAAGCTTTGCAGATGCTAAAGAACTGCATGGGCTTCGCTATTGTAGGTTACGCGGACGTGAAAATGTCCAAGAGCAGGTATTGATGACAGCAACAGTACAAAACATTAAAAGGATAGCACTACACCTAGCGAAAGCAAGTTAGGTGAAGGCTATCCTTTTTTCAGCACTTCGTGCTGGAACAATACCAAAAAGAAATCCCCAAAAGGGGGTTTCTCTTCAGTCTGAACCTCCTGGCTTATCAGGAGGTTTTTCGTTTACTGATAATGAATTGTGCGATGCTGTTGTGGTGGGGAGGAAACAGGAGAAAACGCTCAGCTTCTAGGGCCACCCCCTGTGAGATTGACTGCCCGCCTCCATGCAAAAAGCGAAACCGCGGCCAAAGTGGTCCTCTCAGGATGTGTCTCAGAGGTGGCCGCTTAAGGGCGTGTTTCGCTTTTTGCATTCCGTCTCGGTCGGTGTCCCTAAGATCTTCGCTTATTTCTCCTGTTTCCTCTACCAGCTTTCATTAGTCACCGTGTTTTAAAATCCTTAAAAGATTGAAGAATGTGATCAGTAACGACAGAGAAGAATATTTCCAGACGTAGCGACTTGTGGAGTCCTACCGAGCGGAGAAGGGATTAGCGGGCAAAAGAAACGCAACCGTGCCCACGCGACGTAGCGGCTACCACTTTTGCGTTTCCCCGCTAATCACTTCGGAGCGTGCAGTCCATGCTTCCCCGAGGGACGGAGCACTGAGCCTAGACTGGAAATATTCTTCTCTACACTACAGCTACATTAAACGTCCTCAATAAAAAAGGCCCCGCCATAACGGCGGAGCCATGTTTTCTCAATATATGGAGGGTTGTTTGAAAAATTATACCCAACCGCGGAAGCGAGAAGCTTCTGCCATTTTGCGGGCACCAACCATGTAAGCAGACAGACGCATATCAATACGACGAGTTTGCGACATGTTGTAAACATTTTCAAACGAACGAACCATTACTTTTTCCAACTTCTCTTCTACTTCTTCTTCAGACCAGTAGTAGCCTTGGTTGTTTTGTACCCACTCGAAGTAGGAAACAGTTACACCACCGGCACTTGCCAGTACGTCTGGAACCAGAAGAATTCCACGCTCAGTCAAAATCTTGGTCGCTTCGAGAGTAGTTGGACCATTTGCCGCTTCTACAACGATGGACGCCTTGATATTGTGAGCGTTTGCAGCTGTGATTTGGTTTTCGATCGCTGCTGGAACCAAAATGTCGCATTCCAGTTCAAGAAGCTCTTTGTTGGTGATCGTGTTGTTGAACAGTTTTGTAACTGTACCAAAGGAATCACGACGATCCAACAAGTAGTCGATATCCAAACCGTTTGGATCATGCAGTGCGCCGTAAGCATCAGAGATACCTACAACTTTAGCACCTGCATCATGCATGAATTTTGCCAAGTAACTACCAGCGTTACCAAAGCCTTGTACAACTACGCGCGCACCTTTTACGTCGATGTTGCGACGTTTCGCTGCTTCACGGATGCAAATGGTTACACCTTTTGCAGTAGCTGTTTCGCGGCCATGGGAACCACCCAGCGCAATTGGTTTACCCGTAATGAAACCAGGCGAGTCAAATTCACGGATACGGCTATATTCGTCCATCATCCATGCCATGATCTGTGAGTTCGTAAAGACGTCCGGAGCCGGAATATCTTTAGTAGGGCCCACAAGCTGGCTGATTGCGCGAACGTAACCGCGGCTCAGTCTTTCCAATTCGCGGAAGGACATTTCACGCGGGTCGCAAATGATACCGCCTTTACCACCGCCATAAGGCAGATCGACGATACCTGCTTTGAGGCTCATCCAGATAGAAAGTGCTTTAACTTCATCCTCAGTAACTTCCGGGTGGAAACGAATGCCCCCCTTGGTCGGACCTACTGCATCGTTGTGCTGTGCACGGTAGCCCGTAAACACCTTTACTTCGCCATTATCCATGCGAACCGGAATACGTACAGTCAAAACGCGTAGCGGTTCCTTCAAGAGTTCAAACATCGATTCTTGGTAACCTAGTTTCTCCAGTGCTTCCTTGATCACCGTTTGAGTTGAATGGAGCAAGTTCAATGATTCTTGCTTTTCTTTCCCTTCGGTGCTTTCGGTTACCACGTCTTGATTACCCATTACTTACCACCTCAAAAATGTTTTCGGTCAATGCCGCCTTTAGTATACACGCTTGTATCATTTATGAGAAGCTTAAAAATGTTTTTTTTCCATTTCGAAAACGTTTTCGTGCCTTGTTTTGCATAATCATTCAATTATTTACCATCTGTTTTGAAATCGCTTTTACAGACTGCATTTTGTACAAACAGCTTCAAATGCACTTCCAGCCATGCTTGTATTGTCCCCAAACTTGTTTCTTTCATTACAGGATTAGTGAATTTATGCCATAATGGAAAAAGTAATGTGGAAGTTTATTCATGGAGGTGTTTTTATGAAAAAAAAGTCTGTTTTGTTTATTTTTGCCCATCCCGATGACGAAACGTTTGCTTGTGGGATTTCCATTTCCAAATATAGTGAGACCAAAAAGGCCAGCACTCATCTATTGTGTGCAACAAAAGGGCAAGCAGGAAAAGCTGGCGAACCACCGTTATGCACTCCGGAAGAACTCCCCCGCTTTCGCGAGCATGAGCTTCGCGATGCTTGTGCCATACTTGGGTTGGATCAGGTAGACGTCTGGGAATATCAGGATAAGTTCCTAAACACAGTGCCCGTAGATGAGCTCGTTACTCGTATCCACCACGCTATTCACCAGATTCAACCGGAAATCGTCGTCACGTTTGCACCACATGGCATTTCCGGACATCCTGACCATTTGGCGATTAGTCATGCTACCACCCAGGCTGTCCTTTCTTTGGACCCAGATACGAGTGTGAGAAAGCTTTATTATGCGACTCGCTCATCCGAGGAAGGATTTGGTACCATAAAGCCTCCCTTTACGGATCCAATCGAGAGCATTACGACGATCATTCACGCACCTGAATATAGGCAGAAAGTAGCAGATGCCTTGCGGGCACACAAAACACAGCACCTTTCAGTAGAGCGCGTTTTCCCAGGTGTAACAAAGGGCGAGCACCATTCTGTTCCGTCAAACAATCATTACATCTTGGCTTGGCACAGCCTTCCGAACTACACCATTCAAGGTAAAGAGGCTGATTTTTTTGAAGGCCTAGCATAATCTGAACAGACAGCAACAGCACCTAGTTGGTTGACTAGGTGCTGTTTTATATTCCCAGACATTTCGTTTTCGATTACGTGAAATGCCTGCATATTTCTTTTACAGCATCGTCGGCAACGATCACTTTCCCGTATTCTTCCAACACATAAATCGTTATCGGCGTCGCTTCTCCGTACTCAGAGAGGATCGCAATTAGCTTGTGATAACGCTCCTGATCCAAATCGACTTCCTCCAGCACCAGATGATATTTCCCCTGGTAGAAGTAGGCAGCTCCGCCATTGGTCAAAAGGGCGTTAATGCGATGGGCAGCTTCAACCATATGCTCAAAGTCCCGGAAGGCATACATGATCAAATCGCTTTCTTCCAATGTAACCTCTAGCTCGTATACATCCTCGTCTTCGAATTCTTCCTCTTTTCCGTCCTTTGAGCCCGTCTTGCCACGCGTAACAATTACGACCATTCCCTGAGCTGGCAAGGCGAACACTTCAACTGCAACAGGCCCTGATACCTCAAACCCTAATTCGTGATAAGCCTGTTCCATCATGTCGTTGAACAGTTCATGAACTTTAGGAATGTCACGCCACATGTCTTCTTTTTCTATCCCGCGCTCTGAGAGGTCGTCAAAAGTTAAAAAGATTCGTATTTTATCTTGACCAAGGCGTTCAACACGCATGACTGTCCCTCCTCGCCATCCAGTCGTACTACAAAATATGATGGTAAGCCTGTAAGAGTTCTCCACATTCTCCGGCGAATACCTGTTGGCATTCATCCATTTTTTGATGGACTGGAAAATAAGGGGTAGTCCTATCATATCACATTTAGTTACTGGAACAAAGCTACCATGACACCTACGCAGCATTCGCCTATCGATGTCGAATCCACTCACAGAAAAAGAAACTTTGTTGTTGCCTGTCATTTCCTGCGCTTTCCCAGGAAAAGTTTTCCCCTCATTTTTCTTCTTCTGTATTTATATTTGGCTCTGCTAGTTCGGGTTCCTTCTCGTTCATGCAGGTTTGTACATAAAAAAACGCCCAGAATCAGGCGTTTTTCTACGTCTCATATTCACGCAGCCGTTTTTGAATCCAAATAGCCGCCTGCGTTCCATCTCCCATGGCAACTGACACTTGTTGAGAATGCTCATTGATATCGCCAACAGCCCAGATGTTGGGATGATCCGTTTCTTTTGTTCGCGGATTCGTATGGATGTGACCCTTTTCATGAATTTGCACGGAAAAACCACGTAAAAGCTCTGTCAATGCATGCGCACCAGGAAAGGCAAGAAATGCTCTTTCTACAGACAACCGTTCACCTGAAGAAAGCTCGATTTCTTGCAATTGCCCCGCCGTATGATGAAGGGCATATACTTTTTCCTCCCGATACTTAATCCCTCGCTGGCTCATTCCAGAGACAGCCTGTGAATCCACCTGCACTTCTGCATGGTTAATGACTGTTAACCTGTTTGTATAATAAATAAGTTCGTCTGCCATCGAAACAGCGTGTTGGCCCACTCCTATGATTGCCGTGTCTTTCTCCACTGTTTCATAGCCGTCACAGTCAGGACATAAGAAAATCGATATCCCTACACAATCCGAGAAACCAGGGATCGCTGGGAACGGATCACGAATGCCGGTTGCCAAAACCAGCGTTCGCGAAGTAAACGTATGTATGCTTCCTTTCGTACCTATCGAAAATAAGCCGCTTGGGTCAGTAGAAAGCTTGATTACCTCATCTGTTATCAAGTTTGCACCGTATTTTTGTGCCTGCTGCCTGCCCGCTTGACGCAAAAAATCGCCACTAACCCCCTCCGAAAACCCGAGAATGTTTCGGTAGGCTTTGGCGATTGTTGATCGACCACCTGGCATGTCAATAACTGCAACGCGTCGAAGGCATCTTGCAAGTTGAATGGCGGTTTGAAGCCCTGCAATCCCGCCTCCGACAATGACCGTATCATACTCCACTTGCATCCACCTGCTTATCCTTTTCCCGATAGCATTGCCAGTGGAGCACGATCTCATTACTGAACGAGGGGAACCAAAACAACTTTTCCTTCGACGAGCCCTGCTTGGGAATGAAGTCCGTTATATCTTGCGATTCGTACTACGTTCGAATTATTTCCATAGTACTTTCGTGACAGCAAAAACAACGTTTCCCCCTTCTTCACCACATGCTTGACGACCTTCGATTTTGTTGTAGGAGGTGTTGAAGCTTGTTTTCCCGGTGTAGCTACTTTGCTAGTAGAAGTACTCGTGATCTGTTTTGCCTTGCTTACAGATGTAACAGGCGGAGTTTGGGGTTTGACTGGGCTCACAGCAGGTTTCTGTATGCCTGTGGTAGCCTTTACTACAGGCTCAACTGGTTTATCAACTGGTTTTGATTCGGTCGTTTTCGCTTTGGCAGGTGGGTTGGTCACACTTGCATTGGGATCAGGCGTAGCATCAAGAACGACGGATACCGGCTCCTTTTCTCCTGCCTTGCTTCCTTGTAATGTGGTAGTTGCTTTACTAACATCTTTTACTTCAACACTACCAGAAGCTGCTATCTCGTGTGGGACATTGGCCCGGTACAACTCAAGACCAATCAACCCGAAAAAGACGAATCCAAACAAGTATAATCCCGGTTGAATCCACTTTTTAAACGAGAACGACGCTTTAGGGCGAGTATGACGGGAGCGTCGGGGTGGTAATGGATTATGCTCGAGATTCACTCTTCCTCCCCCTTTTTCTTGATCGTTTTTTGTAAATAAAAGGCTAACATGACGTCAATAAGGATATGAGCCACAATCGAGGGCCAAAGGGACTGATAGTGGGAAAACAAAAGTCCCAAGATCCAGCTTGTACCAAATACACTTATGATCATGAGTGGTTTTTTCAAATAACGTACGTGGATCAGTGTAAAAATAAGACTGCTCCAAAAATTCCCGGTAAGCGATTGAATGACTCCCCGGAATAGCCATTCCTCCCCCACCCCTACTACCATACAGACGAGAATCGTGGTGGATGGTAACATGGCACCAAAAACTTTTTCATTGATACTACCATCATCCTGCCATCGCTTAGGCAAGTAACGATCCATCATCATACTCGCGATGATAATACATGCGGCTACAAACACAGCCCACAGGACGGCATTCCAGCCTGGCAGAGTAAACAAGGACAGAGTAGCATCCCAGCCCAGCACCAATAAGCTACCGGCAGCAGCCACTCCCATCACGATTCCTTGTGTCAACCATAGATTCAGCCGAAGAGTGGCTTCATCCACCTCTAGCCGATCTTCCCTCACTCGAAGTTTCTCTCCTTCTATTTGTTCGGCAAAAGAGTGTCTAACGCCTGCCGCAAATTCCATTTGATTTGTTCATTCTTTGCAATTGCATTGTCATTCGTTTGGTAATACACATCCGTAGTTAGACCGCATTTCTTACAGCAGTACAGATCAAATTGATGATCATTTTCTTTGAAATACGTATTGATGCTCGCACGCAAACAGTTTTCTCCTCTTACGTAAGACACCATTTCTGCCAGCTTTTTTTGTTTAAAGCTTTTCCTCTTTTCTATTTCCTGCCAAATGATTTGAGCCTTCGGATACGACTCCCCCGCAGCGGCAGCTTCGTATGAGGCTAGCACTTTTTCCGCATAAAAGGCAAGAAGTGCGCCCATTTCTTCGGATATATCCATCATCGCCAAGGCCTCGTTCGTCAAGGGGACTCCAGTACTGCACAGCTGCTCGTATTTTTGAATTTGCGCTTGTGTCGGGTACTCCTTCTCCAGCATGTGCTGATGAATCTGCCAATCATCCCACGAAAATAAAAGCAGCGCATACCCAGGCTTGCCGTCACGGCCGATCCGTCCGATTTCTTGTGCGTATGCCTCCAAACTGGCTGGCAGTTGGTAATGGATGACGTAGCGAATATCTGACTTGTCGATTCCCATACCAAACGCATTGGTTGCAATAATAACATCCAGCTCGCCCGCGAGAAATTGGGATTGGATCAGCATTCTCTCCATGCTGTTCATCCCCCCGTGGTAACCGTGCACGCGTTTTTTTCCATCGAGTTGATAAGAGGCTGCCAACACATCCACCGCTTGTCGCGTGCTGCAGTAAACGATCCCAGGGCCCTGCAAACGATCTATCTGATCAAATACATATGAACGCCTGTCAGTTTCCTCCGCAACTTCAACCAGATCATAGGCGATATTCGCCCGATTAAGGGATTGCAACACGACGTCTTCTTTTTCAATGGAAAACAAGCTGCAAATTTCTTCCCGAACAGTCGCCGTCGCGGTTGCCGTCACAGCCAGAACAGGAGGTGCTCCCAATTGTTTCACGACTTGTGGCAATCGCAAGTAATCTGTGCGAAAGTCATGTCCCCATTGCGAGATGCAATGTGCTTCATCAATGGCGATTAGAGACACCCTCGCCCGCTTTAACACCTGCTGAACATAGGGCTGTTGAAGCTTTTCCGGAGAAATATACAACAGCTTGTACGCTCCTTCTGAGAGCCCTTTTAAGATTTCGCGGGACTCTGTCGGATCCTGCATGCTGTTCAAATAGGTGGCTGGAATTTTTTTACGTGCTCGAAGCTGTTGCACCTGATCGACCATCAAGGAGATCAACGGGGAAACCACGACGGTCAGACCCGGCAAAAGCATGGCTGGTAGCTGATACGTCACTGATTTCCCGCCACCGGTTGCTAATAGCCCGAGAACACTTCGTCCATGCAATAGACGTTCAATAATGGACTCTTGACCGGGGCGAAATGAGTCGTATCCAAAATGCAGCTTTAATCTATCGTTTAAGAGCTGTTTATTCATTTTGCCCCCCTTGTCGCTCGTGCCAGTGCCAATCGGATTTGCAAATAGGTTACTGTTGCTTCCAATTGATCCTTGATGAGCCGGAGTCTGCTTGTATCGAGACGCTCACTCGTCTCCACGATCTCTTTTGCCAGCTCATTCGGCAAATACGTTGTCATATCCCATTCGGGACAACGCAGGGCAATCTCTACCAAATGATCTTCTATTGTACTTTCTTTCATTTGTCGTTTCTTTGCTATTTCTTTTTTGTCACAGCCAGTCTGAAGCAGTGCGTACGTTCGAGCAGCACTTTCAGTGAGACGTGGATCAAGCTTGTGGGATTCTGTAACCAGTTTTGATAAAAGAGGATAATGATTGCTCTCTGCAAGCAGCGTCTGAATCGACGCGGCAAGTCCGTATCGAAATTGCAGCATGAGATAGCTACGACTCGTTTGGCGAATCTCTGCTACTTGCCCCATGGTCTTGCCGACTTGTCCTGCTCCGGACAGTTGACAAAACAAAAGCTCCTGCACACCTTTATCCAAAGGCTCCCACAGTCGATATAGCTCGTCAGACAATTGCTGTTTCCAAGCATTTCGCATTACCCGATCAGCCAATTGGTTTTTTACCCAACGCTGTGCGGTCTTGTCCGAAACGACCGGAATGAAACCGAGATCACCATGATGCATTTGCGAGATTGTCTGCACCATAAGATGAAGCCTACTCCAAAATGGTTCGATTCGCTCCGCCAAATCGGACTGGGTAAAAGGTGCAAACCATACATCGAAACGATATTTTTGGTACGTATGTTTGGCATGCTGCAATCCTGTATCAGAAAAGCGAAATGTCGGCTTCGAGTTCGTTCCAACTGCCTCCACAGGTAAAATCCAGCCTGACTGAAATAAAGTTGAGACTATTTTCTCCCAATCCTCTCTTGGAAAACGAGAAAACATCCGATAATACGGATAAAGGGTATACAAATGCACATCTTGCAGTGTCTGATTGGCTTTTCTGCCACGCAGTATGTAGTAGGCTGACTGCAGCGTTCGTTCATTGGCCAGAGGTAACATGGCATTCAAGGCGACCGCACATAAAAGGTCCTGCTCCTCTGCCTCACTGTTCCGACTGTTCATTGGTACTCCTTACATCATTCTATATTTTTCAAAGCTCAAAGTAAGCGAAGTAAACTGCATCATTGGATTTGGAGGATTGTATGACAAAACGATTGAAAAGAACTGAATTTATGATGGCGTACATGATCATCATAACACTTGCATGCACAGTTGGTGGATTTTTTTTCGGGGCCCATTATATGAAGACGCAATTGGAGTCGGAACAAGCCGCCGTACTCGCAGCCGAGAAAAAGGAAGCCGAAAAAGAAAAACTGCTGCGTGAGCAAAAGCTGTACAACGAACAGGACTTTATCCGATTTTACTATGCCGTTTATGCACCGCTGCTTGATCTGAAGCAAGCACATTTTGATACGATGGATAAATGGAATCAAATGAGCGAAAGTGAACGGACCGATGGCTTGAAGCAGCTCAGCAAATTAGCTGAACAGACAAAAAAAGAGCTGGAGAAAAACGTTCCCTTGCCGACATCACCCATGCTGAGACAAGCTCACGCCACTTTTACAAACAGTGTACGGGCGTATTTGGATAGTATGGAGCAGATTCGTTCCGATCAAAATAAAGCTACGCCTGCTTTCATTGGAGCTAGCCTGACGCTTTTCCAAAATAACTGGCTAACCGCACAGGAAATGGTGTATCACTCCATCGCGTCTTGGGAATCGGCTTATGTAGTGAAGCAAGCCATGCCGAAGGATGTACCTGGAGCCGTTAATACCGCACAGTGGAAGCAGTATCCGTTCCATTACCGCACCTATCTCGCAGCTATGGCCATGTCAGCAAGCAATCAATGGAGCAGCTATAATCCTGAGGACCTGACGGCGAGACTTGATTTGCTCATCGCATCTAACGAAGTTCAAGCACTGGGAATCAAGGATTTAGCCGCTGCCGTGAAGATTTTGAACGCGACAGATGCAGTATCTGCGGGAGATTTTAAACGCTTGAATACACAGCTCTACTCCGTGTTGAAGGCACCTGAAATCCCTCTTTATAAGTAGTCGTACATTTTTAGACTGATTCAATCTTGAAATCTTGTCACCAAGAGCATACAATGATCTATGATAGTGGACGTACCACTTCGGTATGGGAGGTGAAACCACGATGACTACATGGGTAGATAAAGATACTTGTATTGCTTGCGGTGCTTGTGGCGCCACGGCTCCTGACGTCTTTGATTACGACGATGAGGGCCTTGCGTTCAACAAGTTGGATGACAATGCTAACAGCGTTGAAATCCCGGATATCCTGCATGACGATGTTCGTGATGCTGCTGAAGGATGCCCGACCGACTCTATTAAAGTGGAATAGTATTCCATCTACTAATGGAAGAGACCTCTTACGTACTTCGGTATGTAAGAGGTTTTTCATTATGCTCTCCTCTCCTCCACTGAACGAATGATCGACAACTTCCTGTTCTTTCTTTTGAGATTTTTCGGTAAGAAAAAGACAACCGCAAAAACCGAACATTAAAGTGCGTTTTTTCCATTTTTTGTGATGTCAATATCTTAATGTTCGTGTTTTGGTCGTTTACAAGGAGTTTCCCTCATTGAATTGAGTATTATTCACGAACGATAACCGTTTTAAAATAAATAATGTTCATTTTTTCTTGTTTTTCTTCTTGACGGTGTTAT
This sequence comes from Brevibacillus antibioticus, assembly GCF_005217615.1. Classification (NCBI taxonomy): domain Bacteria; kingdom Bacillati; phylum Bacillota; class Bacilli; order Caryophanales; family Paenibacillaceae; genus Brevibacillus; species Brevibacillus antibioticus. The sequence goes on from NZ_SZNK01000001.1 coordinate 2,354,441, forward strand.
TTTGACGTGATATCGTAAGTACAAATCTTACGAAACACCTTATAAAACAACGGCGTTGACGAAGAAACGCTGTGATCGAGAAATCCCCAGAGAGCCGATGCTTGCTGCGAATCGGCGATTTCTCCCACGGTTAAGCACTTCTGAGCTGCTGCGTTGAAAATAGGGTTACCACCCCAGTAGACGCAAACGGTAGATCCGTTATCTCTTTTAGGTCATGTACCTACCAAGGCTCTTTTTTGAGAAAAAAAGAGCGAATGAGGGTGGCACCGCGAAGCAAAGCCTCTCGTCCCTCACTGTTCTGTAATAGGAGCAGTGTGAGAACGGGAGGTTTTTTTGATATGCACATATACAGGAGGAGAAAACCATGTTTGCAGACAAAATGATTTTGAGAATCCCTGGTCCTACCCCCATTCCACCACGTGTCCAAACAGCGATGAACCAACCGATGATTGGACACCGCAGTGGCAAATTTTCCGCTCTTTTCGCCCGTACTGCTGAAAGACTGAAGCCTTACTTTGGCACCAAGCAGGACGTATACATCTTGGCAGGTAGCGGAACGAGTGCACTTGAGATGGGCGTCGTAAACACGCTTCAACCAGGAGACGAAGCTGCCGTCCTCGTTAGCGGTGCATTTGGTGAGCGCTTTGCAAAAATTTGCGAGCGGTACGGTATCATCGCCCATCGCGTGGAAGTGCCTTGGGGAAAAGCTGTTACACCAGAGCTGGTTGAAGCCTTCTTGAAAGAAAAGCCGCAAGTAAAAGCCGTATTCGCCACCTACTGTGAAACATCCACGGGGGTAGAAAATCCAATTGCTGACTTGGCGAAAACAATCCGCACACATTCAGACGCCCTCTTCATTGTGGATGCGGTAAGCAACCTCGGTGCCGTTCCATGCGAGATGGACGCTTGGGGTGTCGATATCGTGGTAACCGGCTCGCAAAAAGCGTTCATGCTGCCAACAGGCCTTGCCTTCCTCGCTGCGAGTGAACGCGCATGGCATGTGATTGAGCAAAACAAATCGCTCGCCTTCTATTTGGACCTGAAAGCATACCGCAAGAGCTTGGCAGAGCAAACAACTCCGTACACACCTGCTGTATCCCTCATTTTCGGTCTCGCCGAGGTATTGGATATGATGGAGGAAGAAGGCTTGCCAGCTATCGTAAAGCGCCATGAACTAATGAGAGACATGACTCGCGCAGCGATGAGGGCATTAAACATAAAATTGATGGCAGAAGATCAATACGCATCGACGACCGTTACTTCTTGCGATCCTGAGGGTGTCTTTCATGCAGAAGCTCTCCGCAAAATGTTAACGCAGCAATTCAACATCACGATTGCTGGCGGCCAGCAGCACCTGAAAGGCAAGATCTTCCGCATCGGGCACATGGGCTATTGTGAGCCATTGGATGTCCTGCAAGTCATTTCTGCTATCGAATTGTCGCTTCACCAAATCGGTGCTCCAGTTGAACTGGGTGCTGGTGTAAAAGCTGCTCAGGAGGTGCTCATTGCACATGTATAAAGTACTCATTACCGATCCACTTAGTGAATTTGGAATCCAACAACTTTTGGACGCTTCTGATGTAGAAGTGGTTCGTCAAACAAACCTCTCGCCTGCCGAACTGATCGATGTGATTGGCGACTACGATGCACTCCTTGTACGCAGCCAAACCCAAGTAACAGCAGAAGTACTGGCTGCCGGCAAAAAGCTAAAGGCGGTCGGTCGCGCGGGTGTTGGGGTCGATAACATTGATATCAACGCTGCCACCCAAGCAGGTATTCCAGTCATCAATGCTCCGGACGGCAACACCATCTCTACTGCTGAGCATTCGTTTGCCATGCTGATGGCTGTCGCTCGTAATATCCCTCAAGCTCACAAGAAGCTGGTAGACGGTACATGGGATCGCAAAAGCTTCCAAGGGGTTGAGTTGAACAACAAAGTACTGGGAGTCCTCGGGATGGGTCGTATTGGTTCAGAGGTTGCGAAGCGTGCGAAAGCATTTGGCATGACCGTCATGGGCTTCGATCCCTTCCTGACCGAGGAACGTGCGCAAAAGATGGGTGTCACCAACGCAACTGTGGATGAAATTTGCCGCACAGCAGATTTCATTACCGTCCATACCCCACTGACAAAAGAAACCCGCCATATCATCAGTACGCGTGAATTCGCGAAAATGAAAGATGGCGTTCGCTTGATCAACTGCGCTCGCGGGGGAATCATTGACGAGAAGGCTCTCTTTGAGGCGATTACCGCAGGAAAAGTCGCGGGGGCAGCGTTGGACGTTTTCGAAGAGGAACCACCTGTAGACAACCCTCTCGTCGGTCTGCCACAAGTGGTAACGACACCGCATCTGGGAGCTTCGACCATTGAAGCGCAGGAAAACGTGGCCGTAGACGTATCGGAAGAAATCCTGAAGGTTCTTCGTAACGAGCCATTCAAAAACGCCGTGAATTTGCCTTCGATCCCTGCACACGTTATGGAAAAAGTCCAACCGTACTTTACGTTGGGTGAAAAGCTCGGCCATTTCCTTGCCCAAGTGACAGTAGGTTCTATTTCGGAGATTTCGATTAAATACAGCGGTGAGTTGACGGATGTAGACACCTCCCCGCTGACTCGCACAGTCTTAAAAGGTGTACTCTCCTTCCGTCTGGGGGAGGTAGTCAACTATGTGAACGCCCCGATTCTCGCAAAAGTGCGCGATATCACCGTAACCGAGCAAAAGGCAGCACAAAACAAGGGCTTTACGAACTTATTGACCGTTAGCTTAAAAACGACGCAAGAGACACGTACAGTGGCTGGAACGCGACTCAATGGTTACGGTGCGCGTATTGTGAAAATTGACGACTTTGCGATTGACGTAGCGCCTGAGGGCTATCTGCTCTACATTCACCATAATGACCGTCCAGGTGTGATTGGACGTGTCGGTTCCATCCTGGGTGAAAACAGCGTGAACATCGCAACGATGCAGGTAGGACGCCGTGATATCGGTGGAGATGCGATCATGATGCTCTCTGTCGACAAACCATTGACGCCAGAGCTTCTCGATACAATGGGCGAGCTGGCGGAAGTGAAAAGCGTGACACAAATCGAGCTATAGGTTCTGCCTTCTACAGAGAAAAGACCTGGCCATATGCCGGGTCTTTTTCTTTACCCTTATTTTGCTTAGAGCTATAATGGGACAAGATAATTCTATACACCTTGGAAGGAGCTTCTTATGACGAACCAGGCATTATTCGCTATTGCTATCTTTTTAGTTACCTATGCATTTATTATTAGCGAAAAGTTACATCGAACCATCGTCGCCATGTCTGGCGGAATTCTCATGGTATTGTTCGGGATCGTTACACAAGAACAAGCAATTCACCATATCGACTTTAACACGCTCGGCCTACTTATTGGGATGATGATCTTGGTTGCCATTACGGCGCAGACTGGTGTATTCAAGTATGTAGCCATCCGTGCAGCAAAGGTCGCAAAAGGCAAACCGATTCGCATTCTTGTCTACCTGAGCTTGATCACGGCCGTTGCCTCTGCCTTTTTGGACAACGTTACCACTGTACTTCTCATCGTACCTGTGACGTTTAGCATCGCCCGCCAGCTCGAGCTTAATCCGATTCCTTTTTTAATCAGTGAAATTATCGCCTCCAATGCTGGAGGAACAGCTACTTTGATCGGTGACCCACCGAATATCATGATTGGCAGTTCTGTTCCTGAGCTCGATTTTATGAAGTTTCTCGTGAATTTGAGCCCGATTATCATCGTGATTCTAGCAGTAACCGTTGTTTGCTTGGTGTTGATCTATCGGAAGCAGCTAGTCACTTCCCCTAAGTTGAGTGCAAAAATCATGCAGTTAAATGAACGCGATGAAATTACTGACACCCGTTTACTGAAAAAATCCTTAACTGTCATGGCGCTGACGATTCTTGGCTTCATGCTGCACGGAGCGCTTCATTTAGAATCTGCCACGATCGCACTGACAGGTGCTTTTCTCTTACTTCTGTTAACAGGTGAACACTATCTAGAAGATGCGATAAGTAAAGTGGAATGGAATACGATCTTTTTCTTCATTGGTCTGTTTGTCCTTGTCTCCGGATTAGTTGAAACTGGTGTCATTGCAAAACTCGCCAATGAAGCGATGAAACTGACAGGTGGAGATTCAATGAAGACCTCCCTGTTGATCCTCTGGTTGAGTGCAATCGCCTCTGCCTTTGTTGACAACATCCCATTCGTTGCCACCATGATTCCAATGATCAAGGAAATGGGAGCCCTTGGGATCACCAATTTGGAGCCGCTTTGGTGGAGCCTTGCACTCGGAGCGTGTTTAGGAGGTAACGGTACTTTGATTGGGGCTAGTGCCAATGTGATTGTTGCTGGCTTAGCTGCAAAGGAAGGCCATCATATCGGATTTTTCAGCTTTATGAAGGTCGCCTTCCCGTTAATGATCCTCTCTATTTTGATTGCTCACGTCTACGTTTACCTGCGTTATTTTATTTGGTGAGGAGGAATCCCTATTGTTCCATTACACCTTTAATGAAGAAGAAATTGAGATCAAGGAACAAATTTCACAGCAAGATGCTACCTACCACATTATCGTGAAATCCGAATCCATGCGAGCGCGTGTCAAAGAGGTACGGCGTTATTTTGAGGGGAACAAAGACTACACGGATGTCCTGTTTTTTTCACGAGAGGATGGTTCTTTCGAAGTAATCGTACGTCTCAACATGATAGAATCCTTTTTGATTCACGCCTTTCGTTACAAATGCTTACAATCAATTTGCTGGGAATAAAAAAACTCCGCCGTATGTAAAAACGGCGGAGTTTTTTATCTACAGAATGGAAAGGATATCGCGCACATCATCGAGAATAAAATCTGCTTTTTCCTCTTCAAACTTGCTACGCGCTTCTTGACCAGACAATCCAGTCAATGTCGCAGCAAACTTGCAACCGATGGAGCGAGCCGCTAGAAAATCTGCGAGTGAATCGCCGACGATTAGCACCTCTTCTCCATTTTCGATTGGCAATGAAAAATGGACCGCATCGCTAATCGGTGAATCAAGTCCGAGCAACCCTTTCACATAGGAATAAGGGTGAGGCTTGGACATCGGCGCAAAGCTAGGAAATGCTTCTTCCGCATCGAGTACGTGAGAGGCAGTTACGACACGGTTTGGGTCGAACCATTCCAGTATGTTCAGCTCACTGAGGGGAACATGCGTCTCGATGGTAGGGCGCCCTGTTCCAATCCCCAATGTGTATCCTTTTTCTTTTAACGTGCGGAACAACTCGACCATTTCTTGTGGCGGTACAATCGGAATCTCGTCCGACAAGAAGCCCTTCTTGCCTGGCTGCATGGTTTCACGACCAATCGATGCCGCCACACGCTCATCACCGAGATACCATTCTTGAAACGTCTTTTGAACTAACTCCCATAGATCACTATTGCGCGAGAACATTTCTGTTGAAATGCCGCAACGCTCTTTTGCAATCTGATTCAGGTAGAGCAGCATTTCTGCTTTTTGAGCGGAACCTTTGGCAAAATCAGCGGTGAACGCTGCGTAGTCTACTTGGAAATCAGGAGCATAGGTGGCAGCCCATTCTTTCACTTTTACCAGTTGTGGTCGATCAATTTGTTCGACAAGAAGGCTCGTTGCTTCTGGAACTTGCGTTTTAACTACTTCAATCAAACGAATCAACTGATAAGAAAACGCAAGGAAAACCATGTCCCAGTTGGAGTTGATTCCACGTGATTTGATAAAGTTCAGCGCTTCATCATGAGCGAAAACTTGCTCGCGCACTCGTCTGATTTGCGCTTCTTCTGGAGCAGGCGTGAATTCCTCGCCTGCAAGCCCTACATACTGCGGGCTGTACAAAAATTCCCACACTGTCAATGCAGAAGCATCAAAGTAACGCTCTTCACTCAACATAACCCCGTCAACATCAAATAAGATCGTTTTGATCATTTCTCTGTACACTCCTATTTGTTTTTATGCAGCATCAAGGCGATTGTAAAAGTCGTTCCCTCACCCAGTTTACTTTGCACACTGATGGTGCCCCCGTGTGCCTCGATAAGGTTTTTCGCGATGGCTAGTCCAAGACCAGTTCCGCCTAGTCGCCCACGTGTGCGAGCCTTGTCAGCTTTATAGAATCGCTCAAAAACAAACGGCAAATCTTCTTGGGGAATGCCACTGCCTGTATCGCTTACCTCAACCAGCAACGTTTTATCTCCGCGAGCCCGAATGGTGACACTGCCCCCACTTGGCGTATGTCGCAGCGCATTATCGATCAAGTTCGTTAGCACTTGCTCCATGCGATCAGGATCCATGAGCACATGGGTATGCGTCGTTGATACCTCCAGGCAGAGTTGGATTTCGCGCTCTCTCGCCAAATTCGTAAATTTACGTTGAATGCGCTCCAAATACGGACGCAGTTCCATCGTCTCCTGGAACAATTCAACATGCCCCGCTTCCATCCGTGCCAAGCTGAGTAATTCATTCACCAGCTTGGTCATACGCGCTGACTCGTCATAAATAATCTGCGCCAATTCTTTATGCTCTTCCGGTGTAGCCACAATATCGTCCACAATCGCTTCACTGTACCCTTGCAACATGGATAGAGGTGTTCGCAGCTCATGGGATACGTTAGCCACGAAATCATTACGCATCTTATCCAACTTACGCTCCTGCGTGATGTCTCGAAGAACTGCAACAGCTCCACGGATTTGATCCCGATCGTTCAAAGGTACCATGACAACGGACCATATCCGCCCTTGAACAGGGATATCCTCTGTCACTTCCTGTCCGGTTCGCAAAACCTCCTGATAGAATGGGAACAGCGGCACAGGCTCATCCGAATGCTCAAAATCCCAATCTCGCAAAAATCGTTCCGCTGGCGGATTCGTTACGGCCAGCTTACCGTTCGCATCTATCATCACAACACCATCTACCATGCTTCTAAGAACGCTCGCCAGCTGCTCCTTCTCTTTGGACAGTGCATCGACTAACTGATTAAGCTTGCTTGCCATCGTGTTAAACGAAGCCGCCAGTTCACCAGTCTCGTCTTGGGTCCTGATCGGGATTTCAGCATGAAAGTCCCCTTCCGCAATGCGATGCGCCGTTTCTTTCATCTGACGTAATGGAATCGCAATACGCGATGAGAGGAAGAAGGCGAATACAGTGGTAGAGACAAATCCAATGACGCCAACCACAAAAATTAAAAATCTGACTTCACTAACCGTATCATCAAAATCTTCAATCGCCTGATACATGACCACTGCGCCTGTTTTCCCTGCTGCCATTTCTAAAGGAACAGCGACCGCAAGAAGTTCATGCTTGTTACTTGTACGGTCAGCAGATTTATTCACATCAATATATATCGTTTTGGTTGCAGGATGCTTGCCTGCCAGCGCATCAGGCAAATGCAATGCAGGATTTTGGAGCAATAGCTCAACTGGAATACGAGGGAGCCCAGCCCCCTCGCTCATACCGACTTGTTTGCCCTTTTCATCAAGAATGACCATGCCCGTATGATGGACCAAGCCAAACCTGGAAGCCATCTCCATAGCGGCTGTCATATCTGGACTCTGCGCCAATCCAACTGCGATACCGTCTGCCAGATCGTGCAAATTCTTGGACTGCCGATTGCTATAAAAGCTGTCAAAGGATTGAACGAGCAACAAACTGAAGATCGTCAAGACGAGAGCAAATAAAGCAATAATCGTCATCCATAGCTTTCCGACTACACTACGAAAAATAACGTCCACTTTACTTAGGCACCTCTAGCTTGTATCCGACGCCCCAAACCGTGGCGATCATATTGGCAGCTTGCGGAGAAACACGGTTCAATTTTTCGCGAAGACGTTTGATATGTGTGTCCACCGTACGCAAATCGCCAAAGAACTCGTAGTGCCACACATCTTTCAACAGTTCTTCACGCGTAAACACTTTATCCGGCGACAATGCCAGGTAGTGCAATAGCTCATACTCCTTTGGAGTCAGGCTTACCTCTTGGCCGCTTGCGATCACTTTGTGTGCATCGTGGTCAATGGTCAATTCCGGGAAAACAAGGACAGAATGACTATTGAATGTCTCTGTCTTCAAATAAGCTGTCGCGGAAGAACGACGAAGAATCGCTTTTACCCGGTACATGACCTCACGTGGGCTGAACGGCTTCACGACATAATCGTCTACCCCTGCCTCAAACCCGTGAACACGGTTTGTTTCTTCCCCTTTTGCCGTCAGCATAATAATAGGGGTTGCCTTGAATTCACGAACACGCTGGCATACCTCGATCCCGTCCATTCCTGGCAGCATCAAGTCGAGCAAAATGATATCATAGTCACTTCCCACAGCCATTTCGACTGCTTGCTCTCCATTATCTGCCTCATCAATCAGGAAGTTTTCTCTTTCCAAGTACATTTTCAGAAGTCGGCGAATGCGCTCTTCATCATCCACTACGAGAATACGTGCCATTTTTTCCATCTGGAACACCTCTTGCTCTCATAATATCGTAAAACCGTTAGAAGATAGTCCAAAAAGCTGGTGGTAAAACCAGCTTTTCGAGGAAATTCTACACCCCAGCGTAAGAGTGCAAACCAGCAATGACCAAGTTGACCACGACCAGTGTAATCAAGATAATGACAAACCCGATAACGGACATCCATGCTGATTTTGCTCCGATCCATCCTCTGGATAGACGCAAGTGCAAGTATGCACTGTAGAAGAGCCAGACAACTAATGCCCATACTTCCTTCGGGTCCCATCCCCAGAATCGTCCCCATGCCTCTTCTGCCCAAATCATTGCAAAGATAAGGGCCCCGAGAGTAAACACCGGATATCCGATACTGATTGCTCGATAACTGATCTCGTCTAGAAGCTCAGGATCGACGCTCTCAACCGAAGGCTTGATAGCAGCCCCTAATCGTTTTCGGAAAATCAAACGCAATCCGCCATACAGAAATACCCCAGTAAGGACTGACCACAGCATCGTGTTCAATTTGCGTGCGGCGTCTTTTCCTTCCATCCAGGTAGGTGCCTCAAAGAGTGGTGACATTGGCCCTTCCTTGATGATGGTTGAATCAACAGGTGCAACAATTGCAGGCAGGATGTACTCGACTTTTGGTTTTACCATCTGTCCAGCTGCACTCATTTCTTCTTTCTTCATCTCAAATACCGTCTTTTGATCCATACGAGCAAACGTAGAATCCATCAAAATGAATCCAACGAGCATCAGGACCACAGCCAGCACGGTTTCCAGCCATTTCGTACTTTTCGTCGATATATGTTGCGGAACGGTACGGATCAAATACATGAGACCCGCTGCAAAACCAACTGCTAAAATCCCTTCACCCAGTGCAGCGGTTGTCACGTGAATGTGCAGCCAGTAGCTCTGCAAAGACGGAATCAATGGGGTGATTTGCTTTGGAAACACGTACGAATACGCGAGCATGATCACCCCAAGCGGAAGAACGAATGCCCCAATCGAGGTCAGCTTGTAGATCCGGTAAATAATTAAGTATGCCAGGATAATACAGTAATCCAAGAATGCCATGAACTCAAACATGTTACTCGTCGGACTATGACCGCCGGCAATCCAGCGAGCAGCCACATACCCTGTTTGCGCCACAAAACCGATAACGGCTAACCCATACGCAATCCGTCCATAGCGCCCTTCATGTTGCTTGGGATCACGCCCTGCCCAGTTTTTACCCGTCACGGCTATAGCAAAGACGATAGACGAGATCACGTAGAGCAGGAACGCGATATCCAATAACCAGTCACTCAGTTGAATGAGCTGCACGTTGTTAGTCCCCCCTTTGAAGCTTTAGGCTTTGGCCTTCGTTTTATCTTCTATCGTGACAGGGAGCTCCGCTTGTTTAACCAGTCCGTCAACTTCCCTGCGAAGACCGAACCAGTTTTTATTCGTATGGGCCGCTACCAAGATACTTCCCTCTTGCGTCTGTACCCAAACCCGTCGATGTTGCCAGAACATACCGATTGCAACGCCCGCAAGGAAGATGAAGGAACCGAAATAAATCAGTGGCAATGCTTTGTCCACCCGTACATTCAGCCCTGCAATATCGATTAAATCAGGCATTTTGATGTCGAGTCCGTATTGCGGATCATTTTTCTGTGTAAGAAAGGTACCTTCTAGATAAACCAATTTTTCGTTGTACTTGCCATTCTCTCCAATGAGTTCCAAAGCCACCATCGGATTTTTTGGCAAATTGGTTTTCGTCGCAGGCTTCCCGTCTTTTCCCATTATAAAATCGGGGAAGTAATCCAAAATCCGTACCGTGAACCCATCTGCAATGGTTTGCTCGGACTGTGGATTGTACAGATCAATTTTGATAAGGCCGATCTCTTTTTTATTGTTTTTCAAATCGACTACTGTAAAATTGAGCGCTCCAAGCTGCATTTCTTGCACGCCACTCTGATAAATATAGAGGCTGCCCTGCTCCATCGGATGATTCACGACGATTGGCCCCTTCTGCACTTCTACCAAATCCGGCTTTTTCCCTGGAACGTCAGCGTTTTTATTTTCATACAAAATGGCCTCTGTTTGGTAGCTCTTCACTATGGCTCCGCCCTTAAGCTCCAGTGCCTCTGGCATTTCTTCTTTCGACCAATACTCTGTCGTGTAATTCTCGTTTTTTATGTAGTAAGGGGTATTCGGAATCGCCATTGTTTGTCCCTCACGCACCCAGACGTACTCGTCCAAGTAAAAACCAGGCAGGCTTCGCATCAGGGTACCAACCAAAAACAAGATCAATCCAATGTGATTAATGTAAGGACCCCAACGGCTAAAACGGCCTTTTTCAGCCATAATCGCTCGGTCCGTGCGGAAAATGCGATATCCTTTTTCTTTCAATGCCAGAGCGGAAGCGTCCAGTATCGCAGTCTGATTGGCTTCTGGGGCAAGCTCCCCCTCTGCAAACAGCTTTTGCCCTTTCAAAAAGGACTTGTGCTGGTTCAATCTCGGTTTCTTTAACGCTTTATACAGCGGTACTACACGGTCCAGACTACAGATAACCAAAGAAGTACCGAGCATAACCAGAAGCGTCACAAACCACCAGGAAGAGTACATATTGTGAAATCCAAGGCCGTAAAAAATCGTTCCTATCGTTCCATATGTTTCTGTATAAAAGCGGGCAACATCTGCTTCTGTCGGTACAGGTACCGGTATGTACATTTGCTGCGGAAAGATGGTTCCGACTGCGGAGGCCACCAAAATGACAATAATGATACCGATTGCAATTTTGACCGAAGAAAAAAAGTTCCAGACTAGATCGATTACCTTCGTGTTATTCGTTTGAGAACGTCTTGCCATTCCTTCATAACGCATGTCAGGAAACAATGTCTGCTCGTGAACTTCCACATTCAAAGGCTTCCCGCAAGACTCACAGAGCAGCGTTCCAACCGGGTTGGTATGACCGCATTCGCATTTTCGCTGATCCATCATTGCTCCTCACTTACGGCAAGATTTTTGTTACTTTTGACTCAATCATCGCTTCATTTAACTGCCCGATAAAAATCTCCTGCACTTCTCCATCTGGGTCTATGAAAAAGGTCGTCGGAATCGGACCGATTCGATACAGCTTTGTAATTTGCGATTGGCGATCGAGCAAAATAGGGAAGTCAATCCCGAACTGCTTCACGAATGGTTCTACGGCAACTGGCGATTCTCCGATATTGACGCCGACTACAACCAGTCCCTTGTCTTTAAACTTCGTGTATTGCTGTTGCAAGGCGGGCATTTCTTTCTTACAGGGTTCACACCACGTGCCCCAGAAATTGAGGATAACGCCCTTTCCTTTCAAACTTTCCAGAGCCAGCTCTGGTCCATTCAATTGTTCCAAACTGAAATTCGGAGCATCGCTTCCTGCTTTCACAGCACCGGGGTCCTTCACAAAGCTGGAATAGAGTGCAAAGACCAGCGCTACAAGCAAAACACCCAATACCGCGATCCTGACATATGTACGATTGCTTTTGTTCATGACGCCTTACTCCCATCTACTGCTAATAAATTGCATCCTTTTCCCATTCTATTATAGCGTTCCTAGTTTTTCCTCCAGCGCACAACTTATGAACAGATTTTGAACGAATCAATCTTTCGACCGCGGACTCCGTTTCTTTTGAACCAACCCCCGTTTCAAGCTCTCCACTTCCTCATGAGTGAGCTTGCGAAATTCGCCCGGCTTTAGTCCATCTAATGTGAGAAACCCTAAACGGATTCGCTCCAATGTCAACACCGGATGACCGATCGCCTCACACATTCTGCGCACTTGGCGGTTTCGTCCTTCATGTATGGTCAGTTCTACCAATGCCCTCTGGCTGCTAGGCTCTGTCTTCAACAATTTGGACTGACCCGAAGAAGTCATGCCGTCTTCCAAACGAATGCCGGTTGCTAGCTTGCGTACTTTTTCCTGACTAGGGATTCCCTTGACCCATGCCCGATACACTTTATCGATTTCATAGCTTGGATGTGCCAGCCTGTTGGCGAGCTCCCCGTCGTTCGTCAAGAGCAGCAAGCCGGAAGTATCGTAATCCAAGCGACCTACTGGATATACCCGTTCGTTAATTCCCTTCAACAGATCGATCACTACCCGTCTGCCGCGCGGGTCTGTGACGCTCGTAATGACACCAGTAGGCTTGTACAGCAAGAGATAGACATGTTGCTCCAGCTTAACCTGCTGTCCATTCACCACAATTTTGTCCTTGCGTGGATCGACTTTTATTCCCTGCTCTCGTACGACTTGGCCATTTACCTGCACCTTACCTTGCGCAATCAATTCTTCACAATGGCGACGAGAGGCGACTCCAGCATGCGCCAATACTTTCTGTAAACGTTCCATCGTTGGTTCACCTCTACAACATCATACCCATTCTTACTAGTGTGGACAAGAAAAAGGGAAAAACTTCCCCATATCCATGAGGAAGTTTCCAAAGCCTACTCTATTTGAGCTCTTTTTAAGCGAAAATGTAGGAGACAATGAGCAGCGAGAATATGACACCTGCCAGGTCCGACCACAAGCCTACTTTTAACGCATAAGCAGAATTGCGAATGCCAACTGCGCCAAAATAAACGGTTAGGACATACAGTGTCGTATCTGTACTCCCTTGCATAGTAGCTGCCAGTCTGCCCAAAAAAGAATCGGGACCGTACTGCGCGATCAGATCTGTTGCAATCGCAAGCGAGCCTGTTCCTGTCAATGGACGAAGCAACGCCAACGGGACCAGTTCCTCTGGAAAATGCAGCAGGTCAAGAAGCGGTTTGAGTGCGCGAAGCAGTAGATCCAATGCTCCTGACTCCCGAAACATACTCACCGCGACCATCATAGCGATCAGGTGCGGGAGTATGCGAATCGTAGTGGTTAAGCCACCTTTTGCTCCATCTACGAACGTCTCGTAGACGGGGACTTGTTTCCGCCACCCATACAACAAGACAAAGGCAATCGTAACGGGAATGGCCCAAAGAGAGAGCAGGGATACCCATTGGTACATAAGGACTCCCCCTATCTGTGTCTTCGTATATGCCGATAACGATACATGCGATCAATCAACAGGGCGACAATGGTGGCAGCAAAGGAAGATAACAGCGTAGTACCTACGATTTCTACGGGATTCACGGAGCCATACTGCATGCGGATTGCGATCATTGTCGTAGGAATAATCGTAATGCTCGCCGTATTGATCGCCAGCAGCGTACACATGGCAGGCGAAGCGTTTTGCTTGTCTGGATTTAGCTTTTGGAGCTCCTCCATGGCTTTCAGCCCCATTGGGGTTGCTGCATTGCCAAGCCCGAGTAGGTTTGCACTCATATTTGAGAGGATGTATCCCATAGCAGGATGCCCTTTTGGTACATCGGGAAAAAGGACTTGGATGATCGGTGACAATACCCGCGCCAATAGCTCAAGGAGTCCTGACTTTTCTGCAATCCGCATCATTCCCATCCAAAAGGCGAGAACACTGAGAAGTCCGAGACAAACCGTTACCCCTGTCTTGGCTCCCTCAAACGCTGCTGCATTGATCGCTTCCATCCTCCCTGTCATGGCTGCAACGACAATGCTAATGATAATCAACCCGAGCCAGATGACATTAAGCACTCCACAGCCCCCCTGACACTATCTCCCAAAACTGCTGCCACATTGAGCGTGAAGCTTGCGGAGCTGCTAAAGTTGGCGCATCCACACTCACTAAAAGCGGAACCTGCCCAATCCTCTTCTCCTTTAAATAGAGCTGAAGAAACCCTGCCAGTTGACCATTCATCTTCGCTGTAACCGTCGATTCTCCCATAACGACTCGCTTGTGAATCCCCTCTGCCTCTGCTGATTGCAGTGGATATTGAAAAGTGTTTGTTGTGACAAGATGAGTTCCTGCTTCAAGTGTGACTGGCGTGTCAGGCTTTACCTCCTGCCCTTTCTTGACCAGTTCTTGTAGCGGATAATTCGCATAGCCCCAGTCCATCAGCTTGGCGGAGTCGTTCCAGTCATCAGAAGCATTTAGAGTAATTGTCGCCAACTGCCTTCCATTCCGTGTGGCAGAGGAAGCTAGGCAACGCTTCGCGAGTTTGGTGTATCCCGTTTTCACACCATCAGCACCGTTGTATAGGTGAAGCATCTTGTTTTTGTTGAGTAGACGCCGGTCCCACTGTTCGCCTTCCCATGAAATATCCTTGACTTTCGTTGAGACGATTTGACGAAACGCCGGATTATGTAGGGCGTAGGCGGACAGCTTTGCCATATCTTCCGCGGTGGAGTAATGCTGGTTACTGTCATCTAATCCATGCGGATTGGTGAAATTCGTATGCTCCATTCCAATCATCGCAGCTTTTTCATTCATCAAGTAAGTGAATCCAGGCACTGATCCTCCGATGTGCGTGGCGATGGTGACGGCTGCGTCATTGCCAGATCGCAGCATCAAACCGTACAGCAGTTCTTCGAGCGTGAGCTTTTCTCCATTTTTCAAGTAGATCGATGAGCCTTCTACGCCTACTGCTTGTGGGGGTACTGTTACCTGTGCATCCAGTTTGCCCATCTCGATCGCTACGATGGCTGTCATCGTTTTGGTCAGGCTCGCAATTCTCATTTTTTTCGTACCGTTTTTGGAATAAAGAATCCGTCCACTCTCTACATCGATGAGCGCTGCACCTTCAGCTGACAAGCTAGGTGGAGCTACAGCAGCTTTTACCATCGCTACTGGCGAAAGAGCCATCTGTATAAAAAGAAAAACGACGAGTACGCCGGACAGATATTTTCGTATGTTCATAAACGTCCTCCCCATTTGAAAACTTGGGCTCAACCTCGCCTATAAAGCAAGAGAAAAGCCGTCGTTATACCACGATACACAGGTTTGTACCATAGTATATGGGGACGAGTCGTATGATAGTACGAAAAACTGTCCGGGCTGTAACTAGTCGTTTGTCGCTTCTTCTGCTTTTCCAAATAGCGCTGATGCTTCAAGACGCGCTTCTTCAATATCAAGATTGACAGGCGGTTCTGGCAAATCCCCCAGTTCCCGTAGACCAAAATGCTCCAAAAATTCTTTGGTGGTCGCGTACAAAATGGGGCGTCCGATCCCCTCTGCTCTCCCCGCTTCTCGGATGAGTTGTTTGGATAGGAGGGTATTCAGTGCTTTTTCGCATTTAACGCCACGGATTTCTTCAATTTCCGAGCGGGTCAAGGGCTGCTTGTACGCAACAATGGCGAGAGTCTCCAATGCTGCTTGGGATAACGTTGACTGACCTGGCGATGTTGCTAGCCGTTCAAAATAGGGCACATGCTCGGGCAGAGTGGTCAGCTGATACGCTTTTGCCACTTCCACGATTTGAATACCGCGTCCTGCCCGGCGGAAGTCAGCTTTCATGTCTTCGATCAAGTCGATGACCTCTTCCTCCGATACCTCAGTGATTTCACTGATTTCTTTGGCATCGATTCCTTCATCACCCGAGATGAACAGCAAGCCCTCGATTACGCCTTTCAGCTTGTCATAGTCCATCGGTATGGGCTCCTTCCGTTCCGTTTTCACATATGATGATGTCTTGGAACAATTGATTTTGTACACACGTAATATGCTTAGCCTTCATGAGCTCAAGCAAGGCGAGAAAGGTAGTTACAATCTCTGTGCGCGTCGCACCTTGGGAAAACAACTCAGAAAAACGAACCATCCCACCCCCGCGTACCGCTTGGCGTATCTCCGTCATCCGATCCTTGATGGAGATTTCGTCACGCGACACCTTGGTCATCGGTTCTTTTTCTTTCGTTTTCTTCACCAGCTTTTCCAGCGCGTTGATCAAATCGTAAAGGGACACATTCGTTACGGTATGATCCTCTTCACGCGCATAAGGAGACAAATTCTCTGCGGGACGCGTAAACACTTGATTACGACCGATCTCCATTTCTCGCAAGTTCTCGGCAAGCATCTTGTAGCGCTTGTACTCCAACAGACGCGCAACCAGCTCTTCACGCGGGTCTATCTCGTCTACATCCATATCGAGGAACTGTTGAAAGACATGCTCCTCCTTTTTGGGTAACAGCATCTTGCTTTTAATAGAGAGGAGCGTAGCCGCCATGACTACGAACTCACTGGCCACATCCAGTTGGAGCTCTTGCATCTTGTCAATCGTCGCGAGGTATTGCTCCGTAATTTCCGCTATCGGTATGTCATAGATGTCCACCTCAGCCTTGTCGATCAGATGGAGCAACAGATCGAGTGGTCCCTCAAAGGAATCAAGTTTGATGCTGTAAGCCAAAAGACGTCCCTCGTTTCCGTTAGATGAACACGTTCAAGATATTATTCGCAATCTGTTCTACCCATGAAAGAGCAATCCGATGGGGAATTCCGAAGATCATTGAGCTGACCCCCGGGATAAAAATCAGTAATAGGAGAATCCAAGGTCCATAGACTTCATAATGATAGAACTTTCCATCCCAACTGCGAGGAGATAAGAATCTCAGTATCTTGTATCCGTCCAATGGTGGAATCGGCAAAAGGTTGAAAATGAAAAGAGCTGTATTGATTAAAACAGAAAATACTAATGTCGATTCAATTGCATACGCTACTTTTTCATGCATTCCCACCAGTACACCGGAACTATCCACAAGGAAATACACAACACAAAACAATACTGCGAGTATCAGGTTGATTAATGGACCCGCAAATGAAACATACACGATACCTAAACGCTTGTTCCCGCGAAAATGAAGAGGATTGATCGGCACCGGCTTCGCCCACCCAAATGGACCAAACAAAATGAGAATCAAACCAAACGGATCGATATGCGGGATTGGATTTAATGTTAAGCGACCCTCCGATTTCGCCGTATTGTCACCCAGCTTCCAAGCGACAAAGGCATGCGCCCATTCATGCAAAGTGAAAGCGATAACGAACGCAATTAAGCGAAACGGTACTGTTTTCCAATCAAAGTGAAAAAGATCCATTGCTTCCTCCAATCATGCGCGTTCAAAAAGTCATCTTTTTGAACAACCCCATATAAAAATCGTCTATCTTCTAGCATACCAGCAGATAGATAGGCTTACAACCCCATTGCAGCTTGACCCAGCATACATCCTAACGAAAAACACCGACAAGGTTTCCCTCATCGGTGTTCATGAAACTTTTATTCGCCTACTTTTACTGTACCCATTTTATCGCCTTGTTTGATTGCATCAACATGTTCCAGACCGGAAGTGACACGACCAAATACTGTATGTACGCCATCGAGGTGAGGGAAAGAATCGTAGCAGATGAAAAATTGGCTTCCGCCTGTGTCTTTACCAGCGTGTGCCATGGACAGGTAACCGCGCAGATGCTTGTGTGGGTTTCCTTTTGTTTCACATTTGATGGTGTAGCCAGGACCGCCTGTACCTGTTCCGTAAGGGCATCCGCCTTGTGCTACGAAGCCAGGGATAACGCGGTGGAAGGACAGACCGTTGTAGAAGCCTTCGTTCGCCAATTTTTCAAAGTTTGCTACTGTACCCGGAGCTTCCTGATCGAACAGCTCCAACTCGATTGGGTTACCATTTTCCATGGTGATGAGCGCCTTTTTCATATGTTGACCTCCATACCTTGTAAAGTTAACGTACCCATTCTACCATGGAGATCGATTGACGTCCAATTTATCCCTCGATGCGGATCTGCTCGTCGCCAGGCAACTCACAGTCGATAATAAAAACAGTACCCGCCTTCGCCTTTGCCACCATTTTCACGTACGCTGCCTTCTCTGCAACTTGTTCCGCACTGGAGTACTTCCCTGCGTAAAGGACGACACCTGCCATCGACATCGCGAGCTCCTGACCGTCCCCCATTCTGCGCTTTTCATAAATATCCGAAAAGTACGGCGTAAAAGCATCCATGATAAACAAAATAACATCATTCGCACACTGCGCCGTTGTAATCAGGATAAAATCATCTCCGCCAATATGACCGACGAAATCAGACCCGCTACCGTACCATTTCGAGGCTTCCCGTAACAAGTTCGCGGTTCGAACAATAATCTGGTCACCCACTTCAAACCCGTAGCGGTCGTTAAACCATTTGAAACGGTCGAGATCACAGTAGATGACCACCTGATGATCATTCCGTTTCAGCCGTTGGTTCAACTCCCTTTCAATCTGCACGTTCCCCGGCAATCCTGTCAGCGGATTGGCAGAGCTCGCCATCTCGAGTTTGATGGAAGCCATTTTGTCCAATAGCTTCTGCACGGTAACGATACCGATGTACTCCCCATCCTCATCAATAATAATAACCACATCATACAAATGATAAGCATCTCTGGCCATCGCCCGCTTCGCTACCTCATCCAATTTGTCGTCTTTGGTAGCTTTGAGCGGGTTGGTATTCATGATTTGAGAAACAGGCCTTTCATAATACAGCGCGATTCCGTATTGACCACCGAGAATTTGATACAGAGAAAACCGCATGACAAGTCCAACCGGTATGCCTTTCTCCAGCACAACCACGCTTTCAATTCGCTGATTTTGTTCGAAAATATCATGGATGTGTCTTACTTTCACGTGCTTTTCAACACTGATTGTCTTCGCCAAGATTTCCGTCATGGCCGGAGTGAGCAGCATTGGTTCTGCTTCTTGCTCTATCCGCTTTTCCATCGTAAACCGCAAAAAGTTCATAGCCGTTCCACATAGCTGCGCCATCCCTTTGTCCGGCTTGCCTAAATAGTAACCCTGTCCGTAAATGACACCGACGTCCATGAGCGTTTCCAGCTCACGCTCTGTTTCGATCCCTTCTGCTATGATTTTGCAGTTCACTTTGTCAGCAAAGGATACAAATGTCTCCAACAACGCCTGCTTGATCGGATCGACATCGATATTGCGGATCAATGACATATCGAGCTTAATAAAGTCTGGATAGATTTCTGTAATCGATTCCAAGCTGGAATACCCTGCACCCGCATCGTCAACGGCAATCATATAGCCCTGCTTGCGGTACTCCTCGATGATTTTTCGAAAGACAGCGTAATTCGTGATCGCGTGGCGCTCTGTAATTTCAAAAACAATGTTTTGTGGCGTCAGCTCATACTCTGCCAAAAGCATCTGCACTTTGCCACGCAACAAAAACGGATCGTCAATCGCCCGTGGGTCCAAATTGATGAATAGTTTTTCATGCGGCTTCAGGTAGCGTATATGCTCCAATGCCCGCTTGCGGCATATATGCTCCAAACGAAACACAGTATCCGTCTCTTGTGCATAATGGAACAAGGAAGCGGGAGTTTCAAAGAGACTGTTGACCGGTCCTCGTGCCAGTGCCTCCCATCCCAAAGCTTCGCCATTTGGCAAATGAATGATCGGCATGAAGTGCATCTGAACGTTTTCTTCTGCAAGCAGCTTGTGAAATTGTCTGATGTTCGTATATTTTTCGGAGGTAATCCCATATTTGGCCATATGAGCAGCATGTTTGACAGAGGTATACATCTCTTTCACGATATCTTCTCCGATGATTTCCGCATACCCGATATGGACACGAAGCTCCTCACGATTGACGAAGCTCACTTGCCGATTTAACTGTCGTTCAGCCAACTCCTGAAAATGAATCGAGAGCATTTGACAGTCTTCCTCACTCATCATTTTCGAAAAGGAAGTGTAGATCGCAAAATCATCGCCCCACAGCTTTTGAATCGCGATGATTCTCCCTTTGATTTCAAATGCTTGACGAGCTACAGCTGGCAAAATGCTTTCGAATATATGAAGAACTCTCTTGGCACTCGTATCACCATAGCGATGCTCTACCTCTGTCAGCTTTACAATATCTATATAAAACATGACGACTTTCTTCTCTCTCTCCACTTCTTGCCGAATCATCGCCTTCATCCATTGGCGTTTGTCCAATGAAATGTAGGGTATTCGTCGAAACCGCTTCATAAGAGTCGACAACATGATGAATCGCTCCCCCTCACCCTTTCATTATGCAGAGAAAACATTAAGCAATTATGAATGGGAGATGAAGGAAATAAAAAACCTTCCCAAACAATCAGGAAGGCTTGTGCATTTTTTATGAAGTTTAGCGCATTAGCTGTGCGCGTTTTGGCATAACATCATGACCGACTACTTCTGCGTACGTTTCACGTCGTACAACCACTTCTGCTTCTCCGTCCTTTACAAATACAACTGCCGGACGTGCGATCCGATTGTAGTTGTTCGCCATCGAATAACCATATGCTCCTGTACTTGGGACTGCGAGAATATCGCCCGCTTGCGCTTCTGGCAGCTTCACATCCCAGATGAGCATATCACCAGACTCACAGCACTTCCCTGCAATGGATACAACTTCAGTGGCAGGTGCTTTCATTTTGTTCGCAATCGCTGCTTCGTATTCTGCATCGTACAAAGCTGGTCGCAGATTGTCTGTCATCCCACCATCGACCGCAATATATTTCCGGACATTTGGGATGTTCTTATGTGACCCAATTCGGTACAAGGTTGTCCCTGCATCGCCTATAATACTGCGACCTGGCTCGATCCAAATCTCAGGTAGAGGAATCGCAAGCGCCGTGAGTTCTTGGCGAACGATATCTGTAATAGCTTTGATATACGTTTCCGCTGGCTGCGGTGTATCGCCTTCTACATACCGAATACCGAAGCCGCCTCCTACATTCAGTACTTCTGGGAGGAATCCAAGCTTTTCTTTTGCTTCGCCCAACAGCTCTGTCAACCGTTTGACAGCGACGAGGAAGCCTTCTGTTTCAAATATTTGTGAACCAATATGGCTATGAACTCCCAATAAATGGAGATGATTGCTTTCATGAGAGAATTGAATCGCCTCAAGAGCCTGGCCGTTTTGCACATCAAAGCCAAACTTGGAATCAATTTGCCCTGTAGAAATGTATTCATGGGTATGAGCTTCTACACCCGGCGTGACACGCAAGAGAATGGCGACTTTTTCGTTTCGCTCTTCGGCCAATTGTGCCAGGATATGCAGCTCATAAAAGTTGTCCACAACGAAACAGCCAATTTTGGCATCAAGCGCCATGATTAACTCTTCTGGAGATTTATTGTTGCCATGAAAATGGATGCGCTCTACAGGGAATCCAGCTTGCAGGGCCGTATACAATTCGCCGCCAGATACTACATCGAGTGACAAGCCTTCCTCTTCAACCAACTTGCACATCGCCATCGTGCAAAAAGCTTTGCTCGCGTAAGCAACCTGGAAGGAAAAACCCGTATTGTGAAAGGCATTGACAAATTCCCGGCATTTGGTGCGAATTTGTTGTTCGTCATACACATATAAAGGTGTTCCGTAAGTAGCAGCTAGCTGTGTCGTATCACAGCCTCCGATTTCCAAGTTTCCTTGTTCATTCACTCGACTTGTCCCGTGTAAGTACATGTTCCGTTTCCTCCCCAATGCATTCGCACCGATGATGTATATAGACAACCTTTTATAGAGAAAGGCAACCAACGAGGAGCGTCAGTTGCCATACAGAAACTTTTGTTCGTAAGGCTTCCCTACAATTTACTACAAGGTTGTGCGTTTGACAATGGGTGATGCCCTCCGTTTTCAGAATATTATTTTATTGCCGAGAGGAATTTTGTGAGCGAACGATACTCGGCCTATTGTTTTTGCTTGGCACAGCCAGCCGTACCACAATATCTTTCATCCCTTTGTAGTTG
Organism: Brevibacillus antibioticus; assembly: GCF_005217615.1. NCBI lineage: Bacteria > Bacillati > Bacillota > Bacilli > Caryophanales > Paenibacillaceae > Brevibacillus > Brevibacillus antibioticus. The sequence continues at coordinate 2,376,553 of NZ_SZNK01000001.1, forward strand.
AATGGAATGAAAGGCCATAAGTAAGGTGTATTGAGCGAACGGGTGGAAGCCAAGAAAATCAGGATGACCGTAAGTCCGATCATCAGTCCAGGTGTGGAGAAAAAGCCCACCATCAGTATCAAAAACAAGCGAATAAGTCGATTTGCCAAGCTCATCTCATAGCTAGGAGTCGAGTACATCCCGATTGCCGCGACTGCCAAATACAAAATAACCTCGGGTGCAAGAAGTCCTACCTTGATCGCCACGTCCCCGACCAGAATCGCGGCCAATAAACCTACGGCAATCGAGAGCGGCGCAGGCGTATGAATGGCGGCCATCCGCATCAAGTCCAGACCGAGCTCAGCGATCACGAATTGTGCCAAAATAGGAATGCTGCCCATCTTTTTGATCCCTAAGAAATGAAGCGGCTCCGGTATCATGGAAGGGTGCATGACCAATAGCAGCCAGATCGGTAAAATAAAAACCGATGCAAAGATTCCCAGAAAACGAACCCAGCGCAGATAAGCACCGATTACCGGCGTTTGTCGATACTCCTCCGCATGCTGTACATGATGAAAATATGTGGCGGGTGTGATCATGACACTCGGCGAAGTATCCACATAAATCAGGACGTGACCTTCTAATAGATGTACAGCAGCCACATCGGGTCGTTCTGTATATCGTACTAACGGGAAAGGGTTCAACGTTTTTCCGATGATAAATTCTTCGACGGTTTTTTCTGCCATCGGTATACCGTCAATCTGGATGTTTTGTAGCCGCTCCTTCAACGTATGGACCAACTCTTCATTCGCTACATCGTGCAAGTAGGCAACCGCAACATCTGTTTTGGTACGCTCCCCAATCTGCATGATTTCAAATCGGAGCCGCTCATCACGTATTCTTCGGCGGGTAAGAGACGTATTAGTTACGAGTACTTCTGTAAAACCGTCATGCGCGCCGCGGACGATTCGCTCTGTATCTGGCTCCTGTGGTGTGCGATTCGGCAGGATTTTGGCATCGATGATAATGGCATGGGAAGATCGGTCAATGATCAGTCCTACTTGACCGACAAGCAATTTATCCATAAACTCGTCGGTCGTTTCCACCTTGCTCAGTTGGTAGAAAGGGATAAATTTGTGAAACAAATGGTCGAAAGCGTTGTCAGCCATATCCCTCTCACGTACATCGTTCAGCTCACGCATGATCTGCGAGATCAATAGGCTTTCCGCGAAGCCGTTTATGTAATACAACAACATACGTGTATGACCCACATAAAAATCATGGACCCCAATATCAAAACTCTTGCCGACACCAAGTCTGTCGTTCAAATACTTCTGATTCTCTTCAAGATAAGTTGAAATGGGATGACGTTTTTCCGTGACCTGTGCCATGAGCGCCGCTCCTTTCCATTATCCATTGCACCGCTCTCGTTGTGATGGGACAACCGTTTTGCAAACTATCCCTCCCTTCCATTTTGCCTATATCTCCAATGCCGATGACATTGGGTACATGCAGGTAATTCAAAATGTCTACAGTATCTCCATAAATATGATGCTGCAGTTGCTCGTCTGCGTACCCGTCCTTGTCCACCGCTTCGTTCACAATTTGTCCTTGGTTGTTTACGGAATAGGCGACCTTCGCACCCTTGACCCAGTGTGTATTCGAGGCTACTGCAATCGCACCGATTACTTCGATATCAGGATGCTTCACCACGTATTCGAGTGCTCGCTCCCCTCTACCCTTGCCGTAATCTCCGTTGTCATCGAACATGACGATGACAGGATCATAAGGTGTCATTTTAATCAGTTCGACCATCTGATTCCCTCGCAGTGGAGTCGGATTCCCCGCAGACAGCGATATGCATCGACCACCAAATTGCTTGGCGACATTCTCGATAACTTTTTGGGCAATATGATCTCCGTCTGTCACCAATATGACTTTCCGGCGTGCTGTGTCCATGCTGGGTCACCGCCTTTTGCTGCCTGGACTTACCCTTTGGGTTTAAAAATGAGAGAGGCAAAAAATCCGAATGCGATCGCAGCCGATATACCCGCACTCGTAACCTCGAAAATCCCCGTTGCCACACCGATCAACCCATGTTGTTCGGCCTCACCGATGGCTCCATGGTACAAAGAATGCCCGAAGCTCGTAATCGGTACTGTCGCACCTGCGCCCGCGAAATCGATAAATTTGTCATACACGCCGATAAAATCGAGAAAGACTCCTGCCACGACCAGCGTACTCATGACATGAGCAGGTGTTAGCTTGCCAACATCCAGAAGGAGCTGACCTACTACACAGACCAATCCCCCTACGACAAAAGCAATTAGGTACTCCATCATTTTCCTCCTTCAAGTGCAACCGCATGGGCAATGCACGGTATCGAATTACCCTGCTGATAGCTCACTGGGCTTAAGAGTGCTCCCGTGGCACAGACCAACACGTTTTTCAGTAACCCACGGTTGAGCTGATCCAAAATGTAGCTATACGTGACCACGGCACTGCTTGCGCAACCGCTCCCACCTGAAAATACATCCTGATCAGGGGAATAAATCATCAACCCACAATCATTGTAGACTCGATCCATGTCGTATCCTTCCGTCAACATGAGCTCTTTTAGAATCGGGTACCCGACAGCTGCCAAGTCGCCAGTCACGATCAAATCATAGGATTGTGGGGAGCGCCCTGTATCTTGAAAATGCGTCTGGATCGTCGATGCAGCTGCTGGAGCCATAGCCGTCCCCATGTCAAACGGGTCTTTAATCCCCATGTCTACTACTTTTCCCATCGTCGCATATGTAATGCGCGGGCCAGTTCCCCCGATTCCAACTAATCCCGCACCGGCTCCTGTCACCGTCCACTGGGCACTTGGGGGCTTTTGCCCACCGTATTCCGTGGGATATCGATACTGCCTCTCCGCTGTGGCATTGTGGCTACTGCAAGCAGCGATCGCCTTGTTTGCATAGCCTGCGTTTACCAGGGCCGCCGCATTTGCCAGTGTGAGCATCGAGGTTGAGCACGCTCCGTACATGCCGAGCAGTGGCATCGCCAGCTTTTCTGCTGTAAAGTTGGTCGTGATATTCTGATTCAACAGGTCGCCAGCGAGAATGAGATCCACATCCTTGCCTGTGATGCCCGCCTTTTGCAACAAGGTATTGACTGCATCCTCCATCATCTGGCGTTCGGCGTCTTCCCACGTCTGTTGGCCTGCATACATATCCTCGTGGACTTTATCAAACAAGTGCGCCAGTGGTCCTTCGCCTTCTTTTGGTCCCACAGCAACTGCCGAGCTTTGCAGACGAACATTTTGATCGAAGTGCCAGGTTTGCCGATTGATTCGTTTCACTGGTTGATTGTTTGACACCGACAGCCCTCCCTTAGAAAAGCATGTTGATCAGGCTCTTTATGATTCCCGCAATAAAAGCAGCAACAACCCCAAATACAATGACCGAACCAGCGAGCTTAAACATATTTCCTCCAACGCCGAGCACCACCCCTTCGCTCCGATGTTCGATGGCAGCAGAAGCAATCGAGTTGGCAAAACCTGTAACAGGCACGGCTGATCCTGCTCCGGCATACTGTCCGATATTGTCATACACACCTAACCCTGTCAGCAAAACGGATAGAAAGATGAGCGTCGCAACGGTCGGATTGCTCGCTGTTTTCTCCGTAAATCCGAAGAAGGTAATATACATATTTTGAATGGCTTGACCCAACAAGCATATGGTCCCTCCTACCCAGAAAGCACGAAACGAGTTGAGCAGAACGTTTCGTTTGGGCTGGAACTTCGAAGCCTGCTGTTGATACAGTTGTTTGGTCATCTGCATCGATCCGGGGTTTTTGGATTTTATTTTGGTTGCCATGCCCTTTCACTCCCTTTGTAAGCTTTCTTCCTATATCCTTCCTTTTTCTAAAGATGCCTATGAATAGTGGTATTTACCATTTCACAGATGGAGCAGCCATTGCAGTAAGGAACCCGTCACTTTTCCCAAAACGACTGCCATCAACAGAAAGAGAAGACTACCATCCATGTGGACACGCTTCGCTAATATCGGGAAGACATTCAATACCTCAGTTAGTCCTGCGGCGAGTGTCCCCACAAATATCCCTGCAAATATCCCGTAAATGGAAGATACGATAATGGGTAAATGAGCACCCCAGTGAAAGAAATCAATAAACGTAAAAAAAAGCGCTCCTGCCACCAAGGCCCATTCCAGCGAGCGGATATATCGATGAGCATTCGTTAATTGTGTCAACCTTGGAATGATGTCCAGAACGGTAATAAACGCGACCAGCCCGCTCCCTACTGCAAGTCCTCCACCCAGCCCGATCAAAATAAGCAACAAGTACTTGATGACGCTCATTTCTTCGTCCGTTGGTTTTCCTTGTTTTCATTTTGTATGTAGTATTGATCCAGGCTTTGCTGATACATAAACAATTCCACTTCGAGCGGACTAGGTTCTTCGTTGATTTTTTTCTGGAAGATATGATTGAAAAACAGAACCATCCCCAAACCAATTCCAATGGAGTAAGGAATTTGCATCCATAAGGGCTGATGGCTTTTTTCACCGGTAATCAAATAGTAGATTCGTTCGTGAACCTGCATCATGCTGACATCGGTATGGAAATTCATGATCGCCAATCCTGAGCCAATGAACAGGAGAAGCCACACCATCGCTACCAAAATCGGGTTCGATTTCTTTCGTGGATTAAGCACCTCCACAATAATTTGGGGAGCACCCTGAACGTCCAGTTCCACGTCGGGATAGACTGAACGCAGCCTTTTAATCACCTGCATAATATCGATAATGATCAAATTGCCATCCGTTGGCTTTGTCTGGTAAATGGGCATCCGCTTTAACGCTTCCTCGCGCTCTCCATCCCAGTAAAGCTGGCAAATGTCTCCAAGCGTAATCATGGCTTGTGGCTGTACGGCCAATCGCTTTCTCAGGCGCAGAAACAACGCGTCTTTCATGATACCTTCCCCTTCCATCACAACCCTGATTATTCGCTAGTATGTGCCGAGTCACAAAACCCATGCAAATAAACGGAAAGGATTGCTTATTTGCTGATCGCACGCGGTCACATTCTGTTTAATGAAAAACATCGAGTCGTTTTTCACAAAACAAAACACCCCAGCCACGTAGTGACCAGAGTGTTTAGATCTGTTAGTGTTCAATTTGGTCTTTGATCGTTTGCAAAATGCGCTTCTCGAGGCGCGATACCTGTACTTGCGAGATTCCCAGCCTCTCCGCTACTTCCGACTGCGTCTGATCCTTGTAGTAGCGAAGGTAGACAATGAGTTGTTCCCGCTCGCTCAATCGACTGATCGCATCCTTGAGTGCAATTTTTTCAAACCATTTGTTAACCCCTTCATCTGCAATCTGATCGATCAACGTAATGGGGTCCCCATCATTTTCAAAAACCGTTTCATGGATGGAAGAAGGTGCCCGATTTGCTTCTTGCGCAAACACGACTTCTTCTGGCGTAATCCCCACCGCGTCCGCAACCTCAGCAATCGTGGGTGCGCGACCGAATTGCTTGTACAGCTCATCCTTTGTTCGTCGTACCTTATTGGCTGTTTCTTTGAGTGATCGACTTACCTTGACTGTACCGTCATCACGTAAGAAGCGTTGAATTTCCCCAATAATCATCGGCACAGCATAAGTTGAGAATCGAACATCATAGGAGAGATCAAACTTGTCTACGGCTTTCAAAAGGCCAATACAACCGATCTGAAACAAATCATCCGCTTCATATCCACGGTTGATAAAGCGCTGGACGACGGACCAGACCAGTCGAATATTGCTGTTGACGAGAAGCTCTCGTGCCTCAGTGTCGCCAGATTGGCTTTTGGCGATTAGCTCTTTCACTTGGTCATTGGTCAGAAATGGTTGACTCGCGTTTTTGATATCGGCACCCATCGGCACTACCCCTAATTTTGCAAGGCTTTGGCAAACGCCAGGCGTTTTGTGAGGCGCACAGTTGTTCCTTTACCCACAACCGTTGCCACTTCCAAAGAATCCATGAAATTCTCCATAATTGTAAAGCCCATCCCAGAGCGCTCCAGCTCTGGTTTCGTCGTATAGAGTGGCTGCATGGCCTGCTCCACATTCTCAATTCCACGTCCATTGTCTTCCACGATCAAATCAATGCTGTCCTCTTGAATTCGCACAGAGATCTGCACCACACCCTCTGGATTTTCGTCATATCCATGAATAATGGCATTCGTAACAGCCTCGGATATAACGGTTTTGATTTCTTCCAGCTCGTCCATCGTAATTTCGAGTTGGGAAATGAAGGCTGCGACTGCTACACGTGCGAATGCTTCATTTTGGCTCAATGCTGCAAATGACACCGACATAAAGTTACGCTGTACCATCATTACGCCACCCCCAGAACATGCAAAGCATCCGCTTCGTTTTCGCGAAACTTGATCACCTTGAATAACCCAGACATCTCAAATATTCGATAGATCGTAGGATTGATCGAGCAGACGTACATTTCTCCAGATCGGGCGGAAATCTGCTTATATCTTCCTAAAATAACCCCGATACCAGAGCTGTCCATAAACGTCAAATCAGCCAGACTCAGCACAATATGACGTATAGTAGAGGTACGCAAAAGATCATCCGCCTTCTTGCGCAACTCCTCTGCCGTATGATGATCCAGCTCACCCTGCAAACGGATCACCAGCACATCCTGCCGTGTCTCCATCGCAACACGTAAACTCATAGCTGCCACACTCCTTCTCCCTTGATAGAAACTCTCTTTCTTCCTCGGCGAAACCAATTCCTGCCAGCCGACAAAAGAACAAAAAAATCGAGCAGCCGCGCCATTCCATTCGGGGCAACTCGATTCTTTTCGCGCTCATGATGTCTGTCAGTAGCTAATCAAAACGCTCTTGGTGGCTCGCTTGAGAATCTCCCACATGTTGGCTTTATCTACCTGATCTTCTGGGAACAGATCGATTCGATTTACTTCCTTGCCATCTTTCGTGCGGATGAAAATGTGGCCGATTACTTGGTTCTTTGCTATAGGTGCTGAAACGGTCTCATTAATGACAATTTCCTTCTGGAACGTATCGGCCGATTCTCCTTTTTTCATCAACAAACTAACTGCATGTGGTGTCACCGCATTGATTTGCGGTTTCTGACCTTTATCCACAACGATTGCGCGCACAGATTCGCCCTTTTTGTACATCGGCAACACCTGAAAGTGCGTAAATGCGTAATTGAACAGAGTCGATACTTCATTATTGCGCGTTTTTACATCAGGCTCACCCATAACGACTGCAATGACCCGCATGTTGTTGCGTTTGGCAGTCGCGGTTAAACAGTATTTCGCTTCTCCTGTGTACCCTGTTTTCAAACCGTCCACCCCTTCATAAAAACGTACGAGCTTGTTCGTATTCACAAGCCAGAAAGGGCTTTCTGAATCTTTTCGTAAGTAGTCTTGGTACGTACCGGTGAACTTCGTGATGCCTTCGTGCTTCAAGAGTTCACGTGACACAATCGCAATGTCTGCCGCCGAAGAGTAGTGATTCGCGGCAGGAAGTCCATTAGAGTTGACAAAATGCGAATTTTTCATGCCGAGCTGCTGTGCGCGTTCATTCATTCGCGCGACAAAACTCTCTTCTGTACCAGCCAAGTGCTCAGCCATCGCTACAGAGGCATCATTCCCTGAAGCAATCGCAATCCCTTTCAACATGTCCTCTACTGTCATTTCTTCACCGGGCTGTAGAAAAATTTGTGACCCGCCCATCGATGCTGCTCTTTCACTTGTTCGAACCTTATCGGTAAACTTAAGCTCTCCCCGCTCCACCGCTTCCATGATCAAAAGCATGGTCATTACTTTGGTGATACTGGCGGGTGGCATTTTTTCATTGGCATTCTTTTCATACAAGACTGTTCCCGTATCCGCTTCAATCATCACAGCGGATGAAGCTAATGGGGCAAAATGATTGTCACCCTTTTGCTGTCCAGCCTTTTCTTTGGCAATAGCCAGCGGAGAAAAGATGGTAAAACACATAACGAAGCATAGAGCGAGGTATCCATTCCGTTTCATAGCAGTCTCTTCCCTCCATTCATGGTTTTATTCTCACCATCATGAAAGGAAAATATTCACACAAAAACGGCAAGATTGTCTTCCCGAAAGCACATCCAGTTACACAAAAAAATCCCTTCAGCAATTAGCAGAAGGGACACTTTCTTAAATCACGAAGCGGCTCACATTTTGCGTTAACTCGTCCGCCATTTTTTTCAATTGCTCCACGTTTTCATTAATACGTGCAATCGAATTCAATTGTTCATCCACTGTCTCTACCACACCTGAGATGGAATCACTAATTTCATCCGACATGGTGGCAAGACGCTGCATCGAGTTCGTCACAACCTGATTACCTGCCGCCATCTCTTCCGAGGTTGCCGTCATCGATTCGCTTTGCTCTGCAGCTGATTGAATCTCTGCCACGATATTTTGGAAAGCAGTACCCACAGACTCTACAGACTGCAAGCCTCCACTCACCATGGTAACGATCTCGTCCATATGCTTGCTCATATCCATTGCTTCATCATTGATCGAATGGGCAATGGCAGCGATACGCTCAGAGAAGGAGCTGCTTTCCTCTGCGAGCTTGCGAACCTCGCTGGCAACAACCGAGAAGCCTCGTCCAGCATCTCCAGCACGCGCAGCCTCAATAGCTGCATTCAGCGCCAACAAATTCGTCTGCGATGCAATACTCGTAATCATTTCGACGATGCTCGTAATTTCACGAGCCCGCTCACGAAGACTGTGCATTTGTCCTGCGGTACGTTCTACCTCACTAGTGGCACGTCGTACCGTATTGATTACGTTCTCGACTAACTCCATTCCGCCTTGCGCTCTCTCAAACGTACGGGTCGTGGCAACTGATGTCGATTCGGCAGCGACAGCCACCTGTTCGACACCTTCCGAGATGTCCGAGACGGTATTGGCCGTCGCTTGCACTTCATTCGTCTGCGTAGAAACGCGTTGGGCAATCGTTGAAATATTATCCGTAATGACGTTGATGGCTCCTTTGTTTTCTTGCGCAAATAGGGTCAGCTCATCTGTCGCTACGTTCAGTTGTGTCGCTTGTCCCTGTACAAGGGCAATCAGCTTGCGAAGTTCAGCCGCCATGTCATTCATTTTGCGGCCAACCATAGCTAGCTCGTCATTGCCGTTTACTTTTACGTTGATATTAAAATGTCCGGCGCCGATTTGATCCATATCCCGGGCTATCGCGAACAGAGACAGTCGAATCCGCTTCGCAAACCACCAGATCGACCAAACCGAGAGTCCGATGATCGGCAAGCTGAAGAGCACGAAGTACAACCACATTCCGTCTACTTCACCATACACCTCGTCAGTTCCCGTGGACAAAACGACATTCCAGTTCAACATCGGAATGGGTGCAAAAGCTGCAAATGAATCAATACCATGATCCGAGTACAACAAGCTGTTGCTTGTCTCATGCTTCATCAGGGCAAGCATCTCTGCATAATCTTTGTCACCAGCCAGCACGAGCTTGTTGTTGTTGTTCGGATTTTGATGGGCTACCACCAAACCATCTTGTCGAACGACAAATGCGTAGCCATTCTCCATGAAAGAGATCTCAGGAATCTTTTGAATCATTTGGTCAATCGTAAAGCCAACAACGAACAATCTGCTCGTATCATCGGCCTTTTCCCCTATGGGTGTCGCAATATAAAGAAAACTCTTTTTGCTGTCTTCAACGATTTCTTCATCTGAAATGACCAAGGATTTCGTAGTTAGTGCTCTCTGGAAGTATTGCTTTTGCTTGAAGTCAATCTCATTTGTCCCCGTCAAGGAATAAAGGGATTTCCCGGTAGCCGTGTCGATCAAATAGATTCTAGAAACTTCTTTATGCGCCTGGCGCAATAGAGTAAACTGCTCCATGATAAGCGGCTGCAGCTCTGTCATCATCACACGTTTGGTTGCCGCCGATTTGGTGGAGTTCACAATCGCTTTTAAGTCATCTTCCATGCTATTCGCATGCTGGTCAGCCAGCATTTTTGCCTGATTAGAGGTAATGCTAAACAACGTTGATTTCGAGAAGGAAAGGGCTATGTATTGCAAAGAACCAATAATAATAAGGACAAGAATTAGACCAAACACAATCATCTTTGTAGCAAGAGAGCCTCTTAGTTTTTCCGTTGCTGCTTGGCTAGTCAGATTTACTTTTTTTAAAAGATTCGAAATTCCCTCCTTCTTTTTCCATCGTGGCGACAAAAATTTGCTCATGCTACTTGCCCCCTTTATCACTGCTACAATTTTCCAGTGGAAGAACTCCGAAAAAATACCCCTGAAAAAACTTGCCTCTGGGTATAATACCCATTTTTTTCAGAGGTAAAACCTCCCTTATGAAGGGAAACGAGTTCCGGGCTGCACGAGAAGCCTCGGAACTCGCTATTTGAAATTGATTTAGTTATACAAGTGACAAGCTGCGAAATGTCCTGGCTCTACTTCTTTCCACACCGGTGCAGATGCAGCGCATTCCGGCATTGCTTTCGGGCAACGAGTACGGAAATGGCAACCGCTTGGTGGGTTCATTGGGCTAGGTACGTCGCCTTGCAATACAATGCGCTCACGGTTACGCTCAACTTCTGGGTCTGGAATCGGAATCGCAGACAACAGCGCTTGCGTATACGGATGAAGAGGCTTTTCATACAAAGCATCACTTTCTGCCAGCTCAACCATTTTCCCCAGATACATAACCGCTACACGGTCGGAAATGTATTTTACCATGGACAAGTCATGGGCAATGAACATGTAGGTCAAGCCCATTTTTTCTTGCAGCTGTTCGAGCAAGTTTACAACCTGTGCTTGTACGGATACGTCCAAAGCAGAGATTGGCTCGTCACACACGATGAATTTTGGCTCTACTGCCAATGCACGGGCAATTCCGATACGTTGGCGCTGACCGCCTGAAAACTCATGTGGGAAGCGGTTCATATGCTCAGGATTCAAGCTCACCAAGGAAAGGAGCTCCTGGATGCGCTCTTTGCGCTTCTGACCAGTCGCCAGGCCATGAATATCCAGCGCCTCGCCAATGATATCCCCGACTGTCATACGCGGGTTCAACGATGCGTAAGGGTCTTGGAAAATCATTTGCATGTTGCGGCGCATTGCCTTCATTTCCTGCTGGTTCAAATTCATGATGCTCTTGCCTTCAAACAGGACGTCCCCTTCAGTCGCATCATACAGTCTCAAGATGGTACGACCGGCAGTGGACTTCCCACAGCCTGACTCTCCTACTATGCCCAATGTTTCTCCACGTTTGATCTCAAACGAGATATCATTTACAGCTTTCAGAGTATTATCGCCAATGGAAAAGAATTTTTTAAGATTACGTACTTCAATTAAATTTTCACGTTTATCCACTGATATCCCTCCTTCTACGCACGGTTCTGAGCAAGCGGATGTTGAAGCCAACAAGCTGCTCGCTGAGTCGTGCTGACGTCGTTCAGCTCAGGATCGATCTCTTGGCACACACGCATCGCTGAGTCGCAACGCGCAGTGAATCCACAGCCAACTGGCGGACGCAGAAGGTCTGGCGGCGTACCAAAAATCGGTGTCAGTGGCTCGTCACGGTTCAAGTCAAGACGTGGTACCGAGCGAAGCAAGCCTTTGGTGTAAGGATGTTGCGGATTGTAGAAAATATCATCAACTGTTCCTGTCTCGATCACTTTTCCTGCGTACATAACGATTACGCGGTCACACATCTCAGCAACAACACCAAGGTCATGCGTGATCAAGATAATGGACGTGCCTGTTTTCTTTTGCAATTCTTTCATCAGGTCCAAAATTTGCGCCTGAATCGTTACGTCCAAAGCTGTAGTCGGTTCATCTGCGATCAACAGCTTCGGCGAACAGGCGAGAGAGATCGCGATCATTGCACGTTGACGCATACCGCCAGAGAACTCGTGTGGATATTGCTCCACACGTTTCTCAGGTTGCGGAATACCAACCATTGTCAACAGCTCAATGGCACGATCACGTGCTGCAGCTTTCGACATGTTTTGGTGTTTGATCAAGCCCTCGGTAATTTGGCTACCGATGGTCATTGTTGGGTTCAAGGAAGTCATTGGATCTTGGAAGATCATCCCGATATCTTTACCGCGGATCGATTCCATCTCTTTTTTCGACTTCTTAACGATATCCTCTCCATTGAAGAGAATTTGCCCTTGTTTAATTTCACCTGGAGGCATAGGAATCAGCTTCATGAGGGTTTGAGCGGTTACGGATTTACCGCAACCGGACTCCCCTACAATCGCTACAGCCTCTCCGCGGTTGACGTGAAAATTCACACCGCGAACTGCTTTTACTTCACCTGCATACGTATGGAAGGATACATGCAGGTCTTTTACATCAAGAATGCGTTCCATAACGACGATCCCTCCTATTTACGCAGGCGCGGGTCTACTGCATCGCGCAGACCGTCACCGAACAAGTTAAATGCCAAGATGGTCACGGAAATAAAGATTGCCGGGAATGTCAATCGCCATGGATAGTACTTCATGGCCGGCAAGCCCTCATTAGACATCGTTCCCCACGACGCAATCGGTGCGGAAACCCCTAACCCGATAAAGGACAAGAAGGATTCTGCGAAAATCGCGGAAGGTACAGTCAAGCTCAATGTTACGATGATTGGACCCAAAGCATTAGGAATCAAGTGTTTGAAGATCAGACGGTTGGCGTCAGCACCAAGGGAGCGCGCTGCCAGTACAAACTCTTGGTTTTTCAATTGAAGGATCTGACCACGTACAATCCGGGCCATACCGATCCATCCCGTTATCGTCAAGGCAAGAATAATTGTTCCAACACCAGGCTCTAACACTACCATCAACAAAATAACAACCAGCAGGTAAGGAATCGCAAACAAGATATCTGCGAAACGCATCATCATTTCATCTACTCTACCGCCATAGAAACCTGCGAGACCACCCCAGATCACACCAATGATCAGGTCAATGAACGCTGCGGCAAGACCTACTTGCAGAGAGATACGTGCCCCGTACCAAATACGCTCAAATACGTCACGACCTAAGTCATCTGTACCAAACCAGTGATCAGCAGACGGCTTTTTATTCTTGCCAACCAGATCCGTCGTATAATAATCTTGGGGAGTTAGCCATGGGACCACTATGGCAGAGACGATCAAAACAGCAATGAAGATCATAGAAATCATTGCGACTTTATTCATTTTCAAACGACGCCAAACGTCAGACCAAAAAGAGAGACTTGGGCGCTTGATTGCTTCCGCTTGACGAAGGTCTACGGAAATTGGCTCAAAATGTTCTTTAGTCAAGTTTTGCACGTGTCATTACTCCTTTCCTGCGTCCGAAAGTTTGATCCGTGGGTCTACCAAGGTGTATGCGATGTCAACAATCAGAATCATCACAACTAGGATCATGGAGTAGAACACGGTCGTACCCATGATTACCGTATAGTCGCGGTTTGTAATGGACAAAACGAATTCGCGACCAAGACCAGGAACACCGAAAATACGTTCAATAACGAATGCACCTGTCAAAATACCGGCAATCAGTGGACCCAGGTAAGTAACAACTGGCAAGAGCGCATTACGGATTGCGTGTTTTATTGTAATGGTAACAGTGTGCAACCCTTTTGCTTTTGCTGTTTTGATGTAATCTTGACCCATAACTTCAATCATATTAGAACGCGTCAAACGCGCGATAAATGCCATCGGTGATGCGGCGAGTGCCAATGATGGAAGGATGGTGTATTCGAATCCTTCCCATTTCGCGATTGGAAACCAGCCCAAATTAATAGCGAAAATGTATTGGTAAAAGGACGCCAAAATAAAGCTTGGTACCGATAATCCCAAAACGGCGATGACCATCGCGGAATAGTCTTGCCATTTATTATGGTTTAGCGCTGCGATAACACCTAGCGTAATACCACCAAAGATAGCGAGCAATAAAGCTTGTGCTCCCAAATGAGCAGAAACTGGGAAACCACGATTAATCATGTCGTTAACATTCGAAGATTTCTCCGTAAACGACGGACCGAGATCCCATGTTACTACACCTTTCAAATATTCAAAGTATTGTTCGTGCAACGGCAGGTTCAGCTTGTACTTTGCCTCTAGTGCTGCCTTAATTTCCGGCGGGACCTGCTTCTCGGATGTAAATGGACCACCTGGTACTGCTTTCATGATGAAGAAGGTGGCCGTTACAATTAAGAAGAGCGAGATGAGCATAAAAATGATGCGCTTACCGAGATAACGGATCAACTAACTTACCCCCTTGGTAGATTTTTGATTGCTTTCACGTCCCATGTTTACACTGCGGAACGCTGCCGACACAGTGTAAAAATCGGCTGTGTAAATAACCCTTAGATCTCTTGCAGTAAAGCTTCTCTCTCTATTTTCTCTTTGCTGGCAATCATGCCAGCGGTATTTATGGGAAGGGCTTGCATAGCAGAGGGTATATGTGCAACCAGATACCCTCTGCTGCAAATCCCGTTTCCTTCGTTATGTGATTACTCGATATAAGCGCCTTTCCAATCCACGTCACCCAGGCCAGTTTGGTGAACCCCTTTAACCTCTGGCTTCTGTATCCAAGATTGTGTGTACCAGTAAATTGGCATGATTGGCATTTCATCCATCAGGATCTGCTCCGCATCTGCCAAAATTTTCTTGCGTTTCTCGAGGTCTGATTCCTTAGCGGATTGGTTCAACAACTCTTTATATTTTGCATTCTCCCAACGTGTATCGTTGTTTCCACCCATTTTATCCTTGAAGAGTTCCAAGAAGTTGATTGGGTCATTGAAGTCACCCAGCCAGCCCATCCGTCCAATCTGGAAGTTACCCTCATGCATGTCTTCCAGGTAAACTTTCCATTCTTTGTTCTCGAGTTTCACATCTACGCCGAGATTTTTCTTCCATTGGTCTTGGATGGCCTCTGCAATCTTCTTGTGAGCCTCAGATGTATTGTAGGACAAGGTAATGGATGGCAGCTTGCTCATGCCAACCTCTTTTAGTCCCTCTTCCAAAAGCTTTTTCGCATTTTCTAAATCATTGTCTTTGAAATAGCCATTTGGATTCAGCACCATGGATGGAGGTATAGCGCCTGTTGCCGGGATTTGACCCGTTTGGAGAATGTTGTCGATCAAGGCTTGGCGATTGATCGAGTAGGCAAATGCTTTTCTCACTTTTATGTTATTAAATGGCGGCTTTTCGGTATTGAACTTGTACCAGTACGTACCCGCGATTGGATTGGTTTGCACTTTGCCTTGCCCTTTCAATGCAGGAATCGCATCTGTTGGCAAAGCACTCATTGGTGCACCAGCCCAGTCGATTTCACCATTTTCGAACATGGAAAGCTCTGTATTTTCGTCTTCTACCATGGAGAATTCGATTTTTTCGAGCTTTACATTGTCTTTATCCCAGTAATTTTCGTTCTTCACGAGCACCATCTTGCTCTTGTGCTCCCAAGATTCGATTTTGAAAGGTCCGTTACCGACGTGCGATTTTGCATCGCCTGCCCACTTCGGATTTGCATCAATTACTTTTTTGTTAACTGGGAAGTAGGTACGGAATGCGAGCAATTCCAGGAAGTATGGAGTCGGATTCTCCAGTTTAACTTCCAACGTCTTATCGTCAAGTGCCTTCACACCTACTTCATCAAGCTTTGCTTCGCCCTTATTTGCTTTTTCGCCATTCTTCACGTAGTACAGCTGATATGCGTAGTTGGAAGCTGTTTTTGGATCGAGAGCACGCTTCCAAGCATATTCAAAGTCATGCGCTGTCACAGGATCACCATTGCTCCATTTCGCTTCTCTGATTTTAAATGTGTACGTTAGCTTATCATCAGAGACCTTATAGCTCTCAGCAGCAGCTTCATGCGGCTTATCGTCGGTACCAATGCGGGTCAATCCATCAAAGGTTGCCAAGATAATCGCGCCTGAAGTCGTGTCCTCTGCGAGCCCTGGATCAGCTGTTGGTGGCTCCGAGTGAAGGTTCATCTTTAAAACTTGTGGCTTCTTCTCGGCAGCTGGTGTTGCTGGCTGTGAAGGTGCTGCAGGTGTACCTCCTGCCGGTGGAGCGGCAGCTTGTTGTCCTCCTCCGCACCCTGTCAGAGCGGTTCCTAATACAGCAATCGAGCTCACAAGTGCAAACACATTCTTTTTCAACGCAATAACCCCCAGTACGTTTTTCTTTTTTGTCTTTTTTCTGAAAATAAAGGACGAAAAAAAATGAAAACTACACGAAGCTGCTTGACTTCGGCTGGAAGGCATCAACCCCTTTCATTGCAGGGTCACCTCGTCGTCTTGAACGAAAGAGAAGGTGTCTTTGTACTGCTTCAGTTCCAGTGAAACGTCCGCAGCTGCAATTCCTTCAACTTGAGAGAGTCGTTCGTTGACAAAGGTGATCAGCTCATCATTACTATGGAAACACGCTTGTATGATCAAGTCGTGCTTACCGCTATAAGCGCCTACAAAGCGTACTGCAGAAAATTTGCTTAACTTTTCTGCCACTTCTTTCTGTAAACCTAGCTTTGTGGTTAACCCGATGATAGCCTGCACATGTAATCCCAATTTCTCTGGATCGGGTTGTATTACGAATTGGAAGACTCCGTCCTGCAAAAGACGAGTGATGCGCGATCGAATCGTTCCTTCGCTCACGCCTAGCTGCTGGGCGATTTCTGTATATGGGATGCGCCCATCTTCATGGAGGATTTGCAGAATCTGTCTGTCGACATGGTCCAGCTTTTTCATAAATACGATTTTCCGGGAACCTCCATCATTTTTTTACGATTTTCGCAATATTCTTTTACAAACAGTCTAATACAATAAAAGTAATCGGAAATGATAGCGGTGTCAACGAAATTTGACAAGTAGAAATATAAAACTTTATAAAGTCAATCCGAACAGTAAAATATATTTTACATTATAAAAAAAACGACTTATATCTTACTATTGAATATGAAAAGCTAGATTTAATCAACAATATTTTTTCGAAAAACTGTATTTTTACTCAAAAAACAAGACGTGCTCATGTGCTGTGCACGCCCTGTTTTATTTGATTGATCAACTAATATCCGGAGATTCTATGCTTCGATAATTTTGTAAATCAACGGTTGGTCTCCGTCGATTGCCGTCGAAATTTTGAAGGCACCTTCCATTTCTTTCAACGCATTTTGCAGAAGATGTTCTTCGTTAGCATGGATGGTGACCAAAACTTCTCCAGCCTTCACCTGATCCCCGCGTTTTTTATGCAGGACAAGACCTACTGCCAAGTCAATTGGCATTTCTTTTGTCAATCTGCCAGCACCCAAGACAACAGAAGCATGACCGATCGCTTCTGCGTCAATCGCGCTTAGAAAGCCTTCCTGTTCGGCTGTAACGGCATGAATGATCTTTGCTTGCGGCAGACGAGACAACTCATAGACGTCCTGCTTATTGCCGCCTTGAGCCTCTACCATTTCCGCCAGTTTATCCACTGCTTTTCCGGAAGCCATCAGTTCTTCGAGCTTCTTACGGCCTTCTTCCACATCAGTTACAAGCCCACCCATAACAAGCATGCGGGAGCCAATAGCCAATACCAGCTCGGTCAAATCGCGAGGACCTCTACCTGCAAGTGTCTCCACCGCTTCTTTTACTTCCAGTGCATTGCCCACAGCAAAGCCAAGCGGCTGATTCATATCACTGATGACCGCCACCGTTTTGCGTCCTACTTGGTTGCCAATTGCAACCATCGCATTTGCTAACGTTTCTGCCTCTTCAATGCTTTTCATGAAAGCGCCCTTCCCTACTTTTACATCAAGCAGGATGGCATCTGCTCCAGCAGCAATCTTCTTGGACATAATGGAGCTTGCAATCAACGGCACAGCCTCTACAGTAGCTGTCACGTCACGCAGAGCATACAGCTTCTTATCGGCAGGTGTCAGGTTGCCAGACTGTCCGATTACGGACACGCCAATATCACGCACCTGCTGCAAAAATTGCTCGCGTGTGCGTTCTACTTCAAAACCTGCGAAGGACTCCAGCTTGTCTATGGTGCCTCCTGAGTATCCAAGGCCTCTTCCAGACATTTTTGCCACAGGTATACCCGCTGCGGCTACCAAAGGCGCAACAACAAGAGTAGTCTTGTCCCCTACTCCGCCTGTACTGTGCTTGTCTACTTTAATTCCTTGCAGAGAAGACAGATCAAGCTGTTCGCCTGACCCTGCCATTGCCAAGGTTAGATCTCCCGTCTCTCTCGCAGTCATGCCACGGAAAAAGACTGCCATTGCCCATGCGGACATTTGGTAGTCAGGAATACTTCCATCTGTATAGCCTGTCACCAGAAATTGAATCTCTTCTGTTGTCAGTTCTCCGCCATCACGTTTTTTGGCGATCATATCGACCATACGCATTGTTAATCCCTCCGAGTCCGTTACTTACATGTTAGCTACGATACCGTTGACCAGAGCCAGGAATTGCGTTTTTACTTTCTCTGTTGTTTCCATTACTTCATCATGGGACAGAGGTTGTTCCAAAATACCTGCTGCCATGTTGCTAATGCAGGAAATACCGAGTACCTTCACACCCATGTGTCGTGCCACGATTACTTCTGGTACTGTTGACATCCCTACAGCATCCCCACCTAAAAGACGAAGCATGCGAATTTCCGCAGGAGTTTCGTAGGTAGGGCCTAGCAAACCTGCGTATACACCTTCACGGAGCTGGATTCCTTGTTCAGAAGCAACTTCATGAGCCAGCTTGCGGAGTTGTTTGGAATAAGCCTCAGACATATCAGGGAAGCGTGCTCCCAATTGTTCATCGTTTGCACCGATCAACGGATTGCGGAATGTCATGTTGATGTGATCGGAAATCAGCATGAGATCGCCTGGATTGTAGCCTTCGTTAATTCCGCCAGCCGCATTGGTCACAATAATGGTTTCTACGCCGAGCAACTTCATGACACGGATTGGGAAAACAACGGCATCCAGACCATGTCCTTCATAAGAATGGAACCGACCTTGCATCGCTACGACTTGCTTGCCTTGAAGCTTACCAATCACGAGTTGTCCTTTGTGGCCGACAACGGTGGACACAGTGAAGCCAGGAATTTCATGATAAGGGATGATCACTGGATTTTCGATTTCATCTGCCAAAACACCCAGCCCTGACCCGAGGACGAGACCAACGGTTGGTTTTTCTGTCAATTTCGGTTCGATATATGCTACTGCGTCATGGAAATTTGCCAATTCAACTCTCTCCTTTTTTTGTGTTTCTTCTATTATATAAATATTTATTTTTACTTAAGCTTTATAAATGATTAAGGAAGCTCTTCCCAATCACTGGAGCAGTTACTCCAAAATTGTCTGCGATGGTCGCACCCAAGTCCGCAAACGTTTCACGGATGCCCAAATGTTGTCCAGCTTGAATACCTTTGTGATAGACAAGCAACGGAACGTATTCTCTCGTATGATCGCTACCATGATGTACGGGATCGTTTCCATGGTCTGCCGTGATTACCAGCAAATCATTTTCTTGTAGCGCTTCCAAAAGCTCTGGTATACGAGCGTCGAATTCCATCAATGCCTGACCATACCCTTCTGGATCACGGCGATGACCGAACTTCGCATCGAAGTCCACAAGATTGACAAAGGAAAGGCCCGTAAACGATTGTTTCATCGTGCCCAGAATTTGATCGACACCGTCCATGTTATCTTTGGTACGGATAGATTGAGTAACGCCCTCTTCTGCATAAATGTCGCTGATTTTACCAATCGCAATAGAAGCGAGGTTAGCATCTTGCAAACGATTCATGACTGTGGGAGAAAATGGCTTCACGGAATAATCGTGACGATTTGCTGTTCGGCTAAAATTGCCCGGCTGTCCAACAAATGGACGCGCAATGACACGAGTAACGGCGAACTCATCACGAAGTGTCAACTCACGTGCTACTTCGCAAATATGGTACAGCTCTTCAAGCGGAACAACCTCTTCGTGGGCTGCCACTTGGAATACACTGTCCGCAGATGTATAGACAATCACTGCACCCGTATTCATATGCTCTTCGCCAAGCTCGTCGAGAATGTCTGTCCCAGAAGCGACTTTGTTACCGAGCACCTTGCGACCGATACGTTGCTCAAATTCCGAGATCAGCTCTTGTGGAAATCCGTCTGGATACGTATTAAATGGAGTAGACACATGCAGACCCATGATTTCCCAATGACCAGTCGTTGTATCTTTCCCCATGGAGATTTCTTGCATTTTTCCATAGTGGGCCATAGGAGTTGTTGCTGGCGTAACGTTTTGGAGTGGTGCTATATTTCCCAAACCTAATTTTTGCAAGTTAGGCAATGAAAATCCTGCCACGCGTTCTGCAATATGACCTAAGGTGTTCGCTCCTGCATCATTGAACTTAGGCGCATCAGGTTGTTCGCCAATCCCTACGCTGTCCATGACGATCAAAAAAACTCGTGAATACTGCATATTAACGCCTCCTGTTTACCAGTCATTCATTTCGACCATCAAGTCGTCAGACGTCTGACCTGATTCAGAAAATTTTTCTCCGCCCAACAATCAGGCGGAGTCCATCGTTTTTTCATACTCATGCTCGCGGATGCGTCTTGGCATAGATGTCCTTAATCCGCGTTCTGGTCACATGTGTGTAAATCTGGGTGGTTGAAATATCAGCATGCCCAAGCATCTCTTGAACAGAGCGCAAATCAGCCCCATTTTCCAGTAAATGAGTGGCAAAAGAGTGGCGAAGCGTATGGGGTGTAATCTCAGCACGGATGTTTGATTTTTGGGCATATCGTTTAATAATTTTCCAAAAACCTTGCCGTGTAATTTGTTTGCCCAAGTGATTTAGAAATAATGCAGTATCGCCAGTTCCTTTTACCAGCTTGGGGCGCCCTGCCTGCAAATAGTGGCGAACCATTTGAATGGCAACCGAGCCTAACGGAATGATTCGCTCTTTTGATCCTTTTCCCAAGCATTTGACAAAGCCCATATCCAGATTCACATCAGCAATATCCAGATTGACTAACTCCGAGACACGAATGCCTGTCGCATATAAAAGCTCAAGCATCGCCTTGTCCCGCAGTCCGGCAGGATGATTGACAGGAGGACTTTCCAAAAGACGTTCCACTTCCTCAACAGAGAGCACTTTCGGCAAGCGTTTCTCGATCTTCGGTGTTTCTAGATGAATGGATGGATCTTTATCTATGTATTTGTCCCGAATGAGAAACTGATAAAACGCTCGTATCGATGCCATATTGCGAGAAAGCGTTGCTGTAGCACGTCCTTTTTCCCGTAAAACAAGCAAGTACCCGATGATATGCGTCCGAGTAGAATCCTCTATTCGAGCGACGCCTTGCTCTTGTAAATACGAGGTAAAGGCCACCATATCCCGTTGATAGGATTCCAGGGTATTTCTCGCTAGCCCTTTCTCCACAGTCAGGAAATGAATAAACTGATCAATCAGACTGTCCATGAAGCTGTCCCCTTCAGCTGATAAGTTCTTGTATTGCTTTCCACAAAGAAAAAGAAACTCCTGCTTCTCCAGATAAAAAACTCAAACTTGCACTACTCTCCCGTTAAAAAAAAGAGCTGTAGTCGTGCGACATAACCGTCAAAATCCTGTGCCTGAGAGGTATTGATGACTTTTACTACCTTCACCGCATTCCCATGTGGTTCATGATAAGGGTTTGCCGGGAGAAATTTATCCGCCAGCAAGGTAATGATGCCGTAGGAGAGCAAGGTGCAGGTAATGAAAAGAAGCAAGAAACGAAGACCCTCCATCAAGCGGCGATAAGAGACCTTCATCCGTAAGCCTCCTTACAGACTTTCTTTCATTTATATGCACTTGTCCCTTGCTCCATTCGAATCGATCCTTTCTTAGGATTCCACAGGAATAGGGCTGCCATTACAAAAGCTCCCAAGGAAAAAAGAAAAACTTCTCCGTTCCCAGAGAAGTCGACTTTATTTGAAGTCCTCCACGTTCACTTTATCTACACAACGATTGCAGATCCCGTAGAAGGTCAATCGGTGGTCGGTAATATAAAAGTTGTAAACATTCTTGACTTTTTCTTCTGCTGTGACAAGTAGATCTTCAAAAATTTCATCCACCGTACCACAATTGAGGCAAATGAGGTGATGATGGTGATAAGCAGCATTATCATCACGAAGATCGTAACGAGCTACGCCATCGCCAAAATTCATTTTATGAAGGATCTTCAGTTCGCTCAAAAGCTCTAATGTCCTGTATACGGTAGCAAGCCCGATTTCCGGTGCTTTATCCTTCACTAACAAGTAAACATCTTCCGCGCTCAAGTGATCTTCTTCATTCTCCAACAACACGCGAACAGTGGCTTCACGCTGTGGTGTCAGCTTGTAGTTTTGTGAATGCAACTGCTGCTTAATTTTCTCTAATTTTTCTTCCAACATTAATGCCCCTCCCCGCTCGCATGAAACCTGTTCCTATTATAGTAGAGGGGCATCGAATAAGTCAAATGCATAAGTTATTACCTGAGAATTATTCTTAATTAAGTACGAGCTGCATCAGCCTAGGGGAAATGAAGGTTTCAAACAAGGACGCAATCGCCAATACCGCAAGCATACTAAGAACAAGGACGGTATAGCCCATAAAGTGCGGCATGATAACATCTCTTTTACTCAGCACTCTCGTTCGTATGAGTCGGAGCGAAAATGAAATTCCGCTGACACCTACAATAAAAAGGGCAGGTACGACTAATAAATTTTGTGGGAGAACACCCACCATGGCAAATGTTACACCTTGCCATTGGAGTTGACTCACCAAAAAACCGACGGTGAAACCAACCACGACTCCTTTTAAGAAGAGCATCAACAAAATCATAGGCAACCCAATAATGGATAATCCTAGCACCCACATAATCGCAATGGTCTTGGCATAATGACCAAACGCCTGCTGAAAATGGGCACTTGTCTCAGGGATTCCATCACTGCCAAGACTGTTGAAAAAATATTGCAGAAAACCATACAGCTCCTGCCTCTGTGATAATGGCAGTGAATTGACGAGAACGGCTCCGAAAATAATGCCCATCGTAAACAGGACGATCGTGAACCAGTAGAGTGACTGATGTTCTTTCGCATAGGATTGGATAGTTTGTCCGACTCGTGAACGCACGCTTCGTCGCCTCCCGCTTGGCTGATTACTGTACAGCTTATGCGGACGAGTTCTCCCCTATGACTACCTACATCGGGACGATCTTTCCGTAGGTACCGGCGCCTCCCTTTTGGACAGAGAGCTTTCCCTCTCGTGCTTGCACAATAAGCGAAGCGATTCTCTCTCCGACAACATGGGTGAGCTCTTCTTCTTTCACGCGATGCAACACGTTCATCTGTGTACCAAACGACCGATACAGCTTGTCCAATAATTTCGGACCAATTCCCGGAATGAATTCCAACGGGATTTGCTCTATATAAGGAGGACGGAACCCTGGATGCTGGCCAGCCTCTATATCTGCCAGCTGATCAATGCGTGCTGCAACCCCTCGCACAATTCGTTGGAAGCCGCATTCCGGACATTTGCCTGAAGCATCCGCCGCGAGTAAAGACTGGCAACCTTGGCACGCCGTCTGATGATACTTACCCAGCTCGGGGTGCAGACCGTAGTTCATATGAACCCCTCTGCCACCGATGCGCTTAATTGCTTTCACCCACTCAGCGAAGGAACGCTCTTGCATATACATCGCTTGATATTCTCGGCCAATCTTTGCCAGAGAATGGGCATCTGAGTTTGTGAGAAAGGTTTTGTCATGTAGCTCGGAAATGCGGTCCGCCATAACGGTATTCGCACTCAATCCCAGCTCAACGGCATAGATGAGTGAAGGATCAAGCACTTCGGCCATCGAATCCGTACAGCTCCCATACAATCCTTTATGTGGTGTAAAAATATGTGCCGGGATCAAAAGGCCCTGCAATTGCTGGACACAAGCTTGCAATTCCTTAAGCGATGTGTAGATACGCTGAGAGCTTAATTGCACATTTTTGCAGCGTTCAGACAGCCATGCGGTAAATTGCTTCATTTCTTGGAGCTTCGAGAGATAAACGAGAAAATGAGCTGCACCACGTCCTGGCTCTTTGATTTCTACTTCGCACCCCAAGATTAGCAATGTATCTTTGTAGGAAATTCCTCCATCATCCTGTTCAGTCGCTAATCCCTTTTCCAAGAGATCTACCAGCTCATCCTGAACCTCCGGCGAATGTGCATCGATAATCCCGATGACATCCATCCCCTTTTTATCTGAGGCCTCCTCCAAAATTTTGGTGAGAGTCATTTTGCGTGAAGCCGTTATTTTCACAGGTTTACCCGTCCACGTACCGCCGATGTGAATATGCATGTCGCAAAAACAGGAAGGAAGCATGGTTCTATCCACGCTCACGCAGCATTTTGTTTTCCCACGCAAACAATGCCACTACTGTCTTGGCATCTCGAATTTCTCCACTTTGATGCAGGGCATGCGCTTCTTCCAGTGTCACTTCCAGCACATCAACGAACTCATCCTCGTCCGGCTTGCTTTCTCCTTTTTTCAAACCAGTAGCCACATACACATGTAAAATTTCATCTGCGAAGCCTGGCGATGTGTAAAAAGAGCTGAGCGGTGTGTACTGACTCGCAACGTAGCCGGTCTCTTCCTGTAACTCGCGCATTGCACATGCAAGCGGCTCTTCCCCTGGCTCCAGCTTTCCTGCTGGGATTTCCACGATCGTACGCTCCAATGGCTTGCGGAACTGTCGAACGACAACCATTTTGTTATCATCTGTGATCGGCAAGACCGCAACCGCTCCTTGATGATTCACGATTTCCCGCTTGGCTGTGTTGCCATTAGGCAGAAGCACCTCATCTACCTTGACCTTAATAATTCTTCCGTCAAAAATCGGTTGACTGGAAATGGTTTTTTCATATAAGTGATCATATTTACTCACTGTCGTCATCATCCTTTTTCGTGAAATCGTTCTAAATCGTCGATTCCCTCCATAAGTTGGGAGCATAGAGCTTGTCCACCTTATTGTATCGGAGGAGATCATGAATGAAAACATATGTTAGCGAAAAGCAATTGCGTATGGTCGGGAAAGCATGGGAGATCAAGGCTGCGCTTCGTTCCTGGTCAAATAAAGACCTAACCCTTCAAGAGTACTTGATAAGGCGGGCGAATGCAGGGCGTCGTTAACGGTTTGGACGATATAGCCAAGGCTGTTTCCTACAAAATCGGCTGCCACCCATGCCGTTTGAAAAGGAGCAGGGTCCTCTTGCCAATTTCGCCCCATTGTAGAAAAGGACAAGCCATACCCCTTTTCTAGTGCTGCCAGCTCTGACAGGTCTGGGACTTTTCCCTTTATGAAAATATGCTTCCCCGCAACTTCTATTGTTTTCATTTGCCGTGAAAGGACATCATCTCTTTTATCCCCGAAAATCGGGATTGTGACCAGAGCAGGACAGAGAGCAAATCTGTTTAATATCGATATGGTATGGTGACTGACACCGTAATGTCTGGCACGTGGGTCCCCAAAGCTGATTCTGGGAATAAAAAAGGGTGTTCCTCCAAGATTGGATACGGCATGAATGACCTCAGCTAACTGAATTCCCGAGAAGCCATAAGATGTACCCGTACCTGCTACCCCAGGTCCCAGCATACAAATAATGATATCGGCACACTCTACATGGCGTGCTGCCAATAAGCCACTATGAATCGTCAACGATTCGCGATCTCCTCCCCACGCATGACCTGACGTCACGGTCGCATCCAAGCCCCCGATTGCTTTTAATTGATGGACGTGCTCGCTCAAGGCAATCGGCAAGGATGCGCCGTCCGGCATGACATATACGATACGGGCATCTGGATTTTTTTTACGCAAAGCAAGGACAGCAACAGGTAGAAGACTGTGCAGCTCGCCGATCAAAACAGGGGTACCTTCTAAGGATAAGTCTTCTTGCACAAACAAATGGTGGTACGGACTGGCCTGTTCTTCTACTGAATCAACCGCGAGCTGCCATGGCGAATAGCGCATTTTCATGACATGCCCCCACTCATTCGGAAGGACATCGGTTTCCTCTGGTTGACTAACCTTTCCTACGACAAAATGATACCCACCTGTCCCCAATTCAAGCCGAACAGCGGTTGTATTGATCAGAAGTAAATCGCCACTTTTATAATCCTCTTGCAAAAAAGACAACACTCTCTCCAGTTTGTATCCAGCAACCGATTCTGTCCGGACTTCGAGCATCTGCATCCCTATTTGCTTTTCCAGAACTTTTTGGACCGTCCCCACCGCCAAACGGAGCACTCAGCCTCCCCCTTTCCTTCCTGCCTCTTCCCCGAGCTTTCCATTCAGTCTATGATGAACAGTGGTTGTCTCAATCATGCAAACAAGTAAGCAAACGAATAAAAAGGCCGGAACCCCCCTCGCAAGGAGATTCCGACCTTTTTTGGTTACTCTTGTACTTCTGCAATAACAGCAAGCACCAGCTCAGCCGCTTTGTTCAGTTCAGCTATTGGCATACGCTCGCTTTTTGTATGGATTTCTTCATAGCCGATGGCAAAGTTTACGCTTGGCACGTTGTAGCCGTTAAATACGTTACCGTCGCTTCCGCCGCCGCTTGCAACCAGCTCAGGATTGCGCTCTACACGTTTAACCGCTGCAATCGCTTTTTGTACAACTGGCGTTTCTTCGTTGAATTTATAACCGTGATACATAAAAATAACCTCATTTTCGCAAGTCGCACCCATCTCGGCTGCCACTTCTTCAAATGCTGTCGTCATTTTCTTCACTTGCGCTTCCAGCTTGTCCATTACCAAGCTGCGAGCCTCGGACCAAATTTCCACGTAATCCGTTACGATATTGTACGCTTTACCACCTTCAAAGCGACCGATGTTTGCAGTTGTGTCTGCATCGATACGGCCCAGTGGCATACGGGAAATTGCTTTACTAGCAACCGATATAGCACTGATGCCATCCTCTGGATTCACACCTGCATGCGCTGCTTTACCGTGGATTTTGGTTACGATACGGTATTGGCCAGCACCAGCTACTGTAATTTTTCCAACTGGACCTTCCGAATCGAGGATGAAGCCCATTTCTGCTTTCAGCAGGCTGGAATCCATCGCGCGGGACCCTACAAGTCCTGACTCTTCTCCTACAGTCAATACGACTTGGATCGTTGGATGTGGCAGGTTTTGTTCTTTCATGCTGCGGATACCTTCAAAGATCGCCGCGATTCCTGCTTTGTCATCTGCACCGAGGATCGTCGTACCATCAGAATAAATGTAGCCATCGCGAATTTGAGGCTTGATTCCGTTTCCTGGTACAACCGTATCCATATGGCTGCTAAACAGGATGGTTGGACCTTTTCCAGTTCCCTCCAAGGTTGCAATCAAATTGTTGGCACCATGCCCGGTTTTCGCTGCTGCGTCATCCTCTTCTACGGTAAATCCCATCGCAACCAGTTTTTCTTTGAGCACCTTGTTGATCTCTGCTTCGTTCTTCGTTTCACTGTCAATCTGGACGAGCTCTAAAAATTCATTTAACAAACGCTCTTGGTTGATCGTACTCACACTCGTTACCTCCTGATCGTACTGCCCGATTTTGGTACATATTCACAAGTTCCAGTATACCGCAAAAAATTTTTTTCTACTACGTAAACGCCTATGATTCTTTCGGATATTGGCACAGCTCATACAAAACGCCATTCGCGGCCTTCGGATGCAAAAATCCAATCAACGCATCGTGAGCACCCGCTTTGGGGACCTCGTGAATAAGAGGTACACCTTGCTCTTTTAAAGTGGCTAGACGACCCGTAACGTCATCTACATCAAAAGCAATGTGGTGGATGCCTTCTCCGCGTTTTTCCATAAATTTTGCTATCGGACTCTCATCACTCAACGGCTCTAATAATTCAATATGACTTTCCCCGATCTTTAAAAATGCGACTTGTACTTGTTCGCTCTCGACGATTTCGGTTCCAACCAACTCCAATCCCAATTGCTCAGTATAAAAGGAAAGCGTCTTTTCCAAGCTTTTTACCGCAATGCCGATATGGGCAATTTTTTTCGGTGCGCTCATGAATCATCATCCTTTTGTAAGTGGTTGTCTCATTGGCTACAATTCGGTACAATTTCAGCATGAGCAAAAAAAAGAAAGCCAATGATATCCTCTTCTTCATTCTAGCACAGCCACTTACAGAATCACCTGATAATTCGCCCACCTTGAAAGGAGGTTTGATTAGAATGAGATACCAATCGCTCTTTGCCAAAATCCTGATCGGCATTCTAATACTCTCACTACTCGTTCCTACGTTTTTCTACTTTCAATAAAACGAGTAATGATAAACAATTAAAAACCCCTTTCCGACCGAAAAGCGGAAAGGGGTTTTTCGTTTATCCCAGCTTGTTTTTATTTGTATACGTATACGCTTGGAGCAGCCCAGCCGACTTTGTAACCAAGATTATCCGTAACGGTACGGATTGGAATCATTGGCATACCGTTTTTGAGGACAACAGGTGTTGGCAGTTGAATTTCCGTACTGCCTACTTTTGCTGTTTTCGACCCAACTGTAAACTTCACGACTTTGGTTCCACTGATAACAGCAACGCTTGAATTGTTCCATTGCGTAGTCAGTGCCAGAGCTTCTTTAAAGAATTGAGCTGGAACCATGGTCGTATTTCCTTCAATGTAAGGGGCTACAGAGAGAGGATACGTTTTGCCATGCAGGGTGAAGTTTGCTGTATTCACTTTAAAGGAAGCCGAGTTTGCTGGAATAGCAGTCGATGGTTGTTGTGGTGTTGGCGTTGCAGGCTTTGGTTGAGCCGGGGAAGGCATCCCTACGCCGACAGCACGCGCAAACAACAAACCTCTTTCTTCGGAAGTAAATACGCTAATGCTATATGTGTTTTTCACAGCAGGGTTTACGATGTTCGCTGCTGGATTGATCGCAATATTAGCGACAGTTGCCGCAGGAATATCCTGAGACGGATAAATCAGAACGTTTTGTCCACGAACTGCGACGAAATTCGCACCTACACCATTCACAGAGATGTTAGCTGGCGCGATATAAGCCGGCACTTTGTAGCCTACTGGGAATACGATCTCGACGAAATCACGCTGCTTTTGCAGACCAACACCCAATCCTTTGATTGCAACATTCACACCCGTCTGCTTGCCAAGTGCATTTTGTGTCAATGCAATAGTTGCGGTGCTATTGTTAGTACCTGTATTTGGTACAGGCACTGGAGTTGTTGGGTTAGTTGGCGTCGGATTCACCGAAGAGCCACCGATGCTGAAGGATTTGGATTCCAAAGTTCTTCCGGAAACAGTAGCCTTCAACGTGTAGCTGCCAGTTGATTTTGGATTCGAAACCCACGCACCGTAAGTAACTTCAACCTTCACATTGCTAGTCGCTTTGAAGCCAGTTGGTGCAACCAAGGCGATTCTGTTCCCTATTGCAGCTGCTTTCTTCGCTGGTTTCCCATTGAGCAAAAAGTCTGATGCTGTCAAAATGCCCGGTACCATATCGGAGGACGGGAATTCAAGAATCAGTTCTCCATCTTCTTTCAACTCTTTGTTGCCGAAGTCAGCATCAAACGTGTAGCTAGAACGAGCTCCCGCACCTGGATCAGATAGATTAACTGTAAAGCTGTCGGAAGCGCTGCTTGAGCTGGAGCCGTTTTTCGTAATTTCGAATTCGTCTGACTCATATGTCGAACCATCGTATTTCACTTTGATAACATATTTGTCACCGGAACTAGGATTCTCAATGCCAGCATCTTTGTCAAATTCCAGTGTCATGTAATCATCTCCGTCTGCTCCACTCGGAATCTTGATATCTACCGAGCTACCGCTAACACTGACGGATTTCGCTTTCTTTCCGTTTACTGTTACATCGTCTTCGTCAATGCTCGAAGGCAACATGCCTTTCTCTGGGAAAGTGACGGTAATTGTGGAGTTCGTCTCCAACTCATCGCTACTTTTCAGAGAAATTTTTCCAAGTTTGAGGCTTACTTTTTCGCCTGCTGCTTTGCTGCTCAGCGTTACGCTGTAATCGTTTTTGGACTTGCTATTCTTGCTGCTGGAGCTAGAGCTGCTTTTTTTGATATCAACTTTGTCTTCGTCAGAGCTCTCATTTTCTGTTTTTACACTTACCTCATATGTACCCTTGTCATCAGGATTTGTGATTCCTTTTTTAATGGTAAACGAGACTTTTTTTCCGGAATCAAAATCCTCATCCACCGTGATGATTACTTCATTGTCATCCACTTCAACTTTTTTGACATCTATACCGGAAATATCTTTCTTGCTGATTTTTTTATTCACATCGAAATCACTGTCGAATTCAACTGTGATAGTATCTCCGCTCTCCAGGTCTTCTTCAAGCGTGAATTTAATACCATACTCACTTTCTTTTCCGGCACCATCATTGTCAGCTGATACATCCAATTTTTCAACAGCATATGCTTGCGGTACAGCAACAAAAGGTGTAGCGGCCAGCGCTGATGCTAACACTATTGGTAGTGCTTTTTTACTTTTCTCCATGTTTTTCCTCCCGTATTTACCGTTAATCTGGAAAACTCTCTAGCAGGACGCTACCAGTCTACCACAAATGCTATCAGGTGGGAATCATTTCTATATCATTTGAGACTTTCTGGCTACAATTGCTAAGACGAAGTAGTCGATGAAAAAGTTACATACGTAATGATCAATTTGGAAATTTTTTTGCGCTTTTTTTATTTAAAAAACCAGGTCTTTACTTGACCTGGTTTTTCGACATTCTAATACAGCTTGGTACCCGCTCCTACATTCTCAAGCTTTTGTTTCACACTCTGCAGGAATCGCCCACAAATGAGACCATCCAGCACGCGATGATCCAAGGACATGCACAGATTGACCATAGAACGAACTGCGATCATGTCGTTAATGACGACAGGGCGTTTCACGATGGACTCGACACTAAGAATTGCCGCCTGCGGAGCATTGATAATTGGCTGAGACAAAACAGAGCCAAAGGAGCCTGTGTTGTTAACCGTAAAGGTCCCGCCTGTCATGTCATCCATCGTCAATTTCCCTGCACGGGTGCGTGCTGCCAGGTCATCGACTGCCTTAGCTATGCCAAGAATGGATTTTTGGTCAGCATGCTTGATGACAGGAACATAGAGAGCATCTTCCGTGGCCACTGCGATGGAGATGTTGATGTCCTTTTTCACAATGATTTTGTCATGTGCCCATGTGGAATTGATCATTGGGTACTCTTTCAACGCTTCTACAACCGCTTTGATAAAGAACGGCAGGAACGTGAGGTTGAGCCCTTCTTTTTTCGCAAATTCGCCCTTTGCCTGATGGCGGAAGTTAACCAAATTGGTCACATCTACTTCGACCATCGTCCAAGCATGTGGAGCCTCATGCTTGCTCTGTACCATTCGGTTTGCAATCGTACGACGAATAGACGTTACAGGTACAACTTGATCACCGCTTGCAACCGGAATATCTACGGAAACAGCCGAAGTCGTAGCTGGTGCTACCGGTGCAGGTGTTGAAACGACAGTAGCTTGTTCAACCGCTGCTACAGGAGCCTGCGCGACTGTTTCTTTTACTGTCTCAGCTGGCTTTTGGCCGCCCGCGTCGATAATCGCTTGGACATCTTTGCGGGTAATGCGACCGCCTGCTCCAGTCCCTACAACGTGGGACAAATCAATGCCATGTTGCTGTGAGAGCATCACAACCGCAGGTGAATAGCGTTGCTTTGGCCCATCGGAGACTGGTGCTTGGTGGATGGATACAGCCGGAGTAGCTACCTTTGGCTGCTCGGTTGCAGGTGCTTGTGGAGCCGTAATTTCCGTCACGCTAGCAGACGCTGCAACTCCACCTTCCGCACCACTTTCTTCTATATAGAGGATCAATGTGCCGACAGCGACTGTCTCACCTTCAGGCACGACGATCTCAGTAACGCGTCCTGAAACGGTAGAAGGAACCTCTGCGTTTACTTTATCCGTCGTCACTTCAGCCAGCGAATCGTATTTCTTGACCGTGTCGCCTACATTGACCAACCATTTGCTGATGGTGCCCTCTGTCACGCTCTCTCCGAGCTGGGGCATTAGTACTTTCGTTGCCATGATCCTTGGTCCTCCTCGCCTTAAAAGTTGGCCAGCTCGCGCATTGCTTCCAATACTTTTTCCGGGTTCAGCATAAAGTATTTTTCCATCGGCGGGCTATATGGCATAGCTGGTACATCTGGACCACAAAGACGTTTAATCGGTGCATCCAAATCGAACAGGCAATGCTCCGCTACAATAGCAGCAACCTCGCCGCCTACGCCGCCTTCTTTGTTATCCTCGTGTACGATCAATACTTTGCCTGTCTTGGAAGCCGCTTCTACAATCGCTTCTTTGTCCAACGGATACAGTGTGCGCAAGTCGAGAACATGCGCGCTGATGCCTTCTTGTGCGAGCTTTTCCGCAGCTTGCAGGGCGAAGTGCAGAGTCAAGCCGTAGGAAATGACTGTGATGTCTGTACCCTCTCGCTTGACGTCCGCTTTACCAATCGGCAGCACATAGTCGTCCTCAGGCACTTCTCCCTTGATCAAACGATAGCAGCGCTTGTGCTCAAAAAAGAGCACCGGATCTTCATCGCGAATGGCTGCTTTCAGAAGACCTTTTGCATCATATGGTGTCGAAGGTGCCACTACTTTTAAACCAGGGGTGTTCGTGAACATCGCTTCCACAGATTGCGAGTGGTATAGTGCACCGTGAACCCCACCGCCGAACGGGGCACGAATCGTGATCGGGCAATGCCAGTCGTTGTTCGAACGATAGCGCATTTTCGCCGCCTCACTGACAATTTGGTTCACAGCTGGCATGATAAAGTCCGCAAACTGAATCTCCGCGATTGGACGCATACCGTAAGCTGCTGCACCAATCCCTACACCGACAATAGCGGACTCAGCCAGTGGCGTATCAATCACGCGCTCCTCGCCAAACTCTTCAATCAATCCGTTTGTCGCACGGAAAACCCCACCGCGTACGCCAACGTCTTCTCCGAGGATAAATACATTGGAATCGCGACGCATTTCTTCACGCATCGCCATTGTAATTGCATCAATAAAAGAAATGACTGCCATAAAAGATCCCCCCTTATTCCCCGTATACGTATGTCATTGTCGATTCTGGTGTTGGATATGGCGCGTTTTCTGCATATTCAGTGGCTTCATCCACTTCCAGCTGTACACGGGCAAGCATATCTGCTTCCTTATGTTCGTCCAAGAGCCCGATCTCTCTCAAATAGGCAGCGAAAACAATTAACGGGTCTTTTTTCTTTGCTTCTTCCACTTCTTCTCTCGTACGATACACACGATCGTCATCGTCACTGGAGTGCGGAACAAGACGATACATAACGGCTTCAATCAGCGTTGGCCCTTGACCACTGCGCGCACGTTCAACCGCTTCTTTCATGACACGATAGACTTCAATCGGATCGTTTCCGTCCACACTGATTCCAGGGAAGCCGTAACCGATCGCACGGTCTGCTACACTTTCACAAGCCAACTGCTTATTCAGTGGTACAGAGATTGCGTATTTGTTGTTTTCGCAGAAAAAGATAACGGGTAGCTTGTGGACACCCGCAAAGTTCGCACCTTCGTGGAAGTCCCCCTGATTGCTGGAACCTTCTCCAAACGATGCATACACAACAAAATCTTTTTGCTTCATTCTACCTGCCAATGCCATACCAACTGCGTGTGGCACTTGGGTAGTCACAGGGCTTGAGCCCGTCAAAATATTGTACTTTTTGCCACCGAAGTGACCTGGCATCTGTCTTCCACCACTATTCGGATCTTCTGCCTTCGCAAAAGCGGACAGCATGCAATCACGCGCTGTTTGGCCAAACACCAGAACCAAACCAAGATCGCGATAGTACGGGCACAAGAAATCTCTGTCTTTTTCCATCGCAAAAGCTGCTCCCACCTGAGCTGCTTCCTGACCTTGGCAGGAAATCACGAACGGTACTTTGCCCGCACGATTCAACAGCCATTGGCGCTCGTCAATTTTTCTGGCCAATAGCATGTAATAATACATGTCAAGGACTTGTGCATCGGTCAATCCCACTTGCTCATGTCGCTTGGTTGTCATCGTTCATACCCTCCTTGCTAATTGTGTATCGCTTTTCCGTCGACAGCCTGCGCTGCCTCCATGATTGCTTCGGATAAGGATGGATGCGGGTGAATCGTCTGACCGATCTCCCACGGAGTCGCATCCAGTACACGGGCCAAGCCCGCTTCGGAAATCATATCTGTCACATGTGTACCAATCATGTGAACCCCTAACAAATCATTGGTCTTGGCATCAACGACCAACTTCACAAAGCCGTCATTCTCACCGTGGATCAGCGCTTTGCCCAGCGGCTTAAAGCTGAACTTGCCGATTTTTACATCGAAGCCTTGTTCTTTTGCTTCTTTTTCAGTGAGTCCGACATTTGCGACTTCTGGTCGGCTATACGTACATTTCGGGACCTTGGTGTAATCCATCGGGTGCGGGTTTTGTCCAGCCATGTGCTCTACTGCAAGTATTCCTTCATGCGAAGCCACATGTGCCAATTGCAAACCGCCAATCACGTCACCAATCGCATAAAT
Source organism: Brevibacillus antibioticus (assembly GCF_005217615.1). Taxonomy (NCBI): domain Bacteria; kingdom Bacillati; phylum Bacillota; class Bacilli; order Caryophanales; family Paenibacillaceae; genus Brevibacillus; species Brevibacillus antibioticus. Next base: position 2,411,192 of record NZ_SZNK01000001.1, read on the forward strand.
ATGAGGCTCTGCAGTCTGGAAAAATTCATTAACCACGACTACGCCACGCTCGACTTTGATTTCTGTTGCTTCCAAACCAATGTTTTCTACATTGGCTTGGCGCCCTACAGATACGAGTACCTTTTCGGCTTCGAAGGTTTGGACTCCATCCTTGACTTCCGCCTGAATAGAGACTTTGCCTTCCCCTTTTTCCAACGATTCAGGCAACACCTTTGCTCCCGTCACGATGTTGACTTTCCGCTTTTTCAACAGGCGAGCCAATTCCTTGCTCACTTCTTCATCCTCAAACGGCAAAATACGGTCGGCGTACTCCACTACAGTTACTTCTACACCGAAATCATTGAGCATAGAAGCCCACTCAATCCCGATGACACCGCCACCAACGATGACAACAGAAGCAGGCAACTGCTCCCACTGCAACGCTTCATCGCTTGTTACCACATAAGATCCGTCGATGACCAAACCGGGAAGTGTGCGCGGACGTGAACCTGTTGCCAGCAAAAGGAATCGAGGAACGATCATTTCTTGGTCCCCGTTTTCCTTTTCAATGCGCACAGCACCTGCCTGCGGAGAAAAAATGGAAGGCCCCATGACTCTTCCAAAGCCTTCAAAGACAGTAATGCTGCCTTTTTTCATCAAGTACTGAATCCCTTTGTGAAGTTGGTCGATAATGCCTTGCTTACGCTCTTGTATTTTTGTGAAGTCATAGCCTACAGTACCTGCCGAGACTCCGTATTTGTCAGCTTCCTTCAGGGTGGAGAATACTTCTGCACTGCGCAATAACGCTTTGGATGGGATGCAACCACGGTGCAAGCAAGTACCACCGAGCTTTTCTTTTTCCACGATTGCTACCTTCATTCCCAATTGGGAAGCGCGGATTGCCGCTACATAACCGCCGGTACCTCCCCCGAGGACGACTAAATCAAACTCTTGAGACACCACGATCTCTCCTTTCATTCAGAAAGCTAACCTGCGTATTTACGAGAATATGAATATTCAAAGAAAACGTTTTATGTATCCCTGACCGCCCTCCTAGAAGAGCGGCGGTCAGGAGTATGAACTTTATGGAAGAAAAGAGATTAGCGCTTGTAAACAGTCTTGCCGTTTTGCAGGAAAGTATTACGTGATCTAGCAACACTTGCAATGCGCTCTTCCGCCATGCGGTCAGCAGCTTTGTAGGAAGCCATGCCATCACGTTCAGCGATTTCATAAATTTTCAGGATGCTGTCATAGATTGTTTCTACTTTTTTCAGTGCACGCTCGCGGTTGTAGCCTTGCAGCTCATCTGCCACATTGATTACACCACCAGCATTGATCACGTAGTCAGGTGCGTAGATCAGACCCATTTCGTGAATTTGGTCGCCGTGTCTCTCTTCTTTCAGCTGGTTATTAGCTGCCCCTGCAATCACTTTTGCTTTGAAGAGTGGAATGGTGTCATCGTTGATGATCGCACCCAATGCGCAAGGAGAGAAGATATCGCACTCTACGCCAAAGATCTCGTTAACGCCTACGGCTTTAGCACCGAAATCGTTCACTGCGCGATCTACGTTTTCTTGATTGATATCCGTTACGATCAAATGCGCACCTTCTTCATGCAGATGGCGGCACAGATTGTACGCTACGTTTCCTACACCTTGTACAGCAATCACTCGTCCGGAGAGAGAGTCGGAACCAAACGCCAATTTAGCAGCAGCTTTCATTCCACGGTAGACACCGTAAGCTGTGACAGGGGATGGATTGCCGCTGGAACCAAATGCAGGAGAAACTCCTGTGACGAATTCTGTTTCCAAGTGGATCGTATCCATGTCTGCTACCGTTGTTCCTACATCCTCAGCTGTGATGTAACGTCCATTCAGTCCTTGAATATAGCGGCCGAAAGCACGGAACAGCTCTTCGCTCTTATGCTCGCGTGGATCACCGATGATAACTGCTTTACCACCACCGATGTTCAGTCCTGCTGCTGCGTTTTTGTAAGTCATCCCACGACCGAGACGCAGTACGTCCACAATCGCCTCTTCTTCTGTTTTATACGGCCACATGCGCGTACCGCCGAGTGCTGGTCCTAATGTCGTATCGTGAATGCAAATGATTGCTTTCAAACCGGAATTTTCGTCTTGGCAAAATACCAATTGCTCGTAATCGTACTTTTGCATGTAGTCAAAGATGTTCACTGAAGAAACCTCCCTAGTATCTTTCGTTTTCCGCTTAAGTAAGCTGGCGTAACAGTGGGCTCCATTTGGAGAATTTCCCGCCAAGAGGTATATGCAAAAGTCATGCCAATAAAAACAAACTCATGAAAGCGCTTTATTTACAAGAACGCGGAATGGGTGTCCCTACGTCAAGTCTGCATTTTTTTGCATATACGCGCAAAGTTTTGCGTGCAATTATTTGCACGGTCACTTTTTTACTCTTCCTGCACATCCATGATGCCCAATTTTTCCATCTTGTAGTACAAACTGCGTATCGCGATTCCGAGGCGTTTGGCTGCAAGGGTGCGATTGCCTTTGGCTGCTGCCAGTTCCCGCAATATGTGCTGACGTTCTGCCTTTTCCACAGCTTCTTTTAACGTGGTACCAGTGGAACTCTCGTGCTGGGTCTCTTCCTTTTTGGTCGAAACGATTCGTCTTTCCAGTGGGGGTAAATGCTCCGGCATAATGATTCGCTCGTTGATCCGCATATGAATCATCGCTCTGCCCAATACATTCTCTAGCTCGCGCACATTGCCTGGCCAGTGATAGGACAGAAGCATCTGCAATGTTTCTTCCTGCAGCTCTTCTACATTTCTACCGTACTCCAGATTGGCTTTTCGTAGCAGGTGCATAGCAATCGGCTTAATATCTTCCAAGCGCTGTCTGAGTGGGGGGATATGAATCGGTACGACGTGGAGACGATAGAACAGGTCTTCACGGAAACGTCCCGCTCCAATCGCAGCCTCCAGATTCACATGGGTAGCCGCAATGACGCGAACATCGATGTTGATCGGCTTCGTTCCACCCACTCGTACAACCTCTCGCTCCTGCAGGACGCGCAAAAGCATGACCTGCATGCTCATGGACAGCTCGCCGATCTCGTCCAAAAAGATTGTTCCTCCGCTCGCTTCCTCAAACAGCCCCCGCTTTCCTCCTCGACGCGCACCCGTAAACGCGCCTTCCTCATAACCGAAAAGCTCACTCTCCAAGAGGCTCTCTGAGATCGCTGCACAATTGACCCGGATGAATTGGTTGTATTTTCGTTCACTTGCATTATGTATGGCGTGGGCAAACAGTTCTTTCCCCGTTCCCGATTCCCCACGAAGAAGAACCGTTGCGGGTGTTGACGCCGCTTTTTTGGCCTGCTCGATCGCTTGCTGCATGGGCTCGCTATAGCCGATGATGTCTGCAAAGCTATATTTTGCCTCCAGATTGCGGATAATGCGACGAGCTTTCTCCAGCTCTTCTGACAGGCGCTTGAATTCGGAGACATCGTGAATGACGCCAACGCTTCCTTTCAGCTCCCCATCGACCACAACAGGTGCAACATTGACCACCACGTCCTTGCGCTTTGGTCCCAATTTCATGGGGACGCCTCTCACTGCCTTCTTCGTTTTCAGGACTTGCATGTGCATACTATCGCCTTCGGAAATGTCTACCGTCGCTGGTTTTCCGATAATGTCGTCTTGCGAATAGCCCGTAAGCCTTGTGTAGGCCTTATTGATCAAAAGTCCATTCCCGTATTGGTCAACGACTGATATCGCTTCGTCCGATGATTGAATAATCGCTTGCAGCATGCTCTGCAAATCTTTCAAGTTCGTCACTTCTTCTGCCAACGCCATGATTTCTGTAATATCACGGAAAATGGCAACAGCTCCGACAACTTCTCCTCGATCATTGCGAACAGGCACACGGTTTGTAATAATCCGGGTCTGATTCGGCAAAACTTGCTCCTGATTCAATTCGGGAGAGCCTGTCTTTAGTACAATATGTAACCGAGTGTTCGGTATACGCTCCGAAACTTTTGTATCCAGCACTTCACTCGCCTCGATGCCCATCAATCGCTCTGCGGCTTTGTTGAACAACGTAATAATTCCTTGGCGATTGACTCCGATAATCGCGTCATGCGTGGAGTTCAGCATCGTTTCCCGCTCCCGCTGATTTTGCATCAAGACTGCAATCAGCTTATCGCGTTCCCGAATCAATTTCATGACGATTCTTGTAAACGTTCCTGGGATGAGCACTGTCTTATCTTTCTTTAATTGCCTGAGGTGCTCATACTCCCCCAGGTCCCCAGTAGCTTCTAAAATGACATCCAGATCCTCATCCAAATAAGGACGATAATCCTCATCGACGGGAATCCCCAATGATTGGGCAAGCAGTATGCCTGGGGCGTCCGGCCGTTGATCGACGACAGCAACGACTTGTAATCGGTCCATTTGGTTTAGCATCCGCAGGAGTGCTGTTCCACCACGTCCCGCACCAACGATGAGCAGCTTGTGCATGCGAGAGACCCCTCACTTTTTGAACAACCTCTTTACGTTCTTACTCGTAACCATTGTACTCCAACAAACCGTTGATGGACAGGCGTTCTTCCCTAACGTGCGCTCGTTCGTGTGCAATAGGTACGGTGGACAAGGCTGTTCGCATCCGATATGATGAAAAGACCGTACTGTAGTTGTTGTAGTCGTTTACGCATTCGAGAAAGGGGTGAAAACCCTTGGTTTTTCAGAAAATCATTGCACTCTTAATTATGGTAATCCCGGCGGCAATCGCCATGTACGGAATCAAACTAATCCGTGACGCATTCTTCTATTCGGCCTCTTTGGAGGTTGGATTTTTGTGGGGAAAACTCATTTTAGGTATACTGGCTTTCGCCATCCCTGTATGGTTTATTGCAGGCTTTATTCTCCATCACGAGCGCAAAAAAAATCGCGTACAACCCCGTTTCATGGTTCCTGAACCTGATGACGAGGACTAGACCAAACCGGACGAGCCAGTCTGGTTTTTTTTATTTTCAGCTTCTGTAGCCCTCCCCCATTGATCGAGTCGACGAAGCCAACCGACCTGTTCGATGACGCGGGAAAACGAACAAAATTCTGCCGCAACCTGAAGACACAGGAAAAGCACGAGCATACTCACCTGTATATAAATCGGTGTCCCGATGACAAAGGAAAAGCCTGCTGCAAAACCCAAGGCATTCGCCCCTGTATCTCCGAGCATAATTTTGCCGCCAACGTCATGGGGAAACATGAACATGCTTGCCATGAAGACAGGGATCAAAAAAATCCAGTTTGCCATCGCTGCACTGGCTCCTATTGTCCATAGGCCAAAAGCTCCAGCCAGTGCTGTCAGGCACCAAAATACTTTAATCGCTCGTCCAGGCCGCAAATCAAACAAGTTAATGATATTAGGGCAGAGCGCAAGCAAACCAAAGGCAACAAACCCTGCCCACAACGTGTTCGAAAGTGATAGGGTGAGACAAAATGCCGTGCTTGTCCCTCCAATTAACTTCCACATCCCACTGGTCATTCGCCTCTCTCGCCATAACACGCCGAAATGTCCACGAAAGCCTTTTGCATCCCGATCTGATGCGCGATCATCATGCCATCCCCAAAAGGCCATCGTGATCATACCTGTTAGAAATAAGAAACCGTGCAGGAGAAGCTCGCTATTGACCCCTCTGAGCAAAAGTAGTCCGATCAGTACAATCCCAGTTATAGCGCTTGAACATACGAGGATGAGCCCCCCTGCTGTCAGAACTGGCTCTCCATCGTAATTGAATCGATTCATTCCCAAGGCTTTGAGCTTTTGTGCGCCAATTTTATGCAGTGGGCGGTTAAGCACCAGAGGAAAAACGACCGCGAAAATCACCATGAGCATTAGGATTTTCGTTTCCACTCTTTCCCCTCCCACCATTTCCGGCATAGCGTACGGCTAATCGCGACAAACTCTTTCCCGCGATGACAGAAGCCTGCCCAATCGTTTTTCGTTTCACGATGCGAAAAAAAGACAGGGACCTCTGCTACACGATACCCTGCCCGCAAAGCATCGACAGTGAGCCCCACCTCTATGCCAAATCCCTTATCCTGGCTCCCCAATCGGTCAAGAAGCTCGCGACGTATTGCCCGTTGTCCCGATAAAGGGGCTTTTGCTTCAAAGCCTGTCAACATCCGGATGCCATGATGGGCCAAGCCTCTTGCTAATCCGAAACCTGCTTTCTCTGTTGGAGGTGGCAGAACAGCTACCGCCATATCACAGACATCTTGTAGTACCGGCGCAAGCAAATATACGGCTTCTTCTGCGCTGTCTCGCAAATCACCGTCGAGAAGCATGATCACATCCCCACCGGCGCACTTCCAGCCCAATTGAACAGCTGCACCTTTCCCTTGATTGCGCGGCGCTCGAATCACCCTATCCGCCCACTTGCTTGCGATGTGTGCCGTCTCATCTTGACTGCCATCATCAACGACGATCAGTTCATCACAAAAAAAGCGTTCACGAATGGCACGGAGTGTATCACCAATGGAAGCCTGTTCGTTGAACGCTGGGATGACGACGCTAACTTTTTTCACGCGAGCCCTTCCTCTCCGCCAACCTATTTTGCATTTGCTCCAAAAGTGCCCATTGTTTTGCAGGAGAGTCAGGCACATCTACGACCTGTATCCAGGAATTCACCTGTTTTTCCCGTAGCCAAACCGGTGCTTGTCTTGCTACCACTAAAAGCACCCCGTCTTCGCACTTATTTCCCTCGCGATACGAAACCACTTCCATACCTACTGAATGCATCAGGTGCATAATCTGTTCAGCAACGTTTCCATCCTCTTGCCAAACATACACCTTACTTCCTGCGAGTTCATCCACATAGCGTATGCTCATGAGTTGGACGACTTCTTGGTTGCTGCGCGCCACTTCCTTGAGTAATCGACTCATTTGCTGCCTTAATTCATGGTTGCTTTTGAGAGCGCGATCGTACTTTGCTTCCATATTGGAAAGAATGCCTTTTGTTCCTTGTGTTATCCATGAATGGCCTGCCGTCCCTCCTAACAAGATACCTACCCCAAGTGCGACAAATATGGCAGCCAGTGAAATCAAATGATAGCGGAATGGTATCATGTCTACCTCCATGAAGTGCGTTGTTCATAAAGTCCAAGTCCGCCAACTGGTCCAAATCATCTGTACAGCATGACGGGTGATCGGATTGATGACGAGCGCGGCTGAAACAGGCAGGAGCATCGCAACTATACACCACCCCCACAGCTTCCATGACTCGCTCGGCCGATAGAGATGACTGACTCCTTTGGCATCAATTAGCTTTGTCCCGATCTTCGTGCGGACCAATAACGTGCTCGCCATACCTTTGCGGCCTTTTTCCAGAAAATCAATCATATTTGTATGGGCACCGATCGTGACGATCAGTTCAGCCTCCTTTTCGTACGCTAACAGCATCGCCACATCTTCGCTTGTACCAGGCGCTGCCAAAATATGACAAGGTAAACCGAGGGCTTTTACGCGAGTCGTTCCAGGTGCTGTCCCATCCATGAAAGCATGGACGACGATCTCCGCTCCGCTTTGGAGTGCTTTGTCCGAGACGCTATCCATATCTCCCACAATCAGGTCTGGACGATACCCTGCTTCCATGAGGGCATCTGCACCGCCATCGACCCCGATCAAAACAGGACGATATTCCCGAATATAGGAAGATAGCGTCAGTAAGTCCTCTCTATAATGTTTCCCGCGAACGACGACTACGACATGTCGCTGTTCCATTTTCGTATGTAATTGCACATGGCAAAGTGGCTTTAAAAATAGGTCTTTTTCCTTGCTGGCGTACAAAAGTGTGTTGTCGATAAACGAAGAGAGTGTGTCATCCAACTTATCTTGCGCTTCATGCCATCGGTTCAAAATAGAGGGAACCGTCACCTGCTGCAACCTACATACATGTACCCACTTCTCTTCCAATAGGATGTACAGATTTCCTTCACGTATCGTTGCATACTTACCCTCGATCCATTCCATGAACGAATCCGACACATCTACATCCAGTACCTCATAGAGTGTGACACCGTTTGTTAAAAGTTGGCGAGCCCCTTCAGCTGGGTATTGCCCCGTCATGAATGGCGAAAGGTTGAGGACGACTTTTACCCCTCTTTCCAGCAAGGACTGTGCTGCTATCTCATCAACGTCTGGATGATCAATGATGGCGATATGATGGGAGTGGAGACGTTTGCACAACTGCTTCGTCTTGAGATCAGCTGCTACGACAGCCGTGTATGAATGTGCTCCAGAACCTTTTCGTTTGCCCACGTATTCCACCTCCGCCTTTAGTATGCTAAATATTTCCTACCCACATGCAAAAAAAAGAAGCTGTGCATCAAATGCACAACCTCTTTTAAGCGAAGCGTTTTCAGTTTAATCTACGCACCCTTGGCCAGGTAGTAAATGATCAAACCATCTGCGAACAGAAAAACCACCAAAGATACAAAGCCAAATAAGATTGCAAATGTGTTTTTCGCTTTGATGGAGTTCAAACAGCCCCAAGCGATAAAGAATGTGAAGATAAACATCAGGATGTCAAATAAAACGATTTTCATAAACGACAACTCCTTCACCATGATGACGCAACAGGAATACAATGGCAATTCCATTATATAGCTTCCGGTATTATGAGACAAGCATATCCAAATTTGTGAACAAAAAGTTTCACAATTTTTCCCCTTTTATTGTGCCACAAGTTGCGCTGCCTATCCATTTATAAATTTTATTCTCTAATGAAATCCTTCTTTAATGGGATTTGCAAACGCTATCAACCAGTTCCCTCTAATCTCTTTCAGTATTGATACATGAACAGGACAAACAACTTTTCAGCATTAACTGCGCCCTTTCACAGGCTATTGTTGAGACTGTAGATAGATAAAGCATTCTGCTTCTGCAAAATAATTAGGGGAAACATGTTTTACATCTTCAATCACCCATAAGGTCTTATGTAGTTCATTTCTTAATGACATACTTCACCACCCTAATTCAAATCGAATCATTCAATTTCATTTCCCCCTCCATTAATTTATTCATGCTTCTTCTTTAGTTCCTCTAGCAGCTTCCTATCTGCCCTCTTTCCACTTTTTCTTTTTATATCCTTCCCTTGATTTTACTATCCCCATTGAATAATCTTCCCTTCACTTTTACCAAGTCATGTATTGAATAATGGATCTCCAGTTCATTTCGACATTTTCTACGGAATAGGCTTTATTTCGACCGTTTTTTTATTCTCTATGATGTAACTTGGGATAATCTCCTTTTTTTCTAAAACAGGTTATATATTCTCTGCCATTTTTCTCTATACATGGTGTCGGCAGGAAAAGGAGATGATACAAATTTCACACTAGTATTAAAGAAGAAGCTTTTATAGAAAATGCAAGAATAGCATCATGGTTTTTAAAGGGTCTGCAACACGAAATGTATAGGCTATCTAAGAAACAATGTAAGATTAGACGCCATGAGGAATTAATCCTTAATGCCCCATTGAGCGATGATGCCTCTGTAGAATTGGTAGAATTACTACCTTTACAAGAGCCGCTTGAAAATGATCTATCCATTTCTCTACGGGATGCATTATCAAGGTTATCCCCTAAACAGTTTTATGTAATTCGAACTATTGTTTTAAATGGCTATACCGAACATGAAGTCAGTGAGCAATTAAAAATTTCTCAGCCTGCCGTAAATAAGATCAAAAAAGCAGCATTAAAAAGATTGCAAAATGACAAATGTCTAAGAGAGTGGAAAAATTATGAGTCAAGTCGTTGAAGTATTTACTGACGAGTTCTCAACTATTGCTTTTCAAGTTTTGTGTCTATTCAAACATTACAAAGTGCCTCATGTGGAGAGAAACATAATTAGAAACCCAGAAGCATTAAAAGATTTTAGAAGACTCAAATTAACTTTGATTCCATCATTCTTCATAGGAGGATACCGACATGATGGATACCAAGCCGAAGTATGGGTCAAGTTACTCAAGCACCATTATGATATCCATGTTTCTCTCCCTGAAATGCAAGTTCTTCTTCCTGTTCAACGTTTTTGGGACGAAGAAATCTCAGAAATAACTAAGCCAATTGTTTTTAACTACTAAAATTAGAGAGGATTGATTGTAATGGAACAAAAACTTAACACAAAGCTTACTGCGTCTAACTACGTTTGCCCAAGTAGTTCTAAATACCCAAGTAAACCGGATTATGATACATTCGCTCGAAAATATAGGGAATATGCAAGTTCTGCTGCTGAACAAATTGGTATTTCTACTGCTGTAGTATTAACTCATTGGTATCAAGAATGGGGCATTCCAATTAACAACCCCGGATTCCAAGGTGGAGAAATTGGTAAACCTATTGGAAAATGCGGCAACTTCCCTGTTTATGCAACTTTGGATGATGGTGTTGAAGCATTCTGCATACAAATCAATAAGCGATATGTTGGTGGCAAAAATGCTTTCGATGATATTTTTGGTAATAAAACTGACATTAGGGCAGCATATGAAGACGGCTTCAAAGGTGGCTTGAAGGCATCCAATATTCAAACCGATGACAACAAGAAAATAAATGTAGTTAGCGAAAGATTTGTTGGTGGGAACTATGCTTGCAATGAAGCACTAGGTGCGTCACCATGGAATGCAGGTCATTACATGAGAGCCAGCAAAGGTGATACCTATCCGGGACGTCGGCTTAACGCTGTTCTTAACGATGCTGACTGGTAATTTTGAGAGGGGGGAATTCCCCTCTCCTTTTAAGGTTGTTCTTCTTTATTGCTTAGTTCAATACTAGTTACCTTGTCTCCTTTTAATAACACTCCTAACGATGGATAAAAGGTATTATCAGATGAACTAGAACCTGTAATCACGACATATTGTGTATCTGTATCCTTCCGTTTCTCATAAGCATAGGCACTTTGAAAACTTTGCATAACTTCTTTTAGACTGCTTCCAATACCAAAACCACGATCTGTTTTGATGTCTGATGGCTCGTTAACAGTTATGCTTACTACCCCGCCTTTCGGATTTTCTATTTGCGGATTGGCTCCTCCTTTATAATAGAATGCAACACTAAGATTAAGTTTTTCATAAGTCCACAATGGGAAAGGTGTAGCATTTAATACTCCCTTACTCGTTGGCTCTCCTAGCAATTTCCTTACGGTTTCTGCACTTTCCCCGATGTGAATACCGCCTAATGCTATATTCTCCTTAGTAAGCTCACCAGAACCAATTTCACTATCACTTTTTATAATCTTAATTTTGTTAAGATAGTCTTCTAAAGCTGCAACATTTTCACTCTGATTAGTTTGCTTTTCAACATTTGGAATTGTTGAAGGGAAGCCACATCCTGAAAGCGCAGATAGCACCAATATGCTGCTTAAAATGGCTTTTTTCATAATAAATCCTCCTTAGCTGTAGTCCGCTTTTATTTGAGAATCGCCTACACACAATTACTAAAAGAGTGCAGGCGATCATGGGCTTACTTAATTAATTTCCCATTGAGCGAATCTTGTAGTTCATAATCGATCTACATGCCCAAGCTTTGAGATCAGCTTCAGCATCCTCATAACCAAGATTTCTAGCATGTTTCTTGATAGCAGGGGTAAATTGATTTATGATAATCATCAGCGCCTCACCATCACCCCGTTGTGCCTTCAATACTAATTCCTTTAACTGAAGCATAATGTTCTCACCTCCTAAATACCATATAGCGTTAAGTACCGGAGTTTTATTACAAAATTACAAAATTATTCCATTTTCCTGAATTTAATACGATCCAACACTCTAAAAAGTTTCTCTATAGGCCTAGTTAAATTTTGGAGTGCGTCAATCAATACTCTTAAAAGTCACTATTTTTTAATATGACTCCCCTAAATCAATTCAAATAAAAGAATTACTTTATTGAAGCTGTTGAAATCTAATTCCTATTTCCCACCACATACCATTCTTTACAGCATATCTGGACCACCAGTAATTCGTTCAGCATCTTTAACTGCAACAATAACGGGACACAATCATGCTAATAATCTATCTCTTTCTAAAAAGCCTCTTAGTAAAATGTGAATCCTGATTGAACGCCCCCTCTATGTGCATATGTATCAATTCCTTTAGCTTGACCAGACACTACTATATATCCCTTATCTGTACATATTTTGGCAAGGTTGTATAAGTGATAGGATGGTCTGACTCCACGTATCATCAGCGGTTCTCCCCGTATAGCTCAACTGGTTTTTCTCCGAGTGAAAATCAATTGTCATTCCTGTTTCGCCTCCATAAACTCCAATCGGTTCCCAAATGGGTCCTCTGTGAAAAAGCGGATAAGGTGAGGAATTTCTTCGTCAATCCGAAACGATATCCCATTTGCTTGCAGATGCTCCATCAGCGAACCAATGTTTTGCACAAGGAACGCCGGATGTGCTTTTTTCGCGGGAATGAATCCTTCCTCTACACCAATATGAATCATTTGAGCGCCACATTGAAACCATATACCACCTCGAACGAGAAGCTTCGCTGGCTTTGGAACCTCTGGCATTCCCAAAAGCTCACCAAAAAACTTGCGCGCTACGTCCTCTGTTCCTGCTGGTGCTGCTAATTGTACATGGTCGAGCCCAATCCATTCATGCTTTGTTGTCATCGTCTTCTTGTCCTCCTCTTTTTTGCACAGAACCATCCATTCGTCAATCTGATGGGTCATTACTCTGCCTTCCTTTGTGGTAAGTCCTAGATATTCTTTTTGTTCATCTGTAGCGTGCAGCAGCAGCTTTTCGACGTCCTCCTCCTGCTGAGATGATTCGGAAGTACGCTGAACCCACGGTAAAAATTCAAACCTTTTTTTGCGTTCCCGTTGCTTTTGCACAGGTAAGCCATTCGCTTCAAACAAAGCCCCCCATTCACTTACGGAAAGACAGCGAACATGACTGGGATCGCGTGTTTTCTCTACTTCATTTATGAACCCCGAGAGTGACAACTCCTCAGGCGAAACGTTGTCAATGAAGAGAAACAACCCACCAGGAGAGAGCACGCGACTCACCTCACGGACAAAAGCCGCCGGATCTGGAAAATGATGAGCCGCGATTCGGCATGTGACGATCTCAAATGATTCATCGAGAAACGGGAGAGATTCTGCATCAGCCTGAACATACATCACATTATGGACAAGTGCTTTATCATTAGCCTCAGCGGCTGCCATGAGCATCGGGCGAGTCAAATCCGTGGCGACGACCAAGCTCACATGAGGAGCCAATGTCCTCGCTACGTGCCCACCTCCTGTGGCGATATCCAGTGCCCGCCACTTCTCTCTTGGCTGTATCCACTCCACCATCAGATCCAGGTCGCTGCCCTTTGCATGCGTCTTGCTTTGCACGTATTGCTCTGCATTTTTTCCAAATTGGGCTTGAACAGCTTGTTTGATCTCCTCATTCTTCATCAGGAACACCTCCTGCCTACATCATATTCCAATGTTTGTCATCTTTGTTATAGAATGCAGATAACTAGTTATCGACAATTTGAATAGGAGGCAACTCACAATGGATCGAGAAAGTCTTGAAGTATTTTTAACGATTGCTCGGCATGGATCGATTAATCGCGCTGCACAGGCGTTATTTTTGGCGCAATCAACATTGACACACCGATTGAAGCAGTTAGAGCGCCAAGTTGGGAGTGCGCTTTTTGTTCGCACCGCTTCAGGAGTGAGTCTTACAGGCGAAGGACGTCGGTTACTACCGGTTGCGACCAATATCGTGGAGCAAATGCGATCCTTTATCCAAGAGACAGAACAGCGCCAATCGATGAACATCGTCGCCGGAAAAGCTTTTGTCGCCTATGAGCTGCCGAGACTGATTGGGGAGTACCGGGTTGCTCATCCGGGCTTTACTTGCTACGTCCGCTCTACATTGTACGAGGAGTCCCTTAGCGCTCTGCTAACCGGAACGGCTGATATTGCCTTTCTCGGAAGTGAAATGTATCACCCGCACATCCATCAAGAATTCCTTCCCAGCGATCGACTCCTCCTCGTCATGGCGCCCAGCCATCCTTGGGCAAGTGGCTTTCCAGGGTTTCAGGCATGGGGAACCGAGGAAATGATTGTGTTCGGGAATCACACCGCTCCCTATCGCCAACGGATTGACCGCTATCTGGCGCAGCAAGGCGTTTTTCCTAATATGATTATGGAACTGGACAGTTTCAATGCTGTTAAAAAAATGGTCGAACGTCAGCTAGGGATCACCATCCTTCCGGAAAGAACTATTCAACAAGAGCTAGCGACCGGAAGATTGGTTGCCTACGATATTGCAAACGGAGAATTAGTGCGCCCCACACTCATCGCCTACCTGCATCCAAAAAAAGAGGACGATGCTTTCCAGCAATTCGTCCAATGGGTCAAGGAGCATTATTAACAAACGTTCACTGTAGTGTTAGTACCGTAAGCTCAGGGCGGCAAAATAAACGAACAGGTAAGATCGTCGTACCCAACCCTCTGTTGGTGTACACAGCCATGCCACCTACCTGATACAGTCCTTTTACGTATTTACGCCCGTATTGCGGCGCCAAGAGATGACCAATGAAGGGCAAGCGTACTTGTCCGCCATGGCTGTGGCCGGACAGTTGGAGATGCACGGGATACTCTGACGCAATATCAGCAAAATCAGGCTCATGCGCCAACAAGATAACGCTGCCCTCCGGCGGGATATTTTCCAGCGCCCTTGAAAGATCAGGTACGCCATGGAAAACATCATCGACCCCCGCCATGTATAGCTGCTGGCCATCTTTGTGCACGACAACGTGCCGATTATCCAACACTTCAAATCCAGACGCGACTAAGCCATCTCGAACCTTTTGCTGTTCACCAGCTCGATAATCGTGATTGCCCAAAACGGCGAATTTGCCTAATGGGGCAAGGAGCTGATTGAAAAGGGGAACGGCGGCGAATAGCGGTCGCGTCACTTCATCTACGATATCCCCTGTGAAGCAAATCAAATCCGGTTTTTCGCTCTGGATCACGGCAATAACCGACTCTAACTCTTTCGGTTCAAAATAATGACCGAGATGGACATCACTGAAATGAATGAGCTTTGTCCCCTTAAAGCTTTCTGGCAATCCTGGTATCGTGATGGACAATCGTACGATATCAAGTGCTTTTCTTTCCCATACATGACCGTACACGCCAGTCGCTATACCAAGACCAATCAATCCACCTACCCATTTCGAGACTTTGTGGAGAAATGTTTTCCTTGAAATGGGCGCAAGGTTAGGATCATTCACTGTTTTTCGTTCGCTCATATCCATTCACGACAACGTCCAATCTTCCTGTCACCGGGTCAATGAGTAAGCCATGTACCTCCACATTCGGTGGGAGGAGCGGGTGATTTTTAATCGTTTCTACGCTATTTTTCACACTTTCTTCTACACGATCGAATCCGTGCAGCCATTTATGTAAGTTAATTCCCGCATGTTGGAGCGTGGAAAACGTTTGAGCCGAGACTCCTCGCTCCAGCATCTTCTCCATTGTGCGCTTGCTGTCGATCGCACTCATCCCGCAGTCATAATGCCCGACGACCATCACTTCTTCGGCATTCAATTCGTAGATCGCAATAAGAATACTGCGCATGATACTTCCAAAAGGATGGGACACAATTGCCCCGGCGCTTTTTACGTGCTTGATATCCCCATTGCGCATGTTCATGGCTTTCGGTAGAAGTTCAACCAAACGGGTATCCATACAAGACAACACGACCAATCGTTTATCAGGGAACTTGGTGGTTTGGTACTTTTCATATTCTTGGTTGGCCACAAATTCACGGTTAAATGAGAGAATTTCATCCAAATTGCGCACTTTCACAGCACCTGCCTCGCTTTTAGTAGTATGTAATTGGTTATCGTATACTTCTCTATTTTACCTAGGAGGAACAAAATCTCGCAAGGGACTGTGGCAGTTTCTTATCAATTGGTTCATTTTGTCAGGATGTAATGCTGCTCGTCTAAACGAAATTTTTTTGGTGAAAAGAGGTCCTCGATCGTAGAGTAAATGGGTTCCCTTTTTGTGAATTTGTCACCTATCCATAAACCATACAGTTCAACCTGCGTCTTGTCGTGATCAAGTAGCTCCTCACACCAAGCACGTAGATGCATCATTCTGTCCATGCTTTTTTGATAGTCTTCTACGTATTCTTGATAATAGCGAGGCCTCTCCTCTACTGGGTACATCCCGAGTTTTACTTTATCAGGATGCTTGGGAATGCTAAAACTGCAAGCGCAGCCCTCTTCGGTTTTCACCAGCCATGCCTGTTTTTTCGGAAAATGCTTGAAAAAATGAGGACTTTTTTCACGTGATAACTTGCCTGTCTTAACATAAGGAGAGACTAGTGGACTAGGCTCAATTCCTGGTGTTTCACTTATCATGACGAATAATTCTAGGCACATGGGTTCAGCTCCTCCGGAAAGAGTGCGTTTTTAGTTATAGTAAAAACCACCTAACTTTGGTAAAATCATCAAAAAAAACATAATTAGGAGAGTTGCAGATTGAAATTTAGACTAGCCTTAATACTTGCACTAGCACTAATCCTTCCAGCTTGTAGTGAAACAGCAAGCACACCAGAAGTACCGTTACCCGCTTATGTATTAGCCATTGATCGATTTGACGAAAGCACCGGAATGTGGATGGTTGCTTTAGCGACAGAATCAAATGATGAAAAGGAATTGCGCGCGTTAGTGGAAAATACTCGGACCTTAGCGAAAGACAAGAAAGAAGAAGTTAACTCCGTTTCTGTGACCATTATCAAACCAGATGGAAGGATTCCTTCCACTGTTACGGCATTTGGCAGAATTGCCTTGACGAGTAAAGGCATGGAACAAACTGGATTGAGTAGTACCACCGAAATGGTCTTTGAATATAGAAACGCACCCGCTGCAAGCCCCGAAAAACCACCTACTACACCAGCTAAAGAAACTACTAAGTGACCTTAATTCTATTTAGTAAAATGGTATATTGATGATCAAAGCCAGGGTTAAAATACCTTGGCTTATTTCTTGCCCCGACACAATAGCCAATTTATCAGGTTAAAACTTGGAAAAGCTTTTCTACTTGTTCCTTATTTGCGAATGACTCATCTATCGATAAAAAGGATAATAAGGTAATTCCTTTTTGGGCTTTATTTGCCGCAAACATTTTGTGATGACCATCCAATAAATAATGACTATAAACCCATATCTCATCAAAATGATTTAACGGATATTTTATATCTAGGAAAGAAATGCTCAACGCTGTTGGTGATTCTTTTAAATCGACTCTGTCCATGTAATCATTTATTGCTATAGGATTTAATGATTCACTGGATTGAATGGGTACTATATATTCTTCAATTTTCCTCATACTGCTAATATTCCTTAGCCCAGCCTTATAGTACTCAGTCCCATGTGCCTCTCTTTTCAGCCTAGGATACACCTTGAGCAAAGTTGTAATGTAATGACCTTTGGGAATGAGACAGGATAAATCAGACAGGAAATCTTGGTCCAGTGTATTTATCCCTTGATTTAATTTATTAGATATTTTTGTTGCGTTTTTTATATCCATTCCTGAAGCGTTGGCATAAAAAAGACAGGTTTCACAATCTATACCTGTATTGGCGATCTCTTTTCCCTCAATGGTTAGAAACCTTTGACGATAACCAGCCTGCTTATACGCAATTGGTGATGTTGAAGAACAAATATGAATTTCTTTATAGGACAGTAGTTTACTCAATTTTTTTCTCTCCGACTGAAATAGTTCTAAATCAATAAAACATACGTGATCAGTATTAACCTTTAAATTTAGATGGGTTTTCAACATAACTCTCGATCACATACCCACAATTTGTACAAATTCTATGAATGATGACAGAACTAATCGGAATAATCTTGCCTAATGGAAACACTCCCGCCTGCGGAGCTTGTCTCCCTTTTCCAATCTCACTGCAACCACATTTTGGACATTGCTCTATTGGATTTTCCATTTTACACCTCACTATTATTTTGAAATTTCATTAATCTTTTAAATGTTTATTCCACAATGCTATGTCATAGTAATCGACACAAAGATCTTGATTGTCTCGCGTAAATAGTCCTAAATGATAGTGATCATGACCGAAACTCCTAAGAAATGACCCTGCTCCCGTTCTTGAAAGTGGCTCAAAAAAACCAGAGACGTATTCAAATACAATCTTGCTCCCTATTATAAAAACAGTGTCATAATCTCGCTTCATCAATATTTTATCTCTATTTTCCTTATAATGGAACATTAAACAATCATCATAATCTAAATCAGAAAATTTTCTTGGGTTCAATTCAAAACTCCTAACGCTCCCCTTTTGCTGATGTACTTTCTGTCTTAGATCTTTCCACTGATGTGTATTAAGTTGTAGTGAATGATGAAGGAAGACAAGTTCATTATTCTTTTTCGTATGTGAAAATCTATGTAAGTGTATTGGTAAGTCTTTTTCCATATTTGTTATGTAAATGATCTTATCTCTGTGATCTGCACCTATAAGTAGAACACAAGCTAAGTACTGCAACGATTGTTGATTGCCAAAAATCATAAACATGTCTTTATCGAATTCACAAGCAAATATACCCTTTGTATGAAATGTAGGAGTTAGAACCACATACTTTCTATTCTGTAACCAGATTTCTTTTTGAAGGAATTGGATTTTCAAAACTGCCTCCGATAAACTTGATTTTTCGCAAATGGCTATCTCGTTACAAAATGTTCCACTATTTTCACGTGGTGAATTTCGATTCGTCCAGTAGTCCCTTGAAGAATTCTTTCCCCATCGCCATGCCACTTAGGATCTCGAACCCTATTCAGCTCAAATATTCTTTCCCAACTGACTTCTTTTGAAATTTTCAATAGTCCTTTTTCAAAAGCACTGTCTTCCTGTTCATTATCGGAACAAAACCAATTATTCAATACAAAGTGCCAATCATCAAAATCTGAAACCAGAACATCTCCCTTATTTAACTCTATTGTTAACCTCACACACCTTGTTCCTTCTTGAAAGTGACCAGTGTGTCGCATATCAGGCTTCTTCATCCAAAGCCAGATTGGATGTTCTCCCCTGTAATTAGACAATCGCTTCTTCATTTGTTTCATCATCCATTGATATTCATCTGGATACATTGCATGTGCTGGCGAACCTTCAAGATAGCCTTGCTCCTTAAAATGTTTCCATGCTATTTCGGTTTGTAGCGTCCAGTATGTAGCCAATTACTCACTCCCACCTTTTAACTATGCTTTGCATTTTACAATTTTAGGGTAAGGGAAATTTCCTAAGCATATAGAATCCTACCAATACAAAAAGACACTAGCAAGCAAATGCTAATGTCCTTTTGTATTGATTAAAGATCTTGTAAATGAGTATCTACATCCTTGCTAATCTTCGCCTCAATCCGCAGCTTGTCCATATGTCAAAACCATCAAAAACAAATGTCTCTTTTATAGGGTTTTGCTCCAATAACCTTCCACTGCTACTGCTACAGTTCTGAAATACTGATCTCTTAAATAGGTTTCCTGCTCTTCTGCATTATGCGCTAAAAACCACTCTTGCTGCATATCCTCATCTGTAAAAACATTTGGACGCCAAAAAGCAAGCCCGAGGTCATGAAACGTGTACATATAGCCTAGCTCCCAATCATCTCTGTCATATGGAGATATTTTATCGATCTGTTCAGCAAGAACTTCTGCTTTAGTCTCAAACACGTTTATATCAAATAGCAAACAAGTAATATCTTTATCGCCTTTATAAGAGGACAGTTCTATGAAAATTACCTTATCTTCCGAATCGTACTCTACTTTAAAATATCCAAAAGACTCTGCTGAAGATGTGCGACTTCGAGTGCGCAATTGGATATTGTTTACTTCAGCGTACTTTCTTATATCGTCTCTGCTCATCCCAAGTATTATTGACCCTATTCCTTTTTTTGGCTCAACTATGATCTTGTTCATAATATCCCTCCAGAAAACACTCTCCCACATATTGTAGAGATTCCCAGAACGTTATGTCAAATATTAACACATCAAATGAAGTAACGATTTTACTTAAATCCATTTTTCCATCGCGAACACAAAATTCTAATACTCCCAATACTAGCTATCCCAGTAGAAATTATTACGATGCTATTTTCAATCACGATTGCCTCATTATATTCTTTAGGTAATTGCTGACTATACACTTGTGACAATAGATACAAGGAAATAAACATTCCAAATCCAATGAAAAATTTCCAAGTTCCTGAAATGTTTTGTGATCCTAATAATGTAAATAAACCTATCATAATTCCTAAAACACCTACTAACCTAGAATCAATCAATCTAATCTCAAACACAAAAGCTTCTCGTATTAGTAGAAAGATACCGAGTAATAGAAGAAAACCCACAAATAGAATCAAAATTTTGTCAATTAACAGTTTGTGCTTGCTTCTTTCCTTAAATTTAGTCAAATACAGACATGCCAAATACACAATAAAAACAACAACCAAAATAGCAACCACTTTATAAGCCATTAAATCCCCTCCTTGATTTAGTATATTGGATTATACCAGCATATTGAAAAAACAAAAGGGATTTGATGTCTTAGCTTGCTTGAATAAAATCACCGTTTAATTCACTTCTTTACTGCCCCTCTTAGTCACCTTTGAAGATAAACCAACTTTCAAACATTCTCACCACATCATTGGCTAACTCAAGGTCAAACTCTAAAAATCTATTGAAGAGAGGCCCTCTTGCAAATTCCATAAGTCCGATTCAACCATTTCTAGCTTTGCAATAAACTCCACATAATCAAAATCAATATAGTACAGTTCATTCTCGTCTAAATCTTCTTCATTAGAATCATCCGACCAGACACGCACTATATTATCAGCGAATTCCATTCTTGGTGTTGGATTATGACCCATCCAAGGGCTTTTCCTGTTACTAACACTATCTAGCACATCTCTCCAAGCTTCTAGACCAGAACAACAACTCGGAGGAATTATCTATCATTACTTTCGAAATAGATCCCTCCTCCAATTACTACATCTGATTCATCAAATAATCGCTTTAACACTTCATGTGGTGTGCCCTTAATGTCTATATTGTTGTATCCCAAAAGCATCGCAATAAACAAATCAACTTCATCACTTGTAGTTTGACCTGTTAACTTGACATATTCAGTATAAGCCACATCTGTATTCAACCAATCAGGTATCTGATAATAAGGCTCTTTTATAACTGCAATAACTAAAGGGTAATGCATACAACACTCTCCCTAATTAAAATCTTTCATTTTATCCGTTTGCGACTCTCTTATATGCTTTTTTATACCCTCTAAGGTCATTTCTATTTTTCCATTCGTCATAACAAGTATCGCATTGCCAATGATAATCTGATCTCGGGTTATTGTTTGCATATGCAGAGAGCCATATTTTCTGTTCTGTTTCTGCAAAAAGTTCTTCGTATGAAAAATAGACCTACTTCTTAGGATTCGTAATTAATATGCTCTTGTGCTGAAAGTCGATATGTTCAGGAAATAAAGCCAAACACTCACCGATACGCATTCCCGAGTCCAACAGAAGCTTTGTTATAACGTAATTTCAATAACCATGAAAGGTTGAAGTATCGAACTACTTAAAGACCTTCTTGATTTCATCAGGAATAAGGGTCTTCTTTACCTTGCGTTCGGGCTTTAGTTTTCCAATTATCCCCACTGTTTTTTTCGGGATTTCTCTTTCTGCAAGGTACAGATAATTGAAAAACACTTTGATGTTGCGAACGTAATTGGCAATGGTTGTCGTCTCAATGTCCTTTTTGTAGTCACTTCTGTTGTCAGGATGATTAACCTTCTTGCTATCTTCCTTATTGACCACTGTGTATTTGCCCCGCTCACGCAAATATAGCTTGCTAAAGTATTGCGAGATAAGTATGTCGGTCATAAAAAATACCACTTGTTTATCGGCTTCTGGGAAGACCAATAAACAAGTGGAATTTGTTGGCTTGTCACTTCGATATTTATCGGCTCAAAATGGCTCATTTCCTAATATTATAGCCATCTTTGCAAATAGCCCTTGACACCCTAAAACGCTTGTTCTGCCTACATCCTAGCTAATCTTCGCCTCAATGCGCAGCTTGTCCGCCACCATCGCAATAAATTCACTGTTGGTTGGCTTCGCCTTGGTGTTGGAAATCGTATAACCAAACAAGCTGGAGATGGAGTCCAAATTACCACGGGACCATGCTACTTCTATCGCATGACGGATGGCACGTTCTACACGACTAGCGGTTGTATTGAACTTCTTGGCAATGTCCGGGTACAGGACTTTGGTAATCGAACCCAGCAGCTCGACATCGTTGTATACCATTGTAATCGCTTCCCGCAAATACAAATAACCTTTGATGTGCGCAGGAACTCCAATCTCATGAATGATGCTGGTGATGCTCGCGTCCAAATTGCGACCGCGGATTTGCAAGGTAGCTTGTGGTTTCACAGAGGAAACAAAAGAAGAGGCAGGCTTGCTTGTAATAATTTGACGGATGCGCTGAGCCAGCACCTCCATATCAAACGGTTTCAAAATGTAGTAAGCTGCTCCCAGCTCCACTGCTTTCTTCGTAATCTCTTCCTGCCCGAAAGCAGTCAACATGATAATTTTAGGTTGAGGACTTAAGCGCATGGCCTGAACTTGCTCCAAAACTGCCAAGCCATCCAGATGTGGCATGATGATATCCAAAATTAATACATCGGGTACACGTTCCTGCAGCAGTCGAACTACCTCATTGCCGTTGTAAGCGACACCCACAACATTCATGTCATACTGGCTACTGATGTACTCTTCTAACAGATTCACAAATTCTCGGTTATCATCTGCCAACAACACTTCAATCTTGCTCAAGGTCGTTCCTCCTAACAATGGACGGTCTTTTGGAAAGAAGGTGGCGTTCTAGAAGTTAACAAATCTAAAAGGATTGTCCATACCATCTTTTTCTCTACAAAAATTATTCGACAAAGCAAATTCCATTCCTGCCAATGACGAAAGATTGAATGATTTAAGTGATATTTCGACAAAGAAATCTTTCATTTATAACGGATTCGTCAAAGGACTGCAAAAATCGGAAAAGCCGCCTCGCTTCGTACGCGTGACGGCACTTCATTTAGGCAGCCTTGGCTGTATTGGTTCGGGATTCGGCAGTATCTCGGACATTCACGCCAGCATCCCGAAGCATCCATTCAATGTAGCAGCCGTATCCCGAAGTAGGATCATTGACAAACACATGCGTAACGGCACCGACGATCTTGCCTTTTTGAATGATGGGACTGCCGCTCATCCCTTGTACGATGCCACCTGTCTTTTCCAAAAGGCGTTTGTCCGTGACTTTAATAATCATCCCTTTGGTTGCAGGAAAATGCTGCTTGACCACATTTGCGATCTCAATATCGAACTCTTCTACCTTCTGGCCTTCCACGACAGTAAGAATTTTGGCTGGCCCTTCCTCTACCTGTTCAGCAAGAGCGATTGGTAAAGGCTCCTGATAATAGCTGCGTTTGGGCTCGTCCTTCATTTTGCCGAAAATGCCAAAAGGGGTGTTTTTCGTTATATTCCCAAGAACTTCACTTTCATTGTAGAAACGCGCAAATTTCTCCCCTGGGTTGCCACTTTGTCCTTTTTCAATCGATGTGACACTTGCTTGCACGATCTGGCCATCTCCTACGACAATGGCTTGACCAGTATCAACGTCGGATATTACGTGCCCTAATGCCCCGTACGCCTTGGAATTTGGATCATAAAAGGTCAGTGTCCCTACTCCTGCCGCTGAATCCCGAATATAGAGACCCATACGGTATTCACTGTCTTTTTTATCTTTTGCCGGGTGCAATGTGAGCGAAAGCTTTTCCTTGCCACGAACGACAAGCAATTGAACGGAATGATTCTTTTTCCCCGTTTCGTTAATCAATTTCTTTACGTCGTTCATGTCATTGATGTACATGTCGTTCATTTTGATAATCATGTCACCGACGTGTATACCTGCCTGTTCACCTGGAGAAAACTTGTTTTTACCATCGTCTACTAAATGATGACCGACAACCAAAACACCCGCTGTTTGCAGCTTCACCCCGATTGACTGTCCACCAGGGTACAACCGCAGATCTGGCAATACATTTACTTTTACAGCAGTCAGCGGAATGTTATGCCACTTCACCTGCAATTGGGCTTCCCCTGCCCTACGCGGTTCTACAGACATGGGCCTGCTCAAATCAACGGATACCTCACGCGCCTCTGTCCCGTTAACGTGCAAAATATCAGGATTGCTATTGATTAGTGTGCCCATTACCGGCACAGAGACCCGTAGTTGCTCGAGGGACCCTTCCATCAAACGCAATTCACGGGGAAAGGAGGACAGATCGCGGAACGGGGTGGAACTCACGACAAGCGCCGTGATGAGGAGAAGGAGACTTCCCATCCATTTTCTTTTGTTTTGTCGGATCACCAGTAATCACTCCTACCGTTCCCTACCTACACCTACAAAACAAAACGGTCAAGTTCGTTTTGTTTGACCGAAATCGGTCATGAGGGACACCTCCACCTTGTGTACCTTTAATGTTGCCACCAGCCAAGCGGATTATGTCAGGAAAATAACCCACTCGAAACATTAGAAAGCCAGGCTTCGCCTAGACCTTAGCGAGGCCATTACTGCACTCTTAACAACGAAAAAAGACTGCCAACTTAAATTAGCTGACAGTCTTTCGTTCACGTCCGAGAAGGATCATCTCGCGTGCATGTTCTTCTGTTTTTGCAGTTACCTCTGCCCCACTTAGCATACGAGCCAGCTCTGATACCCGTTCATCATCAGACAACCGATTCACCCGCGTCTCTGTTTCATTCTCGCTCATTTCCTTTTTGATCAGAAAATGCGCGTCTGCCATGGATGCGACTTGTGGCAAGTGCGTAATACACAGGACTTGGCGCTGCCCAGCGACTCGAGCGAGCTTTTCTGCTATCGCTTGAGCCGCTCTTCCGCTTACACCCGTGTCCACTTCATCAAAAATAAGGGTCTCCACTTGATCCGTGCCCGCCAAAATCGTTTTAATGGCCAGCATGACGCGAGACAGCTCCCCGCCGGAAGCAATCTTCGCCAAGGGACGCAATGGTTCACCCGGATTAGGTGAGATCAAAAACTCGATCTGATCCATTCCGTTCGCGTCTACGAAGCGCTTGATTCCATCGATTTCTACCCCGTCATCATCTGGCGTCTGTCTGACGTCGATGGCAAAACGAGCACGCTCCATGTGTAGTTCTTTTAGCTGCTGCTCGATTTCTTGTGCGAGTTTTCCTGCACATTCGGAACGAATGACCGACAATTCCAACGCCTCTACTGCCAAATCGGCTGCAAGCTCCTGCAATTGCTTTTCCACCTGCTGGAGGCGATCTTCGTAGTGATGCATGTCATCCAATTCATCCTGAATCGTGGCCGCGTACTCCAAAATATCGTCTACACTTTTGCCATACTTGCGTTTTAACGACTGGATTTGATCAAGGCGGCGTTCTACTTCTGCCAGCTGCTCCGGTTCAAAATCCATTTGGTACGACAATTGACGAAGGTTATGTACCACATCTTCTATCTGATAGTAGGCCGATTGGACCATCTCCAAAATCGGAACGAGCTGTTCTTCGTAGTTCACACCACGCTCAAGCTCGCCCATCGCATGTCCTAACCAGTCCATACCCTTCTGGTCACCGTGCAATGCACGGTATGCATCTTGAATTGTTGAATAAACTTTTTCAATGTTCATCCACTTTTTCCGCTGCTGCATAAGCTTCTCGTCTTCACCAGGCGTGAGGGTTGCCGACTCAATTTCATCGAGCTGATATTGCAATAGATCGATACGCTGTACCAGCTCCCGATCATTACGTGCCATACGCTCCAGATCTTGCTTTGTTTTGCGGTAAGCAGTATACAGCGTGCCGTACTCTTGCTTCGCAGCCCCCAACTCAGTTTCCCCATAGGCATCGAGCCATTTGATATGCTTGTCTGACTGCATCAGCATATGCGTATCATGTTGTCCATGCACCGTAACCAGCCATGGCCCTAACTCACGCAGCATAGCAAGAGTCACGAGCTGGCCATTAATTCGAATGATACTCTTCCCTTGATTGGATATATCTCGGCGTACCACAAGCATACCGTCCTGCTCAATCTGCACGCCGACATTCTTACACACGTCAAGTCCAGGATGACCAGGCGGCAATTCAAACAGCCCTTCCACTTCTGCACGGGGCTCACCGTAACGGACAAAATCAGCCGAAGCCCGGCCTCCTAACAACAGTCCAAGCGCATCGATAATGATGGATTTACCGGCACCAGTCTCCCCTGTCAGGATGTTTAAGCCCTTTTGGAAAGAGACTGTCACTGATTTGATAATGGCAAAATTTCGGATCGAGAGTTCCACTAGCATCGCAAGCGACCACCTTCTACAACATTTCCATTAAGCGTTTCGTCACTTCATTGGTATTTTCTTTGGAACGGCAAATAATCAGGATGGTGTTGTCGCCACTGATAGTCCCCATGATTTCCTCCCAGGGAAGGTTGTCAATCAGTTCAGCTACCGCATTCGCATGTCCCGAAAGTGTCTTCAGTACAATAAAATGATCGGCTTGGTCAATGCTAATAAAGGAATCCACAAGCATGCGTTTCAGCTTTTGCAGTGGATTGAATTTTTGTTCAGCAGGCATTGAATACTTATATCGCCCATCAGGGAGCGGCACTTTTACCAAGTGTAGTTCCTTGATGTCTCGGGATACAGTCGCTTGCGTTACGTTAAAGCCAGCCGTCCGCAAGCGGTCCACCAGATCATCCTGTGTTTCCACCTCTTGTTTGCTGATGATCTCCCGAATACGAATATGTCGTTGCCCTTTGTTCATATGGATTACTCCCATTCCCCTTGTAATTTCGTTCGTATTGCTTCGAAAAAGCCACCTTTTTTCCACTTAATCAGCGGGGTAACACACGGTGACTTTTTAATATAAATCTGATCGCCGCCCTCGAGTCGATAACCAAACTGCCCGTCAATAGACAGTCCCATCTCTTGATGTATGGCATCTACTTCGACCCGAATCGTTTGATTGCCTGACAATACCATTGGCCGAGCCGTCAAGGAATGAGGGGCCACTGGTGTCAGTAATAGCATGTCCACATTGGGCGCCACTATTGGACCGCCTGCTGAAAGTGAATATGCCGTTGATCCTGTCGGTGTGGAGACAATGACACCATCTCCACTGAACGTCGCGACGTACTCATCATCGAGAAAGACGGCACATTGAATGATCCGACAAAATGACCCTTTGGCAATCCCTATATCATTCATGGCCGTGTATGTCCCCAGTGTGATTCCTTTTCGCACCAAACAAGCTTCCAGCATGGCTCTTTTTTCAACGTCGTACTTTCCCGAAAGGAGATTATCTACAGCCTGGGGCAGATGCTCCGGTTCCGCTTCCGACAAAAAGCCCAACGTGCCTAAATTAATCCCAAAGATCGGGATCGAGTGACCGGCAAGATGGCGAGCAATTCTGAGTAGCGTGCCATCGCCCCCTAATACACAAACCAAGTCCGCCTGCTTCCCCATCTCTTCTACAGATGTGCCCAGTTCTGGATGCCCTACATCTGATGCCACATGTTCATCCAGAAATACTTGTGCCCCTCTGTCCTCCAGTAAATACAGCAGTTCCCGTGCAACAATACGTGCTTCGGGTTTCCCTTTGTTCGCTATGATTCCAATTTTCTTCACGTGGTCCACCCCAAAACTGGTTGGTTGGAAATCCTTCTTGAACAACCTCATATACAAGTATACAACTTCACATGCATAAATAAAAAGCCTCGATTGTGAATAAAACTCCCGAGGCTTTGGTTTTTTATCCTATTTCAAATTCGCATGAGCAGACGCAACTACCTCTGTTACGCATTGCAACCAAGTTTCCGAATCCATGCCGCCCTCACTTTTCTGGACATGCATAACAAATTCAATATTTCCTTCTCCCCCTGTAATGGGAGAGTAGTCCAAGCCCTTTAGCGCGAAACCCAATCCACTGGCAAATTGACCGATGTCAGTTAATACGCTCTCATGTACGTCTGGATCACGAACGATTCCATTCTTTCCGACTCTATCCTTGCCAGCTTCAAATTGAGGCTTGATCAGCGCGACGACATCACCGCCATCCGTCAGAAAACGGTACAGCACTGGCAAGATCAATCGCAGCGAAATAAACGATACGTCAATCGATGCCGCGTTTGGACGTTCATGTTCAAAAGCTTCCGGGTCCATATGACGAAAATTCGTCCGTTCCATGACGACCACTCGTTCATCCTGTCGCAAGGTCCATGCGAGCTGTCCGTACCCGACATCAATAGCGTATACAAGTCGCGCACCGTTTTGCAGCGCACAGTCCGTAAAACCGCCAGTGGAGGCTCCGATGTCCATCATGACACGATCCTTCATGTCGATTGCAAAGACACGCAATGCCTTTTCTAACTTGAGGCCACCCCGACTCACATACGGATGTACCTCACCTTTCACCGTAATCGCAACATCCTCAGCAAATTTGGTTCCCGGCTTGTCACAGCGCTCGCCAGCTACTTGCACAAGTCCTGCCATTACGGCTGCTTTTGCTTTTTCTCTGGTCTCATAATGGCCTCTTTCAACCAAGAGAACATCAACCCGTTCTTTTCTTACACTCATGCTTCCACTACGCCCTTCGAAATTGGCATCAAGGATCGGACGCGAGCAGCGATATTATGAGCTGTGAGCCCTACCTCTTGCCGCTGTTCTTTCACACTTCCATGCTCAACAAAATAATCAGGTACCGCGACAACCTGTACATTCTTGCCGTGATAGCCTGCACGATTGTAGCATTCAATGACAGCGCTGCCGAATCCGCCCATTTCACAGCCCTCTTCGACCGTAATGATATCGTAGCCTTCCTTTGCCAGACGGAACAAAAGCTCTTCGTCCAACGGCTTACAAAAACGTGCATTGACCAGCATCGGCTTGATTCCTTCTTCTTGAAGCTGATTGACAGCCGCCTCAGCAATTTCGAATACGTGACCAAATGAGAGGATCGCAACGTGATTGCCTTCACGTACAATCTCCGCTTTTCCGATAGGTAGCACTTGCAGATCGTCATCCATTTTGACTCCGCGAACCGGCAATCGCGGATAGCGATAAGAGATCGGACCCTCTTTATATTCCACAGCCGTCTTCATCATGTGACGCAGCTCATTTTCATCCTTTGGTGCCATAATGACCATATTCGGAATGATGCGCATGAATGCCACATCATACATACCCTGGTGTGTCTCTCCATCTGCTCCAACGAGCCCAGCACGGTCAACGGCGAAAATCACATTGAGTTTTTGGCGTGCGACATCGTGGATCAATTGATCGTAGGCTCTTTGCAAAAAGGTCGAATAAATTGCAAAGACCGGCTTCAACCCTTGTGTCGCTAATCCTGCCGCAAATGTACATGCGTGCTGCTCTGCAATTCCGACGTCAAACAGTCTATCAGGGTACTTCTGCCCAAATTGGATCAAGCCTGAACCCGCTGGCATCGCAGGGGTAACAGCTACGATCGATTTGTCTTCATCTGCGAGCTTCATCATCGTATCCGCAAAAACAGACGTATACGTTGGTGCAGATTTCGGTGTATCACCTGACTCGATTTTATATGTGCCGATACCATGCCACTTGACCGAGTCAGCTTCAGCTGGTGCATAGCCCAGTCCTTTTTTCGTGATGGCATGGATCAATACAGGTCCTTTTGTATGCTTGGCTGTCTTTAATGTATCGAGCAACAATTCCATGTTATGTCCGTCAATGGGACCAATATAAGTAAAGCCCAGCTCTTCGAAAAGAACGCCAGATACGAGCAGGTACTTCATGCTGTCCTTGAAACGTTCAGCCATGTGAGCTAATTTGCCCCCTACAGCCGGTATCGATTTCAACAAGCCTTCGACTTCATCCTTCGCCCACTGATAGTTCTCCGTCGAGCGAATTTTTCCCAAGTAATTGTGCAAGGCACCAACGTTTGGCGCAATAGACATCTCGTTATCATTTAACACAACGATGACATTCTTGCGCTCATGACCGATGTGATTCAATGCCTCTAAAGCCATACCGCCTGTCAGCGCACCGTCACCGATCACAGCAACGACATGGTTCTTTTCTTTTTTCAAATCCCGCGCAGTCGCCATCCCCATTGCGGCAGACAACGACGTACTGCTATGCCCGGTTTCCCAGACGTCATGCGGGCTTTCCACCATTTTTGGAAACCCACACAGACCTTTGTACTGACGCAAGGTAGGAAACATCTCCCGGCGTCCGGTCAGCATTTTATGTACGTATGCTTGATGTCCGACATCCCAGATGAGCTTGTCCTTGGGACTGTCAAAAACATAGTGCAGCGCTAGGGTCAGCTCGACGACTCCCAGATTCGGCGCGAGATGACCACCTGTTTTCGATAACGTCTCGATCAAAAACTGACGGATCTCGGATGCCAATGTATGTAGCTGCGGTTGCGTGCACTTTTTCAAGTCTTGAGGATCATTTATAGTAGTAAGCAGCATTGGTATTCCTCACTTTCCACTGTTCGTTCTCCGGCGATTGTGCATGCTGCATATCAATCAAGCCACTAGAAAACCCGGCTTTCCTTATTGCTATAGCCGATTCCGCTTATTTTCAGCTTGATTCATTATAACGGTTTCTTAATAAAAACACCACTTTTCATCAACATATACGAATATGAAAGCGATATCTCGCATTTTCTGGTAAGATGATTTTGAATACATACTCCGAACAAAAGAGGTGGACGTCCGTGAAGTTCTCACAAATTCAATATGAGCGCATGGATATGGACAAAGTTGAAGGACAATTCACGCAATTATTGGAAGCGTTTCATCATGCAGCAAGCTTCACTGAGCAAGATACGCTCATGGCTCAATTGAACAAACTGCGACAAGAAGTGGAATCAGCGCGGAATATCGCACAAATTCGCCACACGATCAATACAGAAGATCCTTTCTACAAAGCGGAGCAGGACTATTGGGATGAAGCAACTCCTTTGTATACCGGAATCGTTTCCCGCTACTATCAGGCGATCGTCGATTCTCCCTTCCGTGCCGACTTGGAAGAAAAATGGGGTGCACAGCTGTTTCGCATCGCGGAGAGCACACTCCGTACATTTTCGCCAGAAGTCATTTCAGATTTGCAGGAAGAAAACCGTTTGGCTAGTCAATATGTCGCCCTGAAAGCTTCTGCCAAAATCATGTTTGAAGGAGAAGAGCGAAACCTTTCAGAGATCGTTCCTTTTACAATCGCGAAGGATAGAGACCTGCGCAAACGTGCTAATGAAGCGAAGTATGATTTTATGCGGCAACATACGGACGAATTTGATCGCATTTACGATACTCTCGTCAAGGTACGCACACGCATCGCCAAAAAACTCGGCTTCAATAGCTTTGTGGAGCTAGGCTATGCACGTATGAACCGTTCCGATTACAACGCAGAAATGGTAGCTAGTTTCCGCCAGCAAGTGCTTGAGCACATCGTTCCAGTAGCATCAAAGCTCGTTGAACGTCAGCGCCAGCGCATTGGTGTCGATACACTTGAGTATTACGATCTTTCCTTTGATTTTGCTACAGGGAATCCAAGCCCGAAAGGCCCGCCGGAATGGATTGTGGAAAACGGGAAAAAGATGTATGCCGAGTTGTCACCTGAAACCGACGAATTTTACAACTTCATGCTGGACAATGAATGTTTAGATCTATTGAGCAAAAAAGGAAAGGCTACAGGCGGCTACTGTGAATACATTAGCCAATACAGGCTCCCCTTTATTTTCGCCAATTTTAATGGTACATCCGGTGATATTGACGTACTTACCCACGAGGCAGGACATGCGTTTCAGGTATATGTAAGCCGAGATTTTGAAGTGCCTGAATATCATTTCCCAACCTATGAGGCATGTGAAATTCATTCGATGAGCATGGAATTTTTGACGTGGCCATGGATGGATCATTTTTTCAAAGAGGATACCGACAAATACAAATTCTCTCATCTGAGTAGTGGACTCCAGTTCATTCCGTACGGCGTGTCTGTCGATGAATTCCAGCATGTTGTCTACGAGAACCCAGATATGACCCCGGCAGAGCGCAAACGGGCTTGGCGTGAAATTGAGCGCAAGTACCTCCCACATCGCAATTATGCACAGAACGAGTATCTTGAGGAGGGCGGGTTCTGGCAGCAGCAAACGCATATTTTTCAAAGCCCCTTCTATTACATCGACTACACACTGGCCCAGATTTGTGCGTTCCAATTTTGGAAAAGGTCACAATCTGAGCCAAAACAAGCTTGGGAGGATTATTTGACGCTTTGCCGCGAGGGCGGAAGCAAATCGTTCCTCGAGCTGGTGCAAGTGGCAAAGCTTTATTCTCCATTTGAGGAAGACTGCATACCATCGGTGATTGGCGAGATTGAACAGTTTTTAAACAGCATTGACGATAAAAGTTTGTGATAGGCAGGTAAACAAAAAAGCTGGCATTACCCTTATGGGTTGCCAGCTTTCCCTTATTTATTGCGATCACGCACATAGTCCGCCAACGGGCTGAGTGCAGAGTTCTCGATTCCCGCATCTGCAAGCGCTGCTTTTGCCTCAGCAATCAATTCGTCAAGACGCGCCTTCGATTCGGCTAGACCAAGAAGTGATGGATACGTCGCCTTTTCCCGATCCGCATCGCTGCCAACTGCTTTCCCCAGCTCTTGGGCATCCCCTTCGACATTCAAGATGTCATCCTGAATTTGAAAAGCAAGACCAATGCAAAGACCATAGCGTGTCAATGCTTCCATTTGACCTTCGGATGCTTCTGCGAGGTAGCCTCCCCCGCGCAGGGCTGAGATCAAGAGATCACCTGTTTTGTGACGATGGATATATTCGAGCTGATCCAGATTAAGGCGCTTGCTCTCCCCTTCAATATCAGCCATCTGTCCGCCGACCATGCCAGTTGCTCCTGCACGTTTTCCCAGCTCCGCAATCAGGTTCACGGTAGTAGCCGCTGAAACATCGGTGCGATCCATGTAAGCTTCTGCAATGTATGCAAACGCACGCGTCAGCAAGGCATCTCCTGCGAGAATGGCTGTTGCTTCACCGAATACTTTGTGATTAGTCGGTTTTCCGCGACGAAGATCATCGTCGTCCATCGCAGGGAGGTCATCGTGAATTAAGGAGTACGTATGTATCATTTCCAAGGCAACCGCAAATGCCACGCCCCGTTCAATTGGCTTGTCCAATGCTTCGAGGACCGCCAACACCAGCATGGGACGGAGCCTCTTTCCGCCTGCCATGAGCGAATACTTCATGGATTCGTACAAGTTTTCCGGAACTCCTTGCTGCTCAAGAGCTGGCAGGAGTCTTTGTTCTATATAGGCGGTCTTTTCTACTAAATAACTCTCGAATGTATGCACGCCGATCATGATTCTCCTTCCACGCGAAAAGCCTTCTGCTTTACCTGTCCGTCTTCTTCCACCAACTGGGTAATCTTCGCTTCGATCGCGTCCAGCTTTTGACCACAAATTCTGGAAAGGGTTACTCCTTCCTGATATAAAGTAATCGCTTCTTCGAGAGGAATATCTCCTTCCTCGAGTCGATTGACGACTTCTTCCAGGCGCTTCATCGCGTCCTCGAACTGCATATCAGTCTCTTGTTCTGTTTTCTTGCGAGCCACTCTGCTTCTCCTCCTCCCGGTTCACTTTTTCCACACGCGCAGTCGCACTGCCATCACTTAATCGTACCATGATCGCGTCACCAGGGGCAAACTGTTCCACCGATTTCACGAGTCTGTCATTGGTGTATACGAGTGAGAATCCACGCTGCATGACCTTCAGTGGACTCAGCGCTTCCAATGTAGCTATGCGAGCTGCGAATGCCATTCTTTTTTGATTGAGACGCCCCAGCATCCGCTCGTCCAGAGTCGCGCGGAGTGTAGACAGATTTTTTCTTTTATCCCCAATTTGATCAGCGAGGCGATAGCGCTTGATCTGTTCGTCCAATCGCGTATAGCGTTCGCGTCTTCTGTCCAGCAAATGCTTCATCGATTGACGCATCCGCAAATGTGCCCGATCCAATCGTTCAGAGGCTTCCTCAAGTCTCCGCTCCGGTTGGCGCA
This sequence comes from Brevibacillus antibioticus, assembly GCF_005217615.1. NCBI lineage: Bacteria > Bacillati > Bacillota > Bacilli > Caryophanales > Paenibacillaceae > Brevibacillus > Brevibacillus antibioticus. Next base: position 2,445,390 of record NZ_SZNK01000001.1, read on the forward strand.
TCGCATACGAATTACTCAAGCGTGTCAAACGGTTTCTCTGCTCTGTCATGGTACCACGCACTGCTCGATGCATCCGTATTTCGAGCTGCCGCACTCTCTCGACCCATTCCAAATAATGCGGTACAGCCAACTCAGCCGCTGCTGTCGGCGTAGCTGCCCGGACATCTGCTACGAAATCGGCGATCGTCACATCCGTCTCATGTCCTACAGCGGAGATGACGGGGATGAGTGATGCAGCAATTGCCCTCGCTACGTTTTCATCATTAAACGCCCACAGCTCCTCGATGGAACCGCCACCGCGCCCTACGATGAGAACATCAACGTCAGGCTGAGCGTTCATGATCCGAATAGCGGAGACAATCGATGCGGGTGCATCCGCACCTTGGACAACGGCTGGTGAAAGTACGATCTCTGCCTGCGGATACCGTCTACGAATCGTTGTGCAAATATCCCGGATGGCAGCACCTGTCGGAGAAGTGACGACACCGACACGTTTTGGAAAACGCGGGAGCATCCGCTTCCTCTCCGCTGCAAACAACCCTTCTAGCGCCAATTTTTCTTTCAGCTGTTCAAATGCTAAATAGAGCGAGCCGAGACCATCTGGTTGCATCTCTTTGGCGTACAGCTGATACGCCCCGTCCCGTTCGTATGCAGAAATAGAACCGCGTACAATCGCTTTTGCTCCATCTTTGGGCAAGAATCGCAGGAAGCGGTTATGACTCGCAAACATGACGACTTTGATGCGTGACTGCTTGTCCTTTAGCGTGAAATACATATGACCGCTGGAGTGGTGGGTAAAATTGGAGATTTCTCCTCTCACCCATATATCTTGCAGGTAGGGTTCCTTTTCCAGAACCAGCTTAATATAACGATTGAGATCACTGACGGATAAGATATCTTGTAATGCCATGCGGCCCCTCCTTTACAAAAACTTGGCTTTGCCGTGGATGTAACAAGGACTATGCAAAAGAATGGATAAAGCTTATGCCTCATCCATTCTATAATAAGTTACCGATATTCTTCTATTGTTTTGCTTGCTTTTTCGCCGCTGTAACGGTATTTTTCAGCAGCATCGTAATCGTCATCGGGCCAACACCGCCCGGGACTGGGGTGATAAAGCTAGCCACTTCTTTGACTTCGTCGAACTTGACATCTCCAACGAGCTTACCCGTTTCGATGCGATTCACACCAACATCAATGACGACAGCACCCGGTTTAACATGCTCCTTGCCGATCATATGAGCCCTACCAGTTGCAACGACGAGGATATCTGCCTTTTGGGTGTATTCCTCGAGATGTTGCGTACGAGAATGACACATGGTTACCGTAGCATTTTCCTGTTGCAACAGCAATGAGACCGGCTTACCAACGATGTTGCTGCGTCCGATCACCACTGCATGTTTGCCTGCCATCTGGGTGCCTGTGCGCTTGATCAATTCAATAATTCCGTGCGGTGTGCAAGGAAGCATCGTATCATTTCCCAATACCATGTTTCCTATGCTAATCGGGTGGAAACCGTCCACATCTTTTTCAGGAGCAATGGCTTCAATTACCGCATGCTCTGAAATATGAGCAGGAAGAGGAAGCTGAACCAAAATCCCATTAACGTTCGGATTTTCGTTCAACTGTTGAATGATAACCAACAACTCTTCCTCAGTGATGTCAGCGTCCTTCATCATGATCTCGGATGTAATACCGACTTCCTCGCAGCCTTTTGCTTTACCACGCACATAGGAGTGAGAAGCTGGGTCGTCTCCTACAATGACAACGGTCAAACCCGGTACGATCCCTTGTTTTTTCAATTCAGCTACTTCGTTCGCCAATTCGGCCCGAATACTCTGTGCTACTTCTTTTCCCTGGAGAATGGTTGCAGCCATGGAGAAAATGCCTCCTTTATCAACGTCGATACGTTAAGTGTACCGATTTCCCCCTCAGCTGTAAAGCCGAATTATAAAAAGTTTTCATTTATTTAATGTTCGTCTTTTGCTTCTTCCACCCCAACATAGCGACTCCATAGGCATTATCACCGGAGTAAACAGGGTCACAGAAGTACAGCTTCGCCTTCACAGCAGGGTGTTCCAGACGTTTGATCAGCCGTTCACGTATGTAATAATTAGCAGCTACTCCTCCAACAATCAAGATGTCCTTCGGGTAGCCTTGCTCGACTGCATGGCGTAATGACTTCTCTAGTGTATTGGCAATACATTGCTCTGTCGCCCGCGCAATCTCAGCAGGGCTCGTACTTCCCTTCTCCACTTCCCGCAAAAGCGATGCTTCTGGACCAGAAAAACTAAAGGAAAGTCCGTCAACCGCCGAAGAAGTCCGAAACTCACCTGTTGCTCCAATTGCTAACTGCTCCAACGCGGGACCTGCAGGAAAGGACAGACCGAGTGCCACACCAATCCGATCGACCAGTTGACCTGCGTGCAGATCAATCGTCCCACCGATTTTCTCAATGGTATAACCGGCTGCATGACGCTCGCACAATAGCAACTCGCTGGTACCTCCAGACAAATGCACAGCCAAAAAGCGGTCCTCTGCCGGACGCACCTCAGCGGTGTATTCCCCCGCCGCGATATGTCCCTCTTGATGAGTCGTCAAGTGCAGGGGAACGCGCAAATAAGTCGCCAACGATTTCGCCAAGCCCTCTCCTACCTTAAATACAGGCATATACGATCCGTCTTGCGGACGCGGCTTCTCGCTCACGCAAATCGCTGCAATCTCGTAGTCCTGCCACTTCATCTCTTCACTTAACTCCGGCAGGTTCATCACATGCTGAAAGACGGCTTCAGATTGTTGCAGTCCGCGCTTGCCCTCCTTTACTTTCAGAAGGCGTTTTGCTTCTGCGACAATTCGGCCGTCTTCCTCAGCCAAGCACAGTGATGTCCGGTAATTGCTCGTGTCGATGCCCAACATTACCTTACTCATGCTTGTATCTCCTACCTATTACGCCTGCTTGGTTTCACGCGATTGCAAGAAGCTAGACAACACACCGTTAATGTATCGGTGGGACTGCTCGTCGCTAAAGAGCTTCGCGATCTCGATCGCTTCGTTCATCACGACTTTGTCAGGTGTGTCTTGCTCAAACATGATCTCGTAAAAAGCCAGACGAAGAATAGCGCGATCTACATTGGCGATGCGTTCCAATTGCCATCCACGCAGATACTTCTTGATTTCTGAATCAATCTCAGTCAAGTTATTCATTACACCGTCGAGGAGATAACGCAAGTACTGCGCATTTTCCTCGGATTCTTCCATGACGAGGGCAACCGCATCCGTTAGCGGAACCTCTGCCATATCGATTTGGAAAAGACATTGAACTGCTTTTTCTCGTGCTGTTCTTCGTTTCATACCATTCATTCACCTACTAATTAGATTGAGCTCCGACCTTCTTTATGTCACCGAAACTTGCCTGGCAAAATCCTGTCAAGTATCTCACGCAAGTCTTCTTTATGATCGAGCTTGCGACCAATATAATAACCGGTCCCGACAAACACAACAAAAACCAGTGTATCCCAAAATCCCACGAGAAGGTAGATGATGCCGAAAAAAAGTCCGGCCAAAATCCCCATTAGCTTCCCCTTGTGTTCCCACATTAACTCCCGCATCATTTACTTCACCTTCTATTCCACCCGTTTACGAGCCGCGTAGTTTTCCTGCTGAGCTACTTCCGTCACGACAATGGCCACCTCAGAAATGTCAACACCAGCAATCCCCTCGACTTGCTCCTTCACATCAGCCTGTAGCTTCTGTGTCAGTTCAGGTAATGGCGTTTCTCCATCTACCGAAACACGCAGGGTGATAATATTGCCGCTCTCGAGTGCTTTGACTGTCGTCTTCATATCGCGCACTCCTTTCACTCGGCGGGCTGCACGCTCTGCAATGGTCTGGATGGTCTGAATCGTAATGTTGACCTCGCCCAAATCACTGCGCTGACGGATTCCCCGTTCTACTTTAGGCTTGTTAGAGCGGAAAGAACTGAAAAAGAAGCGAAGGCTGACTACGAGGAAAATAATCGCGACAACGAGATAGGTGATGTTCGTACCCGCCAGCATCTGATCCACGTACGGACGGAAAAAATCTGGATGGATCAATCCGCTGGTCGCTGCTATCGCGATGCAGGACAAAACAATGAGCGCAAAGCTATAAATCGTCAAGATAAAGCGGTCAAACAAGTTCACAAGCACCTCTCCTTTCAGCCATGTTTGAAAAAGGAGACAAACACGGCACGCTCAGAAAAACTCCATGAATTTACGCTGAAAGCCTAAATAAAATCACGTTTTCAAATGAGGAAAATGCCCCCTGTTCGTAGGGGGCATCCATCCGCTGCTTGTTAGCGCACGCGCTGGTGTTCTTCAACCGGTACTGGTGCCGGTGCTTTTTCTTCAGCTTTCAACTCAACATCAACGATATGTACGTTTACTTCCACTACGGAAAGACCTGTCATGCTCTCAATCCCATTGCGTACACTATCTTGAATATTTCGAGCGACTTCCGGGATGCGATGTCCGTATTTGACAATGATCGAAACATCCACCGCTGCTTCGCGGGAGCCAACCTCTACACGCACACCACGTGCTATATTTTTACGGCCTAAACGTTCAGCTATTTCTCCTACGAAACCGCCGCTCATTTGCGCCACACCTTCTACTTCGGACGCAGCCATGCCGGCGATCACTTCCAACACTTCGGGAGCGATCTGGACCTTACCAAGTTCTGTTCTATCTAAGTCTGGAGTAAACTCTTCCATGCTTCGCACCTCCCTCTCATTTGTAATTCATTATAACAAGCACACCGTATTTTTACAAATCAGCCCTACTTATTCTTCGTCCAGGTTCAAGTCGTAGGTTTCCAAGAATTTCGTATCGAAATGCCCGCTGACAAATACTTCGTGCTCCAATACTTTCAAATGGAATGGAATTGTTGTCGTAATACCCTCGACGACGAATTCGCCCAAGGCACGCTTCATACGGTCAATCGCTTCATTACGATCCTTGCCCCATACAATCAGCTTGGCGATCATAGAGTCATAGTATGGTGGAATGGAATATCCCGCATACGCTGCACTGTCCACGCGCACACCAAAGCCGCCTGGCGCCAAATATTCCGTGATACGACCTGGCGAAGGCATGAAGTTTTTCGCAGGATTCTCAGCATTAATGCGGCATTCAATAGCCCAGCCATCCATTTTGATATCCTCTTGCGTAAAGGACAATGGTTGGCCCGCCGCTACGGTCAGCTGCTCCTTGATCAGGTCAAAGCCAGTCACCAGCTCGGTTACAGGATGCTCTACCTGAATACGCGTATTCATTTCCATGAAGTAGAACTGTCCGTGTTTGTCCAGCAAAAACTCAACAGTGCCCGCACCATGATAGGAAACGGCTGTTGCCGCCGCAACAGCAGCTTCACCCATTTGTCGGCGCAGCTCTTCACTCAATGCCGGAGATGGCGCTTCCTCGATCAGCTTTTGGTGACGACGTTGGATGGAGCAGTCGCGCTCACCCAGGTATACGGCATTGCCATGCTTGTCTGCCATGATTTGAATTTCCACATGGCGTGGGCCTTCCACGAACTTCTCCAAATAAACCCCTGGATTGCCAAAAGCCGTTTTCGCCTCGTTTTGCGCCTGACGGATCGCTTTTTCCAGATCCTCGTCGTCAACGGCTACTCGCATTCCGCGTCCGCCGCCGCCTGCCGTCGCTTTGACCATGACAGGATAGCCAATCTCGTTTGCGGTGACGACAGCGTCAGCCACATCTTCGATCAGCCCTTCCGTACCTGGTACAGTAGGTACACCTGCTGTTTTCATCGTATCCTTCGCTGTGGACTTGTCCCCCATCTTCACAATTGCTTCTGGATCTGGACCGATAAAGGTAATGTTACATGCGGCACAAATCTCGGCAAAATCAGCGTTTTCTGCCAAGAAGCCATAGCCAGGATGGATGGCATCTGCCCCTACCTTGGTCGCTACACTCATGATGTTTGCTATATTCAAATAGCTTTCCTTGGATGCCTTTGGACCAATACAGTAGGCTTCGTCGGCCAGCTTCACATGAAGCGCTTCACGATCCGCTTCGGAGTAGACGGCGACCGTACGAATGCCCAGCTCGCGGCATGCCCGGATAATACGCACGGCAATCTCCCCGCGATTGGCAATCAATACTTTTTGAAACATTCCGCTCTCCCCCACCTTATTCTGGCTTCACCAAAAACAATGCTTGGCCATACTCAACCAATTGACCGTCTTCTACGAGCACTTTCACGATCTCGCCGCTTACTTCTGCTTCGATTTCGTTAAAGAGTTTCATCGCTTCCACGATGCAAACAACTTTGCTCGCATTTACTTTGTCACCAGCTTGTACATAAGCCGGCTTGCCTGGTTCTGGTGCGCTATAGAAAGTCCCTACCATTGGAGATACAATCTTATGGAGATTTGCGTCATCCGATGCTTGTACAGCTGCTGCTTTCGGAGCTTCTGTTACGACTGGCGCTGCCGCAACAACTGGCTCGGCCGGGATATGTGCTACTGGTGCTGCAACAGGAGCTTGAACCGCTGGTTGCGTGACGAAAATCGTTTCCGTGCCAGTGGATTTTTTCAGAGACACCTTGGCACCTTCTGTTTCCAAGTTAAATTCTTGAATGGATGATTGATCAATTAACTTAATAATTTCGCGGATTTCATGCATTTTCATTACGAACAAGCACTCCTTCTTTTCTTTCAATAAGGTTCGTGGAGTCCATTATGTATCCTTGTGGCAAACCATAAATCCATGGTAAGCCTGTTTCCTATACCACGTCAAGAAAGGATTTCCCCGCTTCTTTTCCAACAGAAGCGAGAAAATCCTTACCATCATGCCCGTTTCTCCAATCCATTATAACGAGAAAGTACCGTAGCTTTATTAGGATGACTTGTATTGTACGTTTATGTTTGTCGCCGGAATATTCAAGTGTTGCTTCACGTTTGCAATGATTTCCACGACCTCGTTTGCGTTCAATTTATCTTTTTGTACGAGGACTGTCGCCTTGTCATTTTGGACAGTAACGACCGCATCCTGATAGCCACTCGCCTTGAGCATTTCTTCTGCAGTCATCGTAGCACTTTCCATATTGGATAGTTCTTCAAACTTAGCCATCGCTTCTGCTACTGCCTGCGGAGAAGAATCCGTGCTGTTTACGATTGCAAGCTGTTCGTCTTTTTGTTGCGCCAGCATGGCTTCGCGTTTCATTTTGTAGCCTTGGAAGATTTCACTCGCTGTTTCTGCTACTGGGACGACCGTGTGTGTTGCGGCTGGTTTCGCTTCTGGGGCAGCGGGAGTTTTGGCTTCCTTCGTGCCACTTTTTCCGTCTACCGGATTTGCCTTTGGAGCTTGATCGACAGGCGTTGCTTGTGGGGCGTGATCTACTTGCTTGGATTCAACAACCACACCGGAAATTTGCTCTTGCTTCTGGACGGCTTGCTCTTGTCCTGATGTTGGGACCTGTTCTTGCGGCCCCTTCACCAAGTAGTATCCGGAGAGCACAACCATGACAGCAAGCATTGTCAACAACCATACCGTTTGCTTTCGCAGAATCATTCGCCATTACCTCCTACCCTTTTTTGGGCAAAATGGATATTTTATAAGCGGGAACATCCAAAACCTTTTGAACGGCTTCAGTGATCCACGCTTTAACCTGGATGTTATCGGCCCCTTTAGCTACTACCAGGACCCCGCGGACTTTCGGCTTCAGCGTCTTCACAATAACAGGGGCATCTTGCTTGCCGCCTTGCACGATGACGACCTGCTCATCTCGTGACTGGTCATTTTGATTGCGGGTTGCCTTTTCTTTGTCCATTTCCTGATTGGTTGAGGAACGGATGTTGCGGTTTTTTTCTACAACCAGCTCTGGTGTTGATTCCAGATTGACCATGACCTCTACTTCGCCAACGCCGACAACAGAAGCGAGGATATCGCGAAGCTGTGTCTCGTAAATGTTTTCATACTCTGCAATGACATCGGTAGTCGTTGATCCCCCCAACACTTGGGAACTTGCATTGCCTTCAGGAGGACCTGGCGCCTCACTCCCTATATCTCCAAATCCGAGTGGCTGGTCTTTTTCCACTCTGAGGAAGTCTGTCAGAATCATGATGGCTACGCCAATGCCCAATATGACGATGAAATAATGCAGCGGCTTCAGTTTTTGGTTTTTTCCTTTACTCCCTACTACCATTTTCTTTTCTTCCTGCATCGTCTCGCCTTGTTGCTTCATAAACAAACTTTTCAGCTTTTCCCATAATTGGTTCATTGTTTTCACCTCGCTTCACTGACAGTATCCGCTACTGTTTCTCTCTTTCTCTCGATTCGTCTTTGATGACGACCTGACTCTTCGAAAGCCCCCACTCTTTGGCGACATCGTTTGTGATTTGCGCGTAAAGTGGATTGTCATGATGAGCTGTTGCTGCCATTTCTGATTTCGAATCAGGTTTTATTTCAATGGGTTTGCCAATCGTAATTTCAACAGGCTGGACAGGTTTAATCGGTTCAATCGTGCTCTGCCCTTTTTGCTCTTCCTTGTTCGCGTCACCGACTAGTAGCTCGATTCGCTCAAGAGTTGGCTGCTCCGGATTTTGCTTATTGAGGGTAATCGTGACATCTTCAACAGTTACGCCGTACTGTTCTTTAACACTGGCTTTTACTGAGGACGCTACCTGTGACTGGACGTAAGCAGTTATCTGCTGATTTTGTTGACCGAGCAGCTTGTCAGTGATACGTTTCCACTCTGCCGAAGCAGGCTTGTTCAGCTCTTGTTGGTATCGATCCAAACGAAAGGCCAAATCTTCCTGCGAGAGGCTGAACAGACTAAACACAGGAGAAATGATTGTCAGCAAAAGAATCAAGCCCATCACCATTTTTACGTAGCGTTGCAGTGTCGTATTGGGCAGGATCAGATCGAGGAAGGCAGCCAAAAGGACGAGCAGGATAATTTTTTTCAACCACAGTGTTAACCACGTCATCTCATCACCTACCGAACCATCATGGAGATGTTGCCCGCCGCAATCATGATCGTAATCGCCAGAAAGAACATCAAGCCGACCGTTGCCAAAGCAGCGAAGACGAACAAAAGACTTTTCCCAATCGTACCTAAAGCACTGATGATTGGACTGTTTCCAAGCGGTTGGAGTACGGCAGATGACAGATTGTAGATCAGAGCCAGTACCAGTATCTTCAAAGCTGGAAACGCGCATAGCATGATCAGGATCAAAACTCCCGCCAAGCCCACGGCATTTTTGACGAGTAGCGAGGCATTGAGTACGGTATCTGCCGCATCGGAGAACACACGACCTACTATCGGGATGAAATTGCCCGTGATGTATTTCGCTGTTCGGAGAGTGACCCCGTCCGCAACGGCTGAAGTCGCTCCTTGTATGGAAATGATGGCGAGAAAGATCGTCAGAAATGAACCAAGGACACCCATTGCAATATTGCGTAGCAAGGTCGCTAACTGCGTGACTTTGTACCTCTCTGAAAACAGGCTGACGATCGAGAGCATCGCAGAGAGGAACAGAAGCGGGAATACGACATAAGAGATCATCATGCCGCTTGTGTTGATCATGAAGATAATCAGCGGGTGAAACATTGTGGCGGATGCCAGATTGCCTACCGAAGCAAGCAGTGCGATGACGAGTGGAATCATGGCCAGCATGAAATCAGACATGTTCGCGATTGCGTCTTTGGCATAGGTAATAGCGACATGAAAGCTGTTGATCGCAAGTACCATCAAGACGAGATAAGTAATCGAATACGCCACTGTCGATACCGCATTGCGTTCAAAGGCATTCTGCATCGTTTCAAGAATCATCGCGAAGACTGTAATGATAATGATGGAGCTGAGCAGCTTGCCATTCATCAAAATCTCATGAAAGATGAACTTGCCTATTCCTTGCAGGACTCCTGAAATACTGAAGTCACCTTGCTGCATGAGGATTTGGATAAAGCCATCCGATTTCAAGTCTGGCAAGTACCCTTTATAGTCGCGCTGCAACTGATGCCAATACTGTTCGACTCGGTCTAGCTGCAGTTGATCGACCTGTTGTTGCACGATTTGATTGATCGGACCGGCTACAGGTGCCACAGCAGGTGTCACAGCAGCAGACACGGCAACTGGAAACAAGGCAAGGAGCAGGAACCCGAACAGGATCAGCTTGCAAGTGTGTGCCATGGACATCCCACCTCCCTTATGCCGGCAACAAGTCGATCACTGTTTCGATAATGATTTGGATGATCGGTACAGCCATAACCAGTATGAGGACTTTTCCAGCGAGCTCGATTTTCGAAGCAATCGCACCTTGTCCAGCATCTCGGGTCATCTGTGCACCGAATTCAGCAATATAGGCAATTCCGATGATTTTTAGAATCGTTTCCAGAAACACAAGGTTCAAATCTGCTTGAACCGCCAATCTTTCCAAAACCCGAATGACATCTGCTATTTTTCCGACGAGAAAGTAAAAGATGATGACTCCGCTCGCGATCGCCAGCAAAAAGGCGAACATCGGCTTCTGTTCCTTAATGACTAGCGCGAGAATCGTAGCTACCAGTCCTAGCCCGACAATTTGTACAATCTCCATCTGGAGCCCCTCCTCAGTTGAACAGGAAGACGCGTTTTACCTCGGAGAACAAGTCACCGATGTAATGGGACACCATGTACAGGACAATGATGAATCCGACCAGAGTTGCCCAATGCGCAATATCTTCCTTGCCCGCCTGCTTCAGGACCGTATGCAGGATGGCTGTAATGAAACCTACTGCTCCTATCTGGAAAACAGGTGTCAAATCAAAATCCACTGTGAACACCTCGCCTTTAGAACATCAGGATGACGACCAAGAGTCCACCTAAAAAGCCCAAACTCTTGTACATTTTTTCGTACTTTTCCTGTTCTGCACGAGCCTCCTCTTCCAGCCCTCGCAGGTGAGTGACAGCTAGGCGCAAATGCTTTTGCTGGTCTTCCCGATCGGATGATCCGAGTACCTGACCTAGACTCTCAAGCACCTCTCGCTCTTGTCTTCGCAAGGCGGTTTGGGTCCAGAGTCTATTCATAGCCTGTTGCAAGGCTTCCTCAGCCGAATGCACCTTTTCTGTCTGCAGGAATTCTGCGGCCAGCAGAAATACTTTCCCTACCTCTTCGGAAACGCGATGACCGACCTTCACAAACGCCCGCTGTAATGGAGTCATCCCGAACACGATTTCCGTTTCGAGCATTTGTAGAGCTACGAGCAGAGCCCGAAGCTGAACGGGACGATTCGCGTAATACTTGCCGATCTGCCACCCAACCATCGACGCCGAAAACAGGATGAGTACGGCTCCCATCAGCTTGACCATGCAACCTTCTCCCTTTCAACCAGGTTCATGCTTTGATCGTAGATAGCCTGGATCGTTCCGACACCTTTTGCGCGGCTGAGTACAATATAGCGAAAAAAGGCTCCATACCGAATCAGCTTGCCCAGCATGGGGCGTTCGGCTACTTCCTTGACGCTCGCTCCATGTGCCGAGCAAATGACGGCTACCCCTGCATGAATCGCTTCCCATACTGCGTCGCCATCCTCCGCTCTTCCCACCTCGTCCACAATCAAAACATCAGGAGACATGGAGCGAATCAGCATCATCATCCCGACAGCTTTTGGGCAAGCATCCAGCACATCCGTTCGCGGACCGACATCTCGTTGTGGAACCCCCTGCAAGCATCCCGCCAACTCAGAACGCTCGTCCACAATTCCTACCTTGCGACTGGAAGACCACTCGCTCCCGTAGCTGATGGTTCGCGCCATATCACGCAACAAGGTTGTCTTCCCGCACTGGGGTGGGGAGATGAGTAGCGTGTTCAGCAATTTCCCATCCTCAAACAAATACGGCATGACCTTCCTAGCCGCGCCTTTTTTCTCGCGGGCAATTCGGATGTTGAAGCTGGTCACATCTCTGATTCCCTTCACTTCGCCTTTATCCAGCACCACTTTCCCCGCAATGCCAATGCGATGACCGCCAACTACCGTGATGTAACCCCTTTTCAACTCTTCTTCCAAGGCATAGAGAGAATGCTGGCTGACCTGGTTTAAGAGCTTTGCAGCCTCTTCTGCTGAAAACAGCCATCCTTGGGCAGGTATCGGGGTGATTTGTCCCGACGGTGTCACATAGCTAGATTGTTGGCCAAACCGGACTTCTAGCGGTTGGTTTTGCCGAAGCCGAATCTCTTCCATATTTTCTCTTACCGCGATAGGAAGGGCCGTCAAAATCGTGCGTAAAGTTGCTGGCAAAATCGCCAAAATCTCATTCATCCGGTACCCTCCTTTTGCAGCATTCTGCCTTTGTACACGTTGTCTTACCTCCATCCTATGCTGAGGTGGACGAGATTTATGCAAAAAAAATAGCTTGCTCTCGTGCTAGAACGCGAGTAGCAAGCTTTTCCTATGTAGCTCATCGATTATCTGTTTTTCTTGTTATCCACTGGCTCTATTACATAGTGTCGGTAGCCTTCCTCATCTTTGCCCTCGTGCAGATAGATTTCTTTCTGGCAGCTAGGGCATGCGAACTCGTAGGTCGTATCGAGATGGGGATCTACTTGTCCTTCATACAGTTGTGCATCTTCATCATCATCCAAATCGTAGAAAGTCGCGTACTCGTCGTCTTCATCCTCACAATCGACAACGGTCTCGTACAAGTCATCATCTTCAAAAAGGTAGAGCTCAATGTCCTCCAAGTCGTCATCCAAGGCCTCTACATAATCCTCTGCCTCTTCTACTCGCGCGTGAAGCTCTCGTAGCTCCCCCTGCACCTCACCTAGAATCTCAATCATCTCTACCATAATTTTTCCTTCGGGGCTCTTCTCCCCCACTTCCAACCCATCTGCCAAACCTTGCAAGTATGCGATTCGATTCGCCAATGATTCTGGCATCCACATTCCCTCCCATCCAATCTCTCCCACTTATCGTTCCCCAACGTGATGTCATTTACGAATGGAAGGAAATGGGTAATTATTTGCGGACGCCAATCAAGATGCACGAGATCCCCACCAGAATCCAAGCAATTTTGGCGAAGCTAATCCGATCCGACATGCCTAATAAACCGATTGTCGTGGTAGTGATCAAGATAATTGGCCCGACTATCGCAAGACCTGAATTAATGAGCAGAGCTTTTTCGACCTGGTTTACTTTCAAAATGAGCAAAGCTGCAATGATCTCGATACTACCTGAGAAGATCCTAAGAGCTGCCATCCCCATAATCGCTTTTTCCAACATACCGTCTCGTCCTCCCCTCCTTTCACTCTATGCCTGTACCACATCATTTCAGCACTTTTTGCATTTCCACTATAGGCTTTTGCCCTCACTCCTCCCCTCCACTGGGCATACACTGAACCATACGCCTAGAGAAATGAGGAACTTGCCGATGATAGAGTGTGATCAGTCGTTTTTGCCTGAAAGCTGGGCAAATCCGTCCGGGCAATTTCGAGAAAAGCCCCGTACGAAGGGCTTAACCATGGTCATTGACAAAGGCCTTGGGCTTACCGCTTATTCCGACTTATTAGCGCTGGCTGCTCCTTATATTGATCTATACAAACTCGGCTTTGGCACCATCGCTTTGTACCCCCTCGAAATTCTCAACCAAAAATTGACCCTCGCAAAACAAAATGGCGTACACATCATGCCAGGAGGAACTTTTTTTGAAATCGCCATTCGCCACAATACAATTGCAGATTATATGAAGCTGATTCGCTCCCTCGGTTTTTCTGCTGTAGAAATATCCGATGGAACGTTCCCTTTATCCTTCGCACAGCGTCAGGAAGCCATCAATTACGCGTTAGACAATGATCTGGTGGTGTACACAGAGGTCGGAAAAAAAACGGCCGAGTATCGCGCATGTCGAGAGGAATTACTGGAGACCCTCAGCTTTGACCTGCACAATGGTGCCAGTCACGTTATTGTGGAAGCCAGAGAAAGTGGTACTGTCGGCGTGTGTGACGGGGATGGCAAGATTGACGATTCCTTCGTTTTGGACATTGTATCCGGGGCCAAAGAAAAAGCCTCCCGCCTGATTTGGGAGGCACCACAAAAAGATCAGCAGGTCTGCTTTATCAAGACTATTGGCAGCGACGTTAATCTCGGAAATATTGCCTCTACGGATGTATTCTCTTTGGAGACGCTACGGCGAGGATTGCGCGGCGATACAGCCCTAATCATGGATAGAGGGAGATGTTATCCGTGCGAATAGAAGTGGTGCCGACTGTGGAAGAAATTCGTTTTGAACAAATCAGCAATCATGTAGTCATCGTCATTGATGTGCTTCGTGCATCCAGTACGATTGTCACCGCATTAGGTAATGGATTTTCCTGCGTCATCCCGGTCGAAACGATTGGGCAAGCGAACTCGCTCCGCACGGGCGACTGCATTTTGGCCGGTGAACGCCACTGTAAAAAAATCCCCGAATTCGACTGCAACAACTCACCAACCGAAATCGCAGCACTCGGAAAAACGGGGAGCCAGCTTATTCTCACCACGACGAACGGGACTCGCGCGATCCAAAAAGCAGAACGTGCCACTGCTCTGTTGATTGGCTGCTTTTTGAATGCCACCGCATGCATTCAGCACGCTCTTTCTTATCATCTCGACATTACTCTGTACTGTGCTGGGACTCGTTCGGAATTCGCTCTGGAAGACGGTCTGGCGGCCGGCTTGATGATTGTGCAGGCACAACAATCATTACCGAGTATCCAAATTTGTGATCTGGGTGAAGTTCTAAAAGCGAGCTACCTTTACTACGATGGAAAACTGAGCGAGCTGTTACCCCACACAACAACTGGAAAAAGGCTCATCCAGCACCATCTTGCAAGCGATATACGGTACTGCGCTCAAGTCGATCAGTATCAAATCGTTCCTTATATCAAGGAGAAACGCATACTCCCACACCTTGTCTCATAATGTGAAAGGAGAACAGGGACAGGGGTTTTGATGCCATGCCAATGATGTCTGGAGAAGTGATGCTCGTCATCCTAATCGTTATCGGTCTTATTGGGCGCTCACCGATTATTGCGACTGCCGCAAGTATATTGTTGGTGTTGAAGCTAACGGCACTGGAGCGTTTTTTCCCGACGGTGGAACGCCGGGGGCTTGAGCTAGGCCTGCTTTTCTTGACGATTTCCGTACTGGTTCCATTCGCCAGCGAAAAAATATCGTGGAAGGACGTCACCCCACTATTCACGACGGTAGTCGGACTGACAGCACTAGCTGGTGGAGCGATTGCCACCTGGATGAATGGGAAAGGACTTGACCTCTTGAGGTCTGAACCGCAAATGGTTGTCGGGCTGGTGATTGGGTCGATCATCGGTATTGTGTTTTTCCGAGGCATTCCCGTCGGACCTTTGATGGCTGCCGGGATTACAGCGTTTGTGTTGAAGCTGTGGGAGTGGTTTGGGAGTAAATAAAAACAGGAAATCCCCCTCTTTTATCGGAGGGGGATTTATCTTTTCTGATTGGCTTACCGTTTGCTAGACGTTTTAAATGGGACTTCCCAATTCATCCCTTGGTATTGACGCCATTGCATCAAATGCTTCAGGCTCAGCTCTTTCGGTTGCTTTTCTAGATCACGGATAAAAAAGGTCCCACTGACATGTACACGCCCATCCTTGTCTCTCTTGAATGTTTCTTCCATGAGCAATCGGTAGTCTTGCTTGGCGTCATCTTGCGCGCTCCATACCTCATTCCCGATGATACCTTCAGGCAGAACAGCCGTGAACGGGATGATGGCACCTTTACCGCTGTAGGTATGGTCCCCGATTTTTTCCTCGCCCTCCGTCGTTTTTAAGGTAAAGCCCGTAAAGGTGTACACACTGTCGTTATTCGTTACGGTCACCTTTTCTTTCATCAGCTTATCAACCGGAATGGTCGCTTGAAACTTCGCCGGCTCACCCAGGTACAGGGAGTGCAGCTTGAAAGTATACGTTTGGTCGTCAGCCAAAGGCGAGATGCCATTAAACTTCGTATACCGTTTCCCCTCGTCATGCAGTTGTCCTCGGTAGGGAGCTACCGTGTTTTTGCGAATTTGATTGAGTTTGTTCCCGTAAATAGAATCATCCCATCCTGCTACTACTTTTCCTTTTTCATCCACGATTTCATAGGCCAATCCGATGTCTATGAAATATCTCTCCACGAGCTTTGCATCTGTCCACACTCCTGGTACATCTTCCACATCTTCCTTTACGACCCAACCATTTTCTTCTTTTATTTTTTGAACCTGCTTCGCTCGCTCTTCCGTCCACGTTGTCTCCAATTCAATCAAACTAACACTAGGCACAGTCTTAATGTTTTGCAACGCTACCTTAATGCCATGCGGGGTCATGAAATCTTTCCCGATCGTAGTTTCATTTGCTGCCGCTCTCGCCTTTTTCAAATCCACTGGAAACTCCATCTTCCAGTTGCCTTCTTTTCCATCCAGCATCGTTGCGTCGACGCCAACAACCATTTCATCCAGTTGCGTCTTACTTTCTTTTAGGAATTGGAAGATATCATGACTAATGACAAGATATTCGCCTTCCTCCCCGTAGCTAAAGCCCCCTCCATCTGGATTGAGCTCTTCACCTGACTTCGTTTTATACGTAAGGTTCACTTCGATTTTACTTGGTTCAAACGGGATCCGCTTGCCATTTTGATCGACTACTTGAGCGAAGATAGCCATTCGCACCGGATCAGCAACCACTTCTTTCACATTCAATGTAATTCCTTGATCGGTCTCGCTCTTATTGATGGCTTGGGCATAGCCTTTTTCGGCTGCCTGCTTCATTCCGGTGTCTATGCCTTGGATGGACTGAATGACACTGTTTACATAGCTCGCAAAAGTTGGTGACACCATGGACCCAAACGTAATAATCGCTGTAACACTCGCTACGGCTAACGCGGTTTTTTTCAAAATAGTTACACTCCTCTTTTTCCAATTTGATTTTGGTGTAGGAGTACGCACAGTCTCTAATGCCATCATTACCTGAGCAGTAAAGTCGATTGGCAACGTACTGGGGACTCGCAGGCTCGAATAGTCCTCGCCGCTCTTATCTTCGTCCACCATCTGCCGCTGACAGCACAGGCACGCTTCTACGTGTTGTTCCATCAGCCTGGCTTCGTCAGAAGATAATTCTCCAACCAAATACTTGCGCAATTGTTCAGTTTTGGAGCAGTTCATATATAGCACCCCTTCCTGACCTTTCTTGCGCCATACTTGCCCGGAGCTTTTTCTTGGCGTGATGAATGCGCATTTGCACGGTTGTAATCGGGATATGCAGAATTTCGCTAATCTCCTTGTAACTCAACTGCTCCATGTATTTCAGCAGAAACACAATGCGGTATTCCTCACCCAGCGCCATGATTTGTTGTTGCAAGGCGCCTTTCTTTTCCTTTTCCAAATAAGCTTTTTCGGGTGTATCTGTTTCAATCAGTCTGGTTTCTTCCAATGGCGTTTTAAGGTAGCGCTTGTTCTTGCGCCACGCATCGACGCACAAATTGGACGCAATCCGATAGAGCCAAGCCAAAAAAGCATCCGTCGGCCTATATTTGTCCAACTGACAGTACGCCTTGATGAAAGCCTCCTGCGTCAGGTCCTGGGCATCCTGCTGCTGTCCTGTCATGCGATATAGATAGCTGTATAATCGATCCTTGTACTTGTCGACCAGGTACGAGTAGGCATCGCGATTACCTCCTTGCACCTGTTGTATGAACAACCAATCATCCTGCAAAAGGAAATCCTCCTATTTCAAAAAAGTTCGCTGCGCAGCGTTCGTTTTGGCAGGCTCATATGGATTAACGGATCAGTTTGTATTTTCTTTCCATAAATGATTACATTTTTTTAAAAAAGTTTGAGTCAACATAGTGGAGGAGAAGAAAAAGCACAGTTCTCTTCGACTCTGACACGCCAGCATGGGGGGATTGACTGGCCGTCTCCACTTCAAAAAGGGGACCGTCGAGCCAAAGCCACCCTACGGGCGGAAGTTTCTCAAAGAAGAAGTGTTCGACAAGCGGGTCCCCTTTTTGAAGTTCCGACTGGGTAGGCGATGTCAAGGTCTACGAGCCCTGTGCTTTTTCTTCTCGCCAGCTTTGGTGGTCGAGCGATCTACACAACATAAGAAAACCGCCCTTAATAAAGGCGGTCGAATGGCCATCACTTCCATGAATGGTAGATATTTTCCGCGTACTTGGTTATGGCTTCATCGTAGTCTGGATACGGATATCCGAGACTATCTGCCACCGCTTTGGAGTACTTTCGAAATAGCCCGTAGCAAGCGAATAACGATTCCCACATCTGCGGGTAGCCGTTTTCGTTATAGCTGGATAGTAACGCTTCCCAATCTTCTTTTGGAAGATAGTGATCGATAAATTTGTAATTTTTCCCGACGCTAAAGGTGAACCCTTTCTCACATCCGATTTGCCAAGCCATCATTCGGAGCAAATTTGGTCGGGCAATTTCGTTGAGATGGTCAATCGCAAACAGGATTTCTTTTCTCGCCAGACCTTTTACAACGTAAGTAGAGACCATCCAAAATTCATTGCAGCAGTCATCAAACTCTCTTACCGTTGGCTTCCGGGTCCAATATTGGCGATCCGAAGGGAGCACCTCGTGTTTGATAAGCCCGTCCTTATCCAGCAAAACCTCAACCAGGCCATCGTTGTCTGCAAAATACTGTTCCGTCTCGTCTGTCGGAATCAGCGTCAGATCTACTTTATTTCCATCTTCAAATAGCATGAGATAGGAAAACCAATTCCCTAACTCGGAAGGAAAAAGCTCCATATCCTCCGGCTTTTGCATCATGATCCGATTCCCAAAGATATCGAGCCATTGATCATTTTTCTTGAAAGAATCCATCTCTGTCACAAAATACGAAATATCATAATCTTGGAATGGATCAGCGGGTATATTTTTGTTCGTGCCTGACCCTTCCAAGGTTACCAAACGGATTCGATCATCCTTCCTGGCGAAATCGATCAGCATGCTCATCATCTCTTGTTCCGTTCTCAAAGCCATACCCCTCCACCCTACTATTTCTCCGTACCACTTAATGTAGTGCAATTTCAAAATTTTTACAATCCCACATCAACAGGAGAAGCAAATGAAAAAAGCTGCACCCATATGGGCACAGCTTTTTCTTGCAATCCGTACTTTTACGCGCGGGAAACGTATGCTTCCGTACGAGTATCGATGATCAGACGCTCTCCTTCTTCTACGAAGAGAGGAACGTTTACTACGAAACCAGTTTCCAAGGTTGCTTTCTTTGTTACATTAGAAGCAGTGTCACCTTTTACGCCTGGCTCACATTCTGTTACAACGAGTTCAACCGTATTCGGCAATTGAATACCGATTGTTTCGCCGTTGTACTGCATGATTTGCACGTTCATGTTTTCCTTGAGGAAACGCAGTTCACGCTCGATTTGCTTTTGAGTGAACGTCATTTGCTCGTAAGTTTCCGTATTCATGAAAGTGTATTCATCGCCACTAGCATACAGGTACTGCATCGTGCTGGATTCAATCCGAGCAGGGTTTACTTTTTCGCCGCCACGGAAGGTCATTTCTGTCGTGTTGCCGCTACGCAGATTGCGCAGTTTGGAGCGAACGAATGCCGCACCTTTACCTGGTTTTACGTGTTGGAATTCTAGCACGGTAAAAATATTGCCGTCCACTTCGATTGTCAAACCGGTACGAAAATCGTTTACAGAGATCATGGTAGTCCTCCCAAATCAATCAATAACAGAATAAGTATAAATTACACAGGCAAAATGAGCAACTCTTTCGTGGACTTGTTCAGGTTCTCATGACCATCTGCTGTAATCCACACATCGTCTTCGATCCGAACGCCACCAAGTCCTGTTACGTAAATACCTGGCTCCATCGTTACGAGCATACCTGGCTCCAATATGAAGGTACTTACAGTCGACAGCCCTGGCAGCTCGTGAACTTCCAGTCCGAGACCGTGACCTGCGCTATGTCCATAGGCATCGCCATAGCCTGCTGCTGTGATAAGATCTCTCGTGGCTGCGTCAGCGTCTTTTGCGGATACACCTGGCTTCAGCGCTTCCAAACCTGCGAGTTGTGCACGCAGTACGATTTCGTAGATTTCACGCATTTTCGGGTCTGGCTCTCCCACAGACAACGTGCGTGTGATATCAGAATTGTAGCCCTGATAAGCTGCACCAAAGTCGAGGGTAACCATTTCCCCTGCCTGAATCACTTTCTCGGAAGCTCGTCCATGTGGCAGAGCACCGCGCACACCTGACGCTACGATCATATCAAAGGCAGAGCCTGTCGCTCCTTGCTTGCGCATGAAGTATTCCAATTCCAAAGCAACATCGGATTCACGCACACCTGGCTTGATGTATCCTTGAATATGTGTAAAAGCTGCTTCCGCGATACGAACCGCTTCACGAATAATAACCATCTCGGATTCGTCTTTAAACATGCGGATTTTTTCAAGCAGACCGCTTGTTGGCACCAGCTCTACTCCGTCAAATCCTTTGTTCCATTCCTGATAGGTGCTAAAGGCCACGCTGCTCTCGAATGCCAAGCGCTTAATCCCTTTTTCTTGCAGGAGCTTTGCCATCGCTTCAACAGCTTTTCTCTCGTTATTTACCACGGTAAAATCAGGTGCTTGTTCTTGCGCTTGTTCCACATAGCGGAAGTCAGTGACGAGAAACGCCTCTGTTTCGGTGACAATTACCCAGCCCGTTGATCCAGTGAAACCACTCAAGTAGAAGCGATTTTCTGTTTTTTCGGTAATAAACGCCTCTGCTCCAACTTGTGTAAGTGCCTCGCGCAATTTATGCAGACGTTGTTTCATAGCAACCTTTTCCCCTTTTTGAATACTTTTATTTTTTTTCGATTTTACGGACGAGCGATCTTAACGCCCATTCATATCCATCGATCCCCAACCCGACAACTTGTCCAATCGCGATAGGTGCGATGACCGAGTGATGGCGAAATGGCTCCCGTGCATGAATATTGGAAATATGTACTTCAATCGTTGGCAGAGCCACACTAGCTAATGCGTCTCGGATCGCATAGCTGTAATGGGTGAATGCCCCTGGATTGATCAAGATGCCGTCATGGACACCTCTTGCCTGATGAATTGCATCGATGAGGACACCTTCGTGATTCGATTGGAGATGCTCAAGCGATCCACCCAACTCATCCATGACACCAGTCAGGATTGTCACCACATCCTCCAGCGTTTCCCTTCCATAAACATCCGGCTCCCTTGTTCCCAATAAATTCAGGTTGGGGCCGTTCAGTAACAAGACGGAAGTCATCGACCATCCCTCTTCCCATAAAAGTTTTTTTATTAATGAAACATTTTACCATAAGCTGCTCTGATTCCATAGTAGGCGATCACCTGGCTAACATTTCGAACATTGTTACATCCATTTTGACAAGGAACGGAGAAATCCTCCTACCTTGTAGACTCATTCCATGCATGATTCTCGTCTGATTGTTCGAGCATGATTGTCATCCCAATGAATAAGCCAAACGTCAAATACCAAGCGCCTTCCGTACTTAAAGTGGCAATCTCCCAATTTCCGATATGAAAAAAGAAACCCGCTATCACCAACATAACCGCCCCGTAGACGAGTCCCAACCACCATACACGAATCCGGCTAAAAAGCAAGGTGAACACAAAGGAAGCAACGACTGTTTCAACAAACAGCACGATACCACCAAGGCACACGCTCGCAAACGTGTTTTCGTCCTCGATGCTGATAAAGGGACGTGCAAACGCTCCGACTCCGTACGGGGTCATGTTCAAAAAGTGAGCCATCAATCGAACGAGCCCCCAAATGATTGTTCCCCAGAATGCGACCTCCAATATCTTCGAACTAGAGATTCTTTTACTCCCTTGCCTGCCTTCTTCTGCAGGGGATACGCGAGCTTGCTTGTGCTTCCGTCCTGTTTTGCTTATGTCCATTTCCATCACCTCTGTTCTCTAGTATGCTCTTCCTCTAAGCTTTTCACTTTTACTTTACATTTGTTGGAAAAGTACGAACTCCTTGTAGCTTCAAGTCGCCATTTCCGTTAATATAGTGATAAGGATGGTGATTGTATTGGCGCAACAAAACGTACCTAGCTACGGCGGTCAGGCCGTCATCGAAGGTGTTATGTTCGGTGGCAAAACCACGACTGTTACGGCTGTTCGCAAAAAAAATCATGAAATTGAGTATTTTGAATCCCCAAGGTCCGAATATAAATGGATTACTACGCTGAAAAAGATTCCGTTTTTGCGTGGGATTGTTGGTTTGGTCGAAGCCAGCGCCAATGGGGCCAAACATCTCAACTTCGCCTCTGAACAATACAGTATGGAGTCTGGAGAAGAAGTTTCTGAAAAACCATCGAAGCTCACCATGATTTTAGGTGTTGCTGTCGTCGGGGTACTTTCCTTCCTGTTCGGGAAATTCGTATTTACACTCGTTCCTGTTTTCCTGGCAGACTTTTTACTCGGAAAATGGGTACCGGATGGCGTTCCTCAAACGTTGGCTGAAGGCGGATTTAAAATTTTGCTCCTCCTCGGCTACATTACAGCGATTGCACAAACTCCGTTGATAAAAAGGCTTTTTCAATACCATGGAGCCGAGCATAAAGTGATTAACGCATTCGAATCCGGGGTAGAATTAACAGTAGCCAATGTACAAAAATTTTCCGCTCTGCATTATCGTTGCGGGAGCAGTTTTCTCATTTTCTCAGTGTTCGTCGGTGTCGTGATTTACTCCCTGTTCAGTTATGACTCCCTGACGGAGAGGGTCGTACAACGCATTGTTCTTTTGCCACTGGTAATCGGCGTCTCTTATGAGGTTTTGCAGTGGACAAACAAGCTCCGTGATGTACCAGTCCTACGTTACCTTGGTTATCCAGGATTGTGGCTGCAAAAGATCACAACTCGTGAACCAGATGACAGCCAAGTCGAGGTAGCCATCGCTTCCTTCCAAAAAATGCGGGAGCTTGATCAAAAGCACGTGCAGGAAAGAATGGTTACGACCGGATAACGTGAGGCATTTTTATTCCCATAGAGGTGAAGCCCTATGTTACGCCGTATTCCACCAGTGATTCTGATAGTGATCGTATTGGCGATTTACGGATTTTTGATAACACTCATCAATGATCCCGTCAGTACGATTGTCATCCTGGGATTATCCGTTGTACTTTTCTTGGTCGTGCGCAACTATTTACAAACCGGCTCCTTCTTTTCACAAGGCGCAGGAGCAGGCAAACCTAAACAGCCAAAGGTCAAGGTGAAGCCAAAGCCCTCCATCGCTCGGCAAGCAGTGAAAAAGCAGTCGACTCCCCCGCGAAAGGATCACCCGTTTCGAGTGATCGAAGGCAGCAAAGGGAAACAAAAAGAGAAGCAAGACGAAAAGTCGCAAAATAATATCTCCCACTAAAAAACAGGTTGCCTGAATCGGCGACCTGTTTTTTTATTAGACCAGTATTTTCGGAGAACGATT
Organism: Brevibacillus antibioticus; assembly: GCF_005217615.1. Lineage (NCBI taxonomy): Bacteria > Bacillati > Bacillota > Bacilli > Caryophanales > Paenibacillaceae > Brevibacillus > Brevibacillus antibioticus. Next base: position 2,468,876 of record NZ_SZNK01000001.1, read on the forward strand.
GCGAAACACTTTGACGTAATCTTCAAAATCCCATTGCGCCAAAAATTTGTGAGCCGCTACCTCCCCTGACTCAAACAATTTTTGCCTGATTTCTTTTGACAACTGAAATTGGGTGGTTCTCACCCCTAATGTATGGATAAAAATCGTCCGAACGGCTTTTGCCTTTTCTACATACAGGCGGTCATGGGCATCGAGCATGGTCGTCAGCAATCCTCGGGAGAAGGAAAAAAGACCGTTGATCCGGGTCGCTTCTCTCTTGGCTTGATCATCCCTCAGACGAAAACCAATCGTCGGCCACCGCGGAATCCCTGGTACATCAAACAACCACACGGGGTAGTTGCTCAATAATGCGCCATCGACAATATAATGGACATGGCCAGCCCTTTGCAGCTTTACAGGTTGAAAAAAGAACGGGATAGACGAGGACATGCGAACCGCTCGTGCCACTGGAAAATCATCTGGTTCTACACCATACCGTGCCAAATCGTCGGGAATGATAAGCATTTTTCCGTCAGTGACATCAGATGCGACAACTTTCAGCTTACCAGGCGGTAGATCTCCGAATGTTCGTACTCCTTTTCGTCGTAACAGCTCCTCTATGAACAACTCGATTCGATCGGCTCGATAAATCCCTTCCCGCCCGACTAGTCCATAGATTGGTCCGATGAGAGGGAGCCTCCCTAGCCCTGAGCGCTTGAGAAAGTGAAGGTAATCTAGCTCTTCAAAGATCGGTTTCAACTCATGGCTGGAGTAGCCTGCGCCGAGCAACGCTGCAACAATGGAGCCTGCCGAGGTACCAGCGAGCCTTTCCCATGTGTATCCATTCTCCTCCATGACTCGCAAGGCACCGATAAAAGCGATTCCCTTTACGCCGCCACCTTCAAAGACTGCATCTGCTTTCACCTTGTTTCCCCTCCCTAAAATTCCTCCCCATTTTCCATGTATAAGACGACAGCTTTTCCGTTACCACAAAGAAAAACGCAAGCCTGGTCGGCTTGCGCTATAATACGATAACGATATGGACTATTCCTCTTTTTGCTCATCTAACAAACGAATGTTACGAAGCTCTTCTATACGCTTTGGATCTGCCTCGAAGTACTTAACTAGATACTCTAGGCATGTAATCGATTCCCAGCTCAGGTGGTGCTCAATTCCTTCCACATCCTGATAAATGTGCTCTTCATCCAAGCCAATGATCCGCATAAATTCTTCCAGAAGACTGTGACGGTCCACTAGGCGTTTTCCAATTTTCTTCCCCTTTGGTGTCAAGACAAGTCCACGGTATTTTTCATAAACGAGATAATTGTCTTTGTCCAGCTTCTGGACCATTTTCGTGACCGAAGAGGGATGTACTTCCAACGCTTCAGCAATATCGGAGACACGAGCATAGCCCTTTTCTTCAATTAAGTTGTAAATGCGTTCCAAATAGTCTTCCATACTCGGCGTCGGCGGCATTGTGAACCCCTCATTTCCAAACCGTTATTTCATCTACCCAAAAAAGGCACGTAGAAATATCATACCGTGTATTGAGAAGCATTTGCAAGAGAAAAGTACCTATCGCAGCTGTTTTTCTGCTGCTGGGTTCATCATTTGGACATATTGAACGAGTTGTTGACCCAACTGCTCCATGCGTGCCTGTAAACGCTCATCCTTTAGCTTGCCTTCTGGTGTAAAAGCATTGTAAGCACTTGGGATGGAAGGGCTAGATGGCAACGGCCATGCATGCAAGTTGCGCATGATTAACTGCAAAGTGTTGACCGTATTCGTAGCGCCCATGCTTCCCCCAGCGACGCCAATAATGGCAACCTGCTTATCACGCAAAATGCGCCCTTCTAGGAAGTCAATGGCATTTTTCAAAGCACCTGTCATTGTGCCATGGTATTCAGGTGAACCGATCACAAGTCCATCCGCTTCAGAAATCGCTTTGACAAATCGATGGACAATGTCAGGGTACGTACTGGTATCATCACGATCGTCATACAGCGGCAGCTTCCAGTCCGCGAGATGAATCATTTCAACGTCAGCACCTGCATCCTTCGCGGCTTCGAGTACAATATGAATCGCTTGTTTTGTCGTAGAATTGGCATTCATGCTTCCGGCTATTCCTACAATTTTCATGGTTTCACCCCATCGATAATCTAAATACTGGTATAGTCATCATTATATTCCATTAAGTATAATTTGTAAACATTTATGTTTATTTAATATCATCTGTTCTGAACAGGCCTGTTTGTCTCATACACTTGTACCAAGTTGCAAGTGAGGATGATGCCTATGGACAAAGTCGCTTGGCCTATCGCCGTGCTTTTTGCAGGGTCTGCTTTAGGTGGATTCTATTTGGGTGGATATGAGTGGTTACGCTTTTTTACTTATTTCGGTTCCTGGGGGACAATCGGCATTGCGCTTGCGGCTCTTGGCCTCGGATGGTTCGGCGTCCAGCTGTTGACCTTTTGCCATCGCAAGCAAATTCGCTCCCTGTACGAGCTGTACTACGTATTGTGTGGCGAAGCGTTCGCTTCTAGCCTATCTGTCATCACCCACATTCTGCTCTTGGGGTATACAGGAGTCATGCTTGGTCAACAGGCAGATTACCTCTTGGAAGAGCTCTCTCCTCTATGGTTCATCCTTCTGACCATTGCAGCCATCTTCTTTATCATAAATCGTTGGAGATGGATTGTCACTGCAACAGCCATATCTCTATCCATCGGTTTATTATTATTCGGATTGATTTTCAGTGCACAATCCCATGTGCCAATACCGAGCTTGGGTTATCAAATGAATGTCAACTGGCTGATTCACGCCGTATTTTTCCTGGCCTTGCATTTTCTCATCGGCTTTGCCACGACTCTACCACTGGCAGCACGTGCGTCCCATGAGGGAGCTGTTCGGATGGGGGCAATTATCGGAGCTGGAATCTTCCTTTTGTTCACGATGTTAGGTCAAGCTATCCTTCTTGCCCACTGGCATGATGCCCATGCCTCTGTACTGCCCATCAAACAAATTTTGGTTCAAATGATGCCGGGTGGCGATTGGCTTCTCGCTATTCTCTCATTTGTGCATGGTGGAGTCATCGTCGCCGCCCTACTCTATTCGTTGTCCCATCCAATAGCGACACGTCAACATCTGCAAATGCTTCCGCTGATTGTCGCCATGCTGCTTACCGTTTTTGTATTCTCTCTCCTCACACTCGTTGTACCATGGAGTATGTCTGCAATCGCCAGTGCAGCAACCTATTGCGGCATGTTCTTAATGGGCTGGTACGTTTGGAAGCAACCGAATTGACCTGATCGGTTACTCGTAGCTCCTGTGGTCAAGACAGAGTCTTGGCCACTTTTTTTCGCACTATAGGAGCCAATTCACTATTCCGACCACGACCAAGAACACAAGGATAAACACCAAAATATTCAACGGACCCATCGTCACGTAGGCCTCCTCTAGCCATGGTTTCTCTCCCTCATTTTACCACAAATAAAAACGTCCCCCGAAGGAGACGTTTACTGCAGGGCCTCACTCTCCGCTCTTAGCTGTCCCCCATTTGGAGATCCTATCGGATAAGCTGGCGTTGTTTGTTCTGTCACTTTGTGAATCGCTGAAAGGACCGCCTTCGTCGCCTTTGCAATTTGTTCCCAATCCACTTGTGCGATAGAGTCCACTGTTACTTGTCCCGTCCCTGCACTTGTCACAAGTGCCGTAGGAATACCTGCGGCGCCTAAAGAGCTTGCGGCGCCGATTCCTTCACGCGTTCCAGCCTTATCGCTAGGAGACACCCCCGCTGCTCTTAGGAGTTGGATTGGCAGATTTTCGTTACCCAGCGGATTGGTTGCAACGAGCTCTGTCTTTTGGCTGCCCACCCCCTCGACATAGAAGGCTGCTATCATGGCTTGTCGCTCTTTGGCTGATAAGGCATTCGCATAAGCAATTGGGCCTCTGCTTCCCGACGTAACCGCGCCAAAGCTGACGAACCTCACTTCGGTATCAATCGGCTTGTCAGCCATATTACGCGCTATCTCAAGCAAGGCCGCTACACCGGAGCCATTGTAATTTGCACCAGCTGATAACCCGGCGGAATCATGGTGAGCGGATATCATGACGACCTGCCCGGTGTCATTTTGATTGGGCTTTCGACTTGCCACGATATTATACGAGGTTTGCTTGGTCGTTACGGCTCCGTTTACCTTGACGGTTCCCTTCACGGGCCGCTTGTCCATTATGCGTTTTTGGAGCCTCGTGCCATCCGACTTGGACAAAGCGATTACAGGAACAGCGATATCCAAGGGTTCGCCCAGTGAAGCATTCCAGCCTTCCTCTCGATCATTCCAGATGATCAGAGCAACGGCTCCGGCAGCCGCTGCTTGGCGTACTTTTTCTCCGAAAGGAATCTCCCCTCGCTTGACCAAGGCAATCTTTCCCCGAGAGGCATCATTCGCAAAATCAACCGCTCTTCCCAAGCCTGCATCCACCACTTCTGCTGTCGCGGTTCCATTGATTCCAAAAGCAAATCCACTCACTGTCCATTTTTGACCCGGCCATTCTTCCATCGTCAGTGATAGAGTGGTAGGCTTTTTGTACGTATAATAAGAAAAAGGATCGAGCTTGGTCTTGTACCCGTAAGATCGAAGTGTATTTTCCACATAGACAGCTGCCGCAAATTCCGTTTCAGTAGCAGGTGGACGGGCTGTTCTCGCCAATTGCTCGACATGGCTGTACAAGCGTTCACTATCGATCCAATCTTGAGCTTCCTCTGCTTGAACACGATGGGAAAGGAAAGGTATCGGCAATATCGTTCCACAGGCAAGCAAGGCACATAGCGCATAATGTTGGACAGATCGCATGGCATTCTCCCTTTTCTTTGCTCTTTGCATTTATTATGGGCGGTTACGACAAACTGAGTATAGTCAGAATAGTTAGTCAAATAACATCATCCTGCGCCATCCCTGGACAGCTTTCGTTTTCTTCTGCCCAAAACGTCGATTTTTCGAGTGACTTCCTTCCATATGAATTCTTAATAGAAAGGGGCTTTACTCCGTAAAATTATTGATAAAGAAAAGGCGACTTTCAAATTGACCGATGTCCTTTGCTTTTGCTAAGGTGGAATCAACAAAAAAACGTTTGAAAGAAACAGATTGGAATCTATTGAGGGGGAAGTACCATGCTGTATGTCGATGGCAAATGGGTAGAAGAAGGGCAAGTCGCAGTTCATCCAGAAGACCGCGGTTATAACTTTGGCGATGGCATATACGAGGTAGTACGTATTTATAAGGGACGCATGTATCAATGGGATGGACATCTTACCCGTTTGTTTCGAAGTGCCAACGAAATAAAAATGGAGCTTCCATGGAGCGCAGAAGAGCTGACAGACTTAGCGCATCAGCTGATCGCTAAAAACAACATCACGGAGAATGACGACGCCAGCCTTTACCTGCAAGTTTCTCGTGGCATCTCTCCGCGTGTTCACGATATTCCGTCTGATATCAAGCCTGTGATCATGGGCTTTGTCCGTCGCAAGGACCGCCCTGTCACCGATATGAAAAAAGGCTGGACAGCACAGCTCGTCGAAGATATCCGCTGGCTGCGTTGCGATATTAAAACGCTCAATCTGCTAGGAGCTGTTCTTGTCAAACAATACGCAAAGGATGCAGGTGCCCAGGAATCCATTTTGCACCGCAACGGCGTCATCACAGAGTGCAGCTCTTCCAATTTGTTCGTCGTAAAAAATGGCGAGCTGTATACGCATCAGGCTGACAATTTGATCCTGCACGGAATTACCCGCCAAGTGGTCATTGATTTGGCTCGGGACAATGGCATCACTGTCCATGAAGAAGCATTCGATATGGCTTTCTTGAAGCAAGCCGATGAAGTATTCCTCACCAGCACGACCGCGGAAATCATGCCGCTCATCTCGGTTGATGGCGTCGCTGTCGGAAACGGACAGCCAGGACCTGTCGTGGTTACGCTACAAGACTTGTTTGAACAGCATATCAACACAAGTGTACTCGTGTAATGAAAAAAGCTCTCCCGGTATGCCTATACATCCGAGAGAGCTTTTCTATATTGTTTAACGGCGCAGATTCCATTCATCTGTGGCATAGCGCGTTCTCACAAGTTCTTCTGCCAAAGCGAGTTCTTCGTCGGTAAGCGTTGAAGGGATCAGCTCCACATCCAGTCCGGATGCAAAGCCTTTCGAGAACGCCTCGATGGATTCTTGGAGACTGATTGGCCGTGGGCTTACTTCGTTGATCGTTACTGCTTTTTGTCGGAAACTATCGATCATCCGTTGTTTTACCCGGTCCGATGGGAAATGCAAGAGCGAGAATAGCAAATCTACGTCCATATCAAGCAGAATAGAGCCGTGCTGAAGAATAACGCCCTTTTGTCGGGTCTGAGCGCTTCCCGCTACTTTTTTCCCCTCTACCACGAGCTCATACCAAGAAGGCGAATCGAAGCAAGCGGATGACCCTGGCGAATTGTACTTTTCCTTCTCCACTTCACTCGCCAAAGAGACCATTTCCGCCGAGAGTCCCAGGTTTTGGAATCCGTGCAGCAGTCCCAAGCTAATGATTTTGTAGGCTTCCGTCACACTCGAAGGCATTTTCGGATGGTCTTCGGATACGATGACACTGTATGTCAGCTCCTGATCGTGGAGAACAGCACGCCCTCCTGTCGCTCTGCGAACAAAGCCCAATCCTCTCTTTTGAACTTCCTCTAGGTTGATTTCCTTGATGGCCTTCTGGAAATAACCAATGGACAATGTCGCCGGGTCCCACGTGTAAAATCGAACGGTCGGGGGGACCTTGCCCTCACTATGTAACTGCAAAATTGCTTCATCTACTGCCATATTCATCGCGGGTGACATGGCTTCTGTCACGATATAGCGCCACTGTTCCATCTATGTACCTCCTCATTCACAACGCCTTCATTGTACGCTTCTGGCATGAAGGACTTCAAGCCTCTGATGGGCTAATTTACTCGAGCTGTTTCCTGTAAAATAGCCAAGACCTGCATCAATGCATCTGTTTTTTTCTCATTCTCTTCGCGCATTCGCTGCAAGATGGACTCCCTGTTCTTTTGCAAGTCATTCACCGCTTGAATAAAGCGATCATCCGTTAGCTCTTCTTCCAGCAGAACATGACACAAGCCCTGCCTTTCAAAGGACTGGGCATTTAATATCTGATCACCCCGACTTGCTTCACGGGACAACGGTATCAAGAGCATCGGCTTTTGCAGGGCTAGAAACTCATAAATCGCATTGGAGCCTGCACGTGACACGACAAAATCAGCCATCGCCAGCAAATCGGGTAATTCCTTCTGGACATACTCGAATTGTTTGTAGCCTGCTATCCGAATCGTTTCATCCACTTGGTTTTTGCCGCAAATATGTACAATTGAAAATTGCTCGAGCAAAGCAGTAAGCGAATGGCGTACCGCCTCGTTAATTCTCCGCGCTCCCAAGCTTCCCCCCATGACAAGTAGGACAGGCTTTTTTGCGGTAAAAGAGCAGTACGCCAAGCCCGCTTCTTTTCGGCCCTGCTTCAACTCTTCACGCACAACTGCGCCTACGTGAATCCCTTTGTTTTTGGGTACTTTCGAAAGCGTATCTGGAAATGTGACGCACACCTTGCTGGAAAAAGGGACTGCCAGCTTGTTTGCGAGACCGGGTGTCAGATCAGATTCATGGATGACAACGGGAAGACGGTTTAGCCACCCTCCAAATACGACCGGCACGGAAACGAAGCCTCCTTTGGAAAAAATCACATCCGGCTTCCACTTGCCGAGAAAGCGAGAAGCTTGCCAAATGCCTTTGAGGACCCGCAGCGGGTCACTCACGTTTCTCCAATCAAAGTAACGGCGCAGTTTTCCTGAAGAAATGCCAATATAGCGAACATGTGGATGGTTGGCGACTAGCTCACGTTCGATTCCTGTCGCAGATCCAATGTAGGCGACCTCCCAGCCCAGCTTGATAAAGTGAGGGATGAGCGCTAGATTCACAGTAACATGGCCTGCCGAACCACCACCGGTAAACACAATCCTTCTCTTCATTCGGTTCGAACCCTCCCCTGCTACTTCTTCCCCCATGATAGCATCAATCAGAAAGAAAAGCCGCCCGTAACAACAGGCGACTTTTCCTGAAATCTAGAATTATGCTTGTGGTTGATAACGCAGGATCGGCTTCCTTGCCGCTGTCGCTTCATCCAAACGTTTGACTACAGTGGTATGAGGAGCTTCCTGAACGATTTCTGGCGTTTCCTCGCATTCGCGGGCAATTTGCAGCATGACCTCGATGAACTCATCAAGCGTTTCTTTTGTCTCGGTTTCGGTCGGTTCGATCATGAGGCACTCGTCCACGATCAACGGGAAGTAGATCGTTGGCGGGTGATAACCGAAGTCGAGCAAGCGTTTTGCGATATCGAGCGTGCGTACGCCCAGCTTCTTCTGGATCACACCAGACAGGACGAACTCGTGCATGCAGACTCGATCAAATGGCAGATGATAAGCAGTTGCCAGTCGACGCATCATGTAGTTGGCGGAGAGCACCGCATTTTGGGAAACTTGCAGCAAGCCTTCTGGACCCATCGTACGAATGTAGCTGTACGCACGAACGAGAATACCGAAGTTTCCGTTGTAGCCTTTTACGCGACCGATGGAAGCTGGACGATTGCTGTCCCAGTAGAAACTGCCGTCTTCCTTCTTCGCTACGATTGGAGTAGGCAGGAATGGCTCGAGAACTTTTTTCACGCCGACCGGACCTGCACCTGGACCACCACCGCCGTGAGGCCCTGTAAATGTTTTGTGCAAGTTCAGATGCACCACGTCGAAGCCCATGTCTCCCGGACGAGCAATTCCCAAAATCGCGTTCGCATTCGCACCATCATAGTACAAGAGGCCGCCAGCTTCATGGACAATTTTCGCCATTTCCACGATATCTTCTTCAAACAATCCTAGTGTGTTCGGATTCGTCAGCATTAAAGCAGCCGTGTCAGGACCAACCGCATCACGCAGCGCTTGAATGTCAACCAATCCACGCTCGTCAGATGCAATGGTTACGGTATCCAAGCCAGCTACCGCAGCAGATGCCGGGTTCGTACCGTGTGCGGAGTTCGGCACGATGACTTTGGTACGATGCCCTTCCCCACGGCTCTCGTGATACGCACGGATCATCATCAGACCTGTCCACTCACCCGCAGCACCAGCAGCTGGTTGCAGGGTAACCGCGTCCATCCCTGTAATTTCACCCAGCTCTTCTTGCAGGTTGTACAACAGCTCCAAAGCTCCCTGTACGGTTTCTTCCGGTTGGTACGGATGTGTCTGCGCAAAGCCTGCGTAACGAGCAACATCTTCGTTAATTTTCGGGTTGTATTTCATCGTGCAAGAACCAAGTGGATAGAAGCCATTGTCTACCCCGTGGTTGCGACGAGACAGTTCTGTATAGTGACGAACCAATTGCAGCTCAGATACCTCTGGCAGCTCAGCCGGCGTTTCGCGAATGAGGTGCTTTGGCAAAAGGCTTGCTACTTCTACTTCTGGAACATCCAATGCCGGCAAATTGTAACCCACACGGCCTGGTTTGCTCATTTCAAAGATCAGTGCTTTCTCTTGGTCGTTACGCACGTGTGATCGCCTCCAATTCAGCCGCCAATGTGTCGATTTCTTCTTTAGTACGCAGCTCAGTTACTGCAAGCAAGGTATGATTGGCAAACTCTGGATAGTCGAGACCAAGATCATAGCCCCCGATGATTCCAGCAGCCAGCAGGCCTTTGTTCACTTCTGCAACTGGTTTGTTCAACTTCACCACGAACTCGTTGAAGAACGGTGAGGTGAATACGATCTCCAAGCCTTTTGCTTGCAGGGCATCCTTCGCGTAATGAGCTTTTTGTAGATTCATCATTGCCATTTCTTGTACACCCTGCTTGCCGAGTGCTGTCATGGCAATAGAAGCAGCCAAAGCGAGCAGCGCTTGGTTCGAGCAGATATTGGAAGTCGCTTTTTCACGACGAATATGTTGTTCACGCGCTTGCAGCGTCAATACGAAGCCGCGTTTGCCATTTTCGTCCTTCGTTTGACCGACGATACGACCTGGCATTTTGCGCATCAGTTTGGATGTTGTAGCAAAATATCCGCAATGCGGTCCACCAAAGGATGCTGGAATACCGAATGGCTGCATGTCGCCCACTACGATATCTGCGCCCAATTTGCCCGGCGCCTCCAGTACACCCAGAGCAAGCGGATTGGAGGATGTAATCAACAATGCGCCTTTTCCGTGCACAATTGGTTCAATCACTCCCAAGTCTTCTACGTTTCCGAAGAAGTTCGGATACTGCACGATGACCGCTGCTGTATTTTCATCGACAAGCGCTTCCAGAGCCGCTGTATCCGTAACGCCATCGCTGTTGATACCTACTTCAACCAGCTCAACGTTTTGTCCATACGCATATGTTTTCAACACACCACGCGCTTCTGGATGTACAGCCCGGGAAACGATTACGCGTTTTTTGCCAGTGTGACCTGCAGCCATCATCGCTGCCTCTGCCAAAGATGTCGCGCCGTCATACATCGAGGAGTTCGCTACCTCCATGCCAGTCAACTCACATACCATCGTTTGGAACTCAAAAATAGCTTGCAGTTCACCTTGGCTGATTTCTGGCTGGTAAGGTGTGTAAGCGGTAAAGAATTCACCGCGGAGCAGCATGTGATTGACTGTGCTCGGCGTGTAATGTTGATAAACACCCGCACCTAGAAAGTTAACATGTGTGCTGAAGTTTACGTTTTTATTTGCGAGGCGTGTAAAATACTTCACCAAATCTGGCTCGGATAGTGCTTCTGGAATATTCAAAGCACCTTTGAAGCGTACTTCTTCCGGAATATCAGCAAACAGTTCTTCTATACTCGAAATGCCGAGGGTTTCCAGCATTTCGCGCTTGTCCTGATCAGTTTGGGGCAGGTAGCGGTATTTCACGGATGTTGTCCTCCTCTAAAAGGATGTATGTGGTGTATCGTTTAGTTTTTTGGGCGTTTATAAAATGGAGCGGCAACGATTTCTGCTTTCAGACGTTTTCCGCGAATTTCTACTTCTACTTGTGTACCTAACGCAGCATGCTCGGTTTTTACGAGAGCGAGACCGACGTTTTTCTTCAAGGTTGGAGATTGTGTTCCCGTCGTCACTTCGCCAATGAGCTCTTCCCCCACATAGACAGGGTAATGCGTACGCGGAATCCCACGGTCGATCATTTCGATCCCTACCAGCTTGCGTGGGGCACCGTTTTCTTTTTGTGCCTTCAGCACTTCTTGACCAATGAACGGCACTTCTTTGTCTACCTTGACAGCAAAGCCAATGCCCGCTTCGATCGGCGTAATGTCTTTGCTGAGCTCTTGACCGTACAGTGGCAGCTTGGCTTCAAAACGAAGCGTATCGCGCGCACCGAGACCGCACGGCAACAGACCTTCTTCTTTTCCGGCATCTAGCAAGATGTCCCACAGCTCTGCTGCACGATCGGCATCCAAATAAATCTCGAAGCCATCTTCGCCAGTATAGCCAGTGCGGGAGATCAAACCCGGAATACCGCTCACTTGCACATCACGCTCAAAACGGAAAAAGCCGATTTGAGACAAGTCTGTCGTCGTCAGCTTTTGCAGAATAGTTTCTGCCAAAGGACCTTGAATCGCGATTTGTGCTGTTTGTGGCGAAATATTCTCAATCGTTACGCCTGGAATCAGATGTTCTTCTAGCCACGCATAGTCTTTGTCGATATTCCCGGCGTTGATGACGAGCAAGTAATGATCATCTGCATACTTGTAAACAAGCAGATCGTCTACCGTTCCCCCATCAGGGTAACAAAGCACACTGTACTGCGCCTGCCCGACTGCCAGCTTTGACACGTCATTCGTAGTCACACGCTGGAGATAAGAAAGCGCGTTTTCCCCTTTTACGTCCACCTCTCCCATATGGGAAACATCAAATAGACCAGCTTTTGTCCGAACGGCTTCATGCTCTTGACCAATGCTTGTAAACTGCACCGGCAGATCCCAACCACCGAAGTCGATGGTTTTCGCGCCATACTTTGCATAAGAATCAAATAGTGGCGTACGTTTCAAATTGGACATGTGGCACCCCCTGTGAACAATAAGATCTTAGAAAACTTGGCTTCGCTGAGCCTTTAGCGAGGTCTTAGTTGCACTTATGTCGATAGGGTCTTATCGACCAAAACAAAACAGAGGGGGAAAAACGGGTACACCAAAATAATGGCGCCCATTTCTCCTCCTCTGTCCTTGGTACCTGAGAGTTACCTTGCGAATCTGGTGAGGCTACATCGTTCCCCACTTGCAAGTTTCCCCTTTGGTGGCTCATGTGAGCTCTCTCCAGAGTTGCGTCCGGTAGAGGTACTTTTGCCTGAGAGATTCACCGTTACCGGCTTGCTCCTTCGGCGCTGCCAAACATTCAAGCAGTCTCTCCCTACTACCATCATTCGCGGTTGTTTCATGGTCATACATAAGTTTTAGCTGTCATTTCCATACTAATGGATGTACTACCTCTTTATCCTACCATGAGAGTCCAAAGTTGAAAATATACAAATTAACAGTCAGATTCAGAAAAACTTAACAAAACACATTGACAATAGATAAACGTTCAGTTTTTATACATTAACCATGAAAGTTATGGCAGAGCTATGTAAAGGAGTATCTTATATGCCGAATGTTCCTATTTCATTTGATGAGAGTTGGATCAATCCGCTTACAGAACGCATGCAAGAAGATGGCCCCTGGGATAAGTGGGAGCTGTTCAAGCTCTCATTGGAAGCTGAGGAAGCGATGGCTGTTCACGAATTTGACCAGCTGCAATGTCTAAAATACCTTCCACTCTTGTCACCTTTTCCACACCAGTTGGAAACGGCGAAACGTGTCCTATTAGAGATGCGCGGCCGAGCCATTCTCGCTGATGAGGTTGGTCTGGGAAAGACGATCGAAGCAGGGTTGATCATGAAGGAGTATATGGTTCGCGGCCTGGCTAAAAAAATTCTCGTTCTGGTCCCAGCCTCTCTCGTGATTCAATGGACAAAAGAGCTTCATCAAAAATTCGGCATTGCAGCAGTCGCGCAAAAAAAAGAATATATGTGGCGGCAGCACGAGGTCGTTGTCGCATCGATAGACACAGCAAAACGAGATCCGCACAGGCGTCACGTACTCGACATCGATTACGATATGCTCATCATCGACGAAGCCCATAAACTCAAAAATAAACGGACACGCAACTATCAGTTCGTCAAAGAAATCCGTAAAAAATATTGCCTGCTCCTTACTGCCACTCCCATTCAAAACGAGATGGACGAGCTGTACAACCTCATCAATTTGTTGAAGCCAGGTCACCTCGGCCATACTTCCACCTTCTCTACCAATTACGTAGAGGGCAAACGCCAATCCAAAAACAGCGAGAAATTGCGGGAAGAAATTGAAAAGGTCATGATTCGCAACAAACGAAGTGATGGTGGTATCCAATTCACCAGCCGCCGCGTTCAGTCTATACCGATTGACCTTTCTCCTGAGGAGTTGACCTTGTACGAGGGTGTGACCAGCTTTGTCCGCGAGCAATACCAAACAGGATTGGGGGTTGGGGGCTTCAACTCTCTCGCTCTCATTACCTTGCAGCGTGAGGTCTGCTCAAGTAAGGAAGCTGCGTTCATGACGCTGTATAACATGCACCAGCGCACCGGCGAGGACTCTCCCTTGCGGACGCAAATTCTTGAGCTGGTCGAGATGATTAAACAAATAGAGACACATTCCAAGGCTGCTAAAACAGTTGAGCTCATTCAACAAATCAACGACAAAGTAATCATTTTTACAGAGTATCGAGCAACACAAAACTATCTGCAAAAGTATTTACACGACCACGGTATTACTTCTGTCCCCTTCCGTGGCGGCTTTAAACGCAGTAAAAAAGACTGGATGACTGATCTTTTCCAAAATCGTGCACAAGTCTTGATCGCGACGGAAGCTGGCGGGGAAGGCATTAATTTGCAGTTCTGCAATCAAGTCATCAATTACGACATGCCTTGGAATCCCATGCGAGTGGAACAACGAATCGGTCGCGTCCATCGGTTGGGCCAAAAAAGAGATGTGCACATTTACAATTTATCGACAACAGGAACGATCGAGGAGCATATTCTCAAGCTGCTGTATGAAAAAATTGATCTGTTTGAAATGGTCATCGGTGAACTCGATGATATTGTGGAACGCCTGAATCTCAATCACTCCTTGGAAGATAATCTGATTCAAATCATTATGGATTCCCGATCCTCCAAAGAAATAGCGCTAAAGCTCGATAACATTGGACACGCGATTCGGGCAAGCAAAATAACAAAAGATGACGTCCCGCTTTCTGAGGCGTCTGACCAATAACTCTTGTTGGAAACGAAAAAGAAATGAGGTCTCCTGATGCAGCAACAACAGGTCAGACAATTTGTCGAGCGCTATTTGGCGACTTTTTCTGCCCATATCGTCGAATCTCACCCGGATTACTTCACAGTCAAACTCCCTGTCGAGGTGGACAAAGATATTGGCAATCGCCCTTTTTACTGGAGCTGGGTGGATAAGATGAATTTGGCTTATCAGCCATTGCTGCTCACCTTTACTTTTCATCCGGATTGCACGCCTGAGGGTTTGCGATCCGAGCATCTGCATCTAGGAGCTGCCCGCATGCAACAAATTTTCACTTCAGCCAAAAAGCATGGCAGCTTCGTCTGTATGTATGAGCAACAAGGGGGGCTTTTAGGCAATGCTGGCAAGCGTCGGTCAACCCCTCTCGTGCCCTGGCTCGGGATGAACCTGAAGGTTTCTCTGCTTTGTGACAAGCGGCGTGACATTTTATTGTATCTGGGGATTAATTTGCATCAGCCACGGGTGGTGACGGATTTCACTTCATTTTTATTTTCACTTTCCTTGACCCCTGCGATCCCCGACTACTATTACACGTTGGATCGAAAGGTAACCATACAGGAAGCCCTCCAAATGGCACAACAGGAAGTCGAACATACATTGGAACAAGAAGATCAGCAATGGGCAGAGGAAGCGCGCACACGTTTGAGCGAAGAAATAGCCATTTTGGAAGCGTACTATGAAGAATTGGCACGGCGCGAGTCACAAGATGAGCAGACAAACGCAGACCAGACCAAAGAAGTAACAGAGCAACCAGAAGCTCGGTCGTCACTCGAGCAAGAAGCCCAGCTCCCCGAGCCAGATCCAGATGGACTAACTTCTGTCGAACAGCCACTATCTTTTGACGAATACCGGGCTTCTGGTGGACGAATCCTCGACTTTTTACGTACAAATGGAATCCAAACCACCCCACGCGAAGAGATTCAGCAAGCAGAATGGAAAAAAAGCACGCCAGATGAGGAAAGACAACGCCGAAAAGACGAGCTGGCTTGGCAATACGAGCCGCGGATCGAGGTTTCGTTCATCAATGGTGGCTTGTTCTATTTGTCTTCCGTTCCTTCGCTCACGCGGTCATCGAAAGCAAAAAGCATGCGACATCTCCCCGCATCAGGGCGAATCATGTAAAAGTTCAACGAGAAAATGTGAAACAGAAAAGACACGTTGCAACAAATCTTTTTGTCATAGCTGGTTACAATAGGAATAGGTTAAGCCTTCACAAAAGGTGGTGCATAGTTGTGACCAGACGATTTCTTCCTTTTATCGCTGCTCTTTTGTCTCTGATGCTGCTTTCCTCGCCAGCTTTTGCGCAAGACGAAGCAAGCTGGGACAAGCAGTTCCAAGCACAAATTCGAGAATGGATGGATGCAATCGCAAGTCGAGACCCTCAATTCAAGCAATGGCAAGATGCAAAGACCGACGTGCAAACACTTGGTACAGGGCAGCATCAATGGCTGGTAAGTATAAAAAAGGCGGACAAGCAAGTAGGGTATTTGGTGATAGGAGAAGCACCTGATTCCACTTCCCATGAGAAATTTGTTCTGCTGGAATACGGTGTCGGGGAATACATCTTGTTCGATGATGCTTTTGCTCCGAAAGAAATCGCGGCAGAGCCAGTTTATGACGGGTTCGCTTCCTACTGGCTGATCACCCAGAAGTCAGATACACAAATGGTCAATGCCAAAACGGGAGAAATGTATCCCCCTTCCTTTCAAATTAGTGAGCCCGCTGTCGATGCTTTTGCAGGCGAGCAGCTCATACACACTGGCCAACGTCTGACTCAAACGAGAATTTTAAGCGCAGCCGAGGCGGATCCTTTTGATCATATCGGGTGGGTCAGCCAAATGAGTACAACAGACACAGACGTGTCCTGGAAGCAATTGTGGCAGCAAGATTATACCTCTCCGGTAACATTAGCCGTCCCGATTCATCAGTCACAAGTGTTGGCTCCCTTTGTCGTGGGGTCTCTGCATTTATGGAATGACCAAAATGCTTATGTGGGCGTATGGGATGAGGGCCTGCGCTTTGTCCCGTATTCGTATGCACATCGCATTGGACGATTTTTCGTAAACGAAACAAGCTCTCCTGCCGAATAACCGGTTGGAGAGCTTGCTTTTTCCATTTTCTATTCACCGATGTTGCGTAGGAGAGAGGCGTTCATGAACGGCATGAAAAACTTCATTGACCGTCATTCCCTCTGCATTAATGACGGGAGCTCCTGTAATCGTTTTGTTTTGATCACCCAGTACGTTGATATCCTGGCCTGTAATGACAATCGCATCTACCACCTGCTGCCAATTGCCTAAATCAACAACTTCGTAACCATTTTGACGCAGCATCTTGCACACTTCAGACAGGGAATTTTCTACCGCTACTCTCGCCATATGCACCCTCCGTCTCGTTCATGATAGGTTTACGAATTTTATTTGCGCCACATCAGTCGGATGGACATGGGAATGGCACCAAACCAGCGTGACGACCAGGACTCGCGTGGAGTCTTACGCAAACGGCGTTCATCTTTTGGGGTGTCCATGTACTGGACAAACAGTTTCGTCAGGTACTTTAAATATTCCTGAAAGGACATCACACTTGACCTCCTTCTTACTCGCGGGTTCCCACCACGGCGCAAGCGCTGTCCCCTCTATTGTTCCCCGTCCTGTGTTCTTTCAACCACTTGGCTCGTAATTTCCATCACAATATCGGAAAGGCTCTTTCCTGTCGTATCTACCTGAATCGGCGCGAAGTCGTACACACCAGCACGCTCCGCCATTAAGGTTTTTACCCTTGTCACTACTCCCCCTGCCAACAAGGGCCGACCTGTATCATTTTCCAAACGCTTGATGAGCTCCTCTTCGGTGGCATGTAGCGCGATTACGATACCATGCTCCATCATCATCTCTACGTTTTGCTTCCGTAATACAGCTCCTCCCCCAGTTGTTACTACCTGTGATCCTACTGCCAGTAATTGAGCCAAACGTTTCGTCTCGACGTCTCGGAAATACGCTTCGCCTTGATCGGTGAAGATTTCTGGAATGCTGCGACCTTCACACTCCACAATCGCATCATCCAAGTCCGTATGCAGCATTCCTAAAGAGGCAGCGAGTGCGGCACCAACCGTGGTTTTTCCTGTCCCCATAAATCCGACCAACACCAGGTTCATCATTTTGTTTCTGCCGCCTTTCCAAACGTTTGGTATGTATTGATCTTCACCGTTTTTTGTTGTGGATTGTACGCTATCTCATATCCCAATGCTTTTTCAAAAAAGGACAGTGGAACCATCGTACGCTCTTTGATTTCGATTAACGGGCTGCCTAAATCCAACCGCTTCCCATTTACGTCGGCAAAGCGCTCCCGTTCCTTTATAAATACTTCGCGTCCATTTCCTTTTACACGGATCATTTGTTTCTTGTCGTCCCAGCTAATCGCTACTCCCATTTTCTCACCGAGCTCACGCAACGGAATATACACCGTATTATGGGTGACTCGAGCAGGAATCGATGGATAAAAGCTCATGTTATTGATGATCGTGGTGATATAGGGCTCCAATTGCACTGCACCAAAGCCATTCTTATTTGCACTGTTAGTATACAGGGTGAAATATTTCGCTTCCCCTTGCAAAGTTTGCCCAAGTGCTTGATCGAGATGCTCTGCACCAATGACACTACCATGATAATTTTGTTGGACACGCTGTAAGAATCGCTTATAGGCATCGTCACCGATTTTGCGGCGCAGGTGGTCAAACAGGAGTGCTCCCCGGGAATACCAGGTCAGTTTAAACTCTTCTTCGGTGACAAACTTCTGCAACGGCTTGTCGAGCTTTCCATTTGGATATCGCTCTTGCAAACGTTTGACATCCCGGTTGTACGTATCCAACAGAGTCGTTGCTGATTGGGCACCATAACGCTTCTGCAAGTAATGAGACACGCCAAGCTCCACCAGCCCTTCATCAAGCCATCCATGCGAGGACTCCAATGTAGCCACACTGTTGTACCACCAAAGATGCCCTACCTCATGCGGCAGCCAATGATCGATCAGGTTGTTGTGATGCATATCTCTTTTGAATACGGCGAGATTCGCGTATTCCATGGCGTAGGTCGTTCCTGTACTTGTTTCCGCAATCGCCACGTGCGGATATGGTAACGGACCATACATATCGATGAAAGTAGGAAAGACCGATTGGGCAATCGTCTTGATTCTTTCAATGTTTCCTTTATCCACGGAAGCAATGTCAACCGTTAAATTCGGAGCGAATTGAATCGTTTCAATGTGATAAAGCGGACTTCCCACCAGTCCAAAGTTCAACAGATTTTTTGCTTGATAATGGACCTGCTGCTTACTGCCACCGATTGACTTTGATTGTCCTCTGCCCCATGAACTAACCCATTTGTAGCCTTGTGGAGAGGTAAATGACACATCGTAATCTCCATAGTGATAAACGAATGGATCACCAAAATCAACGCGTTGCGGCGGGTCATACCAAACGCCTTTTTGATTTTGGGCACCGAGCATCGGGTACCAAGTCGTCAACGTCCATATATCGTCTTTCACCCCAAAACGTGTGCCTCTACGTGGAACCGGGTTCTCAAATTCAATGATTAGGGCGCCACGAAGCTCCTTTCCAAGAGGATTGGCCAGCTTCACCAGCGATTGACCACGTTCAAAAGAAAGCGGCTTGTCCTTGTAGCGAATCGACTTCACCGTCATTTTGTTCCAAAGGTAGTCGTAAATATACAGGCGTACATCTGGCGTTTTCGGATTGTCGAACTCCACGGTCATGTTTCCGGTTATTTTTGCTTCGGACGTATGTAATTCAGCTTGAATCTTATAGACAGGGTTCAAATCCTTTACATAAGACGGCAGAGGCGGATCATATGAAAATGGATCAACGAACTTTTGCTCCTCCTCAGGTGATTGATTCATAGCAATGATTTGAGAAATGGCTGGCCAATATGCGACGACTCCAACTGAGCCAAAAAAGACGAGGATCGTCACACATACTAGTAAGCTCGTTTTATGTAGTGATTTCATGACAGCCCCCAAATAATAAACCGCCCGGCGGCAGGCGCTAAATGTTTTTGTTTCATTGTAGCAAATATATGTCAAACTGAGTAGAAATTCAGGAGATTCTGTAGAGAAAACGACTTATTTGACAATGGTACTTCCTGAGTAAAAAAAAGCCGCCACTCATTGTATCGTAATGATTGGCAGCTTTCTTTAGCTTTTACCTAGTTTCGTACATAATTTTTCCGGTCTGGCTAAGATCATAGCCCCCAACGGCTTCCAATTCCTTTTGAAATGGACGTGAATCGAGAACATCAAGAACGGCCTGAATGAGCGGTTCATTGTCCTTATTTTTCAACAAGACGAGGTCATATCGCTCACGTATAGTGGGGACAAACTCCACTCCGACAAGTGAAGCGGCTTTTTCAATGCCCACCCCTACGTCTGCTTCGCGCCGTGCTACTACCCCTGCGACTGCCAGGTGATTGGACTCTTCCCGTCCATAGCCAATCACGTCACTCCCTACTATGTTTGCCAGTCGAAACTGCTCTTCAATCAACGTGCGTGCACCGGACCCTTTTTCCCGATTGACCATTCGAATACCCGGCTTCGTAAAATCACTCCATGCTTTCATCTGTTTCGGATTGCCTGCCTGAACGTAGAATCCGGCCCAACGTGACAACATATTGATGACAACAAAACGATGCCCACATAAAATGCGACGAATATACGGGACATTGTATTCATTCGTATCCCCGTCGTACAAGTGCGTGCTGACGATATCAGCCTTGCCTGTATACATCGCCACGAGGCTATTCAGAGAGCCCACGTACGAGCGAAGCGGTCGGTATGCCTCATCCTTTTTCTCCAAATGCCCCGCCAGCAGGTCCAAGCTCACATCTTGCCCGCTAATAATAATATTGCGGCCTATACCAGTCTGCTCATACCGTGAAGATTGTTGAGCTTGTCCTGTCTGAGGGATGTTGACGGCTGAGGCTTGTCTGTACTCTCCCTTTGCCTTCGCCTTGTACGCTTCCAGATCGCTTTCGTCTACGCGCATTTGTCGACCCACGCGATAAGCGGGCAGCTCTCCTTTTTTAATCAGATCGTAGACCGTCAGCTTGGAAATACGTAAAATTTTTGCTATTTCTTCGGTGGTGTAAGAATTTTGTTGACTCATGTCCCGCCTCCGTTATCTCCTTTGCTCTATTTTCAAACAACTGTCGTAAAATCGCAATTGATTATTCATTACGAATCCATATAATCTAGTTATGTCCAGTTATAATTAGTTATAACTAAATATAATTACGGAGGTTTTTTCATGAAGAAGCACTGGTTTGCCTTATTCACGGTATTTTGCTTGATGCTTACTGCTTGCTCGACAACACAAACAGCACCACCAGCAAGTGAGCCGGCCAAAACCGATGTAGCAAAGGTAGAGCTGATGATTTCTGCTGCTGCTAGCTTGACCGATGCCTTAAATGAGTTGAAAACCCAATATGAAACGGAACACCCAGGAACGACCCTCACCTTTAACTTCGGAGGTTCGGGCAAACTCGCCACACAAATTACCCAAGGCGCTCCGTCTGACGTATTTTTGTCGGCTAGCAAAAAAGACATGGACGGTCTAGAGGAACAGCAACTGATCACCAAAGACACACGCCAAGACTTCACGAAAAACTCGCTTGTTCTCATTGCAGGAAACACAAGTGCTTTCGCTATTTCTTCTTTTGAAGAGCTGAACAACGCAGCGATCAAGCATATTGCCGTCGGTGAGCCTGAAACAGTCCCGGCAGGGCGATATGCGAAAGAAACATTGGATACGCTGAAAATGTGGGATTCTCTATCGGCACAAATGGTATTTGGCAGCGATGTTCGCCAAGTTTTGACCTTCGTAGAATCCGGTAACGCCGAAGTCGGTATTGTCTATTCCAGTGATGCTGCAGCTTCAAAAAGTGTAAAGGTATTAGCGACGGCCAAGCCTGAATGGCACAAGCCAATCGTTTATCCATGTGCGGTCGTCAGCGCGTCAAAGAACCCAGATGCAGCAAAAGCTTTTCTTGCCTACTTGACAAGCGACAAAGGAAAAGCGATCTTACAGAAGTACGGGTTTCAATAAATAAAACAATGGAATTGAATGGGAGGTGGCAAGCGTGATCGAAACAAATCTTACTCCTTTGATGCTTTCCCTTCAAGTAGCTGCGCTCTCCACCTCCTTTGTATTTGTCCTTGGGATGGTTTCTGCTAGGTGGATGACACAAAAGGATTTTTGGGGGAAGAATGTGCTGGAGTCGTTCTTTTTACTTCCGCTTGTTCTCCCTCCCACTGTTGTTGGCTTCGGCCTATTACTGCTTTTCGGAAAAAACGGCTTTCTCGGCCAGCTACTGCATGAATGGTTCAATATTACCGTCGTCTTTACGCTGACAGGGGCCGTTATTGCCTCGATTGTCGTTTCCTTTCCGTTGATGTATCAGAGTGCAGTCGCTGCCTTCACAGGAGTGGATCGTCGTTTGGAGAATGCGGCACGCACGATGGGCGCTTCTGAATGGCGATTATTTTGGACCGTTACCTTTCCGTTGGCTTGGCCTGGCCTGTTGGCTGGGTTTGTTCTTTCTTTTGCCCGTGGTTTAGGGGAGTTTGGTGCTACGCTGATGCTCGCAGGCTACATCCCTGGGAAAACTGATACGATTCCCGTCGCCATTTATTTTGCTGTTGAGGCTGGTCAAATGGATAAGGCATTGTTTTGGGTCATCATTATTGTTTCCTTGGGTATGGGTACGACTCTCTGGCTGAATTGGTGGAGTCGTCGCAATGTGCGCAGGTACGCCAATCAAAAGTAAGGCAGGTGAATGGTAATTGCTCTTTGTCCACATACAGAAGCGTTTGCCTGATTTTATCCTGGATGTCTCCTTTTCGGTGAAAAAGGAAATTGTCGTGCTATTCGGACCATCCGGCTCTGGTAAAACAACGATATTGAACAGTATTGCAGGTCTGGATCATCCTGATTCTGGCGTGATCCAATTAAATGAAAACGTCTTTTATCGCGAAGGACAGAAGCCGCTTCCTGTACAAAAACGCAACATCGGGTATTTATTTCAAGATTATGCGTTGTTCCCTCACTTGACCGTGGAGCAAAATGTTCGATACGGCTTGAAAAAGGGACATGAGCTAAAACTGGCTCCATTATTGTCCACGGTAGGAATCGATCATCTGCTGCAAAAATATCCTCACCAGTTATCCGGGGGACAAAAACAACGGGTGGCACTCGTACGTGCACTTGCGACTGAACCAGACATCCTGCTCCTTGATGAGCCTTTATCAGCGCTGGATGCGGATACGCGCAAACAATGTCAGGATGAGTTGCTTCGCCTTCACGCCATGTGGAACATCCCGTTTCTGTTGGTCACCCATGATCGTGAAGAAGCCGAGAAGCTCGCAGATGTTATTTTCCTGATCGATAATGGCACAATCATAGAACGGAAAAATGAAAAAAGCCATTCAGCAACGTCCATTTCCCGATAATGGGATGGCATTGCTGGATGGCTTTTTACCTATCGAGCAGTGATTGGTTCAATTTTCACATCGTTTTGCTTTGCCCATTTATGTACTTCGCCAAGGAATTGCAGTACATCATGGCTCTCGTGATGGACACAAAGGGTATCGGCCGCCAAGTCAATGTGCTCGCCATTGACCGTCATTACTCTTTGTTTTAAAACGAGCTGACGTGTCTGCTCCATGCGTTCTTCCTTGCTGATCAGCACGCTTCCTTCCAACTCACGCGGGGCCAATCGACCATTCGGCAAATATGCCCGCTCTGCAAATACTTCCTCTGCCACCTGAAGCCCGTGTTCCAAACCTGCTTCTACAAGCTTGCTACCAGACAATGCATAGAGGATCAGTTCTTCATCAATATCCGCAATGGCTTGAACAACCGCTTCGGCGAGCTCCGGGCGTTCAGCCGCTTCGTTATACAACGCGCCATGTAATTTCACATGGTGAAGCTCCCCGCCAAGTGCTTTTGTAGTCCCTGCCAAGGCTGAAATTTGATACAGCACCAGCTCATACACTTCATTGACAGACAAGTTCATCGAGCGACGTCCGAAGCCTTGAATATCTGCATAACCGGGATGTGCCCCGATTTTCACATCATGCTTGAGTGCAGCTTCGATTGTTCTGCAAATAATATGGGGATCACCTGCATGCAATCCGCAAGCAATATTAACGGAGGTGATCCATTTCATAATCCCCAAATCCTCTGATTGTCGACCTCTGCTGAAGCCCTCTGCCATATCGCAGTTAATATCCAGATGAATCATGTATGCTCACCTTTCTTTCGCTAATCTATCCCTTGAAAACGCATTCATACGCGTGGCTTCTCGTTTTCTTCCACTTTAGCATACCATGTACGCCAGTTTAACAAAAGCAAAAAAGCTGCCGAAAAATGGCAGCTTATGAACAACTATGTCGAACCAACGGTTGCTTGGCTGCTTTCTTCTGTCTGTAAGGTCTCTGCTAGTGCCATTACCTGGTTCTTTTCTTGTTTATAATCGTATTCCTTTGCCTTATCCGGTCTGGCATTGTTGTATTCTACCGGGATCTCATGGCGATGGGAACGCTCAATTTTCGTTACAAAGTGCAGCTTTTCCATTATGCGAATCGTTTCGTCCAACAAATTGGCATCCACATACATTGAAACGTAATTTAAGCGCTTGGAGATGTAATGAATGGTGCCAAATTTGCGTAAATTTTTGGCGGCACGCGTGTTTTTCACCCACACGGCGACCCCCAGACGTCGCTCTCTCATGTTTTGCCGTCGGTCTCCTTCCCAATCGTGGTATACTTACTGGTGACAGCTATTATAGAAAGGAATCGTGGTCTATGCTGGCTACGTTTTATCATCAATTCGAAGAAGCGCTTCACCGCGAAAAAATCGTGACCCATAGCAGTTGGCAAACATATGCAGGCCAGCTCTTTTTCTATGTATACAGTACGCTCCCTGCTCCGCTCTTAACAAAGCAGCTCATGGAAACAGGAGAGCGTCTGACCACTGATACCAAATTACAGCCAGAATGCATTTACGTGCGTTCTGATGATGTGCAGCATGTGTATCGCTTCCGCTTTCGCGTACCTGACGAAAAGCAATTTTGCTGTGGCAATCTTTGTGAAGACTGCTTTCTGCTGCGCCAAAATGAATCGGGAACAGCGTAAATTACGATGGCTTTTTCACGCTGCAGCCACAGCTCCCGCCTGTCCCACAACCACTGCCCTGCGCCTCTAAAAATGGATTGTTGCTCGGTACTTTGATCGTTTCCGAGACGGAATGAGCAATGGTTCTACTCACCTGATACAAGAGCTCATCCAGAGCATCCTCTGCTCGCTTGAATGCCTGTACGGAATCCCTCAATTCAATGTTGCGCTTCAGTTCCCGTACTTCTTTGGATATATGATTGTAATCCGGGTGATACTTCCCGAACCGTTGCACATCTTCGTACTGTTCCTTCTTAGCCTCGAACACGACGAGCAGACGTTGCACTTCCTCATCTGCTTCCATTTGGCGTTTGGCCTCCAGATACTCCGAGACCTCGCGCGATTGGTTAATCATCGTGGACAGCTCATGAGACTCCATGATCAAATGCGTCATATCCACTGCTTCCAATGTTTCCATAAAGCGAGACCTCCTTTCGCCGCAAAGCTTGATAACTTTACGTCATTCCTGATTGTATCACGATGCACACCCTTAGTACAGATATTCGGGCACGACAATGCGCACTCGCTCGATATTCTCGAGACGGTAACACTGTTTGCCACCCTGTCCTGCAATCGTAACCATCCAGTACCCCATTTCCAGGCGTACTTCTGTCGGTAGCCCTCGCAGCTTTTCTTTTCCACTTTGCTGGATCTCGACCTCCAGCTTCAGTTCTATTGCACGCTTAAACAAATCCCGCATGGATTGTGGATGATACGATTGGAAATGCTTCGTCCACATTTTGGGTAGCGCTGCGATTTGCTCATTTTGCTCAGGGAATGTGTTTTCTATAGCATAACCGTCCCAAGGTCGTTCGATGAGTAGCAAGCCCTTATTCCCCTCTTGACTGTTTTGGAGTGGCTGAAGCTCCTTGCTCACACTAGCAACATGCGAAAGCACCTGCGGCTCATAACCGAAGTGTCGTAGTAAAAGAACCAGTTCTTTTTCCTGCGCGACCGGAATCAAAAACGAAGTTGGCGATATCACTTGGGTAAGAAATGGACGAAAGTCAGGAATTTCGCGCCATTCCTCCAGAAATCCAGCATGTGCTGTCCGGACGAGGAAGTACGGCTCCATTTGTATCTGCCTTGCTGTTCTCGCCCATTGGCTCACAACCTCAATCAAGCTCTCGGGCAACGGATGAACACAGGAGGCGCGAAGCTTTTCGATGACTCGCTCCTCCGTTCCTCCTTGAGCCAAATACGATTGCAACAGTCTTGCTTGCAATTCACCCCGAATCAACTGCCCTTCAAATTGGAGCTGGCAAAATCGGCTGATCTCCCATACATCCAGCAACGGAACAAGGGGAGGAATGGTAATGGCACCTGTGGGATCTACAAACCAGCCTTCCTCCGCCGACAATCGCGGCAAGCTGCTCCAACGCCAAAAAATCCCTCCCTCCTCGTCCATTCCGAGCTGAATCCATCCCAAGCCCAACAACAAGTGCATCCATTGCTCCACAATGAGCTCCTCTGCATTGTCGGGCAAAGCGAATCCTGCTTTTTTTAACATGCGCAATTGCTCCTGGATGGAGCACCACTGCTCGATAGGAACCTGTCTCATCAATTGAATGAAAAATTCCCACCAGTCGCCATGCGGCAAAAATTGTTCCATCACGAGTTGGTTCATCTCTTCCCAACGTACGAGTGGCGGTTGATGCAGCCATTGCTTCGTTTGATTTAGATCGAGTACGAGTTCTCGCTCTTCCCTATGCACCAAGCCCAGTCTGAGCGCAATATCAAGGACAACGGTCAAGGATAAGCCCTCTCTTTGTTCCTGATCGAGAGGCGGAATGACGATTCCTTTTACATGCTCATCTGTAAACGAGAGCAGCGGTAACATTTTTTGCGACATCCTGCGATGAATGCTCCCTTTTTGCGTAATGGGAATATGGTTGTCTCGAATAAACAACAAAAGCCCAAAAAGATCCAGCTGTATCCCTCTGCCTGCTGATATATAATAAGGGAGCGTTTTTGAAAGAGAAACAAAAGCCGCAGAGGCTTCCGGCAGCATTTGATTCGTTAATTGTTCTCGAACCTCTTGTGGCATCAAATAGCCGATTTCACTCCACATTTTCCGTACAGTCAAGATCAGTCCAAGCCGTCGCAATTTCGTCAAGCCGACTGACAGATGTCTGTGCTCTTTTGCCGTTTCACGTTCCCACGTTCGTTTGCTAAAAAATCCTCTCGTCGCTTTGGTTACGAAAAGCCGGATAACGGCTCGTTCCAGCTCATCAGCCTGTTCCCATACTTGCCCAATAAATACGGGGTCCAATAATCTCGCTGTTAAATCTTGCTCTTCGGCAATCTGATATCGTTTGGTCTGTTCATGTAGAATCGCTTGTCGCGTTGATTCGGACAGGTATTCCAGCGAATCCTTCACACGCACGCCTGTCACCTCAGTCTATATGATGTTCGATTCATTACTTTTACCAATCGGAGGGATCTTGATGTTGCATGTATTTCCTAGTTTACTCTTAACAGCAACCTTGGCCATAACGGGTACACAAATCTTGTCACCTCAACATCCTATCGTATCTGAGCCTGTGGCGAAAGAGGCTGTACAAGCAGATGTTGCTTATGAGGCCGTTGCTGCTCCATATCCTCCTGCTGTGCAGGAAGCTTTGAAGAAAGTTCGAAAAGATGGCGGACACACCATTGTTCGTGCTAATGGAAAATCCTATGTAGTCGTAGGTGCAGGACAGCGCCCTACAGGAGGATATCGTTTAGTGGCGGACCAAGTCAAGCGGACTGGCCCTCATGGCTATGCCGTACACGTTCGGGTACAAGCGCCCGCTCCAGGTTCGATGAAAACACAAGTCATCAGCTATCCGACTTTGGTGATTTCCCTGCCAGATCAGCAAGCAAAAGTCAGTGTGCATATGCGCTAGTCTATCCATGAAAAAAGCCGACAGTTCGAATGCCACAAGGCGTATCGAAGTCGGCTTTTTTCCTTTTCCCAATAGTTACCCTTTCCTTATCAGGGCTTTACCTCAATGGAAAAGCTCTCTGCAACACCATACGACTCGTGGTTATTATGGGCCAATTCTACCTTGACCTCATGCTTCCCAGCAGGGATATCCTTCATGACATAGCTCGGCTCAAATACTTTGGCGATCTTTTTGCCGTCGAGGTACAAATGAACATGACCTTCCCCGTGCTTGTTTTCTTTCCCCATGTTTTCGAGGGAAAAAGAGAAGTTCGTAACGGTCAATTTGAGTTGCAAATCATCTTTCTCAAGGGTATGCGTCACAGCGAGTGTCGGCGCTGCATGATGAGCGTGCGACTCGTCTGCTACCACTTCGGTTTGCGCTTGTTGGTTTGCGTACACAAACCATTCCACACCACCTGCAATGGCAATCAAGAGAAACAAACGGAAAAGAAATCGTTTGATTTTCACCGGGGCTGCTCCCTTCCAAATGAGTCTTACCCCAGTGTGCCCGACTCCTGATTGGTTCATTCATCCATTTTTGCATCATGATTCTCCCCTGCTCTCCATACATACTCAGCTTTCCAATAGGCAAAAGTAACCACAAGATACTTTAGGGAGGTCATGGACTGCGTATGAATACATGGAATGAAACTCTTTCTATTTTTGCTTTAGGAGGAGTATATGAAATTGGCAAAAACATGTACGGGATTCAATGCGGGGATGAAATTGTCCTCATCGATTGTGGCTCGAAGTTTCCGGATGAGAGTTATTTAGGAATTGATCTGATCATACCGGACATTAGTTATCTGCTAGAAAATCAAGAAAAAGTCCGAGCCTTGATTGTGACGCATGGTCATGAGGATCACATCGGGGGGATTCCCTATTTTTTGCGACAATTAAACGTCCCTGTTTACGGTACCCGCTTAACATTAGGTCTTATCGAATTAAAGCTGAAGGAGCATAATTTGCTTCATAAGTCCACCCTCATCTCCATCGATCGTGACTCTACCATTTCATTTGGCTCGCTCACAATCAGCTTTTTTCAGACGAACCATAGCATTCCAGATTGCTTGGGTGTTGTATTTGAAACAAAAGCAGGCGCTATTGTGCATACGGGTGATTTTAAATTTGATTTAACGCCGGTGCACAAGCAATCCCCCGATTTGCACAGAATGGCTGAAATCGGACAGAAAGGTGTATTGGCCTTGTTGTCGGAGAGTACCAATGCGGAGCGCCCAGGCTTTACTCCATCAGAAAAAAACGTAGGCGATCGTCTGTTAGAAGCATTCAGTAAGGCTCCGCAGAAAATATTTGTCTCGACGTTCGCTTCCAATGTATACCGCCTGCAACAAGTCATTGATGCCGTAGAAGCGACGAATCGAAGGCTAGCATTACTGGGCCGAAGTATGGTCAATGTGGTCAAAATCGCATCGGAACAAGGCTATTTGCATATCCCAGAAGACATGCTGGTTGAAATCGAGGAAGTGAGCGAGCTCGATCCAGCCCGTGTCGCTATTCTATGTACCGGAAGTCAAGGTGAACCAATGGCAGCCTTATCTCGGTTGTCGACCTCCGGATATCGGCACGTGAAAGTAGAACGCGGCGATACCGTCATCCTCTCTTCTTCCCCCATTCCTGGGAACGAACGAAATGTAGCGCGCATCGTCGACAACTTGTTTATCATGGGTGCCAACGTTATATATGGCTCTGGGACAGGCATGCATGTATCCGGTCATGGCTTCCAGGAAGAGTTGAAGCTCATGCTCACTCTCATGAAACCACAATACTTTATCCCCATTCACGGTGAGTATCGGATGCTCCATCAACATCGTCTGTTGGCTGAATCCGTCGGTGTTGATTTCGAGTCCATTTTCATTGTAAATAACGGGGATGTCGTGGATATTCAGGATGGTGTGGCTGTGCAGGAAAGAAAAATCCCTGCCGGAAATACTTTGGTGGATGGTTTAGGAATTGGTGATGTAGGAAATGGAATATTACGGGATCGCAAACATCTTTCGGAAGATGGCATTCTCGTGATCGTTGTGACACGCAGTAAAACCGACGGCAAGATTTTGTCAGGTCCTGATCTTATTTCTCGTGGATTCATTCATGCCCCGGAATCAGAGGGCCTGTTGGAAGAAGCGACTCGCATTGCATCAGAGGTGGTCACCAATATGCAGGAAGCGAATGTGAGTCAGTGGAACCGCCTGAAGCAAGGCATCCGGGAGTCGATTGGGAAATTCGTATATGCCAAAACAAAGCGCAGACCCATGATCCTGCCGATTATTATGGATGTGTGAGGGAAAGCCCTTCTTTTTGGAGGGCTTTTCTAGCATGATGATGACAATCTTGGGGTGATTGGAAATGGTGAAAATGTTTCGTTTTGCCTAACATATAGAAGAAACGAAACGATAAGGTGATACGTACGTTAAAAGGGTTATTTTCCCACGCCCCGTTTACAGAGCGTGGATATTTAACCCCCGAAATTTTCTTTCCCTCTTAAAATATCTTCTTCGCATCCTGCTCTTCCTTCAAAATCTCTACAGCCTCGCGAAAACGCATAGAGTGAACGACTTCACGCTCCCGCAAAAACTTCAAGCTATCCTGCAAATCAACATCATCGGTCATGTCAATTAGCCATTGATACGTCGCGCGGGCTTTTTCTTCTGCTGCAATATCCTCGTAAAGGTCGGCGATTGGATCGCCCTTGGCAGCAATATAGGCTGCCGTCCAGGGCACACCACTGGCATTGTTGTAAAAGAGCGCCCGATCATGATTGGCGTAATGCTCACCCAGTCCCGCTTCCTTCAACTCTTCGACAGTCGCGTCTTTGGTCAGCTTATACACCATTGTGGCAATCATTTCGAGATGCGCAAACTCTTCGGTAGCGATATCCGTTAATAAACCTACGACTTTATTTGGGATCGTATACCGCTGGTTCATATAGCGCAGGGCGGCTGCCAGCTCTCCATCCGCCCCTCCATATTGCTCAATCAAATATTTCGCCATTCTCACATCGCACTTACTGACTCGAACCGGATACTGTAGTTTTTTTTCATAGATCCACATCGGTTTCGTTATCCCTCTCTTCTAAACTTGCCAAGGCCATGGATCATCATTCCACTGCCACGGATAGCCTGAATAGCTGCGGCCAAGATTTTGCAAAGGCCCGTACAATTTCTCATATTCGTTCGCCAAAACCCAGCGCTGCTCCGTTAAATCATTAAACTGGTGAAGCGCATTCTGATCGGTGGGATGCGTATCTAAATAAAGACTGAGCTCTACCAGTACAAAGTCAATCGCTTGCAGCTGTTCAAGCAATGCGTAATATTGTTCATCGCCAAATCTATTTTCAGCTGTCATAAGTGCCCCCTCCCTAAATGACTCAGTCTGGGATCATAGGGGCTAAAAAGTGCCGGCCATAACGTACCTAATTTCAACGCTTCCATCGGACTGTATTGCGGCAAGTTCTCCGGCTGAAACGTCATGAACAGCTGAGGGGGCACCTGGTAGGTCTTTACCCGAATCGGCGGACAAGGATCAAAGGGACCAACGTATGGAAAGTAGTCGCGTGTTTGCGAATGCAATGCTAATATCCTCCTCCAAATTGCAATGTCTGTTCCTTCATGACTACACTATGCAGCCCACCCAGTAGGCGTGATTCCTACTCCCAAAAGAAAAACCGCTCTCCTCCATATTGATACAAGTACGAGAAGGGTGTGAGGAAACCATAAAGAAAGAAAGCAAAAAAGAAAGGCATTCGCCTCCCCCTCTGCTTCATCCCGTCACTTGCAAGCGCCCCATCATGCCGC
This sequence comes from Brevibacillus antibioticus, assembly GCF_005217615.1. Taxonomy (NCBI): domain Bacteria; kingdom Bacillati; phylum Bacillota; class Bacilli; order Caryophanales; family Paenibacillaceae; genus Brevibacillus; species Brevibacillus antibioticus. The sequence continues at coordinate 2,500,283 of NZ_SZNK01000001.1, forward strand.
TTTCTTTGTGTCCCGGGATCGTACAATAAAATTCATAGGTTCCTTCCTCCAATGCCTTCCACACGCTTTCAACAGCTTCTCCTGGTTTGGCGTGCAAATGAACTACGCCCTCACCCATTGCTCCATGATGATGTTCGTTGCTTGATTCTGAAATCGTTACGATTTTTCCTTGCGACACAAGCTCGATATCGTGCTCTACATTGCCATCATTTTGAAAGACGACTTTGATCTCCGTATCTTTTTTCACGATAAAGTGGTTCGGTTTATACGAAAAGTCGACGGCTGTAAGATTGATTTCTGTCGTGCGATCGCCTGCAAAAAGAGCCGGGGATGGAAACGATAATGATTGAAACCAGAAGAAGACGGCAAGCAGTAAGACAACTGGAGTAGCTGGATGATGAAAAAAGGAGGACCACTTCGTTTCTTTGTTATTGAAATCAATCAGCTTGGCTACAAGCAGCATACATACGGTAAAGAGCATGACGAAAACAAACAGGAGAGGCTCTACTTTTTCACCGGGAACCATCTCTCCCAGCATGGCGCCCATCATCCCGCCCATGACGCCCGATAATATTCCTTCAACAATACTCAGGATCGACAACGGAACTCCTAGTAAAAAACCAGCCAGCCCACCTGCCAGCATTCCCCACATGGTGGATACATAAAGGTCCCCCCGGTAAACATCGCCGAGGATCAACCCTCCGATTAAACCAATCATCATACTGACTGACATCGTGCTCATCATGCCTTGCATATGATCGATTCCCTGCTTTCGTCGCCATATAAACCCTGTGAAGCAAACATAAGCGACACCGACATAGATCAGGACCTGATATACCGCGTTCAAGATACCACCCCCGAGTATATTCCCCTCATTGTAAAGTATGTCCTCCACCAACAAAGTAGGACACAACGAACGTGAAAACCCTCTGACTGCTGTCGAGAGGGCTCACACATTTACTATTTCGTTTTTGCTTACGCTTCTTGGCTGAGATGCGTTCTTATGGGAACAAAAAACACTCGCTCCACCTCATTCGCTGATAATGGGCGACTGTAATAGTACCCTTGAATTTCCTTGCAATGATTTTCTGTCAAAATATCCAACTGATCCTTCGTTTCAATTCCTTCTGCAATTACCTCCAATTTCAGATGCTTCGCCATCGAAATAATGGTGGCCACAATAGCTTTATCGTTATCATTTCGAGACAGGTCTGTGATGAAGGAGCGGTCGATCTTTAACTTGTGGATCGGGAACTTTTTCAAATAGCTCAATGAGCTGTAACCGGTTCCAAAATCATCCAAGCTAATTCTCGTTCCGATTTTGTTTAACTCTTGCAGGATACTGATCGATACTGCCGAGTCCATCATCATGCCCTCCGTGATTTCCAGTTCCAAAAAGTGTGGGGCCAGCTTGGTTTCCTCGAGGATATTTTTGATGTACGGGACCAGGTTCTGTTGGTGGAATTGATGGGAGGACAAGTTGACGGAGATGGGTATCAACGGTCCCCCTCCATCATGCCACTGCTTCATTTGCCTGCATGCTTCGCGAAGCACCCATGTACCGATCTCATAGATCAACCCTGTCTCTTCAGCAATAGGGATAAACACTCCTGGCGAAAGCATCCCTTTGATCGGATGATTCCACCTGACGAGCGCCTCCACTCCAATCATGCGATTACTTTCCGAATGAAATTGAGGTTGATAGTACACCACCAGCTCTTTTCGTTCAATTGCTTTTCTGAGATCACGTTCTATTTCAATATTCTCCAGCAATTGGACATCGAAATCTGGCGTGTAGAACAGATGACCATTTTTTCCCTGTTTTTTCACCTCGTACATGGCCGTATCCGCTTTTTTGAGTAGCGCGACAGCATCCGTTCCGTGGTCTGGGAATATCGCCGTTCCAATACTTGCTGATATGTAAAATTCACTGTCTTTTAGCGAGAAGGGCTGTTTCAACGCTTCAATGATCTTGTCCGCTAAACTCGCCGCTTCCCTGCGGTCCGCTCCTGTTTCGCAGAGGACGGTAAATTCATCTCCACCCATGCGGGCAATTGTTGCGTGGTACCCTTTCGCACTTTTTGCAATTCTGTCGCTGACCCCCTGCAAAAAGATATCGCCGTAGGAGTGACCCAAGGAATCATTGATCATTTTGAAACGATCGATGTCGATAACCATGACGGCAAAGCTCAATGAATCTTGGCTGCCTTTTTCAATGGATTGATGAAGAACTTGGTTAAACTTTCTTCGGTTCGGTAAGTCGGTCAGCTCATCGTGATAAGCTAAATACCTGATTTTTTCTTTCACGCGATTCTCTTCGGTAATATCCTTTACAATGATGTGATTCCCCACCACCTCTCCCTCAACCTCAACCGGGACATTGAGTACACTCAGCTCTACGCGATTTCCGTTCGGATGAAAGATGGTCGTCTCAAAATTATTACGATTGGGCTGAAAAGACCGGGCAAAAGAATCTTTGGTGATGTCCCTTTTCTCCTCAACAATATGCATGCCAATTTTCGATACATGTTGATTGATGAACTCTTCCTCCCGCAGTCCACCAATCTTCGTGACAGCTGGGTTCATTTTGATAATACATCCACCTGTATCTAAGGAAATAATGCCGCACTCATTATTTTTATAAAGGGAACGATACCAGCTTTCACTTTCCTGAATGACCGTATCTTTTTGCGAGAGTCGTTTGTTAATAAACAAGCCGAACAATGTAATACCGATCAGCAAAAAAGTGACCCATACAATGATATAGGCCAAGGTCTCCGGCTCAATTTGCGTTTCCACTTCTGTTGTCGGCAGCTCTCTTTCGTGGAAATGCGCTGCAACCATCCCGGTGTAATGCATACCCACGATTGCGGCTCCCATAATAAGTGAGCTGCCCAATTTGTATACATACGCGTATTTCGATTGTTCACGGCGAAAGTAAAACAAGAGCCAAAGTGCCGCTACTGAAGCAGTCGCTGCGATGATAATAGATAAAATGACGATCCACATATTGTATATAGTTTTGATAATCATCGCGGCCATTCCAAGGTAGTGCATCCCAGATATTCCAGCAGCCATAAGAATTCCCGCGATTCCTAGCTGTCTCGCATGTAAGTTGCTTTTCGTGACGGTAAACAGGGCAATGCTTGAGACATAAATGGCAAGAATGACAGATAGGATGACATACTCCATGTCATACAGAACCTTAATGAGGAGGGTAAGTGCCAGCATTCCAACAAAATGCATGGACCATATTCCGACCCCCATCGTTGTGGCAGCCAAAATCAACCAGCGTAGCTGATGCCCCCCCTTACTTGTACTCACTCTGGCTGCCAAGTTGAGAGCAGAAAAAGAAGCTGCAACCGCGATTAAATAAGATAGTATCACAAGGAAACTGTCGTAGGTCCCATGTATCTGGTGATCCAACTCCTTCACCGCTTTCCTATTGTTAATCTGGATGGTCTCACACCTAGACCATGCTGCCTGATTCACCATAACAATTTCTCTGTAGGTAGGAATCGATTTCTTTCGTGGGCAGTGGTTTACTGTAGTAGTACCCTTGGACTTCATTACACATTTGTTCCTTTAGAAAACCAACATGTTCTTGTGTTTCTACACCCTCTGCAATAACAGCAATTTTCATGTTGTGTGCCATATGGATGATCGTTTTAATAATCGCTTGATTTCGTGGATTCAAATTCCGGACAAAGGATTGGTCGATTTTTAGCCGATCGATCGGAAATTGACTTAGATAGCTCAAAGAACTGTAGCCCGTCCCGAAATCATCGATACTGATGCTAATCCCGAGACCTTTCAAGCGATTCAAAATCCGAATCGTATAGTCAACATTTAGCGCCATGCTTTCCGTGATTTCCAGCTCCAAGTATTGCGGAGATAAGCCCGTTTCTTCAAGGATCGAGGTAATCATCTCAATAAGATTGTTTTGCATAAATTGGCGTAAGGATATATTCACCGCAACCGCCAGCTCGGTAAAGCCTGCTTCCTGCCACTCTTTTGTCTGTTGGCATGCCGTTCGCACTACCCATTCTCCAAGTGGTACGATTAAGCCGGTTTCTTCTGCGATCGGGATAAATTGAATAGGTGGGATGAGACCAAGGTCTGGATGTTCCCAACGAATCAACGCCTCCATGCCAATAATCTGACCCGTGCGCAACTGAATCTTCGGTTGGTAGTGTAGCGTAAATTGTTTCTCATCCAAAGCTTTTCGCAGCTCTCTTTCAAGCTGTAGCTTTTTGGCTAAAATCTGATGTAGTTCCTCCGAGAAAAATTGATAATTGTTTTTCCCTTGCTCTTTTGCCAAATACATGGCAGCGTCCGCATGCTTCAATAGCGCTTCAATATCATCTCCATCTTCTGGATACATGCTGATGCCGATACTTGGTGTGATAAAGATTTCGATATGGTCTAACGTAATCGATTCGGACATGCTGGTGATGATTCGCTGCGCAATTTCACCAACTTCTTCGTGTGTGACACCTGTGAGAAAGATGGCAAACTCATCTCCGCCTAGTCGAGAAACAGAATCTTCTTTCCGCAAACAACCGATGAGACGATTTGCTACCGCTTGTAAAAGAACATCCCCTATGGAGTGGCCAAGCGTGTCATTGATGTTTTTAAATCGATCCAAATCGATGAACATGACGCCGATTTTCTCATCTTTGTGTTTTGCCTTGAGCATTGCCTCTGCCAATTTTTCATGAAAAAGCGTTCGATTAGGCAGGTTGGTTAAGGAGTCGTAATGGGCCATGTAGCGAATCGTTTCTTCCGCCTTTTTTCTCTCGGTTATGTCAATCATGGAGCCTACCATCTCCACGATTTCTCCGTTTTCCTCAATAGGTGACAACGTAATGTAATAATCATTTCCAGATAGTTTCAGTTCGAAGGTAACGGGCTCGCCAGCGAAAGCTCTACGAAAACAGCTTTCCATTTGCTCCGCTACCTCATAAGGAAAGATTTCATACGACGTTTTTCTCAACATCCTCTCAGACGTTAGCCCGAGCTCTTCCGCAATTTTCCCTTCACACAAGGTATAAGTGATGTTCCCTTTCGGATCTGTCACGATCTTGAACACACAGTTTTGCAAGTTTTGGACCGTCCTGCGAAAATCGTTCTGCAATGCTTCTGCCAAAGCTGCCTCTGCTTCAATGCGGTCGGTAATATCCGTACGGATCGAAACATATTGATACGGAACTCCCCGGTCGTCTAGAAAGGGCACGATGGTCGTATTCATCCAGTATTCATTGCCGTTTTTGTCGCGATTTTTCACTTCACCCTTCCAGACTCGTCCTTGCTTAATCGTTTCCCACATCAGTTTAAAGAACGACTTGGAATGATAGCGAGAGTTAATGACCCGATGTGTATTCCCAACCAATTCATCCATTTCGTATCTGGAGATTTCACAAAACTTGTCGTTTACATAGGTAATGACGCCTTTGTCGTCGGTAATCGCTACAATCGAAGATTCATCCAATGCATTTTTGATATCGTGCAAGTCTTTCATCGTCTTGGAAAGAGACTCTTCCATCTGCTTTCGTTTCGTGATATCCGTCCCGATTGCCACGTACTGATAAAGGAATCCACTGTCGTTCATGAACGGAACTAACGTCATGCTCAGCCAATATTCCGAACCGTCCTTTCCTCGATTTTTCATCTCGCCTTTCCATACTTTTCCTCGGCTGATGGTATCCCATAGTGATTTAAAATAGTTTCGTGGATGGAAGCCGGAATCGACAATGTTATGGTTCTTTCCGACTAGTTCCTCTCTACTAAACTTGGATATTTGACAGAAGTTGTGATTGACGTAGGTGATGATTCCTTTTTCATCTGTGATCGAAATAACAGAAGACTCTTCCAATGCAGACAATGCATACTTTACATCTCTGATTTGTTTAAACACATGGCACCCCCGCCTGTTCTCGCATTACAATTGAAACTTACGAATGGAATGCTGCAGCTCTTCTGCCATTTCGGCGAGTGTACGGGAAGCGGTTGTAATCTGTTCCATAGAAGCTGTTTGTTCTTGTACAGAAGCAACTACGCTTTGCGTGTTTTCCGCTGCCATTCTTGAAACATGCGCAATTCCCTCTATAAATTCCACTACGGAAACCGTTCCGTTATTGGCTTCATTGATTTGTCCTGACATTTCTTGTGTTCTTTTCGAGACTTCGTCTACTACTCCCAAAATTTTATGGAAGGCAACCCCAGCTTGTTCGATCATGATGACTCCTTCTTGAACAGCTACGTCCCCCTGACTCATGACGTGAATCGCCTTTTCCGTATCTCTTTGAATGTCCCCGATGATGGAAGCGATCTGCGAAGCGGCTTGCGCGGATTGCTCTGCTAATTTGCGAACCTCATCTGCTACGACCGCAAATCCTCTTCCCTGTTCTCCCGCTCTCGCCGCTTCAATCGCTGCGTTTAACGCCAATAAATTCGTTTGACTCGCGATTTCCGTAATAATCGAAACGATTGAGCCGACTTCTTTTGATTTTTCGCCGAGCATATTGACCACTTCGCTAGAAGAGCTCACTCTTTGATTAATCTCATTCATTTGTTCGATTGATTTGGCAACCACTTCATTGCCTTCGGTTGCTGTTTTGTTCGCTTCAACGGATGAGCTGATCGCATGCTCCATGCTCGTTGATACTTGCTGCATAACTTGCGAGATACTTACGGCAATCTGTGTGGCATTCTCTGCATCATTTACTTGCCTCTCAGCACCTGCTGCAATACCTTGGATTGATTGGGATACGTGCTCTGCTGTCTGACTTGTTAATTCGGAGCTGGCTGTCAATTCCTCGGAGGATGCGGCTACTTGTTGTGAATGGAAGGAGACTCTTTCTAATAAATCTTGCAAATTGTGCTTCATTTGGGAAAAATGGCGGGCAAGTTCACCGATTTCGTCTCGATTCTTGATATGAATATCTGCTTGTGCCAAGTTCCCTGCGGCAATTTGTTCTGCGGCTTGCGTGATCAGTAAAACGGGACGAGAAATGGCACGTCCAATCATGAAGGCGATACCTACTCCTGTGAGAAGAGCAAGCAAGCTAAGCGAGACAACCAGGAGCTTTGTAGATTGAATACCGCTATCCAGCTCGGCTATATCTTGTTCCAATAGCTTCTGTTCGAGAGCAACAAATTCTTGGGCTTTTTGAATAAACATTTCGCCGACTGGCGTACATTCATCTCTGACCAAGCGCGTGTACTCTTCTACCTTGTTTTGTTGTTTTAACGCGACAACCCGATCAATAATCTTCTCGTGTTGGGCATGCAGCTCGTTCATCTCTGTTACAAGTTTTTGCCCTTCCGAATTCATACCCATTTTGGATAGTTCGGAAGTAAGCTCTTTATAGCTGTCATTTGCCTTCGTATACCCCGCCAGGTAGCTGTCATCGCCTACAATGACGTATCCTCGTGCATACTTTTGTCGTTCACTGACACTTGCAATAATGTCCTTGGACAGCATCTCCTTGTTAATTCGGTTTTCAATCATTGTCCGATAACGGGAATCGATGGATGAAATCTGAGAATAACCAATGCCTGCTACTGCCACTAAAAGTAATAACACTGCCAAAAATCCTAAAAAAAGCTTTTTCCTTACCGTCAACTTCATAATAGTTGTTTCCTCCATCGTAATATAATCCCTTTATCTTATGTAACGGCATTTTCTATAGGTCTTTTGACCTTTTTATCAAATAACATTATTCTGTAACATTTCTGGAGTTCTTTTCGACAAGGAAAAAGCCCCGACTGCCAAGGCAGACGAGGCTTACATTTCCATATATCCGGCTCAAGCTTCTTACATGTCTTATCGTTTTGGCGCCCGAAAACCTGCTTGCTGCGCTTCTTCCTCCGTCGCAAACCACATCTCCGCATTTGTTTGCTCATAGCTAGCGGAGCCAGGAACGTGATAGATTTTCTCGCCTTTGCTATTGATATTGCCCTTGATGGTCTTGCCTTCTGGTGGTGCGGTGTCGGCTGTGGTATTGTTCTTGGACTGTTTTTTTGGTTTGGCTTTTTCCTTAGGAGCCCCTGCCTCCTGCCCTTCCAAAGCCCACAGTCCGCGATTCTGCTCCCGCGCCTCCCGCTCCGCAGCCAAGAACAGCTCTGCTTGGGCTACATTCGGTGGGATCGTCATAATTCGGGCGTAGCCGTCACGAACGAGCTTTTCATTGACAAAGGTGCCGTCTTCCAAATATACGTAAGCAAGCAAACGCTTGTATTTGTCATAGGGCTCGACATCGAACCTCAGCTTAACCTTCTTGCCCGTTAAAAGCTCTTTGGAGTAATTGCTCGCTTCCTTCCCGTACGGTTCGACTGGATGGTTCGGTTTCACTGTTTCTGGGGTATCTACGCCAATCATCCGGACTTTTTCCCCGCTATCCAACTCGAATGTATCGCCATCGACCACTCGTTTGATCACAGCATCCATCTCGCCGTTAGCTTCTGGTTGGCCGGACGCTCCACATGCAGATAGCAAAAGAGTCAGTGCGAGCAAATACATAGTAAATCGTTTCATAAACTTCCTTCTCCTCTTCTATGTTGCATTGTTTTCCAGCGTAGTGGATTTGCTAACATAGGTCAATAGGAGCGTTCCTAACGAAAAAAACGACCTTCTCGCAAGGTCGTTTTGTCTATACGTCCAGACTTTAGTCACGATCGGCGCTAAACAAGAACAACAGGACGACCACGACAATAATAATCCATATAAATTCCTCGTTTTCGCGATCAAAAAAACCGTCGAACAGACCCATGGTGGAGTCCTCCTTTCCTTCTCGCTACAGCCTATGCAAAAGGCTAGACGCGTGCCAGTAGTTGGAAGAGCCCAAAAGTGAAATGCGTGTTCAAAAGACGACTGTTTTGAAAAACCTGTACGGATATTCTATTTACAAAGAAGACAAGATCAAATGTGTATAGCTACCTAGTTGTCTTACCTCATTCGTAAAACCAAGATTGGCAAGCTCCTGTAGCAATCGAGAACGATCTGCATAACAGCGGTCCTGAATATCTGCTATCACTCTCGTATGACCTGCCTCCTCTAGGGTATCCAGATGTTCTTGTCTATGCATTTCGTCTACAAACATCAAATCGGCAATGACCAACCGTCCCCCCGGTTTTAAAACGCGGCGACATTCCGCCAAGGCAAGCTGCTTTTGATCATCCGTCAAATGGTGCAAGGCGTAACTCGTAGCCACAAAGTCAAACCGATTTTCTAAAAACGGAAATGCGAAAAAGGTTCCCAGCTTTGTCTCGACCTCTGGGTGTTTCGCTCTGCATTGCTTCAGCATTTGCGGAGATTGGTCGAACCCACTCATCCTGGCTCCTTTTTTCACGAGACGCCCTGCGAGGTTTCCGGTACCTGTTCCGGCATCTAGGCCGTACTCTCCCGGTTTGGCCGCAACTGTCGCGACGACCTCATCCAGAACGTTTTCGTACGATTCATGACCATTCCCGCCATGTACCCATTCGTCATAGCAGTCCGCCCATTCATTAAAATTCCATCGATCCACCCAGTTATCCCGTGTCTGCTTCAATCGTTTGTTCGCCTCTGCCAATGTAAACAGCTCTGCTGGATCAATCGATTCCCTACCCTTTATCCGTTCAATCATCGCTTCTGTCGTTTGGATGACCTTGCTCATTTCTACCCACCTTGTATACATAAACGAACGCTGTAGCTCTAAATAATGGAGAAGACTGCCTTCTTGATCTTTCATTTGAATCAGCAGCTCCCGAATGTCTTCTACCGCCATCCCGACCTCACGCAGTGTCATGATGGTTTGCAGCCTCCAGACATCTTCCTCTGTGAACTGGCGATACCCGGACGCATCTGCTTTCGATGGCTTGATCAGCCCTTTTTCTTCATAATATCGAATCGCACGCGGGGTGATTTGCAAGCGATGGGCCATGTCTTTGATTTGCATGGAACTCTCTCCCTGTATCATTCTTTTTCTATCATAAACCTTGACGCAGCGTGAATGTACAGAACGAATGAAAAAAAGCTGCCGGATTCTTTCCGACAGCTCGTTTCTATCTTATTTATTAATGTGTCGCTGGCTCAGAAATTTGTTGGAGAGCGTCACTCGCCTCATCTTGGTGGAATTGACGAACAGCCATATCTGCTAACGCCACAATTCCGACCAGCTTGCCTTTCTCGACAACAGGCAATCGACGAATTTGATGCTGAGCCATCACCTTTGCCGCTTCATCAACTGTCATCCCCGGTTGACCGAGAATAATGTCCCGTGTCATGACCACCTCGGTGGCTGTCGAGCCTTCATGCTTTTCAGCCAAACCGCGAATCACAATATCACGGTCTGTAATCACGCCGATCACATCATCTTTTTCATCCACAACCGGAATGACCCCTACATTCCAATCGCGCATTTTGCAAGCCACTTCATACACATTATCCTTAAGCGTCACAGTAGCGACATCTTTTGTCATAATTTCGCGCAGTGTGCGATTTTCCAGCTTCGCCATTTCATTCTCCTCCTTTTGCTAATCAACGATTCTAGTTTGTCCGCTCACCTATCGTTTCATGCGCAAGAAAGAGTATGATATATTGCGCTTCTTCCAAAAACAGACTATGATTAATAAGCGAATATCTCACCCATTTTTAGGAGGAAAAAGAATGGTCATTAAGGATACGGGAATTGGCACAAAAGAAGTCTTTTTCGCCGATCTGGAGCACTACATGAGCGAACTCGGCTTTGATCGCGGCGCTTGGGATTACAAGCATGCTACATACGATTATAAAATCCAAGATAAAGGCAATGTCTTCTACCTGCGTATCGAAGCGAACGTGACAGAAGGCAAACTGGAGGATACGCACTCCGTCCTGAAGCTCGAAGATCCTTATATGGGCAAACATCTTTTCCCACACGGTCTGGATTACGATTACCCAATGCCAGACTCCGTTGTAAAAACAGCGAAATTGAAGCTGCAAATGCTGGGCGAAAAGCTGTCCTCACACTAAAAAATGAAATGGTACGGTGTACAGAGAGGAACCCCCTCTCTGTTTCACGTAAAGGGGGGTATTTTTATGAAGACGAGGGGCGTTCCTGACTTCTTGCTCCTGTTTTTGACCGCCCTACTTGTTGGGTTTGGCATAACCATGGTGCTCAGCTCCAGCTCTATTTTCGCGTTGACGAGCTTTACTAGCGGCGGCTGTGATTATTGCGGCGGAGATGAGCTTTATTTCGTGAAGCGTCAATCGGTTTTCTTGCTGCTCGGTGTCGTTGGGATGCTGGTGGCCATGAACATTCCCTTCTCTTTTTATAAGAGGAACTTCTTATTGATTGCACTCTTCAGCTTCTTTTCTTTGCTCCTGGTTCTTATTCCAGGTATTGGTAAGCAAGTTAACGGAGCTCGATCGTGGTTTGAAATCGGTTCTGCAACCATACAACCTGCGGAGTTTGCCAAGCTTGGCCTTATTTTATACTTGGCAGCGATCATCTCCAAAAAAGGTAACGGGATACAAAAGCTGAAATCTGGTTTGATGCCCCCACTGATGGTAACGGGGATGTTTTTTATGCTGATTATCGTCCAACCCGACCTTGGTTCTGCCGCCATCTTGCTCGGGTGCGCTTTGATTGTCATGATCTGCGGTGGGGCCAAAATCCGTCAACTGATCGGTCTCGGTGTTCCATCTGTGACTGTTGCCCTATTGGTATATATCACTGCAAAGCCCCATGCCTTGAATCGGATTAACTCCTTCCTCAATCCATGGAGTGATATGGGTGGTACTGGGTACCACATTATTCAATCCTGGATTGCGATTGCACATGGCGGTCTAGCTGGGACAGGCTTTGGGAAAAGCATTCAAAAATATTTGTATTTGCCCGAGATGCATACCGATTTTATTTTCTCGATTATGACAGAAGAGCTTGGTTTTATCGGTGCCTCTGTGTTCCTCTTGATCTACTTGCTTTTCCTGCTGCGCGGCATCCATATTTGTCTGCGTGTAAAAGACACCTTTGCCAGTTTGGCAGGAATCGGTGTTGTCAGCATGTTCGCCATTCAGGCGCTCTTAAACATTGGTGGAGTAACGGGTTTGATTCCTTTGACAGGTGTACCATTGCCGTTTATCAGTTATGGTGGTTCCTCCTTACTCGTATGTCTGCTCGCCACTGGCTTTTTGCTCAGTATATCGCGGGAAGTCAGTCGCCAGAAGGTAGAAGAGCAATTACAAAAACAGCCATATTCCATGTAAAAAACATATATAGGGGATACCGGATGCGTCCAGTATCCCTTTTTTTCTTATTCACTTCGTAGGAGTTCGATTGTTTCCACACGTACATTCACGGCTTCCACATAAAGACCTGTCAATGTTTCCACCGCTTCTTTTACTTTTTCCTGTAGGATGTGACAGACATGATGGATCTGCGCCCCGTAACGAACGGACACACGCATGTCAATCGTGACTCTGTCGTCTATGACAGATACGGTAATGCCTTTCGCGCCGCCATTCAGCTTTTTCGCCAAATCTTGATAGATTCCGCCTGAACGGACTGTGACTTCCAAGACTTCTTCTACAGCAACACCAGCAATGATCGCGATCACCTGATCTGCTACTCTGATTTCGCCAAGACTGTCAGCCATCAGGTCGCCCTCCTCTTCGCCCGTTTCGTTCTTCCCCCACTGGTTTCATTTGCCTTTTCTTTCATTATAAACAAATCATGCTTGGGCTTGGAAGGAAATTTGTTTTTTTCTCTCGGTTAGTGTCGGCGATGTGCAATGAATGTCAACGAGTGTCAACTGACCTGCAGCAAGTGCCTCCCGCAATACAGGCTCCAGAGCTTGTACCTCTTTGACAACCTTGCCACTGATCCCGCAAGCTTTCGCTAATTGTTGAAAATCTGGATTATGCAATTTCACTCCAAAAGGGATCAAGCCCGCCTGACTCATTTTGACCTCTTCCAATCCTAATGTCCCATTGTTCACCACGAGAATTACAATCGGAAGCTGAAGTTGGGCCGCTGTCATCAATTCCGCCAGATTCATTTGCAATCCCCCATCCCCAGCGACGCAGACGACCTGCTTCTCAGGATAGGTTAGCTTTGCAGCCACAGCCGCAGGCAACCCGAATCCCATTGTTCGCCACTTTCCGGAAAAGAGTGGGGTCTGTTTTTTCCCACGGAACGCACGATTAAACCAGATCGTGTGCTCACCCGTATCCAGGACGATAATCGCATCTTCATTGACCACTCCCCCAAGCGTATGCATCAAGGTTTGTGGCTTTACTTGTTCACTCGCTTGTTGAATGACAGCTTGCTCTGTCTCCTCGCCAAACTCGCCATGCCAACGCTTGATTTGTTCCTGCCACGCATCGTCCTGTCTGCGCGATTCCAAACGTCTCATCCAGATCGGCAGGACATCGTCCAATTCAGCTGTGACAGACTGAAGGTAGGGATGTGCATGTATCGATCCGGGCTGATGATCTACTTGAATGACGGACAGTTTCTTTGGCAAAAAAGCACGCGGGAACCAGCTCGCTCCCAAAATCAGCAACAAATCTGCTTCCGCTAAGGCATGTAAAGTCGTTTCGCTGCCCCCCTCTCCCCATCCGCCGATCACAAGAGGATGAGATTCATCTACCGTCCCTTTTGCTCCGAGCGACAGCAACACGCCTGCCCCTAGCTGTTCCGCTAGCTTTACACACGAATCAGCCAATTTGCGGGCACCGATACCAAGCAGAATGAGAGGTTTTTGCGCCTTCGCAACCTGCTCACAAGCAAGCTCGATCTCCATCCGATCAGGATAAATGGCATGTGGAATGCGTGGAAGTGCTGCAAGGACAGCTTCTGAAGTCGTTTGCGTAAAGACGTCCTTGCAGATGGCGAGATGTGTCACTCCTTTTTGCTGCATAGCTGTGACAAATGCTTTGTGCAAAACACTTTGGATGGCATCTGGATGCGTAATCGTCGTCGAATAAAAACTGATGGGACGTATCATGTCTTCTTGAGAGATAAACTGCTTGTACGCTCCACCCAGCTTGTATGTCTCCACTTGACCCGTAATCGCAATGACGGGTACACGATCCGTATGCGCATCTGCAAGTCCATTCAGCAGATTGACAAAACCCGGCCCCATCGTCGCGGTACAAACAGCAGGAATCCCCGTCAGTTTTGCTTCCGCACTTGCCATCATGGCCGCAGCAGATTCATGCTTGCAAGCAATGTATTGAATGTCGGATTGCTTCGCGAGCTGATCCAGCCAGGCAAATATTCCGTCACCAGCCACCCCGTATATTCGTTTGACTCCCCATCTAATCAATTGTTCCGTCAAATATTGCGCGACCTGCATCAAAATCTTCCCCTTCCAGAACAAAGTGCAAATACATTTACTGGTAGTCTACGCATTCTCCAATATTTTACTAAGGCAAAAATGACGGAAGTTGGAGAACCTAACAATAATCAACTGATATACAAATCCATACCCGAAGGAGGGTAAGAAATGAAACAGCCTGTTAAATGGCTGCTAGCTGTAGTAGTATTCGCACTTCTGGTTACGACTGCGGTTATGGTATCTCCGTTGCGCTCAGATGCATTCAGTAAGCAGATTGTCAAAGTAGGGGCAGAAGGCTCAGACGTGCGTGAAATGCAGTATCGTTTGAAGCATCTTGGATTTTATACGGGAAAAGTAGACGGCGTATTCGGGTGGCGTTCTTATTGGGCGCTGCGTAACTTTCAGTATGAGTTTGGCTTACCCATAGACGGTGTACTTGGAGCGCAAACGAAAGTAAAGCTGTACAACGCCACAAAAAATTATAAACCCACTGCTTCTGATCTCGGGGTGCCACAAACCGCAACCCCTGCACCATCGACGCCTTCTGCGCCTTCTAAACCTACGTATCACGTAGCCGGAATATCGGAGAACGACCTGCGTCTGATGGCGAATGCCGTGTACGGAGAATCGCGTGGAGAGCCCTACATTGGCCAAGTAGCAGTTGCTGCTGTTATCTTGAACCGGACAAAGAACGCATCCTTTCCCAATACACCTGCTGGCGTTATCTTTGAACCGCGTGCTTTTACTGCTGTGGCGGACGGTCAGATTTGGCTGTCACCGAACGAACAGGCAAAAAAAGCAGTGAATGATGCACTCAAGGGTTGGGACCCAACAGACGGAGCCATTTATTATTTCAACCCGGATACTGCAACATCTGGGTGGATTTGGAGCCGTCCTCAAATCAAAAAGATCGGCAGACACATTTTTTGCCGCTAGCATTCCATAAAAAACAGGCACGACAGTCGTAAACTGCGTGCCTGTTTTCCTTTCCGAGTCTCATTTCGAACGCTGTGTTTGCATATGCTGGGCCATTTTGACGAATCGTTCTTCCGGTTCTGTGGTCCCGCAAATTCCACATTGTATCATGTAGTGCTCACCTTTGTACGGCTGGTGAAACATATCAAGCTGGTCTTGATGGAATTCTGCTACGACTTCGCCTGACTGTGGGTCCAGTCTTATATAGCGAGGGGTCTGCTCGATAACAGTGAACCTCATCCGATTTGATTTACATGTCGGGCACAACAACGGCTGGGTCATAAAAAAACACCTCACTTTTCTAGTTCATGGTTAGTTTTGTCCAGAACAGGAACTCTATACCTATGAGGTCTAGGGATGAGTAAAAATTGCTGAGGTGATGAAATGAACTTGAAACTCTTTTTCTCATTAGTAGGCGGGAGCATGATAGTAGCTCTATACGCCCACTATTTTTCTGGAAATGAAATGCTCCAATTCGCCACATCTTCACTTGCCATCATTTTTTTGGCAGCTTGGCTCGGAAAATCGACAGAGAGCGTCGCCCATTATGCTGGGGACCGAATCGGGGGCTTTCTTAACGCTACCTTCGGAAATGCCGCAGAACTCATTATTGCTTTTTTTCTGGTGAAAGAAGGCTTGTTCGATATGGTCAAAGCCTCTATTACGGGTGCGATCATCGGAAATATGCTGTTGGTTCTTGGCTTGAGTACGTTTCTTGGCGGTCTCAAGTACAAGGAACAAACCTTCAATAGCAGGCTGGCAAGTCACAATGCTTCCCTGATGACACTCGCGATCGTCGCTTTATTCATACCGGCAGTCTTCATGTTTGATCTGCCTATGATCAAGGTGGAGATCATCAGCATCGTCATCGCCAGCCTGCTCATCATTGCTTACATTTTGTGGCTCATCTTTTCCATGATTACCCACAGCGATTTTTTATCGGATATCGAGCCACAAGAAAGTGATGCGGTATGGTCAAAGGGTGTCTCTCTCTTGATGCTTGCTGTCTCCACCTTTTTCGTAGCCGTTGTCTCGGAATGGCTGGTAGAGGGAGTACAGCATGTCTCCGAATCGTTAGGATGGTCGGAGTTATTCGTCGGTGCTTTTGTGATTGCGATCATCGGGAATGCCGCAGAGCACAGCGCTGCCTTGCTTTTGGCACTAAAAGGACGCATCGGTGCAGCAGTCGAGATCGCGATCGGCTCCAGCTTGCAGATCGCCTTGTTCGTAGCCCCTACTCTCGTCATCATCAGTCTCTTGCTAGGCAATCCAATGGACATCGTGTTCACTACCTTTGAACTGGCTGCGATCGGAGTTGCTACCTTTATTACGATTTCTATCACACGAGATGGCGCCACGAACTGGTTTGAAGGCATACTTCTCTTGACGGTGTATATTATTCTAGGTACAGTCTTTTTCTTCGCGTAGGGCGCAGGAACAAAACAAAGGCTCCGCCATCCTCTGTGGCGAAGCCTTTCATTGTTTTACCAGAAACCCAGCATTTGCAGGAAAACGGCGAGAATCGCCATAGGTGCTACGTATTTAATCAGGAGAAGCCAAATGATAAACATGCGTTTGCCCAAAGAAGTATGCGCCCCCAGCTCGTTTATCAAGGTCTCACGCTTCATTTTCAACGGAACGAAGATTGCAATGAGCAGCGCTCCCGTCGGCATCAAGATATTGCTGACCAAAAAGTCCATCGCATCAAAGATAGATTTGCCGAACAGCGTAACCTCACTCCATACGCCGAATGACAAAGCCGATGGAACTCCAACGATAAAAATCAACAGACCAACCACCCAAGCGAGACGCTTACGCTTCGTTTCGTCCCCTTTTGCAAGAGAAGCAACGATAATTTCCAGCATCGAAAAAGCGGAGGTCAATGTAGCAAAAAGGAAAAGAGCCAAAAAGATTAACAGAAAAATGCTACCGAAGGCAATTTGTTCAAACACAGAAGGAAGTACGATAAACAGTAATCCCGGCCCTGCTTTTGGCTCTACTCCAAGGGAGAAGACCGCCGGGAAAATCGCCAAACCAGCAAACAGCGATACGAGCAGATTCAAACTGACAATCGAACCAGCAGAACGAACCAGACTTTCGTTTTTGGCAAGGTACGAGCTGAAAGTAACCATGACGGATACCCCGACACTCAGCGCGAAAAAGGATTGACCCAATGCGTACAGGATCGATTGCGCACTCAGCTTGGAAAAATCAGGACTCAGAAAGAAGGAAACGCCCTCCATTGCCCCATCCAACGTCAAGGAACGAACCATCAATACCATGAATAACAGGAACAAACCAGGCATCATGTACTTGTTAGCGGACTCAATTCCACCCTGTACGCCTCTCGCGACTACCCATGCAGTAATAAGCATGAAAACCAACTGAGCAATTACTGCACCAACAGGATCACCGATAACGTCACCAAACACTTTGTCATAAGCTGGCCCTTGCAATTGACCAGTAAACCCGCGGAGAAGATAACTAAGAATCCAACCTCCCACCACACTGTAAAAGGACAAGAGCAAGAAGCAAGTGATCACCCCAAGGCGACCGATCCAATGCCAGGGGGACCCTGGCGCAATTGTTTTATACGCACTGATCGCCTCTTTTTGGGTACTGCGTCCGATTGTGAATTCTCCTAACAGCAACGGAAGACCAATTGCTAGCGTAAAGATGATGAATAGCAGAAAGAACGCTCCACCACCGCTCGTTCCAACCATATAAGGAAATTTCCAAATGGCCCCTAGTCCAATCGCCGAGCCTGCTGCTGCCAAGATGAAGCCGAGCCTGCTCGTCCATTGTTCGGCTTGTTTCATAGTTTTCACCCTCCAAAGATATTCTTTTCCTGCCCAAAAATGGGTACAAAAAAACCCGCCCCAAAAAGGGACGAGTTATTCATTTCTCGCGGTACCACCCTACTTAGACATCCCCTATTGGCGATGTCTCGCTTCGTCATTGATAACGGGAATGACCCGGACTCTCTTACTGGCGGCGCCTGCGTTCAGAGGTCAGCTCAAGAGTGAATTCAACGGGGCTTACATCAGGCTGCTCTCAGTCTATGGCAGCCATCCCTGTCATGCAGCAGGTCCGTTTACTAGTCTCTTTCCTTGCTTGTTTCTATGATTTGGTTGTTGGGCGTCTTGCGAAAATAAAAAAAACCCGTCCAAATAAGGGACGAGTTATTCGCGGTACCACCCTGATTAAGTGCACGGGATACAGATTCCCTACGCACTTCTCTCCATCATTGATAACGGGAATGACCCGATGCCTCCTACTAGGCAAAAAGCCATTAAGAGGGCTGCTCAGGAGGGAATTCTACGGTGCGCGCTTCAAAGCTGCTTTCAGTCTAAGGCAGCTTCTCCCTGACAAGCGGTGATTCCGCATACTAGTCTCCGTCATTGCATTTCAAAATTAATAAAAAATTATAGATTTTAATTTAATATAAATACGCGAAATAGGCAAGTGTTTTTTCTTTCAACAAAATGAAAAGCGAGGATAATCGCCGCTCTCCTCGCCTTACTTTTGATTAAACAGTTCATGAAGATGGGCCAATTTACGTTCCAATGAACCCATGATTTCTCGACCAATGTCCTCACTAATCAGTCCCAAGCGGACTGCATACTCTACTTCACGAGAAAGCCCGAACATTTGGGTATCCAGCACTTCTTCATACAGTGGGCACTGCGGCATGGTCAGGTTTTCCATCTGTACGTCGATCAGCTTGTAAATTTTGTCGGCGTCTGCTTGAAGCAACGCTAGCGCTTTTTGTTCCAGATCGGGAACCTTAATTTCTGTCAAAACCTATCCCTCCGTTTGCCTCCATCCTTATCATACATAGTACGCGATTCTGGGCCATTTGAAAAGGGGAGAAGACAGATCAACTGCAAGAAGCTAAAAGATACCGAGCTTCCACTCTCTTGAAAGCTGCTCCAACAGCTTGACACCGGCTACCGAATTTCCTTTCTCATCCAAAGATGGACCGAACACACCAATCCCCATACGATGTGGCACTGTTGCCATAATACCGCCGGCAACCCCACTTTTCGCGGGGATTCCTACGTCTATCGCAAACTCTCCAGAGGCATTGTACATCCCACAAGTCACCATGAAGGTCTTGCAGATTCGAGCTACTTCTTCTGGAATCACCCGCTCACCTGTATTCACGAGAATTCCGTCTGCTGCAAGTACCATCCCTAGTGTAGCTACTTCCTTCGCTGTCACCTCTATCGAGCAATGGCGAAAATACAGATCAAGTGTCTCTTCTACATCCGTTTCCAGTATGCCGCTGTCCTTTAGAAACCAAGCGAGGGCACGATTGCGATCAGCCGTTTTCTTTTCAGAACAATAAACAGCTTGATTGATAGAAAGATGAGGATTCCCTGTCATTTTCCGCATCAAAGCCAGCACAGCATCTAGCCGCTCGTCCACGTTGGCACCACGAATCATGCCCGCAACCGCAATGGCTCCTGCATTGATCATCGGGTTCAGTGGTTTATGAGATTCGGTCGTCTCCAGTTTAATAATCGAATTAAACGGGTCTCCAGTTGGTTCTTTCCCTACATGCCGAAACACGTATTCCTTCCCGTTCTGGCATACGGCGACGATCAGTGAGAAAATCTTGGAGATGCTTTGCATCGAGAATGGCACATCTGCATCACCAGCAGAAAGGATCGTCCCATCGGGCAAGCATACAGCCACTCCCAATTGATGTGGTTCGACTTTTGCCAATTCAGGAATGTAGGACGCTACACTCCCCTTGTATGTATACTCAAGTGATTGGTTGCGTACTTGCTCCAATTGTTCGGACGCTAGTTTCAAATCCATCGAAAAACCTCTCAGTCTATTACGTCGATGTATACAGATTCGATTGTAGATTTCCACATGGCCCATGTCAAATTTCCCTACTTCTGAACAGCGTGCTCCAATCGTTCCATCGCTTCGACTAGAATTGATCTTGGGCAAGCAAAGTTGATTCGCATGAACCCTGCACCATCCCGTCCAAACGTCGTGCCATCGTGCAAACCGAGCTTTGCATCCTCGCGAATGAGCTTGTTTAACTCCGCCTGACTACGTCCTAGCTGTCTGAAATCCATCCACCCCAAGTATGTCGCTTCCGGAATCGCCATGGATACCCCAGGAATACGAGTCGATAAAAACTCATGCACATAGGCTGCATTCCTACGTAAATAGATCAACAGTTCTTCTAGCCATGCTTCTCCATGTTGGTAGGCAGCAATCGTTGCTTCCATCCCAAACAGATTCAGGTTCTCATAGCCCATTTTGGATGCTGTGACCTGGAAGTCCCGCAATAACTGCTGATTTTCTGTCATCAAATAGGAAGTATACAAACCAGCCAAATTGAATGTTTTGGCGGCCGATAGGAAGGTCACACTCTGGTTGGCTAATTCGGGTGCCAGCGAATAATAAGGCGTATGAACATTTGGTTCATAGACCAAATCCGAATGAATCTCATCGGCAACCACAAGCACGCCATTTTCTACACACAATCTTCCCAAGCGCACCAACTCTTCTCTGGTCCATACTCGTCCGATCGGGTTATGCGGTGTGCAGAGCAGCATCAGCTTCACCCGTGGGTCGCTCAGCTTTTGTGCGAGATCATCCCAATTCATTTCATAACGGCCGTCACGCTCCAAGAGTGGGCTGGTAACGACATGACGTCCGCGATTTTCGACTGCATGATAAAAAGGATGGTACACAGGCGTCTGGATCAAGACACCGTCTCCTGGGGCTGTGTAAGCCTCTACCGCTACGTGAATGCCGGGAACGACTCCAGGTATCCCTGTCATCCAGCTCACTTCTACCTCTACACCAAATCGCTTGTGTATCCACTCTTTCAAGCCCTGATAAAGGGCATTCGACTTCAATGTATATCCGTATATCGGATGGCTCGCCCGTTTGATCAGTGCCTCTGTGATTTCAGGAGCACAAGCAAAATCCATATCCGCCACCCATAGCGGAAGCATCCCTTCTCCGTTCACTTTCGGATTCTGAATCTCCCATTTGACACTATCTGTCCCTCTGCGTTCGATGCGCTGATCAAAATCGTACACGCTCGTTCCCTCCCCGTAATCCCTTTCCATACATACAAACAGCATAAACCGTCTTTTTCCAATTGTCCAAGCTTCCAGTGTACAAAAAAAGAGCCGCCCTGTTGAGCGACTCCTTTCTTATGAAAAAATAGATTAGCGAGCGTATACGCCAGGACCAAATGGAAGATCCAAGTAGTACCATAATGTCAATTGTAAGATCCAAACGACTAGGAAAACGATTGCAAATGGAGTCATGGTAGAGAAAATCGTTCCCATCCCTGCATTCTTATTATACTTCTGATAGAAAGCCAAGATGAGCGGGATGTACGGATTCACAGGTGAGATCGTATTGGTTGCAGAGTCCGCAATCCGATAAGCGGCCTGGATAAATGCCGGGTTGTAATCCAACAGCATCAGCATTGGCATAAATACAGGTGCGAGGATCGCCCACAGCGCTGAACCACTCGTGATAAACAAGCTACAGACACCTGTGAAGAGTGTAAAGGCAATAATGATCGGCAAGCCAGTCAAGCCCATGTGTGTCATGAATTCTGCGCCATTGACAGCCATCAAAATACCAATGTTGCTCCAGTTAAAGAACGCGATGAACTGTGCTGCTGTAAACGCTAACACAATAAAGCCGGACATATCCTTGATTGCTTCGGACATGTATTGCGGAATGTCCTTCGATGTTTTAATTAGTCCCATTGCTCTACCGTATACAAACGATACGGTCACGAAGAACAACAGGATGATGGGGATGATCCCTTTCAAAAACGGTGATGTCAAGAAGTCACCTGTCTTTGGATCACGCAACAGTGAACCTTCTGGAACGACCAGTACCCCTACAATGACTACGAAAATCAGCGCTGCGATACCCGCTTTGCGCAGTGCTTTGTTTTCTTGCGGAGTTACTTCTTCGAATTGTACGTTTCGATCGCCGTGATACGTGCCAAGACGTGGTTCGATCATTTTATCGGTAATCCATCCTCCAAAGAAAGCGAGGATGACAACGGAAGCTGACATGAAGAACCAGTTATCTACTGGTGTAACCATAGCATTTGGATCAATCGTTTTCGCTACTTCGGTACTGATCCCTGCCAAGAGAGCATCTGTACCGGCAATGAAAAAGTTCGCTGTAAAACCGGAGGATACACCAGCCATACCAGCTGCAAAGCCTGCAATCGGGTGACGCCCCATTGCCAAGAACACGAGACCGCCAAGCGGAGGAATAATAACCATGGCTGCATCAGAAGCTAGATTTCCCAAGATTCCGACAAATACAACGACATAACTGACAACCGATGCCGGAATGCCTGCCATCATTTTGCGTAGGACTGTTGTTAAAAGACCGATTTTTTCTGCTAGTCCAATTCCAAGCGTCATCGCCAGAACGAGACCAAGTGCTGGAAATTCAATAAAGTTTTTTAGCATACTTGTTAAAATCCAGTGAATCCCTTCGACGCTAAGCAAACTCTTAACGGCAACCTCTTCGCCTTTTGCAGGATGAATAACCGAAAAGTCCATGGCTGCGAGGATTGCGGAGACTACCATCAATACACCACACAAAATAATGAACAAGACAAATGGATGCGGGAGCTTATTCCCTACCGTTTCAATCCATTTTAGGATACCTTTTTGCTTCATCAAATCTGCTTGCACATTCGTGCCTTTCGCCATAGGTTCGCCCCCTAACTATTTAGTAGGAATTCAACTATCACAGGAAAAGTTCATTCTCACATAACAACTTTCTAATATGATTATATAATCTATAAAATGCATGTCAATAATTTCAAGAATATTATATGAAATTTTCGCTTTTCGGATAATTGCTGTCATTTACGGGTCTATAGTAATATAGAGATTGATTACGAATGATCACGGAGGAATGACGTATGTCTGATGTTATCGTGTTCAAAGGGGCCATCGCTTTCCCTATTACATTGGATCCAACCGTTTGGGTTTTTGATGAACGCAAATTCGATCTGAAAACATACGCGGGCGAAGATGATAGCTCGCTGGCTACACAAGCAAAGTATTTGGCTGGAACGGGGACCCAGTGGGATAAGGAATTGCGCGAAGGGGCTACGCTTCCTTCCGAACGAAAAAGCTTAGCCGAAGAACGTAAAGTGCTCGAAGGCGATTACGGAATGCGTCTTGATCCCTTCATTACAAACGCTGAGCCCTTACCAGAGGTGACCCATGTCCGTCTTCACCGCGAGGATCTGGAAGCGATCGTTCTTCCACTTGCAGAGGCAAGAAGAGCCATCCTGCAATTCTCCAAAGACGGCAGGCCTATTAAAGAGGACGGCCCTGTGTACTTCTATTTGCCAGAAGTGTTGCTTGCGAATGAAGAACCGATTAAAGGAATTACTGCTTTTGAGTTTATTATGGAGCAAGCGTAGATAGCAAAAGCCATCCTCCTTCGAAAAAAGAGGATGGCTTTTGCCATATGTTACGTATGTGTGATGATTTTGCTCTAGGCGCTGAACTGCGTGATACGGATTTTCCGATGCTGTAGTTCTTCGCGAAGCAATTCGATAAATGCTGCATCTAGTTGAAGGTCGACAGCTCGATGATATACTTCTATCAACATTTGGTCACTCAAGTATTTCACCTTTGCTCACCTCCATCTCTAATATGAGCCCATTGTAACAGAAGCATTTGTATCGAACAACCGTTCGGATATCCACAAGCAATGTGGACATCTTGTTGGTAACATGTGGGCAAACTGTGTGTAACTTATAAGCATCCAAGCATTTCCTTTGTGGATGTTTTTTTCCTTTTATCCACAGCCAGTCGGAATTTGTCGAACGAATGATGTGATTATTCTGTCATCATAAGCCCTCAAGAAAAAAAGCCACCCTCGTACAGGATGGCTTTTGTCGTTGCTATTTATGCGTTTGCAGCTTCTGTCACGTGCAGAACTTGTTTAATGCGATCAATTGCCCAATCTAGATCTTCTTTGCTGATGACGAGTGGCGGTGCAAAACGAATGGTTGTCTCATGTGTTTCTTTGCACAGGAGTCCCAGTTCTTTTAGTTTTTCGCAATATGGACGAGCCGCTGTAGTCAGCTCCAAACCAATGAACAGACCACGACCGCGAATTTCCTTGATGATCGGGTTGTTGATTTCTTTCAATTTCTCCATGAAATATGCGCCCATTTCCAGGGAGCGTTGTACAAGACCTTCGTCAGCCAATACATCCATAGCTGCGATGGCAACTGCACATCCGAGTGGATTTCCACCAAAGGTAGAACCGTGGGAACCTGGCTCAAATACGCTCAAGATTTCTTTATCTGCTGCTACTGCAGAAATCGGGAACACGCCACCACCAAGAGCTTTTCCCATGATGTACATATCTGGCACTACCTCTTCCCAATCGCTGGCAAACATTTTACCTGTGCGACCGAAGCCTGTTTGGATCTCGTCGCTGACCAAAAGTACATTGTTTGCTTTACATACCTCTTGTGCTTGCTTCAAGAAGCCCTCTTGTGGAATGATGATCCCTGCTTCGCCTTGGATCGGCTCCAGCATGAATGCTGCTGTATTCGGTGTAATCGCTTGCTTAAGCGCTTCGATATCGCCATAAGGAATGATTTTGAAACCAGGTGTGAATGGTCCGAAGCCACGTCTGTACTCTTCTGCAGAAGAGAAGGAAGTAATTGTGACAGTACGACCATGGAAGTTGCCTTCACATACGATGATTTCTGCTTGGTTCTCTGGTACTTTTTTCACGTCATAAGCCCAGCGACGAACTGCTTTGAGTGCTGTCTCTACTGCTTCTGCACCAGTGTTCATCGGCAGGATCATTTCTTTTCCTGTCACCGCAGAAAGCTTTTCGTAGAATTCACCCAGTTGGTCATTGTAAAAAGCACGGGAAGTGAGCGTTACTTTATCTGCTTGATCTTTCAGAGCTTGGATGATACGTGGATGACGATGTCCTTGGTTCAGCGCAGAATATGCACTCAGCATATCCAGATATTTATTGCCTTCCGGATCGTGTACCCATACGCCTTCTGCTTTGGAAATAACGATCGGTAGCGGATGATAGTTGTGCGCACCGAATTTTTCTGTTTGATCAATAACCACGTTTGTTTTACTCATGTCGTTAGCCTCCTTCAAGATCACTTGCTAAATTTATCAAGCAAGAACGATGCCAAACAAGAAAACAACATAAAGTCGATCCCTTCCGATCAAATAAGCAAAAAATTTTTGCATCTTACCTTCATATTCTTTTGCAGTGCATAATGTTTTTGCACTCATTCCCTTTATGCTATGATACCTTCATAAGGAAAGGCTGGTGACCACAGTGTCGTCTTCTACGCATAATTCTTCTGCTGACACTCTCTTGCGCATTTATGAACATATTTTGGACAGAATGAATGAAGGTGTACATGTCATCGATTCGGACGGGACAACGATTGTCTACAATTCTAAAATGACCGAGCTGGAATTGATGACCAGACAAGACGTGTTACACAAACCTTTGGCAGAGGTTTTTCAGTTCCCTTCTGGACAGGAAAGTACCTTGCTCACATGCTTGCGTACCGGAAATAGCATTCGCAATACACGCCAAACGTATTTCAATGACAAGCAAAAAGAAATTTCAACCATCAACAATACGTACCCCATCATTGAAAATGGCAAGATCATCGGCGCGATGGAAATCGCAAATGATGTTACCAAAATGGAGCGATTGATCAGAGAAAACCTGCTGCAAAAAAACGGGTCACGCTACACGTTCGCGCACATTATCGGGAGAAGCGGTCCTATTCTCGATGTCATAGAGAATGCCAAACGCGCAGCACGCACCTCCTCATCCGTATTAGTAGTCGGTGAAACGGGTGCCGGGAAAGAGCTGTTCGTGCAAAGCATTCATAATGCCAGTCTGCGTGCAGCTGGTCCCCTTATTTCACAAAACTGCGCTGCCCTTCCGGATAGCCTGATCGAAGGGCTTTTGTTTGGGACTGCTCGCGGGGCATTTACCGGTGCAGTAGAGCGACCTGGATTGTTTGAGCAAGCGGAAGGCGGAACACTTTTTCTCGACGAAATCAACTCGCTTAGTATGCCACTACAGGCAAAATTGTTACGTGCTCTGCAAGAGAAGTCGATTAGACGTATTGGTGACACAAAGGATCGAACGATTGATGTACGAATCATTGCGGCTATCAATGAAGATCCTGTTGAGGCAATCGCCCATTCGCATTTGCGAAAAGACCTGTACTACCGCCTTGGGGTCGTCACGTTATTTCTCCCCCCGCTTCGGGAACGCAAGGAAGATATTCCGATGCTGGTCAGTCATTTTATTGAAAAATACAATGCGCTGTTCCAAATGGAGGTAAGAAGCATCAGTGATGAGGTTTTGCAATTTTTTATCCAGCATGACTGGCCTGGCAATGTGCGTGAACTTCAGCACTTGATTGAGGGAGCCATGAATCTGATGATTGACGAATCAACTATCCGCTATGAACACTTGCCCTTACACTTTTTGCGTCGTACGCCAGCCGCTTCGGTAACGATCGAGCAACCCTCCCCTCACACGTTGCCATTTGTGGACGAAGGAAAGCCGTTGAAGGAAACCATGCAAGAATTTGAAACAGCATATATTCACCATGTTGTGGAACGCTATAACGGAAATATTTCACGAGCAGCCAAGGAATTGCAAATCAGTCGTCAGAGCTTGCAATATCGCTTGCGTAAGTTGGGGATTAAAGGATAAAGCATATGAGTCAACATAGTGGAGAGAAGAAAAAGCACAGTTCTCTTCGACTCTGACACGCCTGCATGGGTGACTCACTGCTCGTCTCCATTTCAAAAAGGGGACCGTCGAGCCAAAGCCACCCTACGGGCGGACGTTTCTCGAAGAAGAAGTGTTCGACAAGCGTGGTCCCCTTTTTGAAATTCCGACTGGGTCGGCGTTGTCAAGGTCTACGAGCCCTGCGCTTTTTCTTCTTACCAGCTTGGTTGGTTCATCGTTACTTTCTAAAAAACGTGCACTAAAAAACTTGCAAGTTCATCTCTTTAGATGTTTCTTTCAGTCCAATTTTTTCCTTATCATTTTTAATAAACGCCAAGAGATTTGGCGTTTTTTTAATTATTTTGCATCTACATGCCGAATCTTTTTGCGCTTTTTGACAGCAAATACCTTAAAAATAATATTTTCATAAAGTATTTGTTTTGGTATCATTCTTGCAGAGCATATATCGCTATCGCGCCTGAAAACGCATACATCCATTGAACATACTCGCGTGAAGGAGAGGGTTATATGTCCACAAGCAACATGGAGCAGCACAATCAATTGAAACGCACGATGAACAGCAGACACCTCTTTATGATTTCTCTAGGCGGCGTAATCGGAACCGGGTTATTCCTCGGATCAGGTTATACAATTAGTCAGGCAGGACCAGTTGGTGCCATTCTCTCCTATTTAGTCGGAGGCTTTATCATGTACCTGACTATGCTATGTCTGGGTGAGCTGACAGTTGCCATGCCAGTGGCCGGTTCGTTCCAAACATATATGACCCGCTTTGTTAGCCCAGCCCTTGGGTTTGGTGTAGGCTGGTTGTATTGGCTTGGTTGGGCCGTGACCGTTGCTTTAGAGTTGTTGTCATCAGGATTACTGATGCAGCGTTGGTTCCCTGACTCACCTGTTTGGATGTGGTGCGCGATCTTCGGTGTAGTGCTCTTCTTATTAAATGCTTTATCTGCTCGAGCGTTCGCTGAATCTGAGTTCTGGTTTTCTAGCATTAAAGTAAGCGCTATCATCTTGTTCATCATCTTGGGTGGAGCGGCGATGTTTGGCCTCATTGACCTGAAAAACAGTCAACCTGCACCAATGCTCTCCAACTTTACAGAAAGCCCGCTTCTCCCCTTTGGAATTACAGGCTTGCTGATGACGATGATCACCGTGAACTTCTCGTTCCAAGGCACCGAGCTAATCGGGATTGCCGCTGGAGAAAGTGAGAATCCAGAGAGGACGATTCCGAAGGCCATTCGTACGACGGTTTGGCGTACACTCGTTTTCTTCATTCTGGCGATTGCCATTGTGGCAGGGATGATTCCACACCAACAGGCGGGTGTGATTGAAAGTCCGTTTGTCGTCGTATTTGACAGCATCGGGATTCCTTATGCAGCTGACATTATGAACTTCGTTGTCCTGACAGCACTTCTGTCTGTGGCCAACTCTGGTTTGTACGCAGCAACTCGTATGCTTTACTCCCTGTCCAGAGAAGGAATGGCTTCGAAAAAGCTTGGGGCCGTAAATGGAAAAGGGATTCCGATGAACGCTTTGTTGATTACGTTTGCCATTGCGCTCTTGTCTCTTCTGTCCGGTTTTTTTGCAGAAGATACGGTCTTCATGGTACTGTTGTCTATCGCTGGTCTCGGTGCACAGATCGGATGGATCTCCATCTCCGCTTCGCAGCTTGCATTCCGTCGTCATTACCTGAAAAATGGAGGCAAGCTGGAGGATCTGAAGTTCCGTACACCTTTGTACCCTATACTGCCTTTGATTTCCTTGATCTTGAACTTGCTCGTTCTCGTGAGTCTGGCATTCGATCCAGAACAACGCATCGCCTTGTACTGCGGAGTTCCGTTCATGATCATTGCAATGTGCGTGTATCAATTCCATTTTAAAAAGAAAATCGAAGCGTAATCACAAAAAGAAAAGCTTGCAGCCTCTTTCAAGAAGGGACTGCAAGCTTTTCATGCTTTATATGCGATTTGTTAGGCTTGGCAATGCTACAATGAGATTCGGACAATTTCCGTAACGACTACCATGGCAAAAACTGCAAATCCAAGGGAACTCGTTACCAGTAACATGCGCTTTAGCTTTTTCATATCTTCCATAAAATTCCCTCACTTTCTTGCGCCAATCATCTCTATCGTTATATACGTAAGAACGATGGAAAATGTTTCATTTCGCCCAAAAATATTTACGAGCGAGCTATTTTCTTTAGATTATTCCCGATTTGTCCGGTTTGTTGTTCCATGCGATATAGCATCCAGGCCACCCCAAACCCGATGACCAAACAAATGGTCCACGGCAGCCACGGCGTTTGCAAGCGCAGCCCTACATCGTACACCCATCCTCCCGCTACCTGTCCAAATGAACCCCCGATGGCAATCGAATACCCGTTGAAGCCGTAATAGGCGCCCACCAAGTCCTTGGGAGCAAAACGGGGAACGACATCCACCAGATTCGGAACAGCAATCATGGTTCCCAGTGCAAAAAGGAACACATCCAAGAGAATAAGCCACAATGAATCGGCAAACGTGAACAAAAATAGTCCCACACTCATAAACAACGTCCCGATGCCAATCAAGGTAAGCCTTTGCGGATAACCCTCCAGCAATTGTGTTACTTTCATTTGAAATAAGATTACAAACAGCGAAAGCGCAGAAAGCACGATTCCTACATTCACCTTGTTATGTGTAACATTCTCAACAAACAGCGGAATCGTTAAAAACACCTGCATATTCAAGTAATAATACCCCATCAAGATAAAGGTATAGCGTACAAACAGCTTGTCCTTTACTACCGTGGACATACTTTCCCATATACTATGCCGCGTATTCGTGGCGCGAATCGGTGGAAATAAAAAGAAGATCACGATGGCATTCACTCCGAAAACGGCCCCTGCAAACAACGAAATGTACGTAAAATCAATAGCCGAGAGTGCTGTCCCCACGATTTGGGAACCGACAACCGCAATATTGCCAAGTACATTGCGTAGCGAGAATACTTCTTTTCGGATGGCCTCAGGTGTAATAATCGCATAGGCAGCAGAGCAAGCAGGCTCAAACAACGCCCCACCCAATCCGGAAAGAATCGCGGCAACAAAAAAGTGCCACGTCTCGGTACAAAAGGCGAACATCGCAAACCCAACGGCACGTACGCCCAATCCGAGGAACATCGCCCCTTTGTATCCGAAGGCATCCGCGATCACACCGCCTAAAAAGGCAAGACCTTGCTGAGAGAACTGTCTGACACTCAGGACAATCCCTGCCATCGCCAGTGTCCAGCCGATGCTGCCCGTCAAATACAAAGTGAGATACGGGATTAATGCATAAAAACCCATATTCATCATAAAAGATGTGCTTAACAAGAGCTTCACTGAAAAGGGCGTTTCTCGCCACCATTCCCACTTCATCCCCATACCCCTCGCTCTCCCGATACCCCACATGAAAAAGGATATCCCCAGCTTAGCGAACAGGGTATAATTTGGGAAACGAACAATTTTGTATATGGTAATCAAATATTTAGATAAGAGGGATTCCAACTGTATGGACTTCGAACAATTACGTGCTTTCTACACATTGGCCCAGACGAAAAATTTCACCAAGGCTGCGGAAATGCTCCACTTAGTTCAGTCTACGGTGACAATGCGAATCAAGCAACTGGAAGAAAAAGTTGGCAAACCTCTTTTCATTCGTGATAAAAGAAGTGTTGAGATTACCCAAGCGGGCTTAACCCTTTTACCGTATGCAGAGAGAATCCTCAAACTGTCCCATGAAGCCCTAAATGAAGTCGCTTCCCTCCAGCCTTATGAAGATTATTTATCGATCGGTAGCTTAAACGCGATCTGGACATCCACCCTCGAGCCGATCTTGAAAGAGTACCACTTTCGATATCCACAAATTGCGATTAGCACAAAGACAGGCCATTCGTCCGATGTCATCCAGTATTTGCTGGACAACGTGATTCAAATCGGAATCGTTTACGTTCCCCCATCCTTGCCCAACTTTGACGTCATTCCAACGTGGGATGATGAAATTGTCTTGGTTTGCTGTCCAGAGAGCCCCATTGCCGCATCTACACACGTCGATTCGCGCGAGCTGCGTAATCTGCCGCTGCTGTACATGAATTGGGGCCCTCCTTTTAACGAGTGGATTAGGCAGACACTGCCGCGTAATTACGTACCCAAGTTGACAGTAGACAAAGCGGAGCTCGCCATCGATCTGATTAAAGAAGGTCTCGGCGTGAGTTTGTTGACGCGCTCTACCGTCAAAGCCGAGCTAGCGGCTGGTACTTTGAAGGAACTGATCATAACAGGCAATAAGCCTCCCAAACGCTCTGCATACATCGTCTTGCCTAAGGACAAAAAAAATAAACCCAGCGTAGAAAAATGGCTGAGTTTAATGAGTGAATTAGGGTATTCCACCTAGCTTCATGATTATCTGGAATGCGGTATGGGGTCGACGACCGTACTTCGTCTCCCCATCCATTCTTCATAGCCGAGACAAAGGAGAAAGTACCAGCACATCGACAGGAAAAAGCCGGTAAGCACATCACTCAAATAATGAACGCCCAAGTACACACGGCTGAAAGACAGCAATGCCACGAAAATAAAAACGGCAGGCTGCACGAGCGTCGACCATCTTTTCTCCGCAAACCATTGGGAAATCCAAAATGCGACCATGCAATAAAAGGCGGGTCCAATCATCGCATGACCACTCGGAAACGAAAAGGAATCGGGCAGTTCAATCAGATTAACCCCACTTGGTCTAGGCCTGGCAAAGAACCACTTTAAGAGCTCATTTGCGACTTCACTGACAACGAGGGAGATGAGAACAAACATTGCCTCCACACGATATTTCTTTATGTATAGGACAACGATCATCATGACCGCTACTGGTACAAGGAATATACCTCCGCCCAGATTGGTTACCAATCGAAAAAAAGCAGTCCCAACATCAGAGCGAATCGACTCCGCAAATGCGATGGCAGCTTGATCCATACCTGCCACTTTTCCTGCGACGTAGAGGGCAAACATGATTAGGGCAAGTACAGCAAACGAAAGTGCTCTGCGTACATATCCATTTTTTCTCGTTGTCGGATTCATTGTTGATTTCCTCTTTCCATCAAAAAGCGCAAGGACTCAGCAAATCGCTGATCGTCTTCACGCGTGCGAGCAGCAGGCCCTTTCGTACGACCTCCCCCGCGTCGATATCTCGCTTTTTCATTTCGTTCTTCCAAATGAAACGCAATTCGTTCTGGGTCAAAAACCATCCCGTGCGGTGTCAGAGCATGGGCTTTCTTCCCGAGAATGAGCGCTGCCAGACCAATATCCTGCGTCACCACGACATCCCCTGAACTCGTTTCGTTCGCCAGCTTCATATCTACCGCTTGTGGGCCGGCATCTACCGTTACATGATTGGCATTACCGATTTGATGATTATAACTGGCAAAGGTCAAACAGATCCAGTCGAGCTCCTTGCACAATGCTTGGGCAGTTAAAAGTGCCTGGCGCGGACAAGCATCCGCATCGATAAGAACACGTCCTTTTGACATGGTTGCTCCTTTCGTGTGTATTTCTCTCCCCGTACCGATTCATTTTTGGTATGATGGAGGTGGAGAGGAGTGAGTTCACCTTTGCGCTATCAATTTATCCATGATGAACGGCTAGGTATACGGCTTCCCGTACTGCATCTGGAATGGGAAGATTATTCAACTGTAGAAAGAGCGGACATGTTGCTGGAATGGGAAGAAATCCGCGCGACCATTCCGGATAAAATACACCGGGTAGAAACGGTCATTATCGAGAAAACCAGACAAATGTCCGAAGAAGAAAATTTCGTAAGGTCTTGCGAATTGAACAGCGAGATCCACGAATTGGCCAGTGTTATTAACGATCTTAATATATGGTTCCGTGTCCAGCAAGACCATGACACCAAAATCCATCAATAATTCGTTTATAAAAAGCAACAGCTCCTTGGCTTCATTTTTAGCCTCGGAGCTGTTTTTTTGTAGAGACGCTATGCTTTTTTTCGCTTGCGACCAATTTCTAATGCCTTCAGTCCTGCCACATGCGGGGCAGCCATCGAAGTACCATTTAGCTTTTTAAATTGATTTCCCGGCCATGTAGACAAGATATCAACCCCGGGTGCCTTCATATTTGCGCCCTTGCCTCTCGCACTGAACGATGCCAATTTTCCCGTTTGATCAATCGCGCTAACCCCTAAAACACCATCGTACCGCGCTGGATACTCCACTTCTGCCCCTCCGTTACCTGCAGAAGCTACCAATACGATTCCTTGTTGATGGGCCCGATTTACTGCTCTCGCCATTGCTTCGCTATACTGGGGCATGCCAAAGCTCATGTTGATTACATCCATCTTATTGGCTATCGACCATTGCAGGGCCTGCAAAATGGTCGACAAAGATGATTGACCTTCATGATCAAAAGCACGGACGTCATACAAATGGGCCTCTGGAGAAACACCGACAATTCCTCTTTGGTTCATCTCAGCTACGATGATCCCTGCAACATGCGTCCCGTGTCCATTTTGTTTGCCGCGCACTAGCTGGACGCCACCTTTAATTTGATCCTTCAAATCAAAATGATCGCGGGAGATTCCCGTATCGATGACAGCGACCTTGACGCCTGCTCCACGCCCCTTTCGCCACAATCTCTGTGCCCCCACATATCGCACGCCCCACGGGATTTCATCCTCCCCTTGCGCATGAACGCTTACGGTAATGTTCTCTTCCACCATCGCTTTATACCTTCGAAAAAGCTCCTCATGCTGCTCAAAAATCTTTTGTTTGACACACAAGCAAGAAAGGTCATCATAGCATCGCCATGGAAGTCTCTCGGTTTTGGTCAGAACCTTGGTTTTCAAATCTGACAGTATCTCGGTAAACGGCGTATCCCGATGAAAGCTGACAATTTTCAACCTACTAGCCTCCTGTCATGCGTCGTTCTGACTCATCCTATGTCAGGCCTCCCCCTATGGGTTTGGGCCATTGCACAACGTTAAGCAAAATAGGCGAATAGCGGCGTGAATCTGTCCAAGCGAACTCCCTTGCTTTTCCATATAACTGCATAGGGCAGACGTATTCCTTTGAAAGGAGCGAAGCATCGTGGCAAACGCAAAAGGAAAAGCAAGAGCAAAAGTCAAGCTCAAAGCGAAGAAGGGCAGTCCACGTGATTTATTGAAATCCATCAACAAGAAAAGCAAGAAAAAATGGACGATGGGCGATGTGCGATCGTTGGCAAGAGACTTCTCCATGAAAGATTTGAGGGACGACAAAAAATTAAGCGAGCTGATTAAAAAAGTTAGCAAGGCGGTCGGTGTCAAATTGTCCGACCAGCAAATGTCCAGTGTAAAAAAGCAAGTGCATGATCGCCTCGGATAAGATATGTCTCCCCTTGGCTTCGCCCCTCTTTGATTGGCGAAGCTTTTTTTTGCAAAAACAAAAGAGAGAGCGAAAAAATCGCTCTCCCTCTTGGCGAAGCTACCCAGTGTTTTCGTTAGTCGCAAGAGCAAGCCACGATAACGAGCAATACGAACAACACCAGTATTAAAGCAAAGTCGTCAAATCCTCCGTTGAACAGACTCATTCGCTTTCCCTCCTTTGCCAGCAACTAGTCATACTGTATGTGCGAATGCTTAAGGATGATTGGACCCTCGCCTATACAAGACCGTTTTTCCTGTATTTTTCACAGTGACTGGCAAATGGAATGGAGATTAGCTCGCTTGTCTTTCTGCTGGATGTGGCAGACCATACTGCTTTTTCATAACTTGACGCCAAAATGGAATCGTCCGTTGAATCAGCGGTCCCGTTAACAGCGCTATCAGTATCGTGCCGATTGACACAGGTCCACCCAAAGCAGTCCCCGCAAGCAGGACGGTTACTTCTATGATGAGGCGGACTCGCTGGATACTCCAGCCAAGACGCTCGTTCATCGCCAGCATGAAGCTGTCGCGCGGACCCGCTCCTAGAGAAGGAGATAAATACATCCCGATTCCGACAGCCAAAACAACAACACCTGCGAGAAACATCACGACTCTCGCCCAGATTGATTGCACCTCAGGAATAAAATCCAACCATAAGATAAGATCAAGAAAAACGCCAAAGCAAACCATATTTAAGAACATTCCAAAATTAGGTTTGATTTTTGCCACCAAATACGTGGCGAAAATGACAACGACTCCTACGATCTGAGACCATAGGCCAATCGTTAATCCAAATGTTTTTTGCAGGCCGATGTGAAAGGTTTCCCAAGGTGCTACACCGAGGTTTGCTTTAATGGCCAGTACCGTACCGAAAGCACCAACGAACAAGCCTAGTACAAACATCAAGTAGCGAACTGCGATCGATCGGTTGAACCCTTTGCCAGACACGTCTGCTCATCTCCTGACGATGTGTTTTACTTCCAGTCTGCAATGACTTCGTAAAAAAGTCCGTCCTTCCGGTAATACGCTTCGGATTTGGAGAAGTTCAGGTAGGTCTGTGCCTCTGCAAGCTGCTCTCCCGTCAAAATGACTTGGCGTTGCTTGTTCCCTTCGTCTCGATATTCGACAACGAGGCTGACTTCTTCCGACTGGCAATGTTGAATAAGTTCTTCTGGTGTAGCAAAAGTAATCCGCTTCATGCTCCCCCACCTCCTCCATCGTGATCATTCATTATAGCAAGGATTATGGCTTTCTCCCATCGTTTCTCTCTCGCTTTACAGAAATGCTACCGAGATCATCAGCCAATTGAGTCGCCGGAAAAATTTGCTGTGCCTCCGCTAACAGATCCTCCATCGAAAAATCTCCGTCTTCATCTTCATAACGTGGACTGAAGTGAGTCAGACACAGTTCTTTCACGCCCGCTTCTTTAGCAATTTGAGCCGCCTCAAGTGCTGTAGAATGCCCGCTTCTTGTCGCCAGCTCCTTGTCGTGATGAGCGTAGGTCGCTTCGTGGACGAGCAAATCCGCCCCTTTTGCCAGCTCCAATACCGCCTGGCTCGGCTCCGTATCTCCACTAAAGACGATTTTGCGTCCTGGCTGCGGCTCTCCGACGAAGTCCTTTCCGTCCAGAACACGACCATCCTCAAGTGTGACCTGTTCTCCTCTCTTCAAGGCTCCAAATAACGGCCCTGACGGCACCCCTGCCTGCTTTGCCAATTCTACTTGAAAGGCTCCTGTCTTCTCCTTTTCCATCACAGCATAAGCAAACGAAGGCACGCGATGCTTCGCCATTCGACAGCTCACCACGAGCTCTTCGTCCTCGTAGATTACGCCCTCACTGACGATTTTTATTTCCAACGGATATTGCAAATGAACCGGACTTGCCTCCATGATCGCTCGAAAATATCTGTCGAGCCCTGGTGGTCCGTACAGCTCTAACGGAGTCGGTTCGGTATTGCGCAAAGACCTGCTCGCAAGCAGTCCGATCAGTCCGTACAGATGATCCCCATGCAGATGGGTGATAAAAATTTTATCCAATTGACTAATTTTCATCGGTGCTCGCAGTAGCTGGTGTTGAGTCCCCTCTCCGCAGTCAAACAACCACCACTTTCCTGCCTGTAAAAATCGCAAGCCGATCCCACTCACGTTTCTTCGCGTAGTGGGTGCACCTGATCCGGTGCCTAAAAATGTAACGATCACGCTATGTCCATCTCCTTTGTGGCCTTCCCTCATCATGTGCCTGTCTCTATCTCTAGGCATTCACCCTTTTTTATCTGGGCGCATAGCCTACAACATACAAAGCCTAGCAAGGAGGGACTCCTAATCATGAAACGATTTTTGGCGCTGGGGCTGGCCGCTTTTTTCGCTATGACGGCCGTCTTGACTGGCTGCTCCAGCACTCCCGAAAAAATAAGAATTGGTGAAGTGACTCGTTCTTTGTTTTACGCCCCGCAATATGTCGCACTTGAAAAAGGATTTTTCAAGGAAGAAGGTCTGGAAGTGGAGCTCTCAACCATACCTGGCGGAGATAAAGTGATGTCGGCACTGTTATCTGGCGGCATCGAGGTCGCGCTCGTCGGCTCCGAGACCAGCATCTACGTCTCTTTGCAAGGAGCTGTCGATCCAGTTGTCAATTTTGCGCAGCTCACACAGACAGACGGTACCTTCCTCGTCTCCCGCAACAAAATGGATGACTTTACTTTCGACAAGCTAAAGGGCAGTGTCTTCCTGGGGCAACGTAAAGGCGGCATGCCGCAAATGGTCGGAGAGTATGTACTCAAAAAGCACAAAATCAATCCGCAAGGCGACCTGGAACTCATTCAGAATATCGAATTCAAAAATATTGCGTCTTCCTTTGCATCTGGTACCGGAGCGTATGTACAGCTGTTTGAACCGGAAGCCTCCCGCTTTGAACAGGAAGGAATCGGCCATGTCGTAGCCTCTTTTGGCACAGAGAGCGGAACCGTTCCTTATACCGTCTTCATGACAAAACAAAGCTATCTCGACAGCAACGCAACAGCTATCCAAAAGTTTACCAATGCGGTCTAC
Organism: Brevibacillus antibioticus; assembly: GCF_005217615.1. Lineage (NCBI taxonomy): Bacteria > Bacillati > Bacillota > Bacilli > Caryophanales > Paenibacillaceae > Brevibacillus > Brevibacillus antibioticus. The sequence continues at coordinate 2,537,851 of NZ_SZNK01000001.1, forward strand.
AAAGGGCAACAGTGGGTTGCCAGCCACAGTGCAAAAGAAACGGCAAATGTGATTGGCAAGTACTTCGAGCAAATCGATCCAACGATTTTGGAAACCGCCGTACAGCGTTACCTGGGGCAGGGCTCTTATGCAACAGATCCCATTCTGGACGAAAAGGAATGGAACCAGCTACAAGATATTATGGATTCCGCTGGTGAATTAAAGCAACGCGCTGATTACACCAAGCTGGTAAACACCACATTTGCTATCCAATCCAAGGAAGGGAAATAGGCCGTCATGAAGCAGATTTCTTCTACGCCGGCAAAAATAGAACTCGGCCACGTGACCCATCTTTATTTATCCACGACCAGGGCGTTCATGGCGGTCCAAGACATTAACCTGCGCGTGGAGGAAGGCGAATTCATTTGTCTGGTTGGTCCCAGCGGTTGTGGAAAGACGACGCTGCTCTCACTCATTGCAGGGCTTGAGAAGCCGACAGCAGGCAAGGTGTGGATCGACGGAAGTAAAGTCACCGGAACGTCTAGGCAAGTTGGCTACATGCTTCAGCAAGATTATTTGTTCAATTGGCGTTCCATCGAAGACAACGTGTTTCTCGGACTCGATATCCAAGGCATCCGCTCCAAGGAAACAGAGGAGTACGCCCTGCATCTGCTCGATGAAATGGAACTGTCTGATGTGCGCAAATCCTCTCCCCTGCAACTGTCAGGCGGCATGCGGCAACGGGTTGCACTCGTCCGAACACTCGCCTGTCAACCTGATGTGCTGTTGCTCGACGAACCATTTTCGGCATTGGACTACCAGACCAAACTCAAGCTCGAAGACTTGATCTTTTCAACACTGCGTCGGCATAAAAAAACGGCAGTCCTTGTGACACATGATCTCTCCGAATCGATCGCGATGGGCGATCGCGTCTATATCTTTTCACGCAACCCGGGACGTATCAATAGCGAGATTGTCGTACCTAGCCCGATCCGGGATGCTCTGCCATTCGACGCTAGAAATCATGATGGATTCCAAGACTTGTTCCATCGCGTGTGGAAAGAGATGGAGGTAGTGTCTGATGCAGCCAAAGGAAATTGAATCCGTCCACCGCCGCTACTTGCAGCTAGAAAAGCGAATGAGCTTTTCCGTCTTTGCCACACAACTGTTCCTCTTTCTCGTTTTTCTCGGCTTATGGGAGCTATTGGCTCGAACCAATACCATTAATGCGCTCATCTTCAGCTATCCCACCAAAATTTGGGCTCAATTTTGGTTGCAGCTGCAAGATGGCAGTCTTCTCCCGCATGTCGGCTTAACCGTATGGGAAACGATTATCGGCTTTCTCTTAGGAACGATTCTGGGAACCGTCATGGCCACGATCATATGGTGGTCCCCTTTTCTCTCCCGCGTACTAGAGCCTTACCTGGTTATTGCCAACAGTATGCCAAAGGTAGCCCTCGGTCCGGTTTTCATCGTCGGCTTTGGTCCAGGTTTGCTCTCCGTCATAGCTATGGGGTGCGCGATCTCGATCATCATCACCACGATCAACGTCTACACCAGCTTCAAGGAAGTCAATCAAAATTACGTCAAAGTCGTGCAAACACTCGGAGGGAGCAAACGGCAAATCTTCACGCTCGTCATTTTGCCAGCTACCATCCCAACCCTTCTCGCCACGCTGAAGGTGAATGTCGGACTTTCGTGGGTGGGCGTCATCGTTGGAGAATTTCTTGTATCCCAGCAAGGCTTGGGGTATTTGATCATATACGGCTTCCAAGTGTTTAATTTCACCCTGGTCATGATGAGCTTAGCCATTATCGCAGTCATCGCCACCCTGATGTATCAAGGCGTAGCCTATGTAGAGCGGCTGCTCACCAGCCAGTTTAAATAGATGGCTTCTAAAAAACGGTGCTAACCATCTACCGGGGATGATTGCACCGTTTTTTCATGGACCAATAGGTTCTGACGAGGTCAGGGGGCCACGATCTCGACCTTTATTCTATCTGGGTCCTCGAAAAACAAAGCATAATGTCCCTCGCCTCCAGCATGCGGATGCCGATCCTGATAGAGTAAAGAGATACCCCGACGAGCAACCTCCTCCCGCAGCTTTTCCACATGTTCTCGATCCCTTGCATAAAATGCTAGATGATTCAAACCGACTCGACACCGATGATACGGAATGTCGAGGAATCGCTCTTCTGCCTGGACAAAAACCAGATAAGTACCGTTTTGTTTCCAACTTACCCCACTGGCCCATTCTTGATATCGCGTATAGCCCAGTTCCCCCTCCAGTAACCAGCCCCAAAAATCATTGGAGCGTGCCAGGTTGGAGACATACACTTCCACATGATGCAGCATCGCACAGTCCCCTTCTTACAGAAAAACGCCCGACAGCGAAATGCCGGGCGCTCTAGCTATCGATTTACTTCCAAAACTTCCACTTGCTCTTCTTCGCCGTCGGATCATCCATTTGGCTCTCGACGTCTTTCTGTTGGGCGGCTGCTTCCATTTCTATCGCTCCAGGTACTCGATTCAGGAAGTGATCGACCATTGGCTTGTAATTATCTGGCAAATGCTCTTGCATGTTTCGCAGGATGGCAATTGCCTTTTCCATTTGATCGGTCGCCAACAGAGCGTTGGCATAGTTAAAGCCTGCATACGGATACGGGAAATCTGGCGTCCAGAACTTTTCACAAATCTGAATCAATTGATAGACATAACCTGCTTGTCCCAATTCACCAGTCACAGTCATCACGACCTCAAAGCGGTCCTTCGCTCCTTCAATCGCTACCATGTACCATTTCATCGCATTCAGGAGGTCCTCCTCCGTCAAAGCAAGACGAGCCAGCTGTAGCTGTGGTCTCCAAGCGCCTTCTTTACTTGCCAGCGCCTCCAGCTGCCCTTTCAGCTCATCCTTTATCCCTCTTTGCACAAAGCTCTCGACAAACATGTTCAAGCCATTTTCTTGATTCGGGTCTTTGTGTAATCCTGTATGTAGGGTCTCGATCGCTTTTGGCTCATCTCCCTCAAACGCGAAGATTTTTGCCAAATTGGTGCAAGCCGTACCCGATGACGGGAATCGTTCCAGACAATCTGTCAGGATTTTTTTAGCACTTTCAAACTCTCTCGCCTGCATATGAACGACTGCACGGAAAATAAGAGCAGACTCAATTGGCCCGTATAATTCGAGAAGCCTGTCGGCAGCGACAGCGGCTTGCTCATGAAATTGACCCTTCACCAACTCCATCGCAAAATCGCGAAGCTTTTCTTTTTCATCCCAGTACTTATCCAGATTTTGCGGAATTATTTTTTTCTGGTAATCCTCGCGGGACATATCGATGGTTTGACCAAGCTCATTGGTAAACGTCACAAATTCAGACATGAAACAGCCTCGCTTTCATTTCCTCACAAAAGTTTCAAAAGAACGATTCTCCACATAAGGAAAACCGCCAATTAGATCCATGCTTTGATATTTACTTTACGGATAAATTCCTCCATTGATTCCTTCGCGGGTTCGTCATTTGCCTCTTCTGCATCTTCCATGCCCATCAGTTGTCGAAACAGTGCTTCGTTCCTTGTTGCCAATGCAAAATCAAGTAAAGCCTCATGCGAGATGCGATTTGCTTCTTCCGCAAGCAATTGCTCCTCCAAGACGATATCCTCTTCTACAACGGCGATATGCTTATCAATTTTCGGAATGCGTAAAACCCAGGAAAATGCGCTGTCCGGATTGCGGTCACGAGCAATCAGGTAACCGTATTCACCTAAAGGCAAACCTTGCTCGAAGGAGTCGGCAACAATGACGACGCGTTGTCCAAGCTTGAACATGAGCGTCAACTCCTAATAAAGATTAATTCTAATCATACTAAATTGTATGTGTTCTTGGGAAGAGAAAACCCCTAAGGATTGGCAAATGCACAAAAAGTTTGTTGCCTGAATCAAAATAAGGTACAATTTTTACTAGTGAATGGAAATTGGTAATGAGGTGTACAAGGTATGGGTGAAATGTCTACAGGGTTTTCCCTGTTTATCGTTGGCTGGACCATTGTTCTCGTAAGTCTGATGGCGATTGGCGGGTATTTCATGTTCCGCAAATTTCTCAAGTCCATGCCCAAGCAAGACGGAAAATCTGACTTGGATTGGCAGGATCATTACATTGATCAGACACGCGCGCTCTGGACAGATGAGGGTCTGACCTTGCTCAATGAATTGGTTGATCCTGTGCCACAGTTGTTTCGCGATGTTGCCAGACGTTCCATCGCAGCGAAAATCGGCCAGATCGCGCTGGAAGAGAAAGCAGCCACCATTACAACAGATTTGATTGTAAAGGGGTACATCGTAGCAACTCCCAAACGTGACCACAAATGGCTGATTGCCCACCTGAAATCCAAAGAAATCGACTACACGCCCTATGAGAAATATTTGAATGCCGAGGGATAATTGAAACTTCCTGTGGAGTCGTCCGTAAAAAAGGTAAGACCTTTTTGGCAAGGAGACGATGTGGATGTCAGTCATACTCACGATTTTGGGGATCGGTTTCGTTATATTGATCGTTGCGATTGTCATTGTGGCGGTTCTCTTTAAGAAAGGCGCCCGGTTCTTATGGAAAATGACCGGACGTGGCTATCACAAGTACAGCAGCAGTGATTACCGATATCGGCCTTCATGGAAGATGGGGCATCGAAAATACGGTCATCGTCACTACCGTCGCAAATATTCCAGCCATAGTGGATTTTTTAGCAGCTAACGTTATTAAAATGAAAAGGCACTCAAATTCGTTTGGGTGTCTTTTTTGTGTAGAAAGGTCGAAATTCGTTTTTTAACACAACGGTTTGCGCGTTACCTTTTGGTTCGCAAACAACAAACCTCCAAAACCACAAGATTAGTGGAATTGGAGGTTTGTATGATTTAAGCATGGTTGCTTTTTTTGGTTACGTTTTGCTGCCCTCCGGATACCCCACCTGATACCAGGAATGCCATGACTTCTGAGCTTTCCGTATCAAGCAGCTGTACCTGATCGCTCGGAAACAACAGGAGATTTCCTGCAAAATTGTACGACTGCGGCAGATAGACCGCTACGTGGTCTGTGAGACCGAAAGAATCGAGGCTTTCCTTTGTAACGAACCCAATGGCCTTTGCATTTCCATCCTTGGATAGCGTCACGAGCACTGGCTTGTCAAAGCTCTTCTTCTCCCCTACAAACGCTCCGATCAAATCCTTGATGGACGTATAAATGAGTTTGATAAACGGCACTTTCTCGAAGATGGTGGACACGAGCGAAAGCACTCCGCGTGTCAGGACATTGGATGCAAGGAAACCTATAATCGTAATGCCGAGTATAGTCAAGAGGACACCAAGTCCGGGAATTTGGAGATTAAACCACTTATGGACCAGTCGATAGAACCAGTTATCCACGGTCGTGAAAATCCAGTACAAAATATAAATCGTCACTGCCAAAGGACTGACAAACAATAACCCCTCTAAAAAATAGCGAATGAAACGCTTCATCTCTCTCCTCCTCTCTTCTAACCACTTAACCGTAATTATTGTACCTGATTGGATTGCCATCTGCTATGATGAAGAAAAAAAGAGAAAGTAGGGAGATTCATGCAAGCACTTGTCACACCTCAATGGCTCAAGGATCATCTGAACGATGAAAATTTGGTGATCGTCGATTGTCGTTTTGCTTTAAGTGCTTCTGAAGCAGGTGCAGAGGAATACACGAAGGATCATATCCCGCAAGCCCTCTACTTTCATTTGAACCGTGACCTTTCTGGCTCCAAAAGCGAGCATGGTGGACGTCATCCTCTACCAGATACGGATCTGCTGGCTGCCCATTTTTCAAATGCGGGAATCGATGCTAATACGACTGTCATCGCCTACGATGATCAGGAAATGGCAATGGCAGGACGGCTATGGTGGCTGCTGCGATACCTGGGTCACGATCAGGTAGCTGTACTCGACGGCGGATACGCTGCTTGGAAAAAGGCTGGCTATGAGGTAACAGCAGAAGTACCTGCTGTACAAGCTCGAGAGTTCGTCCCACATGTCCGCCACGACATGCTTGTTGACATTGAGGGAGTGAAGAGTCGAAGTGAGCAAACAGTATTGCTTGATTCTCGCGCACCAGAACGCTACCGTGGCGAGAACGAGCCAATCGATGCAAAAGCTGGTCACATACCCGGGGCGCACAATTTCTTTTACAAGGACAACCTCACAGCTGATCAGACGATGCTTCCGACAGATGAGCTGCAAAAGCGTCTCGCCCCTTATGCTGATAAAGAATTGATCGTCTATTGTGGCTCAGGCGTGACAGCTTGCTCCAATTTGCTCGCTTTCCATGCTGCTGGTCGAACCGATGTGAAATTGTATTTGGGCAGTTGGAGTGATTGGAGCTCGTATCCTAATAATCCGGTAGCTACCGGCGAAGAGTAATTCCATAATTGGCCTGGCGGCGATCGCTTCCCTACGATACGGGGAGCGGTCGTCTTTTTTTCTTCCTCTATCATTTTCGCTAACATTCATAGATAATAATTATCATTATCACAAACTTGTGCACTTGCCTGAAAAGGTGGATGGATTCATGAAGCATAACGAAGAATACGAGCTTAGTCGCCAAATGTCCCTCAACGAGGTTCGAGCCTATATGATCTGTAACTTCGATCGCTCGTTAAACGTAACTACGTTGGCAGCGATGGCGAACTTAAGTCCGAGCTATTTTGGTGATTCGTTCAAGAAGGCATACGGACAAAGTGTCATGGACTATGTAACGAGTCTGCGTATCAATCACGCCAAGCGATTGTTACGCGAGACAGATATGAAGCTGCGGGATATTGCGAAAACAATCGGGTATAGCGATGAGTTTTACTTCAGTCGGAAGTTTAAAAAGAAAGTGGGAGTATCCCCCTCCGCGTATGAAAAAGTTTCCGAGCGCAAAGTTGCCGTCTACTCCCCTTCCCTACTGGGACATCTAGTCGTACTGGGGATTATACCAGTCGCTGCTCCTTTGGATGCGAAATGGACCCCCTATTACTATCAGCAGTATCAGCAACAGATCGCGGTTCATCTAAAAGCGGTCGAAACACCGTGGAACGATGACGATCAGGAAATCATGCTTTTGGCTGCCAAGCCGGATATTGTCATTAGCCACATAGAGCTTCCCGAGACTACCAAGCAATGCTTGTCCACACATGGCATAGACGTCTTGACCCTCCAATCTTCTAGCTGGAGAGAGCAATTACGTGAAGTTGCCAACTACACGGGCAAAGAAGCTGCTTGTGACTCCTGGATCGCTTTTTATGAAGCGAAGGCTGCTGCTATTCGCGCAGACCTGCAATCCATGCTCAAGCAAGATAAATTTGCGATCATTCGACTCTATCGGGATAGCATCCATCTCTACAACAACAAGGGGATGAAGGAGCTTCTATGCGACGATTTGCAGCTTTCTCTTGTGGAAGAGGAAACGGAACCTTGCAATCGGCCAATCACGCTTGAGCAGCTTGCGAGCTTAGACCCGGAGCGAATCCTGTTGTTCGTTTGTCTGGATGAGTCGACACGCCTAAGCTGGCTGACGCTACAGCATCATTCGCTTTGGAGAGGACTTCGCGCTGTTCAAAATGGATACCTCTATCCCTTGCCTTCTAATCCGTGGTACGAGTATTCACCTGTTGCCATGAACCGGATGCTGGATGAGATGCTGCTGATGGTAACGGGGAAAAGTCCAAATGAGATTCAAGGTGTTGTCCATGGAGCCCCTTTCTTGGGTGAATTATAATGTTTTCCAGTGAGAAACATTATCATCGAGAGGGGATTCCACTAGTATGACAAAGAAAACAAGCCTTGCGCTGATGCTAACCACGACGATGCTCGCTGCTGGACTGGCAGCAGGTTGCGGGAACAATGCAAGCAGTGAGGCAGTGACGCAAAAGGTCGATTCGTCCGCGACCGGGAGTACCGAAGGATCAGCAAAGAGCTCTTCTGACCAGCTTGCCTACCCACGGGTACTAAAAGATGAAATGGGTAACGAGGTGACATTGCCTGCCGCACCTACCAAAATATTCGCTCCCAATCTGGAAGATACTTTGGTCGCACTGGGCGTTGCTCCGATCGTGCAATGGTCATCTGGCTCAAGACCGAAAATGTATTTGCAAGATAAGCTAAAAGATGTGCCGTCCATTGCCTTCACTGGTGGATTGCCTCCAGAGCCAGAAGCGGTTATGGCCCATGAGCCAGACCTCATCCTCTTGCACAATGCCAACCATATCGAAAGCGGCGTGTACGATAAATATAAGATGATCGCTCCGACATATGTGTTCAAGCAAGCAAATAATGATCTTGAATCTTCCGTACGCGTGGTTGGCGATCTGTTGGGCAAATCGGCGGAAGCTGAAAAAGCTTTGCAGACATATAAGGAGCATGTCGAGGCAGCCAAAAAGGAGCTGGCCCCTCATATCCAAGGCAAAAAAGCCGCAATCATTCGCTTCAATGGTAGAGGGATGTTCTTCATCAAGTACGATTTCTTCAGTGGATACGTACTTACTAATGAGCTAGGCTTTTTGCCGAGCCAGGTTGTATCCGGCGGCGACATCAATTTATCACTAGAGAGCTTACCTGATCTGGATGCGGACTATATTTTCCTCATCAATGACGCTGGTACGGGGGATGCGTTCGAAAAAGATTTGACAGAGAGTCCTGTTTGGAAAAGCATGGAGGCTGTGAAGAACGGTCGTACGTTTAAAGTAGAGGGAGATCACTGGTTAAGTGGCGGCCTGATCGCACATAGGAAAGTCATTGACGATGTGAAAGGATTGATTGCAAAATGAGAATCATAGAGAAAAACGGCTACTCCCCTCTTCATTGTGTAGAGTGGACTTTGCAATCAAGCCAAGGTCGTGACTATCGGATTATGATTGCGATTCCAGAAGCTGAGGCCCCACCCGAGGGCTATGCCGTTATTTATGCCGTGGATGGCGATGCGATGTTCGGAACAATTGCGGAGACAGTGAAGCTGCAAACCCGCAAGCCCAAGGGCTTCAACCCAGCCATTGTTGTAGGAATCGGCTATCCATCGCGTCTGCCATTTGACATGGACCGCCGTTGTTACGATCTGACCATGCCTGTGGATTCGGCTACACTTCCTGACCGACCGAATGGGGAGCCTTGGCCAGAGCATGGCGGAGCTGATTTGTTCCTCGATTTCCTTGAACAGCAGCTGATGCCAGCTATTTCTTCCGAATGGCAGGTAAATCCAAATAAACAGGCGATTTTCGGCCATTCCTTGGGTGGTCATTTCACACTGTATACGATGTTCTCGCGTCCGAAGCTTTTCTCTCACGTCGTATCAGGTAGCCCTTCCGTCTGGTGGGGCAATGACGAGGTATTGAGGGAGCAGGAACGCTTCATCGCCGAATGGAAAGGCGATCATGAAGGAAAGCTGCTTGTCATGGTAGGCGGTGATGAGCTCTCTTTCATGGTCGAGGGAGCACAACGGGTCGTCCGGCGTATGGAACTACTCGCTACTAAAGGTGTTCAAGTGAGCTACATCAAATTCGAAGATGAGGGCCACGTAAGCGTGTTGCCTTCCGCTATTAATAGACTTGTGCGGTTTGTGCTTACGGATTAGCCCTCTGAGACTACTTTCGTAAATGTAAAGGACAGACAAATGATACGATATATGCGTCTATTGCTTCATTTCGGCTATCAAGAAGCCATGTCTTGCTTGTTTCCGGTCTTTATTTTTGGTTCGCTCGCCTTATCCAAATTCGTCACCATTCCTGGTTTGCCGAGGTATGACCTCCTACTTCTGCTCTGCCTGCTCTTCCAGATTTTCATGGTGAAAAGCGGCTTGGAGTCTCGGGACGAATTGAAGGTCATCACGGTCTTTCACGTGATTGGGCTGTGCTTGGAAATTTTCAAGGTACATATGGGATCTTGGAGCTATCCAGAGGATGCGTACAGCAAGGTGTTGGGCGTTCCTCTTTACAGTGGGTTCATGTACGCCAGTGTCGCGAGCTACTTATGTCAAGCTTGGCGGAGATTACATGTCACGATCGAGGGGTGGCCGCATCCGATGATCTCTACGATCTTGGGGGCGATGATCTACCTCAACTTTTTTACGCACCATTATATTTGGGATTTGCGTTGGGGCCTGATGGCGGCTATCTTCATCGTCTTTTGGAAAACACGTGTTTATTTTCAGGTTGCTAATGAGAGGCTATTCATGCCCATCCCTCTTGGTTACTTTTTGATCGGTTTTTTCATTTGGATTGCGGAAAATATAGCGACGTTCCTCGGGGCTTGGAATTATCCGAATCAAAGAGCAGGCTGGGAGCTCGTGCATCTCAGTAAAATCAGCTCGTGGTTTTTACTTGTCATCGTGAGCTTTATTATCGTGGCGGAATTGAAGCATGTAAAATCCAGAAGATCCCAATCCCAAGACAAGAAACACATGTAAAAAGCCCATCCACTCTTTCGTACGAAACGTCAAGGGGTGGATAGGCTTTCTCTTTTTTATTTTATAACGTTGCTGATTACATTCTCAATCATTTGACGATTGGCAATGACCCCAGTGTATAGCCAGCTGGAATCTTTCGCAAACGTATACGCATTGCCATTCTTCACAGCAGGGATATTCGTCCATACTGGATCCTTTTGAAGCTGTTCCACAGCAGTCGGATTACTGTTTACGATAAACAAATACTCGGCATCGAGTTCAGCCAATTTCTCCATGGAAATCGAGTTCCAATTTGCATCTCCTGACTTGGAGATTTCCTGAACAATGGCAGGAACCTTAAACCCGAGGTCCTTGTAAAGCACATCGCCGCTAGACAAGTCTTGACGTGCTACGTACACATTTTTCCCCGTCATCCACAGTGCTGCCGCTGATTTTTCCCCAATCGCTTTCTGCAGCTTTTGCTTGGACTCAGCTGCAAATGTCTCGTAATCCGCCAGCACCTTCTTCGCTTCTTCCCCCTTGTTGAGGACTTCTCCTACAGTCAGGAGCTCTTTACGCCAATCGCTGTTCTTTTCTTTTCCAATGGTGTACGTAGGAGCGATTTTCGAGTACTGGCTATACTTGTCCCCTTGGACCAGGGATGCGCTATCCAAAATAATCAGGTCAGGGCTGTGGCTCATCACGACCTCTGGCGGCAGATCATAAGGAATCGCTGGAATACCCCCCAGCTCTTTTTGCAGGTAGCCTTGTACCTGGCTGTTCCCTACTGACCATTGAGCAACTGGCTTCACTCCCAACGCTACTAAATGATCCTCCAGATAAGAAGCGATCACTCGCTGCGGTTGGGCTGGGACTGTTACTTCATTTCCCATCGCATCCTTCAGTACCCGTGGGGCTTCAGTCGCTGATGTCGCGGTCTGGCTGTTGCTCGCTTGTGTTTCTGGACTCGCAGCGTTTTGCTGGCCAGAGCAAGCACTCACGATTGTAACGAGGCTTGCCAATACGACACTGGCTATCGAAAGTTTGGCTGTTTTTTTCATTGGTTCGTTCCTCCATCTGCTTCATGCCTTCAAGCAGCGAAATATTGCCAACTTGAACGCATTTTAATTGAGAATAATTATCATAATCACAAAGGGTATTATAGCCGATTATGGTAAGATGCTCAACTTTTTGTTTTATGGAAACAAAAAAAGACCCTCTGCTCCCTAAGCAGAAAGTCCTTATCCTCTTAGCGTGGAACCCCGCTTAACAAGAATCGATGCAGTCCCCCGATCAGGCAGACACCCGCGGTTACAAAAAACGCAATGAAGTAGGAATGGTGCCAATTCCCCAGCAAGCCTGCCAATACTGGGCTCAATACCGCTCCGATCGACAATATCGCTGAGTAAATACTAAACACGCTACCGTATTGCTCTCTCGGTGAATGTACCGTCAAAATGGTCGCAAAAGCTGGGAACAGCATCCCAAAGGACGCACCGAAGAAAAACATCATGACGTGAATCGGAATCGCCAGCCCGATTGCCAGGGCGTACAGAAGAAGGCTGAGCACACCCAATCCGGCAAAAGTTCTCGTCTCAACAGGGACGCGATGCAGCCAAAACTGGCACAAAATCGCGAGTGCCCCTAACCCTTTCAAGCTAAATAATATGCCAGTAACGGCCGGGGACAACCCTTGCTTTTGGATGAGCAAAGGCACCTCATAGATGATCGTTCCCTGAGCGTAAATGATCGCAAATCCCCCAAGAAACGCAGGATATAGCATTCGATTTTCCAGGATGGAGGTTAGGCTCTGCTTGCCCCCACCTTTCATCCGTGGCGTTGATGGCGTGCTTTCCTCTACTCTATCCGGCAACATCATCCAAGCGAAAACGCCAGCAATGATCATCATGTAGCCGAGTATCACGAATGATTGACCATAGCCGAACTGCACCGCCAAAAAGCTACCGACTGCCGGGGAAACGATACCCGCCGAGGTAAGAACCAATCCCTTTTTGCCCATGATCTCGCCCTGCTCAAGTGCCGTCTTCCCTGTTTCACCGAGCAAGGCAGAACAAGCAGGAGATACAAACGCCATCAAAAAACCGAGCATCAGCCGAAAGGTAAAGAAACCAGCAGTATTTTGCACGATGCCTTGACCAATCAGCATCACGCCAGCCAAGATCAATCCACCTGCAATAAACCATTTTTTCGGATAGCGATCGAGAAAAGGGCCAGCGAGCAGGTTGCCTGTCAAATTACTGATCGCATACCCGCCGAGCACGAAACCGATCATCGCAGCGGATACACCCAATACGTTTAAATACGGCGCAAGAAGAGGCGTCTGCGCGTGCATGTCAAAGGCAACAAGAAACAAAACCACTAACAGGAGAGCCCTCAAAGTATTCCCTTCCTCTCTTACGGCCTGTCTTTGTCCCAGTATATGAAGGGAATGGTACAAGTAGGATACAAAAAGAAGAAGGAAGATTCAGAATAAATGTAGCAATTATTTTTGTATTACCGTAATATTTACTGTAATACCGTAATTTCTTTTTGAGCAGGAGGTGACTTTTTGGAGCACGTTTACAAAAAAATACGAGCACTTCGTATCCATCAGGAGCTTACCTTAAAAGATTTAAGTGAGAAATCAGGATTCTCCGTCAGCTTCTTATCACAAGTAGAGCGCGGCAACAGCTCGCTCGCGATTACTTCCCTGCAAAAAATTGCGGAATGTCTGGGTGTCCCCATTACGTACTTCTTTGAAGTAGAAAAAGATATCTCGTACCACACGCCCATTGCAAAGCGTAAAACGTTGCAGATTGAAGGGTCACCGGTAAAGTACGTTCGAATCGGTGGGAATTTCCCCGACAGGGCACTTGAGCCCCTCCTCAACGTGTTGCCACCCGGACAGACGAAGCATGTCGCCTTTCAGCATCCCGGTGAAGAGTTTTACTACGTCGTAAAAGGATGTGTCACCATCGTCGTCGACGAAACCGAATACCATCTCGAGCAAGGAGACACGATCCACTTCCCTTCCTCTCTCCTACATACGTGGTACAATCCTTCCATTGTTGAAGAAGCCGAGATCCTGTCCGTTTTGACGCCTGTCATTTTTAGAACCTAACGCAACGTGTCTCATCCGCATGTCTACCAATAAAAAAGGGTGATCTGGATGCAAGAAAGACTGGAAAAGCTACACGCGTATATGGAAAGCAGGAAACTGGACGCATTGCTGATTACGCATCCCAAAAACGTGTACTATTTTACCGGATTTTTGACAGAGCCACATGAACGTTTTATGGGCCTCGTCTTGGTGAGAGGCGAGTCCCCCTTCCTCTTCGTTCCACTGCTGGACGCTGACAAAGCACGGGAGGCTTGTCCCGCCATTATGATTTACACGCATGACGATTCGCAGGATGCGCTAACCGTGCTGGGGCATTTGCTTCCGTCTTCCCTCTCTCAAATTGGTGTAGAGAAGAACCATTTGACAGCAAAAACATACGAGGCACTCGTATCGACCGTGCACGCTACAGAAGCAATGGATGTCGGTGACTTGCTATGCAGTATACGTGTGGCCAAGGATGCGTCTGAAATCGCTACGATCAAGCGAGCTATTTGGGTTATGGAGGAATCCCTACGCCGTACGCTCCCTCTGATATCCGTAGGGATGACGGAACTGGACGTCGTAGCAGAGCTGGAATACCAGATGAAGAAGCTAAAAGCCCAAGGTCCTTCCTTTTCAACGATTGTACTGGCTGGAGAAAAAGCAGCACTGCCCCATGGTGATCCAGGGGAACGTGCGATTCAGGCAGGAGAAGTTTTGTTGATTGACGCTGGCGTGTATGTCGATGGGTACGTATCGGACCTGACTCGTACTTTTGCTGTCGGTCAACTGGGTGCAGAATTGCTGGACATGTACGATACGGTCTTACAAGCGAATCTGGCGGGGATACAGGCCGTTCGACCAGGTGCTCCGATCGCAGATGTCGATCTAGCTGCACGGGCTGTCATTGGGGACCGGGGCTATGGAGAATTTTTTATCAATCGTGTCGGGCACGGGATCGGACTGGAGCTCCATGAAGCGCCTTACGTTCACAGCCAAGCAGTAGGAGAGCTCATCCCAGACATGGTTTTCACGATTGAACCGGGCATTTATAACACGAGGATCGGTGGCATCCGCATTGAAGACAATGTGCTCGTCACGAAGGAAGGCGTAGAAGTATTGACATCCTTTCCCAAAGAGCTGCAAATTATCGGATAAATGATAAAAGCAAAGGCTGGTGTCGTTTCTTTGAAAGTACTGGAAACAGATCGTCTCATCCTCCGCTGGCAAACTGCCGAAGACGCTGATTTTGTCTTGAAACTGATGAATGAACCTTCTTGGATTCGTTTTATTGGCGATCGTGGTCTTCATTCGACGGAAGACGCCCGCAACTATATTTTGAATGGCGCTGTCGCAATGTACGAGAGTCTTGGCTTTGGTCTGTATTTGACAGAACGAAAGGAAGGAAATATTCCCATCGGTTTATGTGGATTGATCAAGAGAGATTCGTTGGAGGATGTCGATATCGGCTTTGCCTTTCTGCCCGCATACTGGGGGAAAGGCTACGCCTATGAGGCAGCTTCTGCCGTTCTTGCCCACGGAAAAGAAGTTTTCGGCTTAAAGCGCATCGTAGCAATTACCAACCCCGATAATGCATCTTCTGCCAAGCTTCTAAAGAAAATCGGTCTGCAAGAAAAAGGGATGATCACCCTTCCCAATGATGCGAAGGAGGTCATGTTTTTTGCCATTGAATTCTAGGCTATGCTGTCCAAGTGAGTCGTAGAATTGGTGAAATGGATCAGACGTCCGTATTCGTTATACTCCAACAAGTGGATACCAGTGTCGCCTGTGGCAAAGTAAATGTCGTGCAAGACAGGCAGCTGCAAGAAGCTTTCGATGATTCTGGAGATCATGCCGCCGTGGGAAACAATCGCAATTCTTTTATAGGAAGTGCTGAGATGTCTGATTGCGGAATAGATTTGCTCCCCGCGTGCGCGGAATTCGATCTTGCTCTCGCCATCTCCGCCCAACTTTTCGTGCGGCAAGATTCCCCAAGGAAACGCGACTTCCTCTAAGGGCTTGCCTGCCAGGTCTCCATTATTGTGCTCTTGCAGCTCGGGTATGTACTGAACGGGACAACCTACTGTGTCAGCCAAAATAGAAGCGGTCTCACTGGCTCGCTTGAGTGTGCTCGCCCAAATAAAATCTGGAGGAAACTGCTCCAAAACGCGCGCTGCCATGCGCCGTGCCTGTTCACGCCCTTCTTCTGTCAAAGGAAAATCTGCCTTGCCTTCATGCACATTCAAAATATCTGCTTCGGATTGTCCATGGCGAATCAACAAAATTTGCATCGGATTGCCTCCTCATTAGGGATAAAGAGGGCCTCACCGTGATCGGGAGGCCCTGTCATTCCTTTTTCAATTAAGACTGAACGGATTTCAAACCAAGAGAACTCTCGTGGAACTTGATATTCGAGTACTTATCCATCGCGACACGCAGCTGGTATTCGCTCTCAAACAGCATAACCGGACGGCCATAACGGTCGGAAACGGTTCGGTTCTTTACAGCATCGAGGTCTGCTTTCTCCCCTTCGAGCCAGCGAGCGATTTGGTAAGGCATACGCGTCAGCATGATATCTACCCCGTACTCGGCTTTCAAGCGGTATTCCAGTACCTCGAACTGCAGAACACCTACCACGCCAAGAATCAGCTCTTCCATCGGATGGGTACGGAATAACTGCACCGTTCCTTCCTCGGTCAACTGCATGATCCCTTTTTGGAATTGCTTGTGCTTCATCGCGTCCTTCACCATCACCTTAGAGAAAAACTCCGGCGAGAAGTGCGGCATTTCTTCGTACTCAAACGATTTTCCGACGCAGAGTGTATCGCCGATCTGGAAAATGCCCGGGTCAAAAAGACCGATGACATCTCCCGCGAACGATTCATCGACTATTTCGCGGTCCTGTGCCATAAACTGTACCGGCTGCGCCAATTTGACGTCTTTGCCAAGACGGACGTGCTTAACTGACATCCCCCGCTCAAACTTGCCGGAGCAAATACGCAAGAAAGCGATGCGATCTCGGTGAGCTGGGTTCATATTGGCTTGGATTTTAAAGATGAAGCCGGAGAACGCGTTCGTATACGGATCAATCAAGCCTTCTGTACTCTTCTTCGCAGAAGGTGCTGGCGCCATTTGCAGGAAGTTGTCCAGAAATGTTTGTACACCGAAGTTATTGATGGCACTACCGAAGAAAACAGGTGTCAGTTGCCCTTTGTTGATCAGTTCCGGATCGTATTCATCTCCCGCAACATCTAGGAGGGAGATTTCGTCCTGCAATTGCTGCCACAGCTCTTGACCAACACGATCACCGATTAGTGGATCTTCTGCTCCCTCTACAGGGAAAAAGGAAATATCCTCGTGCTGTGTATTGCTTTGATACAGCTCGACACGAGACTTCATGCGGTCAAATACACCGCTGAAATAGCTGCCCATCCCAATCGGCCAGTTCATCGGATAAGAACGAATACCCAGTACGCGCTCAATTTCTTCCAAGAGCTCGAATGGATCTTTACCGTGACGGTCCAGCTTGTTCACGAACGTAAAGATTGGAATACCCCGCATCCGACAGACCTTGAACAGCTTGATCGTCTGTGCCTCTACCCCTTTTGCTACGTCGATAATCATCACAGCAGCGTCAGCAGCCGTCAGTGTACGGTACGTATCTTCACTGAAGTCTTGGTGACCAGGTGTATCCAAAATGTTGATGTGGTGTCCGTTGTATTCGAAATCCATCGCACTGGACGTAACGGAGATTCCACGCTTTTTCTCGATCTCCATCCAGTCGGAGGTGGCATGCTTGGAATTTTTGCGCCCTTTGACCATCCCTGCTTCACGGATCGCTCCGCCGTAGTAGAGCAGCTTTTCCGTCATTGTTGTTTTACCCGCATCCGGGTGGGAGATGATGGCGAAGGTACGGCGTTTTGCTATCTCATTTTCCCATTGGGGATTGGATTGACTCATCTTCATTCTCCTGTCATCGCAAATAAGTAACACATTCGTTTCCTCTACGATTATACCGACAAATGCTTGCCGCATCCACCTAGTAATTTTTCTTGTACTATCGGTAAAATTAATTCATTCAAGGATGATCGTATAAGCGCAACTAAGGCCTCGCAAAAGGCTTTGCGTAGCCAAGTTTCCTAAGAAACGTTATAATATTCAGTAGTAAAAATTTTTTGACTGCATGACTTACATACTGATTACCAGAATATAACAAACCTACAGGAGGAACCCTATGTCAACGACTGTGGAAACACGTGCGGCCGAATTCCGTGACTATGTGAAGAAAATAACCAGCTACACGCAAGCCCTGAACGTTCTTTATTGGGACAAAGCTACACAAGCGCCTCGCAATGGAATGGATGCCCGTTCTGAAATCATCGGGACTTTGGCTGGCGAGCAATTCAAGCTGTCGACGTCTAAAGAAATGGAAGCGCTTTTGACGGAGCTGAGTGAGCCATCTGTCCTCGAAGCATTGGATGAAGTTACCCGTCACAGTGTGCTGGAATGCAAAAAGGAATTTGACCGCAACAAGAAAATTCCTGCTGACAGGCATCAAGAGTACGTTGTACTGACCGCCAAGGCAGAAACGGTGTGGGAAGAAGCTCGTGCCAACAACGACTTTTCCATGTTCCAGCCGTACCTCGAGAAAATCGTGAACTTCCAGCTCGAGTTCATTGAATATTGGGGTCATGACGGCAAAAACAAATACAACACTCTCTTGGACATGTATGAGCCTGGCATGACTGTTGACCAGCTCGATCCAATCTTCGCCACCTTGCGCGAGAAAACCGTCAAGCTGGTAAAAGCAATCGCCGACTCTCCGTACAAGCCAGACACATCCTTTTTGACGAAAAACTTCCCTGTGGCAGACCAGGAAGCTTTCAGCCGTTATATCCTCGAGAAAATCGGGTACGACTTCAAGTCTGGCCGCATGGATCGCAGTGCGCATCCGTTCTGCACCACCTTCAACCCTGGAGATGTCCGCATTACGACGCGCTACGCTGAAAATGATTTCAATTCTGCGCTCTTCAGTTGCATTCACGAGGCTGGCCACGCGATGTACGAGCAGAACATCAATCCTGACCTGTTGTTCACTCCTCTGTGCGATGGTACCTCCATGGGGATTCACGAGTCTCAATCCCGCTACTGGGAAAACATGGTTGGACGCAGTCTGCCTTTCTGGAATCACTTTTTCGCTGACTTGCAAAAAGCATTCCCTACCCAATTCGAAGGTGTGTCTGTAGAAGACCTGCATCGTGCGGTTAACGCTGTTACTCCTTCCTTTATCCGTACGGAAGCAGATGAGTTGACGTACAACCTGCATGTCATGATCCGCTACGAAATCGAGAAAGGCTTGATCAATCAAACCATCGAAGTAGCTGATCTGCCAAAAATCTGGAACGAAAAAATGAAAGAATACCTGGGTGTCGAGCCACCGACAGATGCACTGGGTGTGCTTCAAGATGTACACTGGTCTGGCGGAATGATCGGTTACTTCCCTACTTACTCGCTGGGTAATGTGTATGCGGCACAATTCGTCCACGTTATGGAGAGTGAGATCAACGGTTACGAAGATCTGATCGCAAAAGGCGCTTTCGCTCCAATCCGTGAGTGGCTCAAGGAAAAAATCCATCAGTACGGTAAAATGAAAAGCCCTCGTGAACTCGTTCAAGCGATTACAGGCGAAGGTACAAATGCAACTTACTTGATGAATTACCTCGAGAAAAAATACACAGACGTATACAAGCTGTAAGCAGTTCTCCCCTTACTATCCAATGTTCTCCCTGCTCAGGGAGGACATTTTCATTTCCCACAGTTACCTTTTGTAACCTACGTACATAAAAGTGCATCCTTCCCCTCGCGGATAAATGCTAGTACACTGCACAATATACATGAGATTCCTATTGTCTCAAAAAAGGAGTGTTATCGATTGGCTATCGATCTAAAAGGAAAAACCGCAATCATTACAGGAGCAGGTAAAGGAATTGGTCGGGCTACTGCCATTGCTTTGGCAAAAGAAGGCGTAAATCTCGGCCTCTTGGCTCGTTCTGAGGAAAATTTGAAGCAAGTAGCCAAGGAAGTAGAAGCATACGGCGTGAAGGTCGCGATTGCGACAGCAGACGTTTCCAACTATGATGATGTCACGACTGCTGTTACCTCTATCAAAAATGAACTGGGGCAAATTGATATCCTGCTCAACAATGCAGGCGTCGCTAAATTCGGTAAATTCCTGGAGCTTGAAACGAGCGAATGGGAACAAATCATCCAAGTCAACCTGATGGGCGTGTACTACGTGACTCGCGCTGTACTTCCTGGCATGATTGACCAAAACTCCGGTGACATTATCAACATCTCGTCCACTGCTGGACAAAAAGGAGCTCCTGTCACCAGCGCCTATAGTGCATCCAAGTTTGGTGTTCTTGGCCTGACTGAATCGTTAGCTCTCGAAGTGCGCAAACACAACATTCGCGTAACGGCGCTTACGCCTAGCACAGTAGCAACCGATATGGCCATTGAATTGGGTCTGACCGACGGAAATCCTGAAAAGACCATGCAGCCTGAGGATATTGCTGAGTTCGTGGTTAGCCAGCTGAAGCTGAACAAACGCATCTTTGTGAAATCCGCTGGACTGTGGTCCACCAATCCATAGAAATGACATGGCAAAAAAGCGAAAAGGGTCCGTTCGTACAGGCGGATTTCTTTTCGCTTTTTCTTTTCCGAAGCCCGGTGAAATCGCTTCAATTTTGTTCACGTTCTATCCACGATTTCTTCACGCCTTATTCACACCTGCCCAACCAAAAATACCCTCAACAGGAGTATGATGAACATGTAAAACATTTTCCACAAAGTGGAGGGTATCCTTATGATACAAGTGCTGTCGAATTGGTTGTGGGGGAATGAAGAACAAGAAGTCGTTCCATTCGAGACGAAAAGATACGTCCGAAATGAAATGGAGCAATTCACGTTCAATGATCCACAGCAAATGCTGCCGTATCCGCATCCCCAGCTCTAAGTTCCGTTACTTGATCCAATATAGCCTGAAGCTGCCGAATCTGGCAGCTTTTTTTGCTCCTTTCTGAAAGCGTTCACTGATGTGCTACAATGTGGTAAACAGGAGGGGTTCGCTTTGGTCGAGTTCACAGATAAATGGTTGCCCACGTACATTCGCCGCGATTTGGCAGTCTTATTTTGCGGTATCAATCCAGGACGTATTTCGGCTACGACGGGTTTCCACTACGCCAATCCAGCCAACCTGTTTTGGCGTGGATTGTACGAAGGTGGCCTGACTCCTCACAAGCTATTGCCCGAGGAAACCGCTACCCTCTTAGACTACCACTATGGTATTACCGATCTGGTATCACGCCCTACCCGCTCCGCAACAGACCTGCGCAACGAGGATTACGCCACTGGGGCAGAGCTGTTCGTCCAAATGATCCAGACTTACCGACCTCGTGTTATTTGTTTTAACGGCATTACTGCTTTTCGTCACGCGACTGGCCAAAAGAAAGAGGCAATTTCACTGGGACTGCAACCAATCAGGTACTTTGGAACAGAAGAATGGTCTGGCAGCTATGTGTTTGTCGTCCCGTCTACCAGTGGGGCAAACGCATCTTTTACACGTGAGGAACGCATCGCCAAGTTTACAGAGCTGAGTCATTTTTTACGCAAGATGAATTGGCACCCTCTACCCTCGCCTGCTAAGTAGGGCCTTTCGTGTCAACCACATCTCTTCTTCCGTACAATACTTGTAGCTCTATACGCAGGGAGGGGCATCAGCAGTGGACGACCTCATCAAAAAAATCCAGAACAAATACGACATGACTGTTTTGCAACACAAAACCATTCGAGATACACCCAAGTCACTCGTCATTTACTTGGAAACAACCAATGGCAAATTCATCGCAAAAGCTTTGCCTCTGGAAAAGGAACGTTTACATTTCATCCTGCATGCAGAAGCGCATTTGCGTAAAAACGGCGTACACATCCCTGACATTCAACGCACCAAAAATAATAAGCGCTACATCACACATAAAGAAAAGCCTTTCGTTCTCCACCAACGGCTATCCTGGCCAAATATTGCGTATACTTCCCCTCTTCGAATGGAACGCATCGGCACGGTATTAGGCAAAATTCATGCGAGATCGCTCGGTTTTTCCTCCAAGTACGGCAAACTTTACAATGGCGCAGAGAAATGGTCCGTGGAGTACAAAACAGATTTAGCCGCCCTTGAGAAGTGGGAGCTTCGACACACCGGGAAAAATGATCGTAAATACGCCACTATCGCGGAATACCTTCCTTTTTTTAAACAAGCAGGAGTGAGTGCCAAGGAACATTTACTCTCCTCTTCATACTTCTCGACATGGAAAAGGGAACCATTGACCAAACACTTCCTCTGTCACGGAGATTTTAACAATGGGAATTTGCTCGTCAGTAATCAAAGAATTGCGATCATTGACTGGGAGGACGTTCGCTACGATTTCCCGTCCAAAGACATTGCGCGTGTTCTCTCCCTTGCTATGCGAAAAAATGAGCATTGGAACGAGGAATTGTTCTCTCATTTATTGCGTGGCTATCTCCGAGAAAATCCCCTCTCGATTAGGCAACTGCATCTACTCTTTGTCGATCTCGCTTTCCCGCATATCATTGAACGTTTTTTACGCAAAAAGCAGTATGACCAGATGAACCTTGCTGAGATTCAACAGTTTTGCAATCGAGAAGCTCTCAAAACCGCGTTTATGCTAGACGAAATGAAGGCCCATGTGTATTAGACGCAAGGCTATAGCCTGTCTATACACATAGGCCTTCCCTATTTAACTGGCGCAAACCGTTACGTCTGAGCCATCCTCACCAAAGAGCTTTGTTGGCGGGTATATTGAATGAGCTCTGCCGCCATCTCGTAATAATTGAAGGGTGTAATCAGATAGATGCCATTGAAGTAACGCACAGCCGTGTCGACCAATTCCTTCGCGATTGCGATTCCTTCCTGTCGAGCTGCCTCTCCCTGTACCTTTTTCATCCGTTCCAGAGCTTCTGTCGACAGCTTGATTCCCGGCACTTCATTATGCAGGAACTCCGCATTGCGCGAGCTGGTCAGCGGCATGATCCCGATAAAGACAGGAATGCCGATATGCTTCGTCGCCTCGTATACATTCCGAATGGACTCTGCATCGTACACAGGTTGCGTCATAATGTAATCAGCGCCTGCCTCGACCTTCTTTTCCAAGCGGGCAACCGCAGCATCCATATTTCGGACATTCGGATTAAAGGCTGCACCCACAATGAACTGGGCTTTCTGCTTTAACGGACGTCCTGAAAACGAAACACCTTCGTTCAACTGCTTCACCATACGAATCAAATCAAACGAGGTCACATCAAATACAGAGCTGGCACCTGGCAAGTCACCAAAGCGCGATGGATCGCCCGTAATCACCAATATTTGATCGATTCCCAAAGCGTGCAGCCCCATTAAGTGCGATTGCTGCCCAATCAGATTGCGGTCTCGGCAAGCAATGTGCAAGAGCGGATCGATTCCATGTCTGCTCTTCATAAGTGCCCCGAGAGCCATGTTGCTCATCCGCACTGTCGCCAACGAGTTATCCGCCAACGTAATAGCGTCTGCTCCTGCTTTGTGCAACTCACAGCATCCGTGGAGAAACTGGTCTGCATCCAGATCACGTGGCGGATCAAACTCGACAATGATCGTCGTTGCTGTTTTTACGCGCTCGACAATGCTTGGCTTCTCCCTCTCCCTCGTGTTCTGCACAGTAATCGAAGGTCGATCTCCAGCAACGATGGTCGGGTTCACACGCGCTTGCGGCTCAAGCGACTCAAGTGCATCCGCAATCGCCTTCACATGTGCAGGTGTAGTTCCGCAGCATCCGCCAATCAACCGAACCCCCTGCTCACGCAACCGAAGCGCACTCTGTCCAAAATATTCAGGTGATGATTTAAAAGCGTATTCTCCGTCAGTCATTCCCAGACGCCCTGCATTCGGGAATACGGATAAAAGTGCATCTTCTGGAATCATTGTATTTTCAAACGAGCGTAAGAGTTCAGCGGGACCAAGGCGACAGTTTAGTCCGATCACGTCAGCGCCTGCGGCTTTCAGCTCGGAAAAAGCATCTGTCAAAGCGTACCCATCACGTGTGCGTCCTACTTCCAAAGTGGCTAACTGCGCGATTACAGGTACATCTGTGAGCGGGCGAATTACCTCGATTGCCAGAAGCAGCTCCTCCAGGTCCACGAACGTCTCCAGAATCAGTCCATCTACGCCAGCATGCAACAGAGCAATCGCTTGCTCCTCATACTGATCACGGTATTCGTCCAAAACCTTTTTCTTCACCCGTCCAGCCAAAATCGATCCGATGCTCCCAGCCACATAAGCATCATCCTGTGCGGCTTCCCGTGCTATGGCGACTGCAAGCCGGTTAATCCGCGCTACCTTATGCTCCAGACCGTAACGGCTTAATGCATCTCGGTTGGCAGAATACGTATTTGTCTCCAGGAAACGTGCACCAGCCTGATAGTAAGACGTATGAACTTCATGCACCAAACGTGGGTTGGACAAACACAGCTCCTCAAAGCTGACGCCAACGGGGACGCCCACCCCGTGCAGCTGGGTCGCCATCGCACCGTCTCCGACTAGCAAGTGGTCTTTCAAATAGGCTCGTAAATCTTTCTTTCTCGTCGTCAACTCAATCCCTTCTCTCCCATTTTCATTTATTTTTAAACTTCAAAAATGGATGGACCTGCGTTGAAATAACGTGCTTCAGGGTGAGCAAATACCATTGCTGATACGGAAGCTTCTGGCTCCATCATGAAGCCCTCTGTCAGCTGAACGCCGATATCCTCTGGACGCAGTAGACGGAACAACTGTGCCTGATCCTCTAAGTTCGGGCAAGCAGGATAACCGAAGGAGACACGAATACCCTGATATCTAGCACCGAAGCGCTCCAGCATCGTCATCTCAACTGGGTCCGGGATGCCCCACACGTCGCGCATGACGTGGTGAATTCGCTCAGCAAATGCCTCTGCCAGCTCCAATGCCAAGGCTTGGAGGACATGAGAGCGCAAGTAGTCGCCACGCTCTTTTAGCTCTGTAGATTTTTCGCGAATCCCTCCCCCAGCCGTTACCGTCAGGAATCCGACATAATCCATTTCCTTGCTCTCCACTGGTCGCAAAAAGTCGGACAGGCAAAGATGAGGTTCTTCCGGCTGACGCGGGAACGTAAAGCGCTCTAGTAGCTTGCTGTGGTCTTTTGGATCATAGACCAAAATATCATTGCCATCTGACTGTGCCGGGAAGAACTGATACACACCGTGTGTCGTAATGGTTCCTTTTTGCTTCGCTTCATTTAATAGCTCTTCCACAATGCCGTACAGTTCCAGTACCTTCTCGTCGCCTTCCTCTATCAATCTATCTACATTTCCGCGAACACCGAGGTGTTTTCCGAGAAGCATCCGCAGGTTCAAATACGGTTGCAGATGGCTGAGCGGGTATTGTCGCAGGACATGCCGTTCACAATCTGGCGGCAGATGGATCGGAACGATTCTGCTGATCGCTGAGCGAGCTGGCAAAGTTGCTTTTTTCTCCTCGACAACAGGCTGAGCCGTTGCGACTGCTTCCAGTAGATGCTGCTGTTCCTCTACCAAACGATCACGTTCATCCGGATTTTGCAGACGATTCACGAGATCCAGACCATCCATGGCATCTTTTGCATATAAAACAATTCCGCGGTATTCCGGTGCGATCCGGTTCGATGTGAACTTGCGCGTCAACGCCGCGCCGCCAACCATCATCGGAATATCAATGCCTGCATCACGCAGGTCTTGTGCAGTAATGACCATTTGCTGCGCGGATTTGACCAAGAGTCCAGACAGACCGATGGCATCCGGCTTTTCTTCTCTGCATGCGACAATCAGTTGCTCTGGCGGTACCTTGATCCCCAGATTCACGACATTGTAGCCGTTGTTTGACAAAATAATTTCCACGAGGTTTTTTCCGATGTCGTGTACATCGCCCTTGACTGTCGCCAACAAGATTTTCCCCTTGGCAGCGGCATCGCTTTTTTCCATGAACGGCTCTAAAAACGATACGGATGCCTTCATGACTTCCGCACTTTGCAATACTTCTGCCACGATAAGCTGGTTGCCGTTGAACAGGCGACCGACCTCTTCCATCCCAGCCATCAACGGACCGTTGATGATCTCGAGCGGTGTGTATTTATCCAGAGCCAGCTTCAAGTCTTCCACCAGACCATCCTTAGAGCCTTCGACTACATAACGGGCCAAGCGTTCTTCGAGTGTTAACGAGGAGACCTCCACACTGACTTCCTTTTTCTTTTGGCGATAAAATTCGGTGAAGGCTGCCAATGTCTCATCATTCGTCTCGAACAGCAGGGCTTCTGCCAGCTTTCTCTCGTCTTCTGGTATCGAAGCGTAGCGCTCCAGCTTTTCCGTGTTGACGATGGCGTAATCAAGCCCTGCGAGAGTGGTGTGGTATAAGAAGACCGCATTCAGCACTTCCCTGCCCGCAGGAGGCAAGCCGAAGGAAACGTTACTGACACCCAGGATCGTCTTGCAAGCAGGCATTGCCTGTTTGATCAAACGAATTCCTTCTACGGTTTCCTTTGCAGAGCCGATGTATTGTTCATCTCCTGTCCCTACTGGAAAGACGAGTGGATCGAAAATAATATCCTGTGGCTTTATTCCGTACTGGTTGACAAGAATGTCGTACGAGCGTTGCGCGACCTCCAGCTTCTTTTCGCGAGTGATCGCCATACCCGCTTCTTCAATCGTTCCAACGACAACGGAGGCACCGAACTTGTGAATAAGTGGAACCACTTCCTCAAATCGCTCCAAGCCGTCTTCTAAGTTAATCGAGTTGAGAATGGCCTTCCCTTGCGAATAGCGAAGTCCCAGCTCCATGACCTTGGCATCTGTCGAGTCGATCATGAGGGGGGCTTTTACTTTTTTTGCGATGAACTGTAGGAATTTTCCCATATCTTCGTATTCATCACGGTCGGGGTCAGCCAAGCATATATCGATGACGTGTGCGCCGCGTTTTACTTGGGCTCGGGCAATATCAGATGCTTCTTCATAGTGACCGGCTGCAATCATTTCACGAAATTTTTTGGAACCGATGACATTGGTCCTCTCCCCTACTAGCAAGGGACGATTGTCATCTTCGACGTAAACAACCTCGATCCCGGAGACCGCGCTCAGCGGTTCTACAGCTGCACTGCGTGGCTTGCAGTCTTGCAATGCTTCTGCCATCGCTTGAATATGGTCAGGCGTTGTTCCGCAGCAACCACCCGCGACATTTATCCAGCCCTGTTCAGCGAACGCCCGCATTTTCGAAGCAAGTCCCTGTGGCGTTTCATGGTAATGACCGTTCTCGTCTGGCAAGCCTGCGTTCGGATAACAGCTGACCGCACATTGGGCAATTCCTGATAGTGTCCGCAGATGATCACGCATGAACTCGGGTCCAGTCGCACAGTTCAGACCAATGGAGACTGGCTTTATATGTTCCAAGGAGATGTAAAACGCCTCGATGTTTTGGCCCGCCAGCGTTGTGCCCATCGGCTCAATCGTACCTGACAGCATCACGGGGAGTTCCTGTCCAAGCTCTTCAAAAGCTTTGCGAATCCCGATTCCGCCAGCCTTCACGTTCAACGTATCTTGCGAGGTTTCCAAAAGAAGAACATCGGAGCCGCCGAGAATCAAACCTTTTGCCTGACGATAATACGCCTCGATCAGTTCTTCGAAAGTGACACCGCCTGTCAACGAAAGGGTTTTGGTCGTAGGTCCCATTGCACCTGCTACAAAACGCGGCCACTCCTTTGTGGAATAGGCATCCACCGCTTCTCTGGCCAAGCGAGCTGCCGCTATATTGATCTCAAGGTCTTTTTCTGGCACATCGTACTCAGCCAAAACGATGGAAGCAGCACCAAACGTATTTGTCTCGACGATGTCTGCGCCCGCCTCTAAATATTTCTCGTGAATGGAACGGATCACATCTGGTCTGGTCAGGTTCAGGAGTTCATTACAGCCATCATAGGCTTCACCGCCGAAATCATCAGCAGTCAGGTTCGCTTGTTGAAGCATGGTGCCCATTGCACCGTCCAGAATCAGAATTTTCCGGGAAAGCTGTTCGCGAAAGGTTGGTTTCATTGACGTGCCCCTTTTCTCCCTTACATCGGCTTATTCTCCCTAATTGGGTGTAAAAAAAAATCCTCTTCTTTTGAAAGAAGAGGATTTGTCAGCAGATAAGAAAACGCCTGAGACATCCTCTTATCTTTCAAAGCACGTAGCTTTGCTGGAATTGGCACCGGATTTTTACCGGTTGCCGAGGCTTCATCAGGCCAGTCCCTCTGCCTCTCTGGATAAGAGTCGTACACTTGTCATTTAGTTGTTTTGCGAAATGTCTTGAATGTTTGCAAGTATCTTAACACCCCCTTTGTCTCCCCGTCAATTGTGAATTGTCTATTTTTTACGGAGCCTCTCCTCTTACGCGCCCATTTTTGCCTAAGCTGGGCATCCGCCCAGTCCAATATCGGCATTCGTGTATAGACTGGAGTATAACGGAAAGGAGGGGAAACAAAGATGAGTACATCATTCTGCGGAAACGGATTCTTCGGTGACTGCTTCGCAATCGTGCTCGTGCTGTTTATCCTGTTGGTAATTATTGGGTGCTCGTGTGACGACTGTTAGATAAGTGTTTAAAAAAAGGCTATCCCAAAAGCCATCAAGAATGGCTGCGGGATAGCCTTTTTTTCGTTTTAGTCGGCGATAAACTTGCCTGTCACGGCATCAAGGGTCATAAATTTAATCGCCCGCTCTTCGTCACTCCACGGCACATACGCCAGCTTTGGTTGAGCTAATTTTTGCCCATCCACATCTTTCATCAAATAAACCAGCTTTAGAGGCATGACGCGTAAATACTCTTCAACAGCCTTGTCTTTCGAAACGATCCTGTCGGATGCTGGAAGCTCCACCAACTCGTGCGTCATTCTGAAGTTATGAAACTTTGTCACTTTGCCAGAAGACGGATCAACTGTTACCGAATAAGCCGCTTTTTGCTCGCGATCCTGTACAGGAATGCCATCCTTGCTCATAAAATATCTGAATTCCCATTCGCCCGATGACACAGGATTCGCTTCGGCTGGCTGTATGACTTGTGCTAATTGCACCTCTTTTACGCCAGGATCGACGTATTTATGCAGAAAGGCGAGTGCAGCCTCTTCCGCTTGCTCGCGTTTGACTGTCACCGCTGTATCAGAACGCGGTGATCCCAGCCCGACGACACTGCCTGTTTCTGCAATGACTTCTACGCCGATATACTTGTCATTTTTATCATTCCAGACGTATTCCTTGCGCCCCTCGCGGATACTCTCACTCTCTCTATAGGTCGATTCATCTACCTGTATGCCAAATTCCGCTTGCAGCAGTGCTTTTGCCTCATCCTTGGAGCGAACCTTGACGTATTCCTTTAGAGATTCGATCGGATGTGCTTCCGTCGTATTCAACTGATCATAGGCAAGCCCATTATCTCCCGTTCCATACATAATCTTGCCACTGGTCGCGTCGATATGCCACTCCGTACCATCTTCACGTCCTCTTTGCATGAAGGAAACAGCTGGCGTGTATTCCAGAATAGGTTGCCACCTCTTCCCTTGCTTTGATTCTGGCCATATTCTCGGATTCTGCACGTATCGAAGCTTCATATGCTCACTCAGCTCTTTGATGGCTACCTCTTCTGACACAGCACTCGATACATCCGGGTACTGCGACGGCTCGAATGTTTCGGGCTCCTTGCTGAGATATCGGACGTGACCAGAGTCAGTTGTTGTTATGCTAATTTCATCAGACAACACTGGCAGTCCGTTGTAATATCGCAGGTACACCCCTGGATCGTTGGCATCCACTAACCGATAGTTTTCACTATCCGCCCCGAGCAGTTTGTTCAGGAACTGTCGCTCTTGCTGCAAGGCTTTTGCTCCCTCTGCCTCTTTCCCGCTCGCTGCTTCCTTTTCATCCCTATACAAAAGCCTGTACGATTCCAGTGCTTGACCATTTCCATAGATCACAAGAGAAACCTTATGCCCCTCGTTGTTCGTTTTCCCCAAGATGAATGACATGCCATCGTGGTTCTTTTCTTTATCCAAAAGAAGAAGGGACGGGTTCAAATCAGGCATGGCATCTGTAAGCTTGGTGAAAAAGGCTTGTTCATGCTTGTTCAATCGCCCGAAAAACGCGACTTGCTCCTGTTGGTCAATTCCAACTGACAATACGTCGAACGGAACGGGCTGGCCGTTTTCCATCCGTTGATAATTCACGCTCATCCATGGGCCTTTTACCATATACTCGTCAGTATATCTCTGAGTCTCGACGAGTTCATAGATCTTGCTTCCCTCTCCCAAGAAAGCTTGTAGAAATGCGTTTGCTACATTCTCCGCGGTCTTGGCTGATGGCAATTTCTCTTCCTTCTGTTCTCCTCGATCACCATCGATTGTAAAGCTCTCAATTTGTCCAGTCTGTATATCATAAGCAACCTTGGCACGAGCATTATCGCCTTCCAATAACGTTAGATCACTGATTCCATGGCTTGTACGATCCACTCTTATTGTCATCTTGCTCAAGGCTGAAATCGACTTTTTCAAGGGCAAAATTGCCTCTTCTGCCGATACCTTTACGTTGTTCTGCTTTGCCTCTGTATTCTTTTTATCCGTTGCAGTCGTTGCGACCGCACTCGCTAAATTTTTTCCACTCGGCATCTGTGGAAACCAACCTTGCTGGTGCATGCCCACAGCAGTTACCGCCAAGCAAGCAGCAAGTGATCCAGCCATAAATAATCGGTTTCGACTTTTGTGTTTATTCTGTGCAATTGCACCTCTGATCCGCAATTCCATCTCTTTTGTAAACCTCACTTCTTCTATCGATTTTTGACTCCCATTCCGTACTGCTTCGCGCATTTGCTTATCTACATCCATTCCAATCCCTCCTTTTCACACAATGCCTTAAAATGTTTTCGGGCCCGGGACAATTGGGTTCGTACAGCATCTTCTGAAACTTCCAACACATGCGCAATCTCTTTGATTGACAAATCTTCATAGTAATGAAGTACCATGACTTTTCGGTACAGTGGCGAGAGCTTCATCACCTGCTCCGCTACCTGTACCTTGCTCATTCGTCCGATGACAGCCGATTCAACATTTGCGGTGTCGACCTTTTCCGGGGGTGCTTCCTCTTTGGAGAGGTATGTAGAAAAAATCTGGCGAAAAGACCACGAACGCAAATATTTACGGGACTCGTTGATCGCGATTCGGTAAAGCCACGTTTTCACGCTACTCTGATGGCGGAACTGATCCAGACCCCGATACGCCTTCAGAAACACTTCCTGGGTAATGTCTTCCGCGATCCCCCGATCCTTGACGATCAAGTAGGCGAGCTGCACGATGTTGTCTCCGTACTCGCTCATAAGTCTCGTCAGCTTCTCCTCGTTGGTCAGTTGCAGCGTCCAGTCCACTTCGCTACTTTTGGCACTTGCATTCACGCGCTGTTCACCTCCTTGTTCCGTGTTGATATGTATTTGATCCAGCTGGCTTATTTTTGTGACAAGATTATCCAATGATTTTATCAATAAATCAGTTTGCCTTCTTCCACTACTGCACTCCGTTGCGTTGCTTTCATTGTCAGCGCACATTGCTTTTGCTATCATGAGGCTTATTGTAGAGCGAAAGGAACGAGATGACATGGCTGACTTACAAGCACGTGAAAAAGACAAATTTCTGTCCTGTTTGGAGACCATAAAAGAACTATCCAAATCAGAGTTTGAAACCTATTCCATCGTTAAGAATACCGAAACCGGGGAACATTATCTCCACTATTTTTTGTCCCATATTAACTTATCCGAGGGAGGTAGAAGAGACGATTACGATCACTTCCTGCCGATTGAATCCGACGATATTTTAGCGCTTATGTTTGGCGAACAGCCTTACCAGTTTCCGGAGAACTGGCGCTCCGCTTATTTGCGCAGTGGAAATGACAATCGATTGATCCCGTTCGATCCATCGGAAAATTACGATCTGGACGATGCCGCTGCTGCCGAGCTGGCCATGCTCGAAAAGCTGGAACAGTACAAAGAGCAAATGATGAACGCGGATAACCTCAGCGCGGAAGAAAGGG
This sequence comes from Brevibacillus antibioticus, assembly GCF_005217615.1. NCBI lineage: Bacteria > Bacillati > Bacillota > Bacilli > Caryophanales > Paenibacillaceae > Brevibacillus > Brevibacillus antibioticus. The sequence continues at coordinate 2,569,548 of NZ_SZNK01000001.1, forward strand.
AGGAGCTGACCAAACAATATTTCGCGGAATTAGATAAGATTTTAAAAAAACCTTGATCGAGGCACCTTGCATCATGATGGTATAAACAGCTATAATTCTAGAGAAACAAATGAATCGTTGATGAGGATAGTACTCCTTGTGTGAGGACGAAAGCGAGTCGGGGACGGTGTGAGCCCGATGCCAAACCATGTGAGGAAGCGCCCCTCGGAGATGCCGCCTGAACATCCTACGCCAGCCATTATGGGCAACGGATCGTGTAGGGCTTTGCCGGGACTGCCCGTTACAGCAGGTTAAGCGGTTTTTTCCTTCCTATGTGATGGAAGGGAAAAACAACAAGAGTGGCACCGCGGGAGTATAACCTCTCGTCTCTTTTTCACAGGAGACGTAGAGGTTTTTTATTTGAAAGGGGAATTTTAGATGAGCTACAAACACCAAGTCGCTGAAAAGATTGCCGCTACGCTCGCCTCGATGGGCGTAGACACACTGACAAAAGAAGCCGTATACGGCATGCTGGAAACACCACCAAACCCTGCGATGGGTGATGTTGCCTTCCCATGCTTCCAATTGGCAAAAGCATTGCGCAAAGCTCCACCGATGATCGCTGCAGAGCTGGCTGGACAGCTCTCCGGTGCACCATTGCGCGAATCACAAGCAGTTGGTCCGTACGTGAACCTGTTCCTGGATCAAGAAAATGTGGCCGAGCAAGTTATCGGAACCATCCTTACTCAAGGCAGCACATACGGAAACAGCCATGTCGGTCAAGGACGCAAAGTACCAATCGACCTCTCCTCCCCGAATATCGCCAAGCCGTTTTCCATGGGTCACCTGCGCTCTACCGTTATCGGGAACGCGATTGCCAACATCATGGAAAAGCAAGGCTACGAGCCAGTGCGCATCAATCACTTGGGTGACTGGGGTACACAGTTCGGTAAACTGATCGTTGCGTATCGCCTCTGGGGTGACGAAACAAAGGTAAAAGCAGAACCGATCAAGGAGCTGCTCAGCCTCTATGTTCGTTTCCACGAAGAAGTCGAGAACGATTCTACCTTGGAAGATCAAGGCCGTGAGTGGTTCAAAAAACTCGAGGATGGCGACGAAGAAGCACAGCATTTGTGGAAATGGTTCCGTGATGAGTCCCTCAAGGAATTCATGAAGATCTACGACCTGATGAACGTAGCCTTCGACTCCACACACGGGGAAGCATTCTACAATGACAAAATGGATCGCGTTGTTACCTTGCTCGAGGAAAAAGGTCTCTTGACTGAATCCGATGGTGCAATGGTCGTGAACCTCGACGAATACAACATGCCACCATGCCTGATCAAAAAGTCAGACGGCGCTACCCTGTACGCAACGCGTGATTTGGCTGCTGCCCTCTTCCGCCACGAATCGTACGATTTTGCAAAAGCACTCTATGTCGTAGGAAACGAGCAACGTCTCCACTTTCAACAGCTCTATAAAGTGTTGGAAAAAATGGGCTATGCGTGGTCCGCAAATATGCACCACATCCCATTCGGCATGATGCTCAAGGACGGCAAGAAAATGTCCACGCGTAAAGGGAAAGTTGTTCTCTTGGAGGAAGTGTTGGCACAAGCTATTTCCGATGTCCAAAAAGTCATCGAAGAGAAAAACCCTACGCTGTCCAATAAAGAAGAAGTGGCTCGTCAAGTCGGGGTAGGCGCAGTTATTTTCCATGACTTGAAAAACTTCCGCTTAAATGATGTCAACTTCTCCTGGGAAGAGATGCTGACCTTCGAAGGGGAAACAGGACCATACGTGCAATACGCACACGCGCGTGCATGCTCGCTCTTGCGCAGAGGTGGCTACCAGCCAGCAACGACAGTGAACCTGGCTTCCGGCGCACTCGACAGCAAAGAGGCTTGGGCAGTGATAACCCTCTTGAACGCGTTCCCAGAGGTAATCGAACGTGCTGCTGATAACTTCGATCCGTCGCAAATCGGCAAGTATGTAATCGACCTGGCGCAAACGTTCAACAAATTCTATGCGAATGTACGCATCCTCGCTGAGGAAGAAGATGTGAAAGCATCCCGTCTCCAGCTCGTAGCAGCAGTCGTTGCTGTGTTGAAGGAAGGTCTGCGTCTCCTCGGTCTGGCTGCTCCAGAAGAAATGTAAGATAGAAGACGAAAAGCCAGTTGGCTTCCTCTTTTGGGGAAGCGCCGGCTTTTTTGATTGTCCTGTGTCATCATCATTCTTCTGTGAGATAATGGGACGATGGCAGATGAAAGAGGTGAGCAACGATGGGAAGAAGTGTACATTTCGGCAAAACGGATTTTACCTTGCGTCTCACTGGCTTGCATACGCTCTTAGCCTTGAAGAATACGATCACGCTCCCTTATCAATCGATCAAGCATGTCGAGGTAGGTACTTTTGTTCCGCCAAAATGGATGTGGCGCTTGCCAGGGACGTCGATTGGACCTTTGAACATTTATGAAGGAAGCTTTCAGTATCAAAATGAATGGTACTTCCTTTCTTTTGCCCAGACGGATTCGTTGCTGATCCTAGAAGTAGAGGGTCATGCCAAATATCAGCACGTCATTGTACAGCTGGAAAACCCAACAGAAGTAGCGGCTACCTTGCGAAAATACTTACGCGAACAAAAAGCCACCTAATAAGTGCTCAAGCTTCCATGGCAAAAAGCCCCGACATTTCAACGTTCGGGGCTTTTTCATTTGCACTTAAGAAGTTTACATCGTCAAATTTTCATAGATCACTGACATTCCCATACCACCTGCCATGCACAGCGTTACCATGCCATACTTCTCGCGTCTGCGCATCATTTCGTTCATCAACGTCACTGTCAGTTTGGCTCCAGTTGCTCCGACAGGGTGACCCAAGGCAATCGCGCCTCCATTGACATTCACCTTGCTCGTGTCCAGCTCCAAGCATTTGATCACAGACAAAGCCTGGGCGGCAAATGCCTCATTTAATTCGATGAGCCCAATGTCATCAAGAGACAAGCCTGCTTTCTCCAGTACTTTTTGCGTGGCGGGAACTGGTCCGATTCCCATCACGTCAGGTTCGACACCTGCGCTGGCAAAAGCCTTAATTTTCACGAGTGGAGTCAAACCCGCTTCCTCCGCCTTTTCACGGGACATCATCAATACAGCCGCTGCGCCGTCATTCATCGGACACGCATTTCCGGCAGTAATGGTTCCCTCTTTTTGAAAAACACTTTTCAGCTTGGCGAGCTCATCTAGCTTGATATCATGGCGAACGGATTCATCCTGCGCAAAAACACGGGTGCCTTTGCGAACCTTGATTTCAATCGGTACGATCTCATTGGCGAATAGGCCAGCTTCAATTGCTGCTGCTGCTCTTACGTGGCTCTCGTAGGCAAAACGATCCTGCTCCTCACGGGAAATACCGTACTGTACAGCCAGCCGTTCTGCGGTCATGCCCATATGCTCACCGGTCAGCGAGCAGATCAAGCCATCGGACAAGAGAGCGTCCTCCATGGACAAATGGCCAAATTTGCTGCCCCAGCGGTTCTTCACGAGGTAGGGAACACTGCTCATGGACTCCACTCCCCCCGCAATCACCACGTCCTCTTGACCTGCTGCTATGGCTAGCGCACCGTTGCCAATCGCTTTCAAGCCTGAACCACACGCTTTGATGACGATGTGACCATAGACATTGCGTGGAAATCCCGCCAGCTGCGAGCTGATACGTGCAGCATTGAGTCCTCCCCCATGTACGTACCCATTCCCAAAAATCACTTCATTGACTTGTTCCTTCGGCAAATCAACCTTATTCATCAAGCCTTCCAATACTTGCCGTCCCAGCTCTGTTGCTGGTACGTCACGCAGGCTTTTTCCGAATGCACCCACAGCACTGCGCACACCCGCGACAATGACTACGTCTCTCATACCCCAGCTCCCCTTCGTTTTTACGCTATTACAGTACACGGTTCAAAAATTCTCTCGTGCGCTCTTCTTTCGGGTTGTTGAAAATGTCTTGGGGTCTAGCCATTTCGATGATCTTGCCTTGATTCATAAACGCCACCCAATCGGCCACTTCCTTGGCAAACCCCATTTCGTGCGTCACGATAATCATCGTCATCCCTTCTTGTGCGAGCTGCTTCATGGTCTCCAGCACTTCCCCTACCAGCTCTGGGTCAAGCGCTGAGGTTGGCTCGTCGAAGAGCATGATCTCCGGTTTCATCGCCAGCGAACGAGCGATGGCCACGCGTTGCTTTTGTCCACCGGAGAGGCTGGACGGGTAGGCGTCTGCTTTTTCAGAAAGACCTACCTTTTGCAGCAATCGGAGTGCTTCCTGCTTCGTTTCTTCCTTGTCCGCTTTCTTAGCAATCAGCGGTGCCTCCATGACGTTTTCCAGAACCGTTTTATGTGGAAACAGATTGAAGTGCTGGAACACCATGCCTACCTTCTGTCGTACTTTGGTCAAGTCATCCTTCTTTGGGTCAATGCTTTTTCCTTCGATATAAATCTCTCCGCCGTCCTTGATCTCCAGAAAATTAATGCATCGAATCAATGTGCTTTTCCCCGATCCACTGGCACCGATCAAGACGACGACCTCACCCTTTCCGACTTGCAGGGTAACATCCTTGAGAACTTCCACTTTTCCGAAGCTTTTCTTCAAATTTTGCACGCGTATCATTTCTCTTTGCTTTTCCATCGTCTTTCCCCTCCGCTTTACGCCTCTCCTTTGGCCAGACGCTTCTCCATGATGTGGACCACATACGTAAACGCCATGACTACAACCAAGTAATAGAGCGCCACAATCAAAAAGTATGTCATTTCATCAAAGGTTTCCGCAGACAAGCGGCGGGCCAGTGAGAACAACTCATCCATGGCAATGAAAGCGGCCAGAGACGATTCCTTCAAAGACAATATAAACTGGTTGCCAAGCGGCGGGATCGATCGTTTCATCGCTTGCGGCAAAATGATCCGTCGCATGGTCTGACGAGCAGACATGCCCAAAGACAGCCCTGCCTCCATTTGTCCTTTATCAATCGACTGAATAGCGCCCCGGAAAATCTCTGCGATATAGGCTCCGCTGTGAATCGCCAGAGCGAGCGCTGCCGACCAAAATTGACCCAGGTCAATGATTTTGTAAAAGCCGAAATACAAGACGAAAATTTGCACGACCAGTGGCGTACCGCGAATAATCATGATATACGCATTGGCTACGAAACGCGCAACAGGAAGCTTGGATACCTTTAACAAAGCAACAAACAATCCGATAATCGAGCCTACGATAACAGAAGCGATCGTCAGCTGAAACGTCAACAACAATGGCTTCCAAAAAAACGGCAATGTTCGGAAAAACTCTTCTGTCAGATGGGCGAAACTGGGCACTTGATGCCACCCCTCACTCGTAATGGAATTTATCTGTCATACCAACTCACTATTCTGCTTTGCTGATGTCGCGATTAAAATACTTTTCGCTCAATTTGCCGTAGGTGCCATCTTCCATCATTTGCTTGAGCACTTCGTTGATCTTATTCAGCAATTCCGTATTTCCTTTGCGCACTGCGATTCCATGTTTCACTTCCGAGAGTGGCGACCCGCTTTTCTTGAGCTTCAAGCCTTGCCCCATGGCAATCTCCCCTACGACGCTATCAGTAATCACGACATCATGTTTTCCCTGCTCCAAGGCACGCAGAGCCGTTACATCGCTGTCATACGTTTTGATATTATCCGTATACTCCCTTGCCATCTTTTCGTGTGTAGTGCCGAGTGCAACTGCCACCTCTTTGCCTTTTAATCCTTCCAGCGTGCTAATCGTCCCATCCGGGCGAACGAACAATTGACCACCGGACAAGTAGTACGGGTCTGCGAAATCAACCTGCTGCTTCCGCTCTTCTGTAATCGCATGACTGGCAATCGCTGCATCGTAGCGCCCTTCCTTTACCCCTGCAATAATACCGGAAAAAGGCGACGTGACTGGCTTTGGCTCAAGCCCCAAGCGCTTGGCGATCTCATTGCCGATCTCGACATCAAATCCGGTCAATTGACCATCCTTGAAGTAGCTGAATGGCTGATATTCACCTGATGCCGCGTAAACAAATACGCCTGCCTCTTTTGTCATGGACGATGCATTTCCAGCAGTAGCCCCACCTGCTTGACCTCCCGCGCTATTAGTGGATGCGCCTTGGCTACATCCGCTTACCAGTAGTGACAACGAAAATACGACTCCTACGATCGTTTTGATTGTTTTTTTCATGTGTTTCATCCCCCTGCTTTTTATGTTCACGCTTACATTTCTCATTACTCTACCATTTGTAAATTTTCTGAAATCATTAAAGGTGCCCCGGTATTCGTGATGACATTTTCCAAGGTGAACGGGTACATGACCTCTGTCAAAAGCAAGCCTCTTTGCGTAACCTCGATTACGGCCCTCTCGGTGATGATGAGATCGACGCAGCCCTTCGCCGTCAGCGGCAATGTGCACTCCCTGCGAATTTTGGGCTCGCCTGCCTGATTGACATGGCTCATGAGCACGATCACTTTCTTGGCGTAATAGGCCAGCTCCGCTCCTCCACCAATACCATGAACACGTGAGCCAGGAACAATCCAGTTTGCCAGGTCTCCTCGGCGATTCACCTGCAAAGCCCCGATAAACGCTGCATCCAGCTTTCTTCTTCGGATCATGCCATATGCTATGGTACTGTCGAAATACGAAGCCCCCGGTACAACGGTAACAGGTGCTCCACCTGCGTTGGAAATATGCTGATCCTCTTCTCCCTTTAACGGCGTAGGTCCGACTCCCAAGATCCCATTCACCGAGTGAAACATGACTTGCCATTCATGCGGGATAAAATCAGCGACGAGCTCAGGTATCCCGATCCCCAAGTTCACTGCCATTCCGGGAGCGACCTCTTTGGCCGCACGCCACGCAACCATATTTCGCTGATCCATTTCCAACCCCATTAGCTGTTCCCTCCGCCACGAACCACGATATAATCCACAAAAATGCCAGGCGTCACGATTTTATCCGGGTCCAGCTCTCCTGCCGGAACGATCTCCTCCACCTCAGCGATCGTGATATCTGCGGCCATCGCTACTAGCGGATTCAGATTTCTTGCCGCCTTGTCATAAATGAGATTTCCGTAAGTATCCGCCTGTTTCGCATAGACGATTCCTACCTCCGCGGTAAGGGCGGCTTCAATCTGACAAGTTCTTTCGGCAAAAATAAAAGGCTCTGCTCCTTCCATTCGCTCTCCTCTCACATGCGCGTCTACAACGATTCCCGGAATGCCAACACCTCCTGCCCGAATTTTTTCTGCGAAAATTCCTTGTGGATAAAATGTCACTTCCAGCATTCCGTCCATCATTTGTTGACCTGCTTCGGGATTGGAGCCAATGTGTGTGGTTATCAGCCGCCTCACCCGTCCATGACTGATCAGCTTTCCGATTCCGATTTCCGGATACCCCGCATCAATTCCGATGAGTGTCAAGCTTTGCACGCCTTTGTGCAAGATCGCATCAATCAAGTGTGCCGGGGAGCCAATCGTGCCGAATCCGCCATACATCAGCCGGGTGCCATCTAGAACATGCTCCACTGCTTGTTCGTGCGTCACCAGTTTTGATAACATCGCATGCATTTCCTTATCTCTTATTCTTGGGTAAATCGCTTACGTCCAATTATGTATTAGCAACTTTTGTGCCAAGCCTTAAAACGGCAAGAAAACACAACCAAGCTAAAAGCCTTCCTTTCTCGATGAGTCGAAATAGACTCACTTTCGAATCAAAAAGCAGGAAAAGTCTAACTTTTCTATCGAATCGATATCGACTCAATTATTTTTAATTTCGATTCACTATACAACGATCAATTTGATCTTGTACAATCAGTTGAAAAACCGGGGAGCTACTCAACATGGAAAAAGCTGCGGAGATACTAGCATTGTCTTCTGTTGATCGTTTTATTGACATCCTGAACACGCTGGCAGATGGCATATTCATTGCTGATGCACAGGGAACGACTTTATGGTTAAACAACGCCAGTGAAAACCTGTGTGGTCTTCCAAAAGCCGAACTCATCGGGCAAAACGTATCCGCCCTTGAAGAAATGGGGATTTTTAGCCCTTCAGTCACCCGCTTGGTTTTGGAAACGGGAAAACCGACCACAACCATTCAACTCGTCAATAATAAGGGGAAATTTCTGGTGACTGGACATATTATCCCAGATGAGGATGGGAGACCAGAGCTGATCGTTTCCCACTCTCGCGATATCACGGAGGCAGCCCGTGCCAGTTCACAACTGGAAGAAACGGTCTCTTTGCTAAAGCGGTATAGCGAAGAGATTCAGCTCATGAAATGGGAGGCGAGCCAGAGCTCCTCCCAAACCTTGATTGGCAACAGCCGCTCCTATCTCGCTCTGCTAGAATTAATGAAAAAAGCAGCCCCTGTCGACACGACCGTGTTTATTACAGGAGAAACTGGTGTAGGAAAAAGCTATCTTGCGGAACAAATCCACCAGTTGAGCGAACGAAGAAGCGGGCCTTTCGTCCACGTCAACTGTAGCGCTATTCCTGAAACCTTGATCGAGTCAGAGCTGTTCGGCTACCACAAAGGGGCATTTACGGGGGCGAGTCACTCGGGGAAAATCGGATTAGTGAAAATGGCGGACAAAGGGACGCTTTTCTTGGATGAAATCAGCGAGCTTCCCTACCACTTGCAATCGAAATTATTGCTGCTTTTGCAAAACAAAACGTTTATGCCGATCGGCGGCACTAAAACATACACAGCTGACATCCGCATCATAACGGCAACGAATGCCAATCTTCAGGAGCTCGTGCGGTTGGGCAAATTCAGACACGACCTATACTATCGCCTTAATATTTTGCCAATCAATGTTCCGCCATTACGGGAGAGAAAGGATGATATTTTCCCTTTACTCCACCACAATTTGCAGCGATTCAATAGCAAGCATAACCAGAAACGGCGTTTTTCCCCGGAAGCGCTGGATGTTTTACATCAATACGAATGGCCTGGGAATGTGCGGGAGTTGGAAAATTTAGTAGAGCGGATCGTTATTACGTCCAAGCTGGATGAAATCCAAGTCAGTGATTTGCCAGAGGAACTGCGGAGTATTCGTGAGCTGGAGGAAGGGATTCTTTCACTCGGTTCTCTTTCTCTTACAGAGCGGATGGAGAAAATTGAGATGGAATTTATTCTGCAAGCATTGCGCACGCATAAAACGACTCGCAAAACAGCAGCAGCCCTCGGTATAACTCAATCGCTACTTATGCGGCGGATTAAAAAGTATGGGATACAGCTGGAATCTGAGGACGAGTGATTGAAAAAAGCTGAGTCAACATGGTGGAGGAGAAGAAAAAGCGCAGTTCTCTTCGACTCTGACACACCAGCAAGGGGATTGACTGTCCGTCTCCCCTTAAAAAAGGGGACCGTCGAGCCAAAGCCACCCTACGGGCGGATGTTTCTCAAAGAAGAAGTGTTCGACAAGCGTGGTCCCCTTTTTTAAGTTCCGACTGGGTAGGCGTTGTCAAGGTCTGCGAGTCCTGCGCTTTTTCTTCTCACCAGCTGTGTTTGTTCATCGATACCTATTTAAGAGAGAGAACAGTTCCGGACATTTTTGACATAAAAAGGAGCGCTACTACCTCGCAGCGCTCCTTTTTTCTTCTATTACTCCTCAATCTTCTTTGCTTTTTTGCCAAACCACGTATTGGCAACCAGCTCGACTACTTGCTTCGGCAAGGATTGTGGTGCTTGTATTTCGGTTCCAGCCTTGTCCACTGTGCGGTAAAGCAAAGCTTTGTCATCTGCTGGGTCAGACATAGTTTGGAGTGTCCATTCGCCGATTTGTCCGGCGTTTGTCCACTCCTCGATCATTAGCTGATACTCTCCTGGCGCCAGTTCGATGTAATCCTCGTCAGTTACATCCACAATCGCATATCCATCGTGCTCGATTTCAGCATCGTATGTATTTCCGTTCGCCGCTTCGTACAGAGCGAGCTCTTCTGGGTTATTCAAGTTTTCTGTAAGATGAGTAAAATCCGCAATCGTGACCTTGATACGCTTTTTCATAGGTACCCCTCCCGTGTTCAACACATCATTTCACACTCTACCACAACATGGTCAGGCCTGCCAATTGTCTATGAGCAGACGAACATGTTTGATTTCTTCGCTATGGCCCCCTTCTGAGCCTCTCGCCGTTTCCAGGACGATAGGAAGTCCTTGCAATTCGGGTGTTTGCAAAAAAGCGGCAATGGCTGCATCACCGATCATTCCTTTTCCGATGGAGGCATGCCGGTCTCGAAAGGAACCACTCGGATAAACGGAATCGTTCAGATGAACGGCACGCAAGCTCGTAAAATAATCGAGCGCTCGCATCCGATCGGCTACTTCCCCCCAATCATTCCCTTTCCACAATCCGCTGGCAAATGCATGACACGTATCGAGGCAAAAGCCTACCTTCTGTGGCTCAGCAAACAATTGTCGAACCTGCGTAAGCTCTTCGAGTGTCGTGCCCATGCGGTTGCCTTGTCCGGCATTGTTTTCGATTAACAACTGGGCTTTTCCATTCCAGCCATCCAGTATTTGATTGACCATCTGAATCATGATTTTGTAACCGGTAAGTACATCCTCGCTTTTATACTGGCCAAAGTGAACGACCACGCCCAACGCTCCACAAGCTTCGGCAATTTCAAGGTCATTTCGTACCGAGCCCACTGTGACTGCGAATAGTTCCTGCTCCTCGACGCAAAGGTTCACCGGGTATGGCGTATGAGCAATCGACAGCATGCCGTTTTGCTGACAAAAAGCGCGACACCGCTCTGCATCCCGGGCATCGAATTGCTTAACACCTAGGCTTCGCGGGTTTTTCGGAAAAAATTGAAAGGATAACGCTCCTTCTCTGAATGCAGTCCTTGCCGCCTCCTCGTACCCATGACGAATACTGACATGACAGCCGATTTGCAAGGTAATCCCTCCCCTCACTCATTTCCTACCATTTTTCCCTCTGTCCCCTCTTCTCAATCGAGTGCTTGCGCTTTCCTGTCAGATCGAATACAATAAAACCAAACCGAACGTTCAGTCTAGAATAAGGAGCTTTTAAAAAATGTCAAAGCGTCGTCTCGATGGGGAGAAAACCAAACAACATATCGTAGAGAAAGCCACCGAGTTATTTTCTCAGAAAGGCTATTCAGCCACTTCCATTGAGGACATTTGCCAAGCAACTGGAGCGAGTAAGGGCAGCCTCTATTACCACTTCAAAAACAAGGAGCAGTTGTTCCTGTATTTGCTTGAAAAGCAGTACAGCGAATGGGTAGATCTGTGGCAGGAAAAAGAAAAAGAATTCGAGACATCCATCGATAAACTGTACGGCTTAGCTACTTTTTTCTTGGAGGATTTTTTGTCCCACCCTCTAAAAAAAGCAGGTGAAGAGTTCTCCGGTAGCCAGCTCGCTGATCCAGTCATTTTAGAACAAGTGCTGGAAATGCTCGGCTCCACATATACCCTCTATACCTCACTTTTCCAAGAAGGAATCGACCGAGGCGAGTTCGCCCCATGCGATCCTGAGGAGATGGCGATGATACTAGAAGGGCTCATGAACGGAATCATTAACGTAGGCTATCAAATGGAAGACGAGCGTCTTCATGCTCTGCTGAAGAGGAGCATTGACGTTTTGCTGCATGGCATTATTGCCAAGTAGCATTTTTTTCAACCTTTATTAGACCGGACGTTCGGTATAACTTTTTTCGGGAGTGATATGACCTATGAAAGGTCTTTGGGGAAACAAAGTTTTTCTCACCGTCTTTATCACGGATACATTAGAAAATATCGGGATATGGATTCGTAACATGGCCTTGCTCTACTATGTGATGGAGACGAGCGGCAACAATCCGACTGCCGTATCGCTCTTGACCGCTATCGAACTGGCGCCGATCTTGGTTTTTTCGATTATTGGTGGGGCATTGGCTGATCGCTGGAATCCGAAGCGAACGATGATAGCCGGGAACCTGTTAAGCGCCCTCTCTGTTTTGGTCATCGTGTATTTGCTCTGGCAAGGGATGTGGATCGCTGTATTCTTTGCGACATTTATCTCAGCTATCTTGTCGCAGTTCTCCCAGCCTTCTTCTGCCAAGATGATGAAACGCCATATTCCTGATGAGCAAGTTGCAGCTGCTGTGTCTATTTCACAAAGTACGGGTTCTATTTTTCTACTGGTTGGTCCGATCGTTGGTACCTTCTTCTTTGAACATTGGGGCATCTACCCTTCCCTGTTAACGATGGCTGGTCTCTTCTTCGTCTCGGCACTGATCCTATTGACACTCCCTGCCTCAACTGCCAGTGCAACAGAGGGAGACGGAACTCTCCTTTCTGAGATTAAAGCAGGCTTTGCCTATGTAAAAGAGCGACCAGCCTTACGTGGGCTTGCCGTTACCTTTTCGTGTCTGGGACTATCCTCGGGTCTTATCAATTCCCTGGAGGTATTTGTTATCACGGATCGTCTATTACTCTCCAAGGAAGCCATTCAATGGTTTACCGCGTTAGACGGATTGGGTATGCTATTGGGCGGTATTTTGGCTTCCATTTATCTGGATCGCCTGAATGGTCGTTGGGTCATTACAGGTGGATTGATATTCTTCGCTCTTTCCGTCGCCGTAGAAGTTCTCTCTGTTTGGGTATACGTCACCGCAGCGATGCGCTTTTTCACCGGAATTGGGATGGCATTTTTACAGATCGTGATCGGTATGTTCATGATCAAGCTCGTGGATGAAGCGTATATCGGACGAGTGAATGGAACGATTTCACCGCTCATGGTCGGACTCATGATGATCGGTTCCTTTACAGCAGGTCCGCTCATGCAGATGACTTCGTTGATTACGGTATTTCTGATCGCATCTGTCATCCTTCTACTCGCTGCATGGGGATGTACACGAATCAAGTGGGATTCGGTAGAAGCCACACAAGATGGAGCTAACCATCTTCTCGAACACAAGCAAGCGCAAACTCTATCGTAAGAGAATGCGCCCAAGCAAAAAAGCTGTCCACCAAGCGGACAGCTTTTTCTAGCAAAATGCTATGTTTTCACAATGAGGAGTGGTGTTTTCGTACGATGAATCGTTTTAAATGTAACACTGCCAAGCAATGTACCTGCAACTGCACCTTGTCCATGATGACCGAGCACAACCAGTCCAGCGCCGATTTCTTCAGCCGTCTGGCGGATCACTGTAGCTGGATCTCCAACCACGACCATGCTTTCAAAAGGAATCGATGCATCTTCAAGCATCTCCTCGCAAGGTTTTAGTGTTTCACGTCCCCAACCTTCGAGTGTATTCATGTTATCCCAGCCTACGCCATATACACCTGCGTATGTGACTGGCGGGATGACAACGGACAGAAGTGTATACGATACATCCGGTAGGTGTTGCCCCATCTCGATGGCTTTTTTCGTAGCTTCCATCGAATGATCGGAACCATCTACGGCAATGAGTACTTTATTCCAAGGGAAGCGGCTCTCGTCTGTCTCCTCTGCAATAAGGAAGACCGGAACTTTGACCTCGTGGAGTGTCGGATAGCTGACGCTCTGCAACAGGAAGCCTGTAATGCGGCCGTAGCCATGGGTTCCCATTACGATGGCAGCATAGTCATTCGCAGCGTGCTTCGCAATGACTTCATGCGGCTCTCCGAACTCAATTTCCAATTCATACGTGATACCGGCTTCTTCTACGATCGACAGGAATTTCTTCAGATCTTCTCTTGCTTCATCCAATTGATAATCTTCTACGACATCTCTTCCCAACCTTCTGACAACGTTGCGTGAAGGGAAAGGCGAGATGGCATGAAGCAATGTGATATCATGCTTATTTTTGGCGTAGGCCAGCGCGAAGCGGACCGCCTGAATGGACTGCGCTGAGAAATCGACAGGGACTAGAATACGGGACATAATGACACGTCCTTCCTCTTTTTCATCTGGCAAATGCGGTGTTGCTCTATGTATCCATCTGCCTTGTGTCCATTGTAGCCCTCTGGCTCCTACGTGTATGTAGGGGGTTTCCCTGATCTTGGTAGGGATATTCCCTGATAGGGAGTCCTAACCTTTCCATGCCCTAGTCCATGACAGCTGTGATAAAAATAGTTGGCTTTTCACTCAAGTCAATGTCCATAATTTCATGATCATCCACCATCCGCCGATTCGCCTGTTGGTCTCTTCGAATGACCCGAATGACTGGACGCGAAGGCAAGCCTCTATTTTGGTCAATGATCACACCGATCTCTCCTGTCGACAGCTTCAGCGAGGTTCCTGTGGGGTACATGGCAATCGAGCGCAAAAAGTGAATGACCATTTTATGATCAAAGCGTTTCTCCGCGAGCCCCATGACTTTTTCGCAAGCCTCATACGCTGGCAACGTCTCTTCTTCCGCTGAAAAAGGCGAGATGAGATTATCATAGTAGTTACAAATCGCAACAATCTTGGCGAAATCATGAATCTCATCGCCAGTCAGTCCTCTTGGCTCCCCACTACCATCCACCCATTCATGATGCTGCAAAGGAACGTGTGCGGACACAATGCTCATCTCATGTTTTTTTCGCAACAGATCAAAGCCCAGCCAGGTATGATGATTGGTCTTGCTGTTCTTTTTGTAGGCTGGGGCTTCCTTGTCAACTGACAGCTTTCCAATGTCATGCAAGAGGGCTCCGATAGCCAGCTCTTTTAATTGAGCCGCATTATAACCTAATCCTACGCCCATTACTGTTGCCATCATGCACACATTCAAGGAATGAATGTACATAGCGTTGTCGGTCGTGCGAATCTCTCCCAAATTCAACAGCACGCGACGATTTCTCAAGGTTTCGTCGATAATACTTCCCACTGATTTTTGAATACCGCGAACATCAAAATTTTTTCCAGACTGCACACACGAAATCGCTTGCGACAGATTGCGGATGGCGTCCTTCCGAGTGGTCTCCGTGACGACCTCCTGCTCTTTCACTTCATCGAGGAACGGGTCTTTGATGCTTAACATCGTGACGCCGAACCGACGCAATTTATTAATCATTCCGACAGTCAGCTGGACACCTGCATGCAAGAGCGTCAAGCCCTCACTTGTATAAATGCTTCGAGCCAAAACGTCTCCTGGCTCTACTAGGTCTACGTTCACATATTTCATGGGGTCTTTCCTCCTGATTCCATCCTCCCCTGATGCTTCTTCCCTATCTTTACTTTGGAAAAACCTGTTTTGCATGATTTTGCCGAAAAAACATCCGCTGGACAGACGTTTTCTCATTTTTCAGCTGTTCCTGCCAAGAGCAAGCCATGTACAAAGCCTAGAAAATTGAGTACGAGCATCCTCGTAGCCTTGTTTGTAATAATGCTCCAGCTTTTCCTCTTGACGTTCAAAACCTCGTAGAAAGGTCCCTACTGGTGGTGCGATGACAAACGCTCTGCCTTCCTTCTGCATCTCTTTGACATGCTCCATAGCCTCGTAATAGATGCGAAAATGACGAATGAATGCTTGGCACAAACGTGTACTTCTGGAAAAAAGACGCTCGGCACGCGAAAGCTGCCGCATCCATTCCCTTGGCGGACAAGAAGAAGTAAGCACAATAATATGCTTTTGATTGCCATCCAGCATGGACTTCATGAAAGGAACCGGATGCACGATGCCCCCATCCCATAGCTTACGTCCGTTAAACGTAACCTTGGGTGATAGAAACGGAAGACTACACGACGCCCGAATCACATGGAAAATATCCTCACAGTCGTCTTTCGTATAGTAAACGGCTTCCCCTGTCGCGCAATCCGTTGTGACGACGACAAACTGTTCCTTCGCTTCGCGAAACCGATTAAAGGCGAACGGCTCCAGCTTGTTAGGCATCTCATTGAAAATAAAATCCATGCCAAACAGCGACCGCTTCGTGATCAAATTTTTGTAGTGAAAGTATCGGGGATCGCGAATGTATTTCGTATGATAAATCTTGCCCAATCCGCGCTGCCTTGCCAAGTATGCCGCTCCATTACACGCACCCGCTGACACAGCAACCACATACGGGATGTATAGCTCCTGCTCCATGAAGTAATCCAAAACGCCTGCGGTGTAAATCCCACGGCTACCCCCTCCCTGCAAAACGAGCCCGACCTTATCCATACCAATCACCCATTTTGATGTCATTTACCCGTAGTATGAATGATTGCATTATGAAACATGCAGGGCCGAATCGTGCCAATCAAAAAACGACCCTCAAACGGGGTCGCCACTCAAACGTCTTTTTTCATCATGCTGTACTCATCACGGACCATCGTTACGTTTTCCCCTTGCTGTGTCAACTCCAGCTTATAGAGGATATCGGCAAGCACCGCTGCATAGATCAAGGTTAACTCCCCGGTATTAACCGGCTCACGAAAGTAGCTTCCGATCATTTCATAGCCTTTTCGCTTATAGGATTCGGTATCTTCCTCTTCCAGTGCTTCACATAGCTCTCCAATCAGATCATCCAATGCCAGCCTTGCACGCTCATAGACATCTGGCTGGCCATGTGATAAAGCGTCTGACTCTTTCGTTGTACCCACTGCCCCTCCTCCTTCTACTCCTAGAGTGGGGCACGCAGAGAGGCTTTATGCAGATTCTTGTTCCGTTTTCTTCGCAGGTGGAACTCGGATTCCCGTCAACGCCTGAAACAGTACGCGCTGATACTTCATCTCGGCATCCGGATCAGGCCGATCCAGTAGTGTCCCAAGGACTGCGCCTAAAAAGCCGAGTGGTATAGAGACCAATCCAGGATTCGTCAGTGGAAATAGTGGCTCCGCCCGAATAAGTCCGGTGAGGGGATGCATAACAGTCGGTCCTAAAATGACAAGGACTACTGATGCCGCTAACCCTGTCAGGACGCCACAAATCGCTCCTCGCACGGTAAACTGCTTCCAATACAACGTAAATAACAGCAGAGGCAAATTGGATGATGCTGCTACCGCAAACGTCAGCGCAACGAGAATCGCCACGTTCATTTTTTCTGCACCGATAGCCAGCCAAATGGAGATCACGCCCACCGCTACTGACGCAAGCTTTGCCATGGTGACCTGTTCTTTTTCCGAAGCTACCCCTCGTCTGATCAGATGACTGTAGACATCATGTGCGAACGCAGAAGAGGCAGAGAGCACGAGTCCTGTCACGACAGCCAATATCGTCGCGAAAGCAACGGCAGCGATATACGCCATCAAAAACTCTCCACCGAGAGCATCCGCCAAGAGTGTGACAGTCAGATTCCCCCCGAAGCCCACATTTTTCAATGCCTCGTAGCCTACAAACGTGCTCGCACCGAATCCGAGAAAGATCGTCATCAAATAAAAGGCACCGATGACCCACGTAGCGGTGTAAATCGAATTACGAGTCGTCTTTGCGTCCTTGACTGTAAACAACCGGGAGATAATATGGGGGAGTCCAGCAGTACCGAGAATCAAAGCCAAATGCAGGGAGATCGTTTCCAGCGGATCATGAAGTTGATTACCCGGTTGCAAGAACTGTTCCTGAAGAGGTGTAATCGTACTCACATGTGAAAACATTTCGGAGAAGCTCCAATCAAAACGGGCGAACACGATCAGACTTAGGATCAATGTCCCTGTCAGGAGCAAAATCGCTTTAATTATCTGAACCCACGAGGTCGCCACCATCCCGCCGAACACGACGTAAAATGTCATCAGGCTCCCGACAATCAGGACAGCCGTATCGTAACGAATTCCCAATAAATAATGAATGAGGGCACCTGCGCCAACTAATTGCGCCAGCATGTAAAAAATCGTAATTAAGAGAGTCGTACAGGCAACAACGCCACGCAGCCAAAGACTGTCAAACCTGACGGCAATCGCGTCTGCCAGCGTATAGCGCCCCAAATTATGCAACGGCTCCGCAACTAAAAACAAAATAATCAGATAAGAAACAAAAAAGCCTATCGCATACACGAACCCGTCAAAGCCGTACATCGCAATCGTTCCCGCAATCCCCAAAAACGAGGCAGCACTCATGTAGTCGCCTGCAATGGCAATGCCATTTTGTAACCCGTTCAAGCGATTTCCTGCTGCATAGAAGTCTTTCGTCGTCCCCGTCTGTTTGGCAGCCGAATAAGTAATGGCCATTGTTCCGATAATGACGGCAAGGAAAAAGATGATCGTCGTCACGGACAAGACTTCTCCCTTCTTGCAAAAAATGAAAAAAAGACCGGGGTTAATCCCAGCCTTGTCTTCGTGGCATGAGCTTCCTACGCTTACTGTTTCTACGCTGAATCTTTCATTCCTGTATTCGCTTTCACCAAAATTTCATTGTACTTCTTATCATCACGGGCGCTGGACAACAAGGTTCCGATCCATGCGGCCAAAAACCCTAACGGGATCGAGACAATGCCCGGATTCGGCAACGGGAACAGCGCTTCGCCGACCAAAATGGCTTTTCCAGCCACAGGATTCCAAACGTTCGGACTCAACGCAACCAGAATGAGAGAGCTGAACAGACCCACGACCATCCCACTGATTGCTCCTGCTGTATTGAATCTTTTCCAGAAGATCGTGAACAAAATCACCGGTAGATTTGCACTCGCTGCTACTGCGAAAGCCAGCGCAACAAGGAAAGCCACGTTCAAATTTTGTGCAAACAAGGCAAGCAGGATAGAGACAACCGCGACTCCGACTGACGCCCATTTGGCCATCTTCATTTGTTCCTTTTCTGTTGCTTTTCCTTGGCGTAATACGTGTCCGTAAAAGTCGTGCGCAAACGCAGAAGCTGCTGTCAGCACCAGTCCTGCCACTACCGCAAGAATGGTAGCGAAGGCAACCGCCGATACGAAGGCGAATAAGAAATTACCTCCTAGTGCTTGCGCAAGCAATGGAGCTCCCATGTTACCTGCGGGGTCCATCTTCCCCGCTCCTACAAACGCTGCCGCACCGAAGCCGAGGAAGATCGTCATGACATAGAAGGCACCAATGATCCACGTCGCATACACAACCGATTTGCGAGCTGTCGTAGCATCTTTTACAGTGAAGAAACGAATCAAAATATGCGGCAACCCTGCTGTTCCGAGCACAAGCGCGAGATTTAGTGAAAGGGTATCGAGCCCCACTTTAAACTTGTTGCCAGGATTGAGGAATTGCTCTCCCAAGGGTGTCACTGTCTTCATTTGCTCGAACATTTTCAAGAGATTAAAATCGAATTTGGCAAAAACCATCATAGAGATGATGAACGTACCGATCATCAACAAAACTGCTTTGACGATCTGCACCCACGAGGTTGCCGTCATCCCGCCGAAGACGACGTAGACCGTCATCAATGCCCCTACGATCAAAACAGAGGTCGTGTAATCCAGCCCCAAGAGCAGCTTGATCAAGGCGCCTGCTCCGACCAATTGCGCGATCATGTAAAAAATCGAAATGGCAATCGAATTGAGAGCGGCGACACCACGAACCTTTTTATTGTCAAAACGCGCAGCTATCATATCAGCCATCGTGTATTTTCCTAAATTACGCAAAGGCTCTGCTACCAAGTAGAGCACAACGAGATACGCGACAAGAAAGCCGATACTATAGAAGAAACCATCAAATCCACTCAACGCAATCATCCCGGCAATCCCTAGAAAGGAAGCAGCGGACATGTAATCTCCCGCAATTGCGAGGCCGTTTTGCCAACCCGTCAAGCCCCCTCCGGCGGTATAAAACTCACTCGTGGTGTTCGTCTTTTTCGATGCGTAAAAGGTGATGACAAGCGTCAAAAGAACAATGACGAGAAAGAGTAAAAATGCAGTAACGTTCATTAGCCCCTTCCACCTGCCTCTTGTTTGATTTTCTCAACGAGTTGATCAAACTGCTTTGCCCGTCTGGTGTACAGAATACAGAGACCCCATGTCATGACGAACTGAGCAAAGGCAAATACCCATGCCCACGAAATGGCTCCAAACGCTGGTTGATTCAATACGGTGAAGTAGGAGGTTAAAATCGGAAGGGTAAAGTAAAACACGAAGAAAAAAATAGAAGATGGCAAAATAAACGCTCTTTTTCTTCTCAAGAGCTCCTTGAAAGTGGCTGACTGAATCACTGCTGCATAATCAACTTCGTCCTTCTTCTGATCCTCGGCTTTTTTTGCCGAAGCGGATTTGCCCATGGGAACCTCCCCCTTATCTACAGAAATGTAAGCGCTTCCTATATTGTAGAGAAACCTTTTCTAACCGTGTATTTTTCTGCGTAAGATGTCGGGTATAGTGTGTCAGTGGCAGATTTTTAGCCACGATCTGCAAACAGACTTACTCCTCGAGACGTTTGAGCAAATCCTTGGCGGAGGTCCGAGATACCGGAATACGCGGTCTTCCTTCTCCCTTCAAAATCAGATTGTAAGCACCGTTGAACCATGGTTCGAGCTCGCTTACATATTGAAGATTGACCAAATAGCTCTTGTGGGTACGGAAAAAGTCGTATGCGAGAAGCTTTTCCGCCAGTTGTGTCAGGGTCATCCGCGTCGAGTAGGTTGTCGTTTGGGTGACGATTTGCACATATCGCTCCTCCCGCACTGCATATACAATCGTCGCTGGATCAATAACCACTAATCTGCTATTGTCTTCTACCAACAGCTTCGTTCGTTTTGTCTGGACAGGCTCTGCTTTTGGCTTGACCAGACGCTCGCGTATCCGTTGCATCGTTTCTACCAACCGCTTTGGCTCCGTAGGCTTCAACAAATAATCGACGGCGTACAGCTTAAACGCATCGATGGCAAATTCCTCATACGCGGTACAAAAAACGATGAGGGGATGTTGCTTGCGTGAAGCGAGCATTCTTGCTGCCTGCGCTCCTTCCAGCTCAGGCATTTTCATATCGAGGAAGACGACATCCGGATCGTGCACATCGACCATTTCCAACAGCTCCCGCCCGTTAGTAGCATAGGGCAGCAGTTCTACGTCTCCTTCTTGTAGCAATAAATAGCTCAGTTCTTCGCGTGCGAGTCGCTCGTCTTCTGCAATCATGACGCGTATTGGCATCAGGCACTCACCTCTGTTGTCATTGGAATGGTAAAGGTAATCGTACTGCCGCCTTCTTGTTTATTGGCAAAATGAAGTTGGGCATCTTGTCCGCACAAGCTGATCAGACGTTGGTTGACATTATGGATGCCAATCCCGTTGCCCTCCTTACTCTCCATTGGCACCTTTCCCAGAACGGGCAGTAAGTTGTCGGGAAAGCCTTGGCCATTATCTTCGATTTGAAAAACAACATGCACATCCTGCTGTTTCACATGGAGGATGATCTCACCGCCGTTCGTGATGTCTCGAACACCATGCTGAATGCAATTCTCAAATAACGGCTGCAACGTACCAGGAGGAATAAGGGCTTCCTCTACCCCCGCATCAATGATGGTGCGAACGGCGAATTGCTCGGAAAATCTGATTTTGATAATTTCCAAATAAGCATGCAGGTGATCCAACTCCTGTCTCACAGTGACAAGCGGACTCGCTGTGAGCTTCAGGTTGAATCGCATGAACACGCCAAGCTGAATGGTCATATGCCGGGCTAGCTGCGGATCAATTCGTATCAAGGTCACAATGGAATTCAATGTGTTGAACAAAAAGTGAGGATGAATTTGTGCCTGTAGCATCCGCAGCTCTGCATCCTTCATTAACCCTTTCATTTGTTCCGTGAGAGATAGGGTCAATTGATTGGAGATCAGGTTGCCAAGCCCTTTTGCTAGTGCTTCTTGGACTCTTCCTATTTGTTGCGGCCTCCGATAATAGAGTTTGATCAGACCGACGACGCTGTCCCCCTCTTTAATCGGCACAAGAATCGCTGCATGCAGGTTGCAATTTTGGCGCTTGCACCCGACGCTCTCTCGCGTAAATCCCTTATCGATTCCGCCGCTATGCAGCACCCGCTTATCGAGCTCACTATTGAGGGCTTCTCCCGGATGATGATGATCTGCCCCCACTCCAACGTGCGCAAGAAGCCGTTCTCGATCGGTTACCGCAACGGCTGCTGCTTTCGTTTCTTTTTGTAAGACGAGGGCTGCTGACTGAGCCGTTTGCGGGGTAAGCCCCCTTTTCAGGTGTGGCAAAATTCTTTCCGCTATCGTAAAGGAACGCTCTGCCTCAATGGCAGCGGAACGTTCTGCCTCTTGCAAGGCAACCCGTATCATTGTCGTAAAAATCGCAATCGAAACACTGTTCGTCAGCACCATCGGAATTCCAATCACGTTGACCATCGTTCGCGCCAGCTCGGGCGGGGCTGCCATGATCAATAAAAGCGACATCTGAATAATCGGTGCGAACATGCCGATGAACATGGCTTTGGACGGAGAAATAACCCTCTCCTGTGAGAAAAAACGCGCTACGTATCCTGCCAGCAACCCCGTGATCGGGATCGACAAGCCCATCGGTGCTGCGGCGAATCCTCCCAATTGAAAGACATGAAGTCCAGCAATGACACCTGCCCCCAGGCCAACGAGAGGCCCTCCGAGCAAACCTCCAATGACGACCCCTACCAAAGTAGAATTGGCGATAATTTCGTCATCCGACAAACGAAATATCCAAAACGCGGGGAGATAGCTCTCTCCTTGCACAACCACTCCTGCATATGTACCTGCAATCCCAAACAATCCGAACATGACGGAAAATGCGATTGACGTCCCTACGTGCAACTCGCGGTCTAAAAGCTGGCGAAACAACGATGTCCTTGTCAAAATAAATGCCAGCGTCAAAAGAATGCCCATTCTTTCAATGAGCAATAACGTGAGATTGTCCACCGTAGCCTCCATTCGTTTAAATCTTCTATAAATTCCGCACATTACCCTCAATTCCCTGCTGGACAGACAACCTCGCTAGGCTGATTGCATACGCTGTGTGTGCAATGCTTCAGGAGAAGGGTGATCATACCATGTGTGGAATTGTTGGATGGATTGATTGGGAAAAGGACTTATCTGGTGAACGTAATGTGCTGCAAAAAATGACCCAATGCCTCAAGGATCGAGGCCCTGATGCAGAAGGCTTTTGGCTGACTCCTCGTGCGGCCCTCGGTCATCGTCGACTTGTGGTCGTAGACCCTGCTGGCGGACAGCAGCCTATGTCGGCGCTCAAAAACGAACATGCCTGCACCATGATTTACAATGGTGAATTGTATAATACCGAGGATTTGCGAGCAGAACTGCTTGCTTGCGGACATACTTTTCAATCTCATTCGGATACAGAGGTGCTTTTGCACACGTATTTGGAGTGGGGCCCAGATTGTCTGCCAAAGCTAAACGGCATCTTTGCTTTTGCGATCTGGGACGAACGCGAACAAAGATTGTTTGTTGGCCGTGACCGCATGGGGGTTAAGCCACTGTTTTATGCGCAAAGAGGCAGTTCCTTTCTGCTCGCCTCCGAGCTAAAAGCCTTGCTTGCTCACCCCCAAGTCAAGCCAGAGCTCTCTCGTGAAGGCTTGGCGGAGGTGTTCGGAATCAGTCCCGCTCGTACGCCCGGCCATGGAGTTTTTCACAACGTACACGAGGTTCGGCCCGGTTCCTATCTGTTGGTGACGCGTGATAGCATCAAGCAAAAGCGCTATTGGCAGCTCGAAAGCCACCCACATACCGATGACCTGGAGACGACTGCGGAACGTGTGAGGGAGTTAGTCACGGATTCGATTGAACGCCAATTGGTAGCGGATGTGCCAGTTTCGACTCTCTTGTCAGGGGGGTTAGACTCGAGCATTATTACAGCTATCGCAGCAGATCATTTTCAAAAAACTGGCCGTGGAACCCTGCACAGTTACTCCATCGATTACGTGGACAACCGAAAACATTTCAAGGCGAGTGCTTTTCAACCGAATGAGGATGAACCTTATGTGCAACTCGTTACAAAGTTTCTCGGAACCCAGCACCACACAATTGAATTCGACACGGACGATTTGATCGAATCCTTGAAAACAGCGACTCTCGCCCGCGACTTGCCGGGGATGGCTGATGTAGATGCGTCCCTTTACCTGTTTTGCCGTGAAATAAAAAAAGAGACGACGGTCGTCCTCTCTGGAGAATGTGCAGATGAAGTATTTGGGGGGTATCCGTGGTTTCATCGCGAGGAACTGCTAAATGCCGGAACATTCCCTTGGTCAAGAGCAACGAAAGAACGTGCCTCCTGGCTTTCACCTGATCTTCGTGATTGGGTCAAACCCGAGGAATATGTAGCCATGCGATATGAGGAATCTCTCGATGAAGTCCCACATCTTCCAGGCGAAGATCCGATTGAAGCTCGCCGACGGGAAATGTTTTATTTGAATATAACGTGGTTCATGAACACGCTGTTGGATCGCAAAGACCGAATGAGTATGGCGGCCAGTCTAGAAGCCCGCGTCCCGTTCTGTGACCACCGGATCGTGGAATACGTCTGGAACATCCCATGGGATATGAAGACGTACGGGAATCGGGAAAAAGGAATTTTGCGAAAAGCCATGGAAGGAATATTGCCTGATGAAGTTCTGTATCGCAAGAAAAGCCCGTACCCGAAAACACATAATCCCGCCTATACGGAAGCCGTTCGCTCTTGGCTGCTGGATATCGTAAACGACTCCTCCTCTCCACTGCTTCAACTGGTAGATGTTCCCTCGATTCGAAAAATTGCGGAGTCTGATGCCCAGGCTTCGAGTATTCCGTTTTTCGGTCAGCTCATGAGTACCCCCCAGTTGTTCGCCTATCTCGGCCAGCTCGATTATTGGCTGCGGGAGTACCGTGTTTCTATTCGCGCCTAAATACCAAAAGCTCCTCGCCCCTTATGCTTCGGGGGAATAGAGGAGCTTTTCGTTACTTTTTGGTTCTTCCCCGTTGTTTGGTTCTACGCACGGGTTGTGCCTTCGGGTTGAGGGGAAAGGTAGCCAGAGATTGGTATCTCAGATCAAACTGCTCGCCTGAGCGTTTCATGATCGTGAACGTTTTGGTTGCGCCGATTCGGATCAAACGGTAGTCCACTTGTGTTTTCTTCCCTCCCCCGCCCAATATCGCAGCCACGGTTCGATGATTCGGCAGATTCACTTTTATTTGCAACGACAGCACGGTTGCAGGAAAGGGTGGGATATCACGATAAGGAATACAGAGCTTTCCTTTCAGTATCCGCAAATGGAGATTCCGAATCATCACTTCCGTCAATTGCTTTCCCCAATACCGGCGGAAAATACGGGAGATTTTTCGTTTCGTGTTGTATTTTTCGGGCAATGGCGTGTAATCCACACCGTTTACGGTATAAACAGGCTTTCCTCTAGGCGAATTCGCGATCTGAGTCCAGACATGCTCTGCTGAAGTAATAAACTGCTTGAGCCTCTGCAACTCATCCAAGGATTTCACCTCCTCCATAAACCGTATGGTGGTGGGCTTATGCTAGTACGCCCGATTTCAGTGTTCCAAACGCAACGGGCGATAATTCTGAACATACATATAAATTGCAATCATATTATCGAGATGATAGAATATAAACCGCTTTCACTTCTCTTGTCGGGAAGTGCGTTTTTATGCCTTTTACGTTTAGCACTATTTAATTTCTTGGAGGTTGTAATGAATTTTATCATTCCCATCGCTGGCATACTCATCGTGATCGGGTTAGCATTGTTAGGAAGCAATGGACGTAAACAGGTCAAATACAGACCGATCATCGTCATGATTGCTCTGCAATTTTTGCTCGCCTTTCTTCTTCTGCAAACCAAGTTTGGGGTTATATTCGTTTCAGCCATTTCCAAATCGTTTGAAAAGCTTCTTGCTTTTGCTGGGGAAGGAATCAATTTCGTATTTGGTAATCTGGCAAACGACGGACAAATGTCCTTTTTCCTTGGTGTATTGCTCCCAATCGTCTTCATTTCCGTTCTCATCGGTATTTTGCGTCACTTCAAGATTTTGCCAATTATCATGAAGGCAATTGGCTTTGTTCTAAGCAAAATTAACGGCATGGGTAAGCTAGAGTCTTACAACGCTGTTGCTTCTGCTATCGTTGGCCAAAATGAAGTATTCATCACCGTGAAGAAACAGCTCGGTTCCTTGCCGGAGCACCGTCTGTATACGCTGTGCGCGTCAGCCATGTCCACTGTTTCAATGTCGATTGTCGGTGCGTACATGACGATGATTGAGCCGAAATACGTTGTCACCGCCCTGTTCTTGAATCTGTTTGGCGGCTTTATTATCGCTTCGATCATCAACCCTTATACCGTGAAAGAAGAAGACGATTTGCTCGAGATTCAAAGCAATGAGAAGCAATCCTTTTTCGAAATGCTTGTCGAGTACATCATGGACGGCTTCAAGGTAGCGGTAGTCGTTGGCGCAATGCTGCTCGGTTTTGTTGCTTTGATCGCAGCTGTGAATAGCTTGTTCGGCATGATTTTCGGCTGGACGTTCCAAGAAATGCTCGGATTCGTCTTCGCTCCTTTTGCCGTCCTGATGGGCATTCCTTTTGGGGAAGCGATGAAGGCTGGTAGTATCATGGCGACGAAGCTCGTAACGAACGAGTTCGTAGCGATGATCGAGCTGGGCAAAGTCGTATCTGAACTCTCCCCACGTACAGTAGGAATTCTTTCTGTCTTCCTCGTTTCGTTCGCGAACTTCTCCTCCATCGGCATTATCGCTGGTGCGGTGAAAGGGCTAAATGAGAAACAATCCAATGTGGTCGCTCGCTTCGGGTTGAAGCTGTTGTTCGGTGCCACACTGGTTAGTCTTTTGTCTGGTGCCGTCGTCAGTTTTGTTTTGTAATCAAAAAGAAGAAGTGTCCCTCTGCCATGTGCGGTAGGGACACTTTTTTTATGGTTGGATTGGCGCTTCTCGTTTTTATACAACACCCCATCCCTTCTTAATAGATGAATGGTATCACCGTTACATTCAACGCTTTCATTTGTCCAGAGAAAATAAAGTAGTAGACTGATGTTGGCGTAACGTGAATACTTTTATCTTCTCGGTGTATCGTACGGATAATCCATCTAAAAATCCCCTCGACCTGAGGGGATTATTTCTATTGCAATGCGTTACGTCTCTCCTAACATTTCCTACAAACACTAATGATAGATGAAGATGACGGAGAGAACGGCGTTTTATCCCAGTCAGCATATTGATGTTCGACGTGAAAGCCGTGACGGGTTAATAAAGAATGCAGCGTATCCTGATACGTGAACCGACAAGCAATTCGGGAAGTCGTTCGCGTATACCCCCAATCACGCATCGTGACCCAATGCATGATATGCTGGCTAGCATCGTAACATTGTGTGCCTGATACCTTGACGTTATTCCCATCCTTATCAATAAATGATCCCCATTCTGTCTCCTCTTGATCGGATAAATCCGTTCCCTCCGGATTACGGGTCTCGAATGAAAAAATTCCATGCGGTTGTAAATGTTTGTGAACGGTCGTGAGCAAATCGATTTGATCTTGATCACTTAAGAATGCCTGAAATGCATTACCAGTCAAATAAATCATCGAAAATCGCTTGTCCGATTCGAAGGTACGGGCATCGCCTTCCATAAAAGTAACAGTCAACCCTTCCGCCTTCAACCGCGCATATGCGAGCATCGCTGAAGAGATATCTACACCGGTAATCGTTATGCCGGCTTTCGACAGGGGTATCGTTGTTAAGCCTGTACCACAAGCAAGTTCTAATACTTCCCCAGGACTCGATCTAGCAAGCTCAAGATAGAACTGATATTTGTCCATTTCACCGCCAAATTCAAGATCGTAATTTACCGGATCTTGATATTCTTCAAGATTGCTATGTTCAATCAACGTCATTCCCCTTTTCATAACATTTCGAATTACCAAAAATGAATCTATTGAATAAAACAAACACCATGTTCCATTGAGAAAAAATAATTTCCATAAGAAAATGTGTTAATTGAAAGGAAAGCCCCAGCTATCCTGCCCGTTCGTTGAACCTAAGAGCTTGCTCGGGTGGACCTGCCATTTTTCTATTTCGTAAAAAAACAATACTCAGCTTCTTCGAAATGTTCCTCTAATACGGGTAAGGGAGTATACTCACTCATCATGTTTGGTCCATAAACTCCTCCGCTACTTTAATATCTTTTGAAAGCAGTAATTCTGGATATTTTCTGTCTACCCGATTTAAACATTCGATAAAATCTCGACTATTCACTCTTGCAGAGATATCCTCAAAAATTTCACTAAGCCAATAAGCTTCTTGCTCTGTGCAAGCCTCGAAGAACTCGATGGTTTCTAGCGTGTTGGCACTCAGCAGCTCCGTTAGCCTTTCCCAGAAATCATATACCTTTGGATCATTCAGGTGAAGTTCTGACCGTTCTTTTATGAGTTGCTTTATTAGTTTGGAATCAAGCATAAGACGCTTCCTCCCCTTTTTGCGTCACATTCACGAAAAAATGGAACAGCGAGTGCCATTGCAGTTAGGGCACTCGCTGTTTGTTATCGAATGATCTTTTCCACATCAACACGTCCAGAGAAAAACGTCGCTCCTCCACCCATATCCGCGATTCGATCGGGTGTGAGGGCATTTACATAATGCTTTGGACCTTCATTGTCTGCCCATAAGCCTTGACTCACTACGACGCCCGAGAGAACATTTTCGCCAACTGCTGCCACGAGCTCGCACTCTCCCCGCTCATTCCATATGCGGACTGTATCTCCATCACAAATGTCTAGAGCACTAGCATCCGCCACATGCATGTGTAAACGAGGTATTTTTTCCATCTTCTTATGTTTTTCATTATTCGAGAACGTGGAGTTCAAATAATTGTGATTGGGCCCCGGGACAAATAAATATGGGAAATCCCCATCATTCACCAAAGGCGTATACGTCGGTAACGGAGGCAGCCCTCGTTTGGCCATTGCTTGCGAGTAAAGCTCAATTTTACCACTTGGCGTGGGAAGGTGTTCCAAAAAGAAAGGTTCCATATTGGCTTTTGCATATTGTTTTTCGACCAACGTTTCATACGTGATTCCTTCCAAATGGGGATTACCATGCCCCTGTAACGCCTGTCTGACCATTTCTGCATCACTGTCTTGAAAAGCAGGTTCGTCATATCCCATGGCAGCAGCCAGCAAGCGGAAAACATCCGTATTGGACTTGCTCTCCCCAAATGGGGCAATCACCGGTTGCTGAAGTTGAATGTAATGATGCCAATACGACGTGTAAAAATCCGTATTTTCATAGGAAGACGTCGCTGGTAAAACGATATCGGCATAAAGAGCCGTCTCCGTCAAAAATAAGTCGTGTACGACCGTGAACAAGTCCTCTCTCGCCAAGCCTTGCCGCACTTTGTTTCCTTCTGGTGCGACAATGGCTGGATTGCTCGTATAGACAAAGAGCGATTTCACCGGCGGCTCTGTATCGAGCAACGCTTTTCCTAGTTCATTCATGTTGATGACTCTCGTCTGTTTATCAGCCAGCAAATCTGGTCGCTGCACGGCAAGCTTGTTGTGCTCCAGGAAACCTTTATTCCCTTTATTGGCCCCACCGCCTTTGACAAGCCACTGCCCTGTCAGGGCCGGAAGACAAGCAATGGTTCTTACACACATTCCACCATTGTCGTGATGCTGAATGCCATTTCCAATGCGAATAAAAGAGGGGGATGTCATGCCATACATTCTCGCCAATTTGTAAATATCGTCGACAGGGACACCCGTTATGGCGGATACGGTAGTAGGATCGTAGGTACGTACATGCTCCCGCAGCTCTTCATGTCCTACCGTATACTTCTCCATAAAGGCTGAATCTACCAAGTTTTCAGCAAAAAGTACATGCATGATGCCCAAAGCCAAAGCCGTGTCAGTTCCAGGCAAAATTGGGATAAACCAATCAGCCCATCGACCCGTCTGATTTTTATGGACATCAATCACGACGATTTTCGCCCCATTTTTTCGAGCCTGTTCCGCAAACACCACTTGATGCATGTTGGTGCTAACCGTATTGATCCCCCACATGATGAACAACTTGGTAGTAACGGTGTCTTCCGGATCGGTTCCAAAAGCTCCACCCATCGTGTAGCTGTACCCTACCGCCCCTGCACTATTGCATATCGTACGGTCAAGCTGACTGGCCCCCATTCGATAGAAAAAACGGCGATCCATTCCTTCCACACTAATCCGCCCCATGTTTCCGTAAAAGCTGTAAGGCAAAATGCTCTCGGGACCGTCTGCGTCGATTAAGGTACGCCAGCGTTCGGTTATGGTAGTGATGGCTTCCTCCCAACTGATTCGAACAAACTCCCCGCTCCCTTTTTTGCCAATACGCTTTAACGGATACGTGAGTCTCTTGGGATCGTAAATGCGCTCTGTCATGTTGCGGACTTTGTTGCAAATATTCCCCTTCGTCACCGGATGGTTCGGGTCCCCTTCGATTTTGACGATTTTCCCCTCTTTTTTATGAAGGAGCAATCCACATTGGTCCGGGCAATCAAGTGAACAGACTGCTGGAAAAACACCGTTTTCCTGGGTCGTATAAGTCATGGAGGTTCCCTCTTTCTCATAACGGTAACTAGCTTTTTACGCTATTATAATCGATTGAAAAAAGAAGGTACTACCCCTGCTGAATGAGAAGTTAATGATTTTTATTTTTATATACCAATCGTCTCATTGCGAATTCTAATGGGCCGTTCAGCTTCTGTCTTTCTAAAATCGTGGCCAATAGCAGAGACAGACTCCAAATACCCACGGCAACCAAAGCAGCCATTCCGTTACTAACACGTCCCCCTAAATCAAGTGCTACTGGTGACAAGAATAAAACCAGCATCGCCTCATTCCATACATAGAATGTTAAGGAACGCTTCCCTAAAGCCATAAGTGACCGGAGGAAAGGCCCTACTTTTTTTACCTTTGCCCCCATGATTCCAAAGAGCGCCGCATAGGCTAATCCTCCAGCAATTCCGGTTAGAATGTGGAATCCATAAACGAAGCCAGCGAGAAAAAAAGGAGGGTTCCATATGTTCCCAATAAGGCTTAAAGGCACTGCTCCTAGTAAAGAAACAGCTAAGCCAATCGTTGTTAGGAAAGAAAGTGTTCGTAACTGTTGCTCTGGCTTGGTTAATAATTGATAGTTGGCAATCCACATTCCGAGCAAAACGGAAGGAAGAATCGGGAACATGCTATGAATCAAAATCGGGATAAATGGAAAAGAAATCAAACTATACATCATTGTGCTAAGATAGGTGTCTGTAGCTAAAACCTCCGGCGGAAACCCATAATCTCCGATGGATTGCATCATGAAGCCCCATACTATCGGATTCACGATGATGTAGAATAACGTGATAATTATAAAGGTTCGGATCAGCGTCTTGATTTCACGTGTTAACAGCCAACTAACGAGAAGTCCAGCTATCCCGTAGGCCATTAAAATATCTTGACCGCCAATGATCACCGCTAAAACTGCTCCAAATACGATCAAATACCAGGAACGCCTCCGGACCACCTGTAAGGCATCTTTTTCTCTTTTTCCTTTCGTAATTTGACTATGAAAAGCCAGTACCAAACCATATCCGAATAAAACGGCAAACATCGGTCTCGCTCTGTTATCAATGATGAACATACCAAAAAGATTCACAACTTGATCAAAGAAATTCTGACTTTCCACTCTGTGAATGATCCCAGGTTCCAAAGCGTACAGATACAGCGGGGCATGCGCGAGTGCAATAAGTAGTAACATAGCGCCTCTGGCTAGATCTAATGAAACGGCACGTTTTTTTGTCTCCGCCGTTTTCATAGGAGGTAAAACGGACATATGATCCTCTCCTTGTGTTCGTTGAAAAAAGTTCAGCGGTCTCGTTAGACAATGAGCTTCTTCACCATTTTTACGAGCTCAACCGCATATTGCTCCATGGGTATAGATGAATTCGGTTTAAGCATTCTTTCCTCGATCGCCCCGATAATAAAGGATGCGACTATTTCCGTTTGAAAGGAGGAAGTAAACTCCCCATTCTGTTGGCCTTCCTCGAGAATATCTATTACCATCTTTCTAAGTCCGTCCTCCTCCTGTTCGTCTTCCATTCTGTAATAAGGCACCCCATTTTCATTCCGAGCAGTAAAGACAATCTCAATCAAGGCAATCGTATGTTTGTAATGGGTTTCTTGATAAGCCAGATGTGCCTCTATAAAAGCTTCCAGTTTTTTCGTTGCAGAATGTGATAACCCAACGTTCCTACGAATAAAATCAAGTTGCTTCGCTACCAGAAACAGTAAGGTATGATTCATTAGATCAAG
The DNA here is from genome assembly GCF_005217615.1 of Brevibacillus antibioticus. Lineage (NCBI taxonomy): Bacteria > Bacillati > Bacillota > Bacilli > Caryophanales > Paenibacillaceae > Brevibacillus > Brevibacillus antibioticus. Next base: position 2,601,677 of record NZ_SZNK01000001.1, read on the forward strand.
CTTGTCATGAAAGTGATAAGAAATAAGCCCAGTGCTTATCCTGGCTTTTTTTGCTACTTTCGTTAGGCTTAAGTTGTGATAACCAACCTCTTCCAATGTATCAATACAAGCAAGTACAATCTGCTCTCTTCTAGCCTCGGCAATAAAAGAATCAGTCATTGCTATTCAACTCCTGATGAATCACTTTGATCGATTAATCAAAAAAATGATTGGTCGTTCAATCAAATTGTATGTAGGACGATTTCATTTGTCAAGAAGACACCGAGGCAATGAAAAGGACCCCATCAGTTCCTATCGATTAGATGTTCGTTTAACTCAAGATGATATGCCTCGTTCTTCCTTTCATCATTCATAAAAAGGCTATTTGAAAGATAATGAGCAGAAAACGAAGTTGTTGAATTTTATCTCACATCATTTTTATATTTTGTGCAATAGGAAGAGTAAAGCGACAGGGAGATAGCAATAGCTACCTCCCTATTTGTACTTTGCTCCCACTTTCCGTTTTTTAAAACAAACTCTAATTCGTAACAAGCGATTTGCTACTTCTTATTATCTTCAGGAAGTAGCGAATATTCTAAACCCATAAAACTAGCTACAGAGAGCTTTTCTTCGTTTATGACCTGGAATCGGTAATTAGCAGGAGACAATAGCGCCTGGTTATCAGCTTCCGACAAATTTTCTTTTAGCTTTAGCTGTTGCGAAATCGTATACCGACTCTCTTTACTGTTTAACTCAATTTGAACGAGTGAAGGAGTCTCAGCAAGCAAATTTTTAATTGTCTCGTTACCCGGCATATCTGCAAACGAAAAGTAAATGGGCTTTTCCGTATGCATCATTTTTTCTCTCAAATCGTCCGAAATTAAGATTCGTAACGTGAGTTCTGCCGAATTTCCATTTTTTGTTACTACAAGAACAGATGTTTTCAAATTCTCCCCTGTAATTTCTTCGAAATAATCGTAGACGCTTACATATGACTTCTCTTTAGGGACTGTTACTACCTCTCTACAACCACTAAGAAGGATTATGACCAGAAGGAGAAGTATCTGGAGAGGTCGGATCATAGATCTTTTGATTTTTTACTAGAATACTCTTTGTACGAGTATTTGACGTTAACGTAGTTAGAATCTACTACTCTGCCTTGAAAATATTCGACTAAGCTTCCAGTTGTTTTTACAGCTTTTGATCCGTATTCAACAGTTGTAATCGTACGCTTTGGTATGACCCAACTGTGAGTTGTTTCTATAACGTCTTCTTCTCCAAATGAAACTTCTGCATTAATCCCCACTTTCCCCTCTATTATCCTCCAGTTGACTTTCGTCTCGGCTTCCAAACCTATTTTTCCGGTCAGAAAGGTTTTTCTTGTAACCTTTCTTGAAAAAGAATCGTTTTCGTTACTATCATTTTCAATATCAGCTTCATAAGATTTTGATTTGTATAGGTCCTTCTTAGACATTTCATACACTTTGCCAGTCATATCATTGCCTAAGGGACCAATCTTAGATGAATCACTCTTTGTAAGGGCATCTGTAAAATCATACTCTACTGGGTTCTCATATACACGTTCAACGATTTTTAGGTTACCTATTTTAATAGTCTCACCTTGAGTTGCGAAGGCAGAACCAGCTCCAGATACAACTAAACTGCTAAGTAAGAGAGTTGCAAAAGAAATTTTCTTAATATTCATCTTTAGCCTCCTGTATATTATCAGAAATTTTAAACACAGAACAACTGTTACATATATTTACAATTCGGTTTGTGATTACCTCAATTCAAATAAAACCTTATTTCTTATTTTTGCATCATTCTTGATTGAATGACCAGAATGTACTGATCTAATTGCTGACTTAATTTCACAACTTCATCATCCAACAAATCATTCTTCTCCAAAAACAATTGCACCAGTTGTTCCCGTAATTGTTCCACAATGTTTTTCAAATGATCTACATCGCGATATGTTCCTCCTTCCCGATCTAACGGTAGCGTGGTACATTTACTTATAGGAGCTGTATCTGCTCCTCCTGCGGGCGTTCCATTAACCTGACGAATGGGTGGAACGCCCTTTCTATATGCAATTGCTCCTATGTTTATCACCTCCCTTTATTTTACAATAGATACATTTATAACTATACTGCAAACTCCCAAATTCACTGTTCTTAGAAAAATGGGAAAATAACAAAAGCATCCCTTTTTTGTTTGGGATGCTTTTTCGAACCCTTTATCAAACTCTATTTATAGAAGCCTGGCCAACGTTGGAAAATAGCCCAAAACTCAAAGCCATGGTTAACAAAACAAAAAATCTCTCCCTTCTAAAATGGCTTGATAGTGATTTTTTTGCTCATTTGTTACGTGTGGCAAGTGTTTCCAAAACTTTGTGACACAACGTTTAAATCCTTGGTGATAGGTCATTTTGTCAGATAAATCTAGGCACAGGAGTAACTGATCTATCGCTTGAGACGTGTTTCCTTTTCTAAATTCATATTCAGTATAAGGTTCAGATGGCCACGCTTTAGCTCTCCCCTCTATATAACGAATCGCTACGTCCAGTCATTACCCCCGTTTCGTGCTATGTCTATTGCTATAATAATTCTAGGTGATAATTATGTTTCTTGAACCCATGTTACTAGATCAACGATACAAACCGTTTCATTTGTCAAGCGGACCCCGCAGCAACAAAAAGGGCCCCATCAGTGTGATGGCGCCCCTTTGTTTTTCGATTTTAGAAATCCCAATCCAGCAAGTCCTCCAGCAGTTCGCGGGAAAATGCTAATTGCTCCGGTGTGTATTTATCCAGAAAGCTCATAAATCGCTGTTCAATGTCCTGATGCATCCGGTGATGAATTTTATACAGCTTTTGTCCCTTTGCGGTTAGCCGATAGTACACTTCTTTCTTATTATCAACCAGCTGTTGCCTTTTAATTAAATCAAGCTTCCATAACTTTTTGCTAATCCGCGTTATGGACCCTTTCGTTAAATTGACTTTTTCCGAAATCGTAGTGACGTTGATGGGACCATGATCGCCGATACACGCAATGAAATGAATTTCGGATAGCGTAAGGTTTAGTTTGATTCCCATCTCGGATTCCAGCTTCAGCATCTCTTCTGCCATACGCGCAGTCAATTTGCTTTCTCGCAGCTCTTGCTGTGTGACTAGCTGAATGTAAAGCTGTATGATCCGCTGCTTGGAAAGGTCTGTGTTTTGCATATCATGTCTCCTAGATAACCATCTCCTCTCCATTATATACTGATTGTTTCGAGAAAAACAATTTCATTTTGTTTCGCACAAAACAATACTATTGTAATGAATCACGCCCGCACCAGTGGGCGATTCCTTTCCGAATAGCTTCCATTGGATTAGACTCCGACTGGGAAACCGCCCAAGCGACATATCCATCCGGTCGAATTAACGCTGTATGTACGTCATGCCAATCAGCAGTTTCCTTAGCAAGTGAAGCGCGAACGACAAGGACATGCTTGTATTTCGACCAATCGAGACCATCGTACAATTGTTCATCCCAGCCGAAATGGAGCAAGAGGAAGGAACCTGAATGAAAAAGTTCGTATGCATGCTGGCACACACCGTTTTCCAGACGGAGATTCAACTCTGTAAAACGTCGACCATTCAATACATGCGGCTGCCTCTCCCCGTCCGGTTCATACTGGACATTGAACGCAGAGATTTGGGTAGCGAGCTGATAATTAGCCTCGGGTATTTGTAGCAGGTTGGACACCATATTCCTCAATGCGTTGATGGTTGGTGAGAATTCTGAACCACCGAACAGCAACGACTGCACCTGTGTATTTGTCAGCAATGCGGTATTGATGGGGAAACGCTCCGTATGATAGCTGTCCAACAACCAATCCGGTGCCCAGCCTTTTACCTGGGCCGCCAGCTTCCAACCCAAGTTGATTGCCTCTTGCAAGCCAACGTTCATCCCCTGTCCGCCGGCTGGAAAATGAATGTGCGCCGCATCTCCCGCCAGGAAAATCCGTCCGTCCCGATAACGCTGGGCTTGCAAGGTAGCATTGCCAAAACGAGTCATCCAAAACGGGTCGGAAATCCCCAAATCGTCACCAAGAATACGCTGTAAACTAGATCGCAACTCCTCCAATGAAACGGGTTCTTCCTTTGGTACTGTCATTCGCTCCGGATCGATCAGCACGACTCGATGCATCCCTGCTGGCAAGGGTACAATCATGACCATACCTTTCTCATTAAAGTACGAAGGAACTCCTGATTCCGGGGGATTTTTCAAAACAACATCGCCTTGAATAGCCGTAAAAGTCGCATTCTTACCGATAAACGGAATACCCGCATGCTTGCGGACAATGCTGGCAGCGCCGTCAGCACCGACTACGTAGAGTGCCTTCAGTACAGCCTTTCCATTTGGCCCGACAGCTTCAACCTCAACCCCGTGCTGATCTTGGTGTACTGCCACTACCTCTTCTTCCCTGCGTATTTCCACCCCGAGACTTTTCGCCCACTCCTCTAGTACCTTCTCCGTGTCATGTTGGGGAAGAATCAGTGTGTAGTTGGAGGAAGAATCCAAAACTGAAAAATCTAAGCGGGTATCAAGTGCTGCAAAATGCCCCGTCGCAATCGGCTTTCCTCTCTCAAGTAGTTTCGCTTTCAATCCGCGCATATCCAGGATTTCCAGTGTGCGCGGATGTACAGTGAGTGCCCGTGAATAAGGGGTTGTTTCCCTTAAGCGCTCAAGCACGCACACCTTCACTTTGGCCAACGCCAGCTCTGCAGCCAGCAACATTCCAACTGGTCCACCGCCAACAATAATCACTTCATAATCGAATTGCATGAAACCCACTCCTTTTTTGTTTTGTGCGAAACAATCACAATATAACACATCCTCTTTTCATTGAAAATCTTTTTCAATGAAATACTTAGTAAAAACGATGTGGACAAATGAAAAGGCGACCCCCTTCTCGAATCAAGCAAGAGATCGCCTTTTTCTATTTTCTTATCGTTTTGCTACGACAATGACATAGACATGACCTTGATCATTTGTCCACAAATCTACCTTGTCCTTGGAGGAAAGGTCGCTTTCTTCCAAGTCCTTGCCATTGTAGTATTTGATCTTCGCGTCTTCCGCCATCTTCAAGCTCGTCGATACGTCATCAAAGAATACGTATTTGTCTTTGTTCACACGGGATTCAATTCCGACGAAACGCACGTTTTCCTTCGCCAGTTTTCCACTGATGGAAGCAGCAATGACATCGCCGTCACGATCAAGGGTCAATGTCACGTACTCGAATTGATCGACATCTTCAATCGCATCCTCATCCGTTACATCGTACGTCTTGCCATTAACCTCTACCTTCGCGGAAGTCACCTTGCCGTCATCGTTACGAACCTCAACAGAGTCAACCACACCGCTTACTTTCCTAGGCGCACCTGTAATGGACTTTACTTTGCCAGTGTTGTTGAGTGTCAGCGTGTACTCTTTGTCGTTAGATGCTGCATCGCTGTCAATCGTGACGCCGGACAAGAGCTCATACACTTTCCCGTTCACGGTAATTTTGGAACCGGATTTTTTCGTCACGTATCCTTTTACGGTTTGCTTTTCCAAAGTCAGCTCCACAATGTCATTCGTGCCGACGTTGTATTTCCACGTAAGAATCCGGTGGTCATTAAATTGATCGGTTTTAATCGTTGTTGGTGATACGGAGCTGCCATCGACAGTCAGCTTCGCGTTGGTCAAGATATCGTAGATTTTCCCGTCGATTTTCACAGTTGCCAGTTTTCCTGATGCATACGCGGTTGTATCTGAGACCAGCTTGTTCGTAGCTGCTCCGACACCCTGCTCGACTTTCACCAGATTTCCATTTTTGTCAAACGTAAGCACGGCAATTTGGCCGCTCGTCAACTCATCCAGCTCATCTACTTCGTCTTCGTCTACGAACAACTCGGTATCTTCATGCACCTCGTAATTGACGTTGCCAACGCGAATCAGGTTCTTGTTTGTATCAACGGTGATCGTATCTGTGAAGCTCAGCTTCGTGTAAACCAGGTCAGATACTTTGCCGTCCACATTGAGTGTCAGCTCGACCAAGTCATCCTTTTCGATGTCAGAGAACGAAGCACTTGTTGCTTTCGCCTCTGGATGCGCCTTGCCTTTAATCGTTGCTTTGGAATCCAGCGTATAGGTCGTGCCGTCTACTCTCAGCTCTTTCTTCGAGTTGGAACCGCTCACGGAAGATACTTTTTCCACAATTCCTTTTGTCGTGTTGTCGCTAATCGTGATGGACTTGATTTTGCCATTGTCGCCTACGACTGCCACAAACTTTTGGCCGATGTGAGAACGGCTTACATTTACGCCATCTTCTACTTCCAAAACGACTTCTCGACCATTTACGATTGCCTTGAATTTCTTTTCATCGCCTACAGCCGTTGTAAAATTAAGGCCAGTCTTCACGATTCCTTCGACGATTTCGGAGTCAGAAGTAACAACGGTGAGGAAAGCCACTCGTCCGTTTTTCGTGATGTATTCTACCTGCGCACCTACGATCAGATTGCCGTAAACTTGCGCGGAATCAGCCATTTCGATTTCTTTGTTTTGTCCGACTAGTTTCAGTTTTTTACCAGACTTGTCATAGGAAGCGACTGCGCCCTTCACTACTGGCAGCTTCTGAATGGTTCCTTTTGCATTGCCATCTTTGTCGTAGTATGCGCCGTTTGGGTATACAGGCGTTTCCATAAAACGATCGGTATACTTCGCAACGATATCACGCGGAGCTGCTGCTGTCGGTGTTTCTTTTGCATCGTAAATACCTGCTCTGTCCGCTTCCAGCAAGTACGGGATGTACCACTCGCTTGAGGCTGATGGACGAACGTCAATCTTCAAGCCTTGAACGTAAACAGTCAACGCTTCCGCAATTTTTACAGTGTGATTCGGTTTGAAGGTTCCATCTGGATAGCCCTTGATAATGCCTTGTGATACGGCAAGATTGATATAGCCTGACGCCCAGTGATCTGCAGGCAGGTCTTTAAAAACGGTCTTTCCTTGCAAGAGCTTTGCTTGCGCATCTGTGTACCCGAGTGCCAATACCGCAACTTTCGCGAACTCTGCTCTCGTCACTTCTTTATTCGGCTTGAACGTACCATCGGTATATCCTTTTAACACACTGGCATAATTCAATTTCAGAATCGCGTCTTTATTTACGTTTCCTCCTACGTCGGAGAATGGTAGTGCCGTCGCAGCCCATCCGGTGCCCGGCAACGCAAGCGAACCTGCCAGAACAGCTGTCGCCAATAATTTTTTGAAATCCTTGCTTGCTCGATTCTTCTCTTTTTGCAAAATAAACCCCTCCATCAATGTAACCGTTTTATCAGTTCATTCTCTCCAGCAGACACTCCCATTTGAAGAAATGATCGAATAGTCCACAGTAGAACTGTTTTCTTCGGCCGAATGCTCTTTTTAGACGACAAGGTTTCCGAAAAAGTTTCAATGCTTGTTTGCGGTAAATCATTCCACTGTTCATCAAACATGGATAGGGAGCGGGTTCACGGTATTTCGCAGAACGTAAAAAAACCACCTGAGATCTCAGGTGGTTTTACGTTTCATTCCAGCAGGAAATGCTATAAGCCAGGTTCTGTCTCTCCCGTGCTTCAAGCGGGGCAATCCCTCGCACCAAGAGCGGTAGCCATCTATCTATGGCATCCGAAGATACCATCCGTCCCTTCCGTTTGATTCCTTCAGGACGGTTCCCCTACCTAATTTGGGTTTCTCGCTCGCAGGGTTTACCGCGTTCCATCTTTTCTGTCGCCAGAAAAGCTACGTTTCTGTGGCACTTTCAGCGTACTCGGGCCTCAGAGAGAGCCCTTTCCACGCCGTCAGCAAGGCTCAACGCCTCACTGCCCTGGCTTGCACCAGGTACGAACACTCCAGGCATCTCAGCCTGGGCGAGCCTGGACTTTCCTCTACCGCCAATCGTCGAAACGATTGCGGCAGCGACTACCCACATTTCCTGCACATCAGAATCAGTAACATTTACTCTATCATATGCTTCCTGCATGGTCAACAAGCAGGATTTGGAAGGTCTATTTGTAGTACAATAGAATGGCTACGAGGAGGTATGACGATGATCACCATTACTCCAACTGCGGCAGTACGTCTTGCACAAATGATCGCGGAAGAATCGGATGCTGAACAGCTCGGAATCAGACTCGTCCCGACTACGACGGGTTGTGGCAGCTATACATATAGCATCGCCATTACAGAAGCGGACAAACTCGATATTGTCCAAACAATAAGTGGGATTTCTTTCTTTTATCAAACGCATGAGATAGACAAGCTCTCCGGGACAGTCATCGACTGCGACCCTGCAACTGGCCGCTTCTCCATTTTCCATCCGCACCCGATGCAAACAGATTGCTCGCTTACTCATTGATTAGGAGGTAACTATGCTGCTCTTATCATTTGAAAACATCAAACCGAAGATTCACCCTACTGTTTTCCTGGCAAAAGGCTCCGTCATTTCTGGCGATGTCGAAATCGGCGAGGATTCTTCTATTTGGTACAACACCGTGATCCGCGGGGACATTGCTCCAACTGTCATTGGTAAACGCGTCAGTGTACAAGACAACAGCACCCTGCATCAAAGCCCGAACAACCCGTTGATCCTTGAAGACGAGGTGACCGTTGGACATAACGCTGTTTTACATAGCTGCGTGGTACGTCGAGGCGCATTAATTGGAATGGGCGCGATTGTTTTGGATCGTGCGGAAATCGGGGAAGAAGCAATGGTTGCTGCGGGTGCACTTGTTCCTCCAGGTATGAAAGTGCCACCTCGCTCGCTTGTTGTTGGCAATCCAGCGAAAGTAAAGCGCGAACTCAACGAGGCAGACTTGAAAGAATTCGTACGCATTCGCCAATCGTACGTAGATAAAGGGAAAATATATCGCCAACTGGAAGAAAGCCCGCTAGAACGGGAGTAGGAAAAAGAAAAGGGAGGTCGAGGGCGCATTTGCACCTTCTATCCTCCCTGTTTTTTATAATTTTCGAATTTCCAAATAATGCGAGATACCGCTTTTTCCTTACGAAGCATTCTGCAATCGGTCCACTTCGCGAATGTGCTCAAAAAGCATATACGAGCGGATCGCTGTTTCTAAATGAAGCCGTTCCGGTTCTTTCGTCGTGCTGTATTTTTGAAAGAAAGCTGATAGCTTGTAAAGAAAACCAAAATATTTACGCACGTAGCGATCCCCGAGCATACCAACAAGCATTCCTGCTACCCCGCATGCGACACTCCATTCTAAGAGTAAAAAGAATACGGACAAGATGAACCCCGTAAAAAACCACACGACCAGATTCGTCGAGCAACCGTCATTCACAATATCTGCCCGTTGAATCTCTTTCAGTGCGGCTAGTGACTTCTTCCCTCCATAGCTAAACACTTTATGTTCCGCACCGTGAAATTTTTTCATCTTTTTCGGAAAAACGAAGTGAAAGCCTGCGATGTATACAGCTACCCACATAGGATCGATGATGGCCCAGTCAGGCTTCACGATCGCTGCCAGTACATAACCAGCAAGCAGGAGATGAAACAATTGATAGTACCACGGAAAGGAGAAAAATATTCGATACCAGAGCTTCCCTATCGTTTTCAATGTGATTTTTTCCGCCCACATATGAATCACGCCGTCTTTTACTTCCGCGCAAGCCAGCACATTTCGATCATGAAAAAGCACACCGCGTCCAAAAGACATCCCCATAATCATCTCGTTAGCTATTCTCCTTCCGCCCTAATGTCGTTATAATAGGTTGAGTTGTACGCAGAATGAAGGAGGTTTCACAATTGATCCGCATGGTTCCAACTACACCATTAACACCTTTACACGATCCATGGGAGCCGTTGTTCAATGCGACACCCCCCGCCTATAAACTTACCAGCGTCGAGTTTACTGTAACGAATCTGTGCAATCTCCGCTGTGAGCATTGCGCGGTTGGTGATACATTGCGATACAAAGACGATCCAGCTCTCCCTGTCGATCTCATACTCCGTCGTCTTGATGAAGCAAAAGATCTGCTTACCATCAGTATAACAGGCGGAGAACCGATGTACAGCGAGCGCACCGTGAAAACTGTGATCGCGCCTATTCTACAATATGCAGCAGATCGTGGGCTGCGGACGCAAATTAACTCCAACATGTCTATGCCGTTTTCCCGGTATGAGTTGATCCTGCCTTACATCGATGTCATGCATATTTCATGGAACTGGTCTACTCCCGAAGAATTCCATGATATTGTTTACGCAAAAGCACGGCAGTCGGTTTCAATCAAAAGAGCGGAAGCACAATTTCATGAGATGATGGAGAATACACGTAAACTCTCTGAAGCAGGTGTATTTGTCTCAGCCGAAACGATGCTGAATCATCGCACATGGACAAAGCTCGATACCCTCCACCGGCAGATTCAAGAGATGGGCAGCAAGCGACATGAGGTACACCCGATGTACGCGAGTGATTTTGCTCGTGATCTGGATGTCCTTTCACTCATTGAGCTTCGTCAAGCCATTCATCGGATGCTTGATATACGTAATGAAGATTTGTGGATGCTTTTCGGGACGCTTCCATTTTTTGCCTGTAGTCCTGAATCAGCAGACAGGGAATTGATCACCAGACTGCGCTCTGCGAAAAATGTGACGACTCGCAATGATCCAGATGGTCGCAATCGTCTTAACATCAACATTTTCACCGGCGATGTCATCGTGACTGATTTCGGGGATGTAGAGCCATTGGGCAATATTCAAACCGATCAGCTCCAGTCGATGTTTGCAAAATGGCAAGAACACACGCTGAATCAGAAGATCAATTGCTTCTGCCCTGCTGCTGGATGTGCAGGACCGAACCTGCTCGTTGCTAATACTTACTATCAGGAGACTGATTTCACTCTGCGCAAAGCACTCGTCTAATTGGACACACTAGGGCGTGAGGTGATCTACCATGAGCAGACGCAAACGCCCTCTTGTCCCCGAGGCGAGAAAAGGACTGGATGCCCTAAAAGCGCAGGTAGCACACGTTGCTGATCCCGCGCAGGCCAAATTCGAGGTCGCAGAAGAAATTCATGTTCCATTGCAACCCGGCTACAATGGACAGTTAACCTCTCACGATGCCGGTCGAATCGGAGGACGCTTGGGCGGCAGTATGGTCAAAGAGATGGTTCGGATGGCAATGGAAGGCATGAATAAAAAACTGTGATCCTATTGTTTGGGAACCCCGCTATTTGCTGGATGCGAATGGCGGGGTTCTTTGTCGAGCAACCGAGTATTGCCGAGTCGGACACTGGCTATCAAACTGATTCCAATCAGTATCAATCCAGTGACAAAGACGTCGTGCAAAGCTTCACTAAACACCAATCCTGCCCGCATCCGCCATTCTACGATGCTCCCAAACACACTGATTCCAATCGTCCCCCCAATGGAACGAAATAATTGCGATGTCGACATGGCAACACCACGCTCTTGCGGTTTTACAGCGCTGTGTGCAGCTGTACCGAGTGCCGGATAGATTGCCCCCATGCCCAGACCTGTGACAATCATGTAAATGACGAGTTGTGTGTTGGTTGTCCCGACATCAATCGTGCTCAGAAGGTAAAAGCCTGCCGCCATGATGAGTAAGCTAGGAATTAGAATCGCCCGAAAGGAAGCTTTTGCCATCCATCTTCCCCCAAGCGTCGAAGAAATCGCTGCGGATAGCATGAGTGGCACTAAAAGGAAGCCAGCTTCTGAGGGGCTCGCACCATATACTCTTTGGACGAACAAAGGGATATAAGCGATTGCACCGAACAAAGCGGCACTCACAAAGAATCCTGCGAGATTGCCATATCCAATGGCCGGAATGCGAAATAGGGACAAGGGCATCAGTGGCTCTTTTGCTTTGGTTTCAATCTTGATGAACAAGCCGAGAAATAGGATACCCGCTCCCCCTAACCCGATCTTGTATTCCCTGCCCTCCATGACAAGGGACAGCAGGATAAGAATGATGGCGGCACTCAAGCTAATCGCCCCATACCAATCAATCGCAGGCTTCTTATCGTAGTGCCGTTGATCACGAAAGGCTAGCGCAATGATCAAAAAGGCAACGATACCGATAGGAAGGTTGATAAAGAAAATCCATCCCCAAGGCAGATTCTCCACGAGAATTCCTCCCAACGAGGGACCGAGTATACTCGTCATGGCAAAGACAGCCCCGAAAAGGCCTTGAAATTTACCTCTCTTTTCGGGTGGATACAGTTCGCCCACAATGATGAATGCAACCGGCATTAATGCCCCAGCGCCCAAACCTTGGATTCCTCTCGCTGCAATAAGACCCGTCATGGAATTCGCCATGCCGCACAGGAGAGATCCTAGGAGAAACAGAAACAACCCCATCAAATACATTTTTCTCGGTCCAAACAAGTCCGCCATTTTCCCATAGATGGGCATGCTCGTGGTCGCTGTGAGCATATAAATGGCGAACACCCAGCTATATAGTGATAGACCTCCCAGCTCTTTCGTAATTGTCGGCATGGCTGTTGAGACAATCGTCTGATCCAACGATGACAAGACTAACCCCATCAGCACTCCACCCGTAACGAATCCTATGCGGCGCTTTTCCTTTTCCATCTCCATTTCACTCCCCTTTTTGAAGTCAGTTGATAACTGCTCCAAAAATATAAGGGAATTTTTAGGAAAATAGTAGACTTTTTCTTTCCGATGAGTTATTCTGATGATAGAGTCTGCCCCTAAGAAATACGAATGAATCATAAATAAAAACCGCCTCCATTATGGACGCGGTTTTTTTGTTTTGCCATTCATCTCAGCTTGTCGAGCTTTTTGGCACTTGCCTTACGAGGTCCAAGCATCGCCTTTCCTATGTCGCCCACTTTGTTTACAGAGTCAAAAACTTGGTCGATCACATCCACCAGTTCGCGAATCTGCACCACTTTTCCATAGACGCCCATGAAATGGTGTCGGACGTTTTTTCCATTTAACCCTAGCATGGCCGCACCTCCTCTTAATCCTCTCGTATCACTTTATGCAGGATCAGGCGAAGAGGAAATTGCGAAATGTGGAAAATTATTCGGCCCTCTATCCAGCAGCTTATCGTGGACGAGGCGTGCCGGTGGGACGTGGGCGCGGAGGTGGTGTCGGCGTAATGGCACGCTCCAGACGAGTGACACGGTTCTCTATTCGATCAACACGGTTATCCAGTCTGCGGAAGTCTTCCCGAAGGGCATCCACCCGCCTTTCCAGACGATCCAAGCGACGTTCGACATCCCCACCTGGAGCTGGTGTCGGGGTAATCGGAATGTACAAATTTTGACCAACGTAAATGAAGTAAGGAGGTGCGATATTATTCACGCGGATCAACTCCTGAACAGATACACCAAAACGAGCCGCAATGCTGTTCAGCGTATCTCCCGAACGGACTACATAGTTCACGAATCTCACTCCTTTTTCTGTGATCATTCGTTATTAACCTATGCCCGCCCTGATACACGCGCAATAAACCAATACCCATTTTGGCAAGAAATAGTCAAACACCCAGTACAAACGCCGTTACAAACCTGACAGGGCAAGGCTTAGCCCCATCAACAATTTGAATAGACAGTCACCCCCTCAAGAAACACCTCTTTTACTTGCTTCAACACCTCTATCTCTTGTAATGGATCACCTTTTACCACAAGCAGATCAGCAAAATACCCCGGCGCTAACGTACCGATCTTACTCCCTTGGTCCAGCACCTCAGCAGCGTTTTGGGTAGCAGCCTGGATCGCCCGAATTGGCTCCATCCCCAGCTCCACCAGCAGCTTGATCTCCTCTGCCACAGGTGTAATCGGATAGCCCTCTAATACGATATCCGTACCCGTAGCGATCTTTACGCCTGTATTCATCAATTGTACAAAGTTCTCGCGGTACGCCTTTTCCGATTCGATGAAAAAGGATCCCTGCTCCATAAGCCCTTCGCTCAATATGCCTTGATTCGCCTGTTGCTGCTCATTCCAAATATGCTTGTAATAATCAGCAATCTGAAAAAAGGTGACCATGGTCGGTACCCATACCAGTCCTTTTTCCTTCATCTGCTCCGCCTGTTCGACGGTCATAAACGTCGCATGCTCGATCGTATCAAATCCCGCATCAATCGCCATTTGGATCGCAGGCTGGGTCGAGGCATGCACACAGCATTTCCGTCCCAAGCGATGAGATTCATCAACCGCCGCATCTAGCTCCTCTTGTGTGAATTCTGGCGTTGATGTACGATGACTCGTCATGAGCTTGATCCAATCTGCTCCTGCTCTTACTTGTTCACGCACGGCTGTCCGCACTTCCCATGGACCATTTGCTTCACGCAGGGCATCCTCTAATTGCCAGCCGTGCCCCCCAGTCATAATAATCCCTTGGTTTACTTGAAAAAGACGAGGGGAAACAATGAACTTGTTCTTGGCTGCCAGCTTCAGCGTACTACACAATCCATCTGGTGCTGCTACATCGCGGATCGTCGTGACCCCCAAGGAAAGTGTCTCTTTCAAGTTCGCCGTTGCAAGTAAAGCCACCAGTCCAGCGTTATTGCGATACTCAGCGGAGTCTGGTTTGCTCCACCAATACCCGATATGAACATGTAAATCGATCAAGCCTGGCAAAATGGAGCATCCGCTGTACCGCTTAACCTCTCCTTGTGAAATGGAATCCGTAAGCTCCGATTCTTTCCCTACTGCTACAATTTTTCCTCGTTCATCAATCCCAACAGCGCCTTGTTCGATTACACGCTCTCCATCTCCGATAATGACGCGATCAGCAATCAACCATTTCATCTCTGTCCCCCCTGTCAAAAATGAAAATCCATCTGTACTCAATCGTGGTTAGTTCCTCGAAAGTTCATCATCTATCCGACTATTTCCTTCTCCTCTCCCACCTAGTTTGAAAAAAAAAAAAGCCTCCGGCAGCACGTGAAGTGCGCCAGAGGCTTTCGTGTTACATTCCTTATTTAAATACAGGTGCTGCAAACTGAGCCAATTTTTCTGCGGAAGACTTTTCCACATCCGCATGCAAGCTGTTGCCATGAGAATCCATGGTGACGATTGCTGCGAAGCCTTTTACGCGCAGATGCCACATCGCTTCTGGAATACCGAATTCCATGAAGTCGACACCTTCAACTTTTTCCAAGCATTCTGCATAATACTGAGCAGCTCCACCAATCGCATTTAAGTACACAGCGCCATGCTCGTTCAATGCTTTCAGGGTTTTCGCACCCATTCCGCCTTTTCCGATAACAGCACGGATTCCAAATTTCTTGATGATTTCGCCTTGGTACGGCTCCTCGCGAATGGAGGTAGTCGGGCCAGCCGCTTTTACATGCCACTCGCCTGCTTCGTCCTTCAGCATGACTGGACCGCAGTGGTAGATGATGCCACCGTTCAAGTCCACTGGACAGTCATGATCCATCAGGTAGCTATGCAGGGCATCGCGTCCTGTGTGCATTTCACCATTGATAATGACCACATCGCCCACTCGCAGGCTGCGGATTTGTTCTTCGGAGATTGGCGCTTGCAGAACAACCTCTCTGCGCTTTTCGCCCGCATCGTCCGTAGCTGCTACAGGGGACAAGTCCATCGCCACTTCTTCGTCTTTATAGAGGTAACGGAGGATTTCGCCAGTCTCCGGATTCAGGCGAACACCTTGACGGCGGAATGCCCAGCAGTTGTACGCAACGGATACGAAGAAGCTCGCTGGCAGGCGGTTTTCCACGCCGATTTTACAGCCCAAGAGAGTCGAATTACCACCAAAGCCCATGGTCCCGATTCCGAGTTGGTTCGCTGTTTCCATGATGTAGTCTTCCAAAGCAGCCAGATCAGCAATTGGATTCACATCGTCCACTTTGCGGAACAATTGATGCTTCGCCAGTGCATAACCGGAGGTGCGATCGCCACCGATTCCTACGCCGATGAAGCCGGCACTACAGCCTTGTCCTTGCGCTTGATATACCGCATGCAGAATGCACTTGCGAATACCATCCAGGTTGCGGCCCACTTTGCCCAGACCTTCAAGCTCACAAGGCAGGGAGTACTGGATGTTCTTGTTCTCACAGCCGCCGCCTTTGAGAATCAGCTTGATTTCGATTTCATTCTCTTCCCATTGCTCAAAGTGAATGACAGGAGTACCTGGTCCGAGGTTGTCCCCTGTGTTTGTACCCGTCAAGGAATCTACGGAGTTGGAACGCAACTTACCTGTTTTGGTTGCCTCCGCAATCATTTCTTTGATGGCTTGTTTAATGATCAGCTGGTTGACTCCAACCGGAGTTTTCACTTCGAATGTAGGCATCCCCGTATCTTGACAGATCGGAGAAACATTTTCTTCTGCCATGACGACGTTTTGCGCAATCGTAGACAAAGACAGCGCTGCACGTGTGCCAAGATCCTCTTTCACTTTAGCTGCATTGACGGCACGACGCACGTCTGGTGGTAGATTCGTAGAAGTATCCGTGATGAGTTCCAGAATGCTTTGCTTCAAGTTTTCCATCTATGACGCCCCTTTTGACGTAGTGGTGTAAATGGTAGCATAAACCGCCTATTATTATAGCACACGCTCCCCCACCTGTCCGTAGATTGCTGCCCAAAGAGTGTGTGAAACATTCCGTAAATATGCATCGTCTTACTACCGACGACAAATTTTGGCAAGAAGCAGATATGAGGGGGATCAAAATGAAAAGAACATTTGCCGGGCTTCTCGCCTCCGTGATGGTGGTGACCGCCATACCGTTCCTGTTCACGACGGGTACAATCGCAGAGCGAACCGTTCAAGCCGCAGCATCTACAGAAGAGTTGCCAGTAGTCGGTTCCTATGCGGAGCTAAAAAAGCTCATCCAATCATCAAACCTGGACAGCTACCATTATGCCACCATGGAAATGGGTACCGCTATGCCAGTAGCAGCACCTCCCACAGCCAGCAAAGTAGCGGACACTTCTGGCGGCGCTGTTCGTGGTGACTTTTCCACAACGAACACACAAGTGCAGGGCGTCGATGAAGCAGATATCGTAAAATCGGACGGAACTTATCTTTATCAATCCACGCAAAATGAAGTGCGCATCATCAAAGCGTATCCAGCCACCGAGATGAAGATCGCAAGCCGTATCAGCTATGACAATGGAAAATTCGTACCGCAAGAAATGTACGTAGACGATCGTAGCCTCATCGTAATCGGGCAAGCGGATGAGACCATCTCCTATCCTCCTGGTCCTGTTTCCAAAAGAGGCATCCCCCGTTTCCAAGGCATGCAGTCAGTGAAAACCTTGATCTACGATATTACGGACAAAAAACAGCCTCGGCTCATTCGTCAACTGGAGCTGGAAGGCCAGTACATGTCGTCCCGCAAAATCGGCCCGAGCTTGTACGTGACAGCCAACCATTACATGGATACGTATCGTATTCTGCAAGAGAAAGCAGAAGTGCCAGGTCCAACGTATAAAGACAGCGCCCATCATAATCAATACCAAACCATTCCCTACAGCGAGATTCGTTACTTTCCGGATCACTTTCGTCCAGAGTATTTGATCGTCGCTGGCGTGAATGTGGATGATTCGAAACAGAAGATGACACTGCATACGTATCTTGGTGCTGGCGAGAACATCTATGCATCCACCAAAAATCTGTATGTAGCCGTCACCCAGGACAATGCCCAGCCAGTAGCCGTTAAACAAAAAGGAGCGACAACTCCTTTGCTTGCACCTCCCATTGAGTCAGATACAACCATTTATCGTTTTTCCATGAACAAGGGAGACATACGGTATATGGGAAAAGGATCGGTGCCCGGGCGCATACTGAACCAGTTTTCCATGGATGAAGACGACGGTTATTTCCGAATTGCCACCACCAGTGGGAACATGTGGCGAGACGATGAGCACACGTCAAAAAACAACTTGTATGTACTGGACAACAAACTCGAGGTATTCGGCAAGCTCGAAGGCATCGCTCCAGGAGAACGCATTTACTCTGTCCGTTTCATGGGAGATCGTGCCTACATGGTCACCTTCAAAAAAGTCGACCCGCTGTTCGTCCTCGATCTGAAGAAGCCTTCTGCGCCAAGCGTACTAGGTTCCCTTAAAATTCCAGGTTACAGCGACTATTTACACCCGTATGATGAAAACCATATCATCGGTTTTGGCAAAGAAGCCGAAGCAGATAAAGACTGGGCGTATTACCAAGGGATGAAAATTGCCCTCTTTGATGTCAGTGATGTAACGAAACCGAAGGAAAAGTTCATGACCGTTATCGGGGACAGAGGAACGGACTCCGAGCTATTGCGCAATCACAAGGCTCTGCTGTTCTCCAAAGAAAAAAATCTGTTAGCCTTTCCTGTATCCCTTCACGAACGGACGGCTGAACAAAAAGCTAAAAATGATATGCGCGAGTACGGTCACTTTACTTTCCAAGGTGCCTATGTATATCAGCTCGATCTGCAAAAAGGTTTTCAACTGACAGATCAAATCACCCATCTGTCGAAAGAAGACGTCGCGAAAGCAGGTGAAGGCTGGTACGACAGCTCCAGTAACATTAAACGGATACTCACGATTGGCGACACACTCTATACCGTTTCAGACGATTACGTCAAAACACAACAGCTCTCTCCCCCGAAAAAGGAGAATATCTTGCCATTGACGAAATAGCGGTAATGCTCTGTCATGTGGACAGGTTCTGTGCTAAGATGGGGTAATAGATGCAGCGTAAATAGAGAGGGTGTCACTACGTGGAGTATTTGAGTTTTAATTTGACATCAACGCTGGCAGGGATTGCGGCTGTGCTGTTGGTTATGTTTATTCGCCTGCACTGGCCCTTCCGCTTTCAGTATATGGCCAATCTATTCAAACGCCGTTTGAATATTCGATTGCGCTGGCTGGAGGCTTCCTATCGGAAGAACCGTTCTCGTGCTGTTGCTATGTTGGATAAATCAACCCATGAGATCATGCTTGGCAATTATGAAATGGCCGAAAAATATATCGTTCAAGGAATCAACGTCTGCAAAGAACGACCAACGTTGTTCAATCAAGCGATGATTCACTACTTGTTTTACAACCTGGCGATCGTTTACTATTCCTCCGAACGATACAACGAATCATTGGAAGTGGCATTTCGTATTTACCAGCGTGATCAGGGAATGACTGATTCCTTAGCTCTTATTGCCTGTTCGCACGCCCGTCTGGGTGAAGTAGAGAGCGCGATAGAAGCTTACCAGCTGATCGCAAGCAAACGATCGGCAAAAGACTGGAAGCTCTTCTGCTTGGCAGAGATTGAAGCTGCCAAAGGAAATTACGAGCGGGCCCTTTCCCATCTGAAGCAATTGATGGACAAATCAGCCAGTTTTTTGCATCTGAATCACACCGTACTGGAAAAACGCTTGGAAGAGTGGAAAAAAGCCTCTACACAAGCCAGCTAATCGATTAACGACCGCACATTGATTTATGTGTGCGGTTTTTATTTTCCGGTCCCCGTAACGATACTCTATGCACAGTCGTATAACTATCAAGAAAGTGAGGTATTTTTCATGAAAAAATTCAATGTATCTATACTTGCTGCCTCAGCACTTGTACTCGGTCTCGCTGTAGCGGGCTGTACACCTGGAAAAGATTCTGCTTTCTCTGCGGATAACCCTGTTGCCAAAATTGGTAATGTGACGATCACCCAAGAGCAAATGTACGACAAATTGAAAAAAGATGCTGGCAAGCGTGTCATGGCTGATATCATCACCTTGGAGCTGTATAAACAGGAAGGGGCTGCACGAGGAGTTACTGTAACCGATCAAGAACTCGATGCGCGTGTGAACCCAGTCAAAGAAAAAATGGGATCACCAGAAAAATTCCAACAGTATTTGAAAGAGAAGCAAATGACTGAGCAAGAGCTCCGTGAAGGCGTGCGCGCTGTCATGCTGCGGGACAAGCTGTTCGAGATGGATAACCCGATCACCGAAGAACAAATCAAAGAATACTATGAGGAAAACCAAGATCAGTTCGAGGGAAAATTTGATGAAGCTCGCCCGAAAGTGATCGAAAAAGTAAAAAGCAAACAAAAACGAAAAAATATGGATAAATGGATCGATGAATTGTATAAAAAACATAACGTCCAAATCATGGATAAAGATTTAGAGAAAGAAAAAGAAGTAGAAGAAGAACCAACAACTTCCGACAAGTAATGCAAAAAGACTTGTGTAAGCCGGCAGTACGCGGCACACAAGTCTTTTTTACGTTACGGACGGGCAATCGCAATCAATTCTTGCAAAAACCCCTTAATTTCGCCATGGAGAATGGGACCATGACCAGTGGCTAAATACTCAATGGGCCAATCCTGCAAAATCTCCAAGCCCTCCGTAAACTCCGCTGCTCGTTCTGGTTCACGTGCTACCCATTGCTTCAAGTGTTCTTGATAAGCTGCCCGACAGCCCACTTCTCCGCCAACAATTTGACCGAGTTCTGTGTTTTCAAAGCACAAATGATCGCCAACAAAGCATATTTTCGACTGGGGATCAAAGAAGGCAACAGAGCCTTCTGTATGAAAAGAAAGCTGCCGGAAACGCAGGGAAGGCAGATCTCCCCCACTACCTGTAAACGTATGGCCGAATAGCGTCTGTGAAAAATCGTCCAGTCCGTAATAATCTTCGAGGTGAATCCAATTGTTTCGAGAAGGGAACATATCGGCATTTCCAATATGATCAGCATGTCGATGAGTGAAATAGACATATTCCGTTCGCTCTGGCTTGACCCCGATCTCTTCCAACGCCTGTTGAAAATAAGAGCGTTGCTTGCGCTGGTGAGAATCAATCAATACAAAGGCATTCCCTTGTTTGATCACATAGCTGTTCACGTAGCTATTCCACGCTTCCTCATAGGTGATGATCGCCCAGGTGGAGTCTGTGATTGGTGCAATCACATTGTTCATGCCTCCATCTCTCCTCTCCTCCCAGATACCATTTCTTATTGCTATTATACACAATCATGCACAACCGTGCTGACTCGTGCCCAAACTTATCATACAGGCTACACAATTCAAACGGTCGCCTCTTCCCCTAAGCTTACCCAAGATCTTCCTTGCGAGCGTTGAATGTGAACAGGTACGCCGAAAAAGCTTGTTAGACGTTCAGCCGTTAGGACCTCCTCTGTTTTTCCAGCCTGGTCAACTTCCCCCGCTTTAAGCAGCAAGGTATGCGTGAAGCAAGGCAAAATTTCTTCGATGTGGTGGGTGACATAAATGAGAGTGGGCCGGTTAGGCTGCTTGGCGATTTGTTCAATCATGGCCAATAGCTGTTCTCTTGATAGCAGGTCCAGTCCAGTGCAAGGCTCGTCTAGAATGAGTAAGCGAGGGGAAGCCATCAATGCTCGAGCAATCAGTACTTTTTGTCTCTCCCCTTGCGATAAAGCAGCAAAAGGTCTGTTTTTTAATGCACGGCATCCAAATGTATCGAGTAAATCCGACGCTTTCTCTACGTCCGCCTCTTCTGGAACGGAATACAAGCCGATGGTTGCCTCCCGTCCACTCAAGACGACACGGAGTGCAGTTTCATGCTCGTGAAGCTGAGCCATCAACGCTGTGCTTACCCAGCCGATTGATTTACGCACCTCGCGCAAGTCAACAGTTCCGTAAAGGTTGCCTAATACACTGACCTCCCCCTTTGTCGGCCACACATAGCCACAAATGATTTTTAACAGACTGGTTTTACCAGAGCCGTTTAGCCCGACTAAACACCAATGCTCCTTGTCTTGCACTTGCCAGGCAATGTCTCGCAAAATGGTTGTTTCATCTCTTTGCCAGGTAACCTTTCTCACATCAATGATCATATTTCTTTCCACTCCCGACTCTCTTCGTTGTATGTGCAAAGAACCTCCATGGCATATGGAAGCACACGGAGGCCCTAACTCAAAAACAGTTTCGTTAAAAATCGCCTTGAATCTTGAACACTATCTCCGCAAACAGCGTAGCGAATAGGAACGTGCCGGTAAAGACAACGAGAGACACGACTACGATACGCCAGCTAAGCTGCTTGAATAGATGAACGTCTTTTCCAAGTGACAAACCTGCATACGCAAGAATCGGTGTAGCCAATGCGAGTAGATTGATCTTGGCAATCGCAGCAGCCGTATATTCATTCCCTGGAAAAAACGGGGATGTCGCAAGCATCGCAAACAAAGAAATCCATACAATGACGGGAGATTTGAAGGGAAGAATGCGAGTGAAGCCCATTCCGATCAACGTAATGACCGCCAAGAGTAAAATACCTGGCAAGGATTCCATGATTGGTACTTTATAACCAATCCAGTTACCGATGAGAGCAATGAAGCCGATGATAAAAATCGTCAAGATTTGATTCATGCGCTTTTTCTCCCCCCTTCTGCTGTAGAAGAAGCGCTTTTGCGTCCAATGATAGGCTCAAGCCATGCGTACAGCTTTTGTGTGACCGGCAAGGAGAAGAAGATACACACGTACGTTCCGACGATACTCATCATCAAGTTTGCCGCCCCGGAATAAAAGAGTATGTCTTTTTCCGCTTCTGGGAAAATAACAGCCAAGGAGCCTGTTGCTGCTGCCATCATACTACCGGAACCAACAGCGGCTCCCATCGCCAGAGAAATCGGGTGAAACAACCCGCTGCTTCCTAAAATACTTGCAAGAATCGACATATAAATGGCACCAAACAAGGTTCCACAAATATATACCCCCAACGCGCCGCGAGCTTCGGCAGAGTTTGCTCCAAACTTGTCTACAATGATCGCCAAGTTTGGCTCACGGTCGAGAGAATACGTCGCCCCAATTGCTTCACGCTTAAGACCCAGCCACAATGCAAATGGCAGACCAAGTGCGATTGTCCCTACAATGTGTCCCATCTCTTGAACAATCAAAGATGCGCCAGAGCCGAGAAGCTTAGGCAGCTCAGGACCGATATTGGCTCCCAGCTTCGCAATAAAGAGCAAAAACGAAACACCCAAAATATTGGCTGCGACGTTCATTTCTTTTTCACTCAAAAATTTAAACTTAGGCCAGCTGATTGCCCCGCCTAAAACGAGCGCGTAGAGCATCGGAAACAGAGCAATTACCCCGATGCCAATACTAATTTTTTTTGTCCCGATAAATTCTGTCAATGCGACGAGAATAAGTACGAGAAAATGCAGCTTGTACTCATTGACGCGTGCCTCTGCCATACAACATCCCCCTCATTCTATCTCGCTCTACTCCATGACGACTTTTTGAGCTGCCCGAACAAACAATTCCACGCCGCGTACCATTGCGTCCTCATCAAAATCAAAGCGTGGATGATGGTGCGGATACGTAAAGCCTTTGTCCGGGTTGCCAGCACCTAATTGAATAAAACAGCCTGGAGCTTTTTTCAAATACTCCGAGAAATCTTCACCCGGCATCAAAGGATCAATGTAAATAATCTCTTCTTCTCCCCAACGCTCGCGTATCGTATCCTCCATCAGTTTCGTCACCTGCTTGTCGTTAACAACCGATGTGTAGCCATGGGAGAACGTCAATTCATAACTCGCGCCATGCGCTTCCGTAATTCCTTTGACAATTCGTTCAATCCACATCGGAATATTTTTGCGAATCTCCGCATCGAAGCAACGTGTGGAGCCCGTCAGTGTCATCGAATCCGGAATAATGTTATAAGCTGTCCCTGCATTCAGCATCGTCACCGAAATAACGACCTTGTCCAACGCACTGACGTTGCGGGATACAATTTGTTGTAGACCCGTAATAACCTGTGCCCCAATGACGATCGGGTCAACAGATGCCTCCGGTTGCGAGGAGTGCCCACCTTTTCCTTGAATCTTGATATCGAAGCGATCTGTCGATGAAGTAAGTGCCCCGTAAAGTACACCGAATTTCCCGACAGGCATGTATGATGCCAAATGAATGCCGATGATCGAATCCAGTCCGTCGGCTGCACCAGCTCTTACAATTTCAGCAGCCCCACCCGGCGGTAGCTCCTCAGCATGCTGGAAGAAGAAACGAACCTCGCCTTTGATTTGATCCTTGTACTGGGACAAAATTTTTGCGGCTCCCAACAGCATTGCTGTATGACCGTCATGTCCGCACGCGTGCATCACACCAGCTTTTCCTGATGCATAAGGCACATCATTTTCTTCATGGATGGGGAGAGCATCAATGTCAGCGCGAATACCAAGAACTTTTCCTGCCTGTGATCCGATCAGTCGAGCGACCACACTCGTTTTAGTTGGCCGCGAAAGCTCTAAATTCCCGAAAGATTCCAACGTTTCGTAAATATATTGAGACGTCTTCTCCTCTTCAAACGACAATTCTGGATGCTGATGGAGATATCGTCGCCATGAAATTACCTGCTCAGCTACTTCATCCGCCCATTTCTTCGTTTCCAAACTCACACAATCACTCCTTTTTTTGCTTTCTTCCTCAACTTTTTCCGATTCAGTTAAGTTTAGCTAAAAAAATTATCGTTTTGTGAATTCTATCACGGAACGACGAAAATAACAAATGTCCATTCCACAAGGACAAACCTGTCGATTCTACATCCGTAGCTGTCTATTTATTTGTTATTTTAGAATTTTCCATCGATAATGTCCATGTAAAATATACTATTTGAAACAATAAAAACATTTGCGCTGCTTGATTGGGAGCTTTTCTAGAGAAAAGCCCTTGTTCTATTCTACATTTACTGCAAAAACGACAAAGCCATTCGAAAATTGTCCCAGCCACATTTCTCCATTCCCTACCATCACACCTTGATCATTGACAAACGTATCTGTTACCTTTTGCTGTGAAAACGTTTCCTTTACCTTCTCTGTCATGATTCGATCATACTCATCCAGAAATTGCTGTTCATCTCGGATGAAATGACTTTTCCCGTTTTTGTTCACACGCAGTGGATACCTGATGTGCTTGGCTACTTCTGTCTTGTCATTTTTTTTGACCGCTTCTTGAAGTTTTTCAAAAAAGGCTTCGAATGCACCTGCATTTGTAATACCCGCGACTTCGTACCGATTCGTAGAATTTCCTTCTCGCGCATCTCCGTCATACCCACTCACCTGTGAAACCAAACTCGTCGTTGCTTGAGCCATCAGCGCGATTCCCATCGCAAGCAGCAGCCATCTCATTCTTTTCATCGCGTTCCTCCCATATGGTATTTCTATTTCCTTCCTACGGATAGCTTTTCGTCCTCTGCCATCCGTTATGCAAAACTCCTTACATGAAATGGAACTACTTTTCATTAGCTCAACACATTAATGGGTTTACTCCAGTTCCCCAGATGACAAAGACTGTAATGCTTCCGACAACGGAATCCCGTAAGCGACATATAACCCAACGATACTTACCAAGCGGAGAAGTCGTTTAACCGGGCAACGAGTCGAAACCATGCCCATCTAAGGGCAAAACAAAAGAGCAACTCATGAGAGCTACTCCTCTTGTTTAACTAGCGCCTTTTTGGGCTTGCAAATAAAAAGCTACGTCTTCACTCGGTAACGGTCTGCTGAATAAGTAGCCTTGCACTTCTTCGCATAGATGCTCCTGCAAAAACGCAAGCTCCTCCTCTGTCTCGACGCCTTCTGCAATCACTTGCAATTGCAAATGATGGGCCATGGAAATAATCGTGGACACGATGGCCTGATTGGTCGGCTGTTCAATCATATCGCACACAAACGAGCGATCTATTTTCAAACGATTCAACGGGAATTCTTTCAGATAGAAGAGAGAACTGTAGCCCGTTCCAAAATCATCAATCGCAACGTGCACCCCTAATTGCTTCAGGTCCTTCAACCCCTGCGTGGCGCGGTGAACGTCGATCATGCTGCTTTCTGTGATTTCCAGCTCCAAGTATTTCGGTGCTAACCCTGTTTGGTGCAGAATCTCTGCGACCATCTGGGTAAAGTCTTGTTTAAGGAATTGACGCGCAGAGAGATTAACGGCTACCCGAAGCGGCATGAGCCCCTGTTCTTGCCATTGCTTGTTCTGTTTGCAGGCCGTTCGCAGCACCCATTCTCCAATCGGTACGATCAAGCCGCTTTCCTCTGCTACCGAGATAAACTGGTCTGGCAGAAGTAAGCCTCGTTCCGGATGATTCCAACGAATTAACGCTTCTACGCCAACGATTGCGCCCGATTTGGCACTTACTTGTGGCTGGTAATGCAATAAAAATTCTTTTCTGGCCAAAGCGCGATTCAATTCATTTTGAATATTCATCTTGTCATTCACTGCTTGTTCCAAATTCGGTACGTACAGGTGGAAACTGTTCTTCCCTTTGTCCTTAGCTGCATACATTGCCGCATCTGCGTTACGCATCAAGACACATCTATCTTGCCCATCCTCTGGATATCGAGAAATTCCGATACTCGTTGTGATGTACAGCTCGTGCCCATGGATACAAAATGCCTGTTCAATCCTTTGGTTGATTTCATTCGCCATGGAAGATGCTTCTTTTTCCGTGACAGCTGTAAGAATCACCATGAATTCGTCTCCACCAAGCCTGCTCACCATTCCTTTTTCTCCCACACAATCCTGCAAACGCAAGGAGGCTTCCTGAAGTAACAGGTCACCAAAATCATGCCCTAAGGAATCGTTTACCAGCTTGAAATGATCGAGATCCAGAAACAGCACGTAAACTTGCTGATCCGCTTTTTTTGCCTCCATGATCACCTGATCCAGTTGCCGTTCGACAAAACGGCGATTCGGCAAGCCAGTCAACGAATCGTGAAAAGCGAGATAATTGATTTTTGCCTCGTATTCTTTCTTATTGGTAATGTCTCTCGCAATCATAAAAACGCCCGTCATCTGCTGTTTGACAAATACGGGGGTATGAGTCATGTTCAGATAAAGCTGACGACCCTCGCTCGTGGTTAAGGTAATCTCGTAGTTGCGCGCTTCACCTCGCACTGCATTTGTAAAATGTGTCGTTATGAGCTCGGCATCTGTAGAAGCACACATCGTCATTAATTTTTCGAGAGGCAAGCTCTGCTCCTTTGTCAATCGCATCGCCGCAGGATTCATGACATTTTGTCTACCATCGATCGAGTAAAAGATCACGCCGTCGTAATTGTGCTCAAATAGTGATTTATAGCGTTGATCACTTTCTAGCACGCGCAAGGTCTTCCAAGCGAATTGCTTGTCTAGGTATAAAGAAGACCAGGTCACGACCAGAATCAACACGCTGACAATGCCAATCATGGTAGCGATTAGCTCCGAATGATCATGCGAGGTCACTGCGTTTGTCATGTGCTCGTGAGCGATAAATGTGGTGGCATACATACCAGTGTAGTGCATACCAGCATTAGCTGCCCCCATCAACAGCCCTGCAAAAATTTTTCGCCAGAGACCTTTTGCTGGGTCCACCGAGCGCAATTGAAACGTAAGAATCAGCGCAACCATCGAAACCAGGATGGACACGAAAATGGACACGGTAAACCATAACCAATCGTACAGAATAATGGCGTTCATCATCATCGCTGCCATTCCTGTATAATGCATTCCGGCGATACCAGCCCCAATGACAACCGATCCTATTTCTACCCTCTTTTTGGACATGGACTGCTCGCTCACGATCCATAATGTAAGCGCTGATGATAAAACGGCCAAAACAATCGAAAAAAATAAAATCAGGTTATCATACTGGACGGCAATCGGCAGATGCATGGCAAGCATGGAAACAAAATGCATGGCCCAAATACCAAGCCCCATGGAGACAGCTCCAGCACATAACCAAAACACACGTCCCCTGCCTTTAGCATACTGGAGACGTGCGCCTAGATCTAATACTGTGTATGACGCCATTGCTGAAATAAAATAGGAGAGAAAAACCAGAGTCATACTATAGGATTGGTCAAGACTATTCATTGTATTCTCCTTCAAAAACCTATACCCAAGTCTACTCACAAGGAACGTCCGCGCTTTTGCGGAAAGGTTGTAGGCGTACCTGTGACATTCTCCCATCTTATCCGTTTTATAATTCCCTGGCAAGAAGCCGACAACGTTCCCGTTTTGGAGATACTACGAAGGAATGCTGCTGCAAAGGAGGGAGATTTCCTTGATCCGTATGGGCTATGCTTGCATCAGTGTAAAGACCAAAAACAATCCAAACAAAAAAACGACGGTTGCCCAAGTAAATAAATTAGATCCCCAGGCTCGGTTAAAAAAGCTACGGCAAGTTATGCAGGTAAACTTTTTTAATTTAATGGATTTGCTTGCTTATAATGTAGAAAATCATATCTTTTTGTATCGGCTTCCGTCTGAATTTGTTCCACTGGCTACTCATTCAGTAGCAGCGGAATGGGATTGGGCAAAAGAATTCGCATGGGATTTCCAAAAGGCAGGGAATTATATCCGCAAACACGGCATTCGTTTGACTGCTCATCCCGGACATTACAGCATATTGAACAGCGACAAGCCTTCTGTGCTGGAATCGACGATTGCCGATTTTTCCTATCATGCAAAAGTGTTTGATTTACTCGGGCTCGACGATAATTCCGTCCTGGTGACTCACGTGGGAGGGGTATACGAAGATAAAGCCTCTTCTCTCGATCGTTTTGCCTCCCACTTCGAACTGCTTCCTGAAAATGTAAAACGTCGTTTGGTCGTGGAAAACGATGACATATCTTTTACCATGCGCGAGGTACTGGAGCTGTGCGAACGGATCGGTGTGCCGATGGTGCTCGATATTCACCACCACAACTGCCATTCTGATGGCGAAGATTGGACGGAATATCTGCCACGGATTATTCAAACCTGGGGAGAGCGCACACCGAAGATGCACATGTCCTCGCCTAAGTCAGCAAATGACATTCGCGCTCATGCCGACAATATTGACCCAGAGGCGTTCCTTACCTTTGTCAGTGCGCTAGCAGATTACAATGTGGACATCATATTGGAATGTAAAAACAAAGATGATGCCCTCCTTACGTTAAGACGCGAGTTAAAGAAAAAAGGAGTCGCTGTTGAAGCATTTACGAATTGAGCATGAAAAGGACGCCGCTTAATTAGCTGGCGTCCTTCCTCGTGCGCTTTAAAATGAACATCCGCAGTCACACCCATGCCCTCTTCTATGACCCCGTCTATGTCGATAATTGTATCCGGATGAGGAAGAGCCACTATCACCCGAAGATGATGAGCCTCGACCAAAGGAACTGCTACCGTCATTCCATAATTGGCAACGGTCATGATAATGATGCATTCTTCGTTCATGATGCTTGTAATGTCTACGGTATTCCGTGTATTTGCGGCGATTTTCACGATGCTCCTCGCATTTGTGGCGGAAATACTCCATCCGATCCATATGGAACTGGAATTTGAACAGGTAGAGCTCCAGTTCCCTTCCTATGTTCTCATTCGGTCGCGCATTCGGCCTGACATTTGGTCTGATATTTGGTCGTAGATTTGGCATCATGTTTGGACTTTCATTCGGCCGCACATTCGGTCTAATATTTGGTCTGATATTTGGTCGTAGATTTGGCATCATATTTGGACTTTCATTCGGCCGCACATTCGGTCTGACATTCGGCCTTACATTTGGCCTCATGTTTGGACTTTCATTTGGCCTTACGTTCGGTCCGACATTCGGCCTCATGTTTGGACTCTCATTTGGTCGCACATTGGGTCTGACATTTGGCCTCATGTTCGGGCTCTCATTTGGTCTTACATTCGGTGAAGTGTTAGGCATTGGGTTTGGCGGTATCCGGTTCGGCGGCATTGGCATTGGATTTGACGGTTTGAGGTTTGGGGGCATTGGATTCGCTGGCATCCGATTGGGCGGCATTACGTTTGGCACGTTCGGGTTCGCCAGATTGGGAGCAGGCATGATCGGCTTTTGCGGCATTGGGCGCGCCGGAATAGAATGATTCGGATTGATTGGACTTTCCGACTTGGGCTTTTCAGGAGAAGGCTTCATAGGTGACGGCATCGATGGAGACGGCAATGGCATCGCTGAAGAAGGCGGTTTCGGCATTTCTTTAGGACGCCTTGGGAGTGCGGTAGGCATAGGCGGCATCTTACGTCGCTTTTCCACGGAATTCTACACGTCCTTTCGGATGAAATAACACAGTACATGGTATGACATTTAACCAGCTCGAGAGACGACTCTCGCCCAGTTTAAAAAAATGGACTAAGCCCGTTTTTTGCTCTCTAGGGAAGCCGCCGTGACAAGATCATCTTGACTGCACGTAGACATTTGATACAATGATAGCAATAGCTAAAATAATCAGACAGTTGCACATGAACGAAAGTGAGGAAGAACGTATGCCGCGACGAATGCAGGCTTACACGTTTTCATCCAATCACATACATGCTCTCGAGCGAGGGGTTAGGAGATAGTATCCTAACCCCTCGCTCTTTTCGTTCTCTGCTCTGCTAAAGGAGGAAATTACAGATGAATCAGCAAGCAAACGTTGTAAAAGTAGATGGGGATCAATTGCGTATCGAAGATGTTGTTTCCATTGCAAGAAGCGCCATCCATATCCAATTGACCGAAGAAGCTCTTCATCGTGTTCGTGCTTCACGTGCCATGGTGGAGAGAATGGTATCCCAGCAGGAAGTCGTATACGGAATCACCACTGGCTTCGGAAAATTCTCCGATGTCATGATTCATGGTGAGGACGTTAGCAAGCTACAAGAAAATTTGATTATGAGTCATGCCTGCGGGATGGGAGACCCTTATGCCGTTGAAGTTGTCCGTGCGATGATGGCTTTGCGCATCAATGCATTAGCAAAGGGTTATTCGGGAATTCGGGAAGAAACATTGCTTCAGCTAGTAGAACTATGCAATCGCGGGGTTCATCCGATTATTCCTCAACAAGGTTCCCTTGGTGCAAGCGGCGACTTGGCACCTCTCGCTCATATGGTACTGGTCATGCTCGGCAAAGGTGAAGCGCTCGTCAATGGCAAGCGGCTATCCGGTAAAGAAGCACTGAGCGAAGTGGGCCTATCCCCTATTCGACTCGAGGCAAAAGAAGGTCTGGCTCTGATTAACGGTACACAGGCAATGACCGCACAGCTTTGCCTTGCCTTGTATGATTCCCGAGTGCTGCTTGAAAGCGCGGAATTGATTGCGGCGATGACGATTGAAGCCCTGCGTGGAATTCCAAAAGCCTTTGATCCACAGCTCCATCTCGTCCGCCCGCATCCAGGACAGCAGGAATCGGCGAAGCGCTTGCTCCAGCACTTATCCGGCAGCAAACGAACTACTGGACAGGGTGAGCTACGCGTCCAGGATCCTTACAGCCTTCGTTGCCTTCCGCAAGTACATGGTGCCACTCGTGATACGCTGGAGTACGTATGGACCACAGTTACACGCGAATGCAATAGCGTTACCGATAACCCTATTCTTTTCACAGAAACAGGCGACGTTATCTCTGGCGGGAATTTCCATGGTCAGCCAATGGCATTCGCAGCTGATTTTCTTGCCATTGCCATAGCTGAGCTTGCAAATATTTCCGAAAGACGCACAGAACGTCTTGTCAATCCACAGCTAAGTGGTCTTCCCGGATTTTTAACCGAAAATGGCGGACTCCATTCTGGATTTATGATTACGCAATATGTAGCCGCTTCCATTGTTTCTGAAAACAAAGTGCTCTGCCATCCCGCATCAGTCGATTCGATCCCGTCATCTGCCAATCAGGAGGACCATGTGAGCATGGGAACGACTTCTGCTCGCAAGCTTCGCACGATCGTATCGAATGTCACCAAAGTGCTTGCCATTGAATATTTGGCAGCAGCCCAAGCTATCGAATTTGGTTCAGGAGATCTTGGAACAGGTACAGCGAGAGCCTATGAGCAGTTGCGACGGGTGATTCCCCGCCTGCATGAAGACCGCGAAATGCATCCTGATCTCGTAAAAGCAGAAGAGTTGATCCAGCAAGGGACACTCGCGTTTGTGATGGAATAATCGTTCATGTATAGGAACCATTGTCTTTCTCTGCTAAGATGGAGCTAAGGTTAGTGTAGATCAAACCACTTAAAGTATGGAGGGCTGTCTCATGAAAGCAGGCAGAGAACTGGACCATCCTGCGTACCTGTTGCTGTTTGATGGGGTTTGTCATCTGTGCCACGGTGCTGTGCAGTTTATTTTGAAGCGTGATCCGCATGGACACATTCATTTTGCTTCCTTGCAGTCACAAAGAGCGCAGGAAATTTTGTCTCAGTACAACTATCAGGAGACAGACATGTCATCCGTGGTCTTTATCGCCAACGGACAGCTATATACAAAATCGGATGCGATCTTGCACGTTGGCCGCAAGCTTCAAGGTGGATGGCCTCTGCTGTCAAACATAGCTCGCCTCATCCCTAGACCTGTCCGCAATCCGATTTATGATTGGGTCGCGAGAAATCGTTATCGGTGGATGGGTAAAGCAGAGCAATGCATGCTTCCTACCCCGCAGATCAGATCCCGCTTTTTGGAATAAATGAAAAGGAGAAGTCGCTTTCCTATCGCGGCTTCTCCTTTTTTATTCGCTGTGCCCAATCATTCGTTCTTGCTGGTGCCGAGAGCAGAGCAAGGAATCCAGTGTCCGGTTTGCGTTCTTGCACACACTATCCTTTTTATTTCGACATCGCTTGTGGATGCTCATCGCTCACATAGTCAGCCGCTTTGGCATTTGCCTCTACCTGCGCTGGGCTTTTGCTTCCTGGGATCACAGTCGTGACAGCCGGATGCTTGAGGCACCACGCCAATGCCCACTGTGCCATATCCATTCCTTCTGGAACTTCATTTTTCTTGATTTCTTCTACCTGGAGCAACAGCTTGTTGACATGCTCCTGATCATGTCGGTGTCGCACATCGTTTCCACCGAATACAGAACCCGGCTTATACTTTCCGCTCAAATAACCACTCGCCAACGGAACGCGAGCCAACACACCCAGATCTTGCTGCTGGCAAGAAGCAAAAACACCTTCTTCCGGCTTTTGATCCAAACGATTGTACACTACTTGGATCGCTTTAGCCTTCACCGAAGTAGCCGCAGATGTTTGATGCATGTTGTCATTTTTCGCAATCGAGAGGCCGAGATGACGGATCGTTCCTGCCTGCACCTGTTTGTCGAGGTACGTCCACAAGTCATCATTGTCAAAAGCCTCGTCAGGTCCCGAGTGGAATTGGTACAAGTCAATATAGTCGGTCTGCAAGGCTTGCAGTGATTTTTCCAATTGCTGCTGAACTTCAGCTGCCCCGTAATGATTGGTTCGAGAAAATTTGTCATGAAAATGATGCCCGAACTTCGTCGCCACAATCCAGTCTTCCCGGCGGTTTTTTTTCAAATATCCCCCGATAAGCTGTTCGGACAGATGATCGCCGTAGCATTCCGCTGTATCAATCAAGTTGATGCCGAGATCTTTTGCTTTGTCGAGAATCTGGTCAACAGCTTCTTGCGAGAAATCCATTCCCCATTCCCCGCCAAATTGCCAGGTACCTACACCGATTACGGAGACGTTCAGATCTGTTTTTCCTAATCTGCGGTACTTCATTGCCCGATTCCTCCTCATCATAGATAAACGAGAATCCCCTGAACGAATGTTCGCTCAGGGTGTAATCCAAAAAAAATTATATGCTTTTCTCGATGTTCAATTGGCTCACAAAATCTTGCAGATTCCCTTTTCGTTCCTTGCGCATTTTCTTACGCTCATCCGCAGTCGCCATCAATCGCTCTTCTTCCTCTGTTTCAGGGGAAATGGCTGGCACATCAGTCGGATTCCCTTTCTCATCTAAGGCAACAAAGGTGAGAAAAGATGTCGCGGTCAAAATGCGCTCGCCGGTCTGGAGATTTTCCGAGACGACTTTGACGAAAATCTCCATGGACGTTTTGCCCGTTGACGAAACAAATGCTTCGAGGCAAATGGAATGTCCCATTTTGACGGGAGCAAGAAAATCAATCGAATCAATCGATGCTGTCACAACAGGGCGACGCGAATGTCGCATCGCAGCGATTGCAGCTACCTCATCTATATAAGCCATCATCGTACCACCAAAAATAGTCCCATGGTAATTCGTATCAGATGGCTGAACCAGTGATGCCTGAATTGTACGAGATTCTTGAGTTGTCTTGACGTTCATCGCTGTTGCTCCTTTATCAATCTACTTGATGCATACATCATCATATCACAAGGCATTCAACGTTCCAATTGATAGCTATTCGCAAGTATACCTTCTATTCTCTCTGCATCATCCTGCAAGATGTAACGTAACAAAGGTAGATTCCACTCATAGGCTGGGCGATAGCCGTCTAAAGCAAACAGCTTGTCATCTATGTGCGTGGCAAGCTTTCGGCGGGCCGGACTGGCACAGTAAAACTGCTCCAAATAATCCGTACCCCATCTGGAAAAGGAGGACGTTTCATTGGTAACTGCCGTTAACAGAATCCCATCCCTTATATCAATCAAATCAATTGGATACAGTTGACAGCTAAATGGCTTAAGAGGCTCTACATCACGACCAGCCTGCTCAGCATAAGCATGGATCGCACAGCCGTACCGCCCATTGTTTTCTTGATAAAAAAGACAATTGCCATGTCGCATGCGAATCGTTCCCTGAGGTTCATTGCGATCCCAAACCCCATGAAGAAGCCAATGATTGCGTTCAGCCTCATCCTGAAGTCCAGCAGAGATAGAGGGGATTTCCCCCTCCACGATTGGAATCTGCCACTCTTCTATGGCGTAAGGCTGCCCACCCTCACAACAGGTCTCACGATGAACCGTCCTGCAATTCCAACAGTCCAAGTGAAACAAGGCCTGAAGGGCTGTTACATCAACCAAATATTGTCCTGCTCTCACCAAGGAATGCCTGTTTTTCTTTATATATTTTTCGCAATGGTACGCCTCTTTATCAGACATGGGATCAGGCGTGCCTACATAACGAAAAGCTCGCTTCGTTTTCATTTTTGCAAAACAATCTCCGCTTCTGTTCCAAAAATACGCAAATGGCCTTCCTCATAGCTAGCCAAATCTACTTCATCACCTGGAATCTCCATCAGGATTTCCATTTCTTCGCCCTCTTCTGTCGTAAACACGAGCAGGAGATCTTTTTCTTCAAATTCATTGTCAGTTAGCTTGGATTCGAGGAGCTCGGCTTGAAATTGTGTTACCTCTTCCTCTTCTTCCCTATCGGTATCCCATTGGGTAAAAGTCACAGAAGCCTTTTGATTTTTATACTCCGCCAACAGTTGAATCAATTGCTCATGTTGTTGAATGTCCATCTTGTAATCCCTCCGAAATGGTTCATACTGCCCATCATAACAAAGTAGCTCTTAAAAAGCCAAAAAGAAACACCGCTTCGCTGTGGGAAGCGGCTATTTCTCTTTTGCCTGTCAGCTTACTTTGCTAATTGTTTGGGCTAATGCAAAATCTTTGCCGGTTAAACCTTTTGCCTCGCGGGTGGCTAACGTAAACGTGACCATTCCACCTGCCAGATGAATTTCCACGTGCTGATTGTCGTGCTCAAGCATTTCTGCCACACGGTTGACGAAACTGACTGCGGTGGCAAAGTCACGACAGTGGTACGTGCGTGATAGTGCCATTCGGTCTTCTACCAACTTCCAGCCAGGTACCTTGCTCAGATACAATTTGACCTGTTCCAAAGACAGCTTGCTCATTGTAGCAGTGCCCCCTTTTACCCGATAAATGATTGTTACACCATCATATTCACGAGACGTACAGGTTATCCGCACCCTATTGCTTCACAGCATAAAAAATCATACGAGGTGACTCATGTTCCACATATTCTTCAAACAGATAATTTCCAAACACTTGGATTTTTTCGAATCCCGCCTCTGTCAGCATCGTAATCATTTGCTGGGCAGAAAACAAGCGAACCTGCTCCATATACTCACGCGGTTCATGCGACGACTCGTCGGAAATCAGTATCCGCTTTTTCACAAATCCATCCTGGATCCAACGTTCTTCTTTAATCAACATCCCACTGACTTCCTTGGTAGAGTGCGGCACGAGGTTATCCATGACGTACGCTGCATTTAAGAAATCGATGACCACTTCACCTTTTGTTTTGAGTGCTTGTGCCATGTTACGAATAACGTTAGCATTTTCCTCATCTGTGGAGAAATAACCAAAGCTGGTAAACAAATTCACGACGATATCAAATTCTTCGTGAAACGGAATGTCGCGCATGTCACAGCGGGCAAAACTTAGCTGTGGATAGGCGTTTTGTTCCTCGGCCAACTGTAAAAGAACAGGCGACAAATCCACACCAACTACTTCATACCCCCGGCGAGCCAGCGCACGCGAATGACGCCCGCTCCCGCAGCAAAGATCAAGTACGCGTCCTGTGTCCTTTACCGGCAATCTTTCCAACAGATTAGCGATCTCTCCATCTGCTGCCGACTCGTCCCTATGACGATACACAAGCACATAATCTTCGCGAAAGCTGCGTTCAAACCATTCTTCTGCCATGTCTGAGCCCCTTTAATTCCAAGATGCTCTTATTATACCACAGCGGGGTTTATCCGTAGCCGATTTGCATGCGGCAAAGTGTAGGAAAGCTTTGTTGAAAAATATTGAAACCACTTTTGGTACATACTGTGCAGCGATGACCCTTCTCTTGGAAGGATATCGCACCAAATAAAAGCAAAGCACCCCTGCTTCCGCCTCTTTACCGGCAAAATGTAAGGGTGCTTTGTTATTGTAAAGGGTTTTTATGATGAAAAGCGGGTAGCTCGTCCAAGCCGAATTTTTTCAGCAGCCCGCGCAATAACGCTTTCTACCGAAGATGGGTCATCCACAACATCGTATTCGTTGATATTGACCCGCAAAATCGGACAGGAAGTAAAGGAGGCAATCCAGCTATCATAGCGACCAAACAAATCCTGCCAGTAATCCACCGGCGTTTGTTGCTCCATTGGGCGCCCACGCTCTTTTACGCGGCCAATAATATCATCGAAGCTTCCCTCTAAATAGATCAAAATATCCGGATGCGGGAAGTAAGGTGTCATGACCATCGCTTCAAAAAGTTCTGTATAAGTGCGGTAATCTTCTTCTGTCATGTTGCCCTGCTCGTACAGCATGCGGGCAAAAATCCCGGTATCCTCATAGATGGAGCGGTCTTGGACAAAGCCTCCGCCATAATCAAACATCCGTTTTTGTTCCTTGAAGCGTTCTGCCAAAAAGAAAATTTGCAAATGGAAGCCCCAACGCGATAAATCATTATAGTAACGGCCCAAATACGGGTTATTGTCAACCTTTTCTACAGATACGCGAAATCCGAGCTGATCTGCCAGGGCATGTGTAAAGGTGGATTTTCCTACTCCTACTGTCCCGCCGATCGTAATCACTGCGTTGTTCGGTATCCCGTATTTTTCACGAAGCGTGCTGTTTTGAAACCTCGACATGTACGCAACTCCTTATCCCCATGCTTACTTTTCCTTTGTTCCCTATCCCTCTTGTCCCATCAACTCTTGAATCCGTGGTGCAATTCGATCCAATACAACCTTCAAATCTTCTGGTCTATGCACAAAATCCAAATCGTCACAATCAAATTTGATGACAGGCGTATCCGGATGATGCTTTTCAAACGCTTCCATAAACTCGTTGTAATCAGCAATCAGGTTTTCCATATAAGTGACATCCATACTGCGCTCCATTTCACGATCTCGCATCGCAATCCGCTTCATCACGGTCTCAATCGAAGCTGTCATGTAGATCACCAAATGGGCCTGAGGAAGATCCTCTGTTAGGATATCATAAATTTTGAGGTACTTTGGCAGGTTATCTCCTTGTAACGTCCGTTTGGCAAAAATCGTATTTTTGAAAATATTGTAATCAGAAACAACTGAAATACCTTGATTCAGGAACTTTGTATGAATATCCTGCAACTGCTTGTAACGATTGCAGAGGAAAAACATCTCAAGCTGAAAGCTCCATTCGGCAATATTTTCATAAAATTTACCCAGAAACGGGTTCTCGTAGACAATCTCTTCCAGTAACTGCAAGTTGCATGCGCGGCTTAGTTCCCGCGATAAAGAGGTTTTCCCAATACCAATAGGTCCCTCAACGGTAATCAATATGGACTTCATGTATGCTTCGATTCCTTTCAAGAAAATGAGAGCACCCCATATTCTAGCATGTATGTAAGCGTTTGTCGAAAACATTCGCATCGTGTCGTTTGGTATCATCTGGTGCTCTTTTTTAAAAAAGAAAAACTGCTCTTCATCAAGAGCAGTCTGGGACTTACGTAAAATATTCAACGCGTGCTTGCGGAAACAGTCGGGTTATTTCACTTTCCAAATGGGCCTGTAACGCCTTTGCTTGGATGTCGGGATAGACGTACTTCCCTTTCCCGTATTTCCCCCATTTGTACTTACGCTCTTCTTCCTTCATCACAAGCTTCGTTTTCGGATAGCGCTGGAGAATCAAGCTTTTAGCAATCTTGGTAAAACGATGCTGGATCAGCTCAAACGTCAAATCCTCCATCGCTTCAGGAACCAACTGCGAACGCAGTCTTTCCAGCAAATCGGTATACCCTGCTTCCCATCCGTCAAACCAATACAAAGGCGCTAAAATAAAGCCGAGCGGATAACCGGCCTTTGCTACCTTCCCTGCTGCCTCCAATCGCTGATGAAAGCTGGAGGTGCCTGGCTCAAAATTTTTGATGACATAGTCAGCGTTCATGCTGAAGCGAAACCGGGTATGCTTGTTGTGCTTGGCATCCAGCAAAGAATCCACGTGGTGAAACTTGGTCACGAAGCGTAAACGCCCAAACTCCTGCTCGCCCATAAACTCAATTGCTCGTTTCAAATTGCCCGTAAGATGCTCAATGCTAACCGGATCGGAGGTACAGGCTGCCTCAAAACGAGTAATCTCACCCGGGCGTTCCTGGATATACTTCTCAGCCTGCGCCAGAATTTCATCTGTATTGACGTACACTCGAACATACGGCTTTGTCCCGATATTGGTGTTCAAATAGCAATAGTGACAGTGGGCAGCACATCCCGTTGCCAGTGGAATGGCATATTCGGCGGAAGGCTTGGAAGTCTCGAACTTCAATGTTTTGCGTACCCCGATGACCAAGGTCCGCTTCGCATTGCGATATTTCTCCACTTCTGTATCCCCAGGGATGCCACGGACCTGATTATGGCTGGTCGTCATCTGCATCGGAATCCCTTCTGCTTGAAAACGGCGATACAGCTCTTGACCGAGTGGATAGTTCAGTGCGTTTGGCTCGACGAAAATATAATCCGGAACAAACAGCTTGCTGCCCTTCTGCTCCGTCTTTTCAGGTCTTTCCATAAGGATCGTTCCCATAGTCATCATCCCCCCTTCACCTAGTATGCCCGTGCCATTCGCATGGACGTAAGGGGAAGTATGGCTGTGCCCGTTATTTCAGGGTATTCTTAAAATCGCGTAGCAGCGCCTTTGCTTGCTCCTGTTGAGCTAGCGGTACTTGCAGTGTATAGACATGTCCTGCTTTTTTAGTCTGTCTGGACAAAAGCCTGACCCGAATTCCTTTCATTTCTAGATAACGCCGACATTCCTGAGCAATCCGCGGGAGACCATACGATTCATGAATCGTAACCCATTTGATCCACATGCACCTGCACCCCATCCTTACACACTTCTTTCTCTTACAGTAAGCAGTGGACAGACGAATGGTTCAAAAAAACAGCTTGGCTGACAATTTATGAAAACCGTTTTGGCACCTGCGCCGTCTAATGCTAGAGGAGGGGAAAAAGTGAATCTGGAACAGCTCGTTTTGCACGCAAAAGATGGGGATGATGATGCCTTTTTTCAGCTCGTCAGCCTTCATAAAGAACAACTGTATAAAATCGCCTACGCCTTTCTTCGTAACGAGACAGATGCATTGGAGGCCATTCAGGAAGCGACGTGCCGTTCCTATCTCAAGCTGGCACGCTTGAAACAGCCTGCGTATTTTCGCACATGGCTGACTCGCATCCTTATTCATATTTGTCTGGATGAACAAAAGCGCCGAAAACGTATCATCTTGGATCCCATGGCAGATGACGTCGAAAGTCGTGCAAGTATTCCTATGGACGATCAAAATGTCGAACGTATTCAAATCGAGGAGGCTCTCGCTCGTCTCAGTCCGAATTATCGCCACATTATTATTTTGAAATATTTTGAAGATCGGACGATACGCGATATTGCAGAGGTACTCGGTCATCCGGAAGGAACCATAAAAACTTGGCTGCACAAAGCTCTAGGTGCACTTCGCAAAGATCTCGGGAAAGGCTGGTAAGCGTCATGCGTGAAAATGATAAAAAAAATGCGGGTCCATTCATGATTCCCACTGAAATTGATCATTACATTCGAAAAGGGATGGAACAAGCAAAAGAGCTGCGTCAAAATCGGAGCCGCCATCGGTGGATACGCGTTGGTTCTAGTCTAGTAGCTTGTCTGTTCATTTTCGTGTTTATTTTTTCCGTTCGCCTTTCACCTGCTGTTGCCGCTTATGTCAGCTCGATTCCTGGGATGGAAAAGATCGTGGAGTTTCTTCGGGATGATAAAGGCTTACAATTGGCTGCGGAACACAACCTCGTTCAACATATTGGAGCCAGTGGTTCACTTGAGGGTGTCACTTTTACGATTGATCACGTATTGGCAGATGAAAAACGGATGCTCCTCTTCTATACACTGAAGAATGACCTCTCCGGTAAAGAAGTAGCACTTCACAAAATCGAGTTGTTCGATCAATCTGGAAAGCAATGGGAGTACGGTGTTTCCTGGTCCAGCATGGGCAGCGAAGACCCTGTGATCCGAAATCGTATTGATATTCACATCGAAGGGGCCACTGAAATACCCGATTCGATGACTGCAAAAGTCACGCTAGCAATAGATAATCTCGAACAAAAGCCCCCTCTCAAGATCGACTTTGCTGTGGATAAAAACAAATTTAAGACCTTTGAGAAAAAAATGTATCCAGTGATGAAGGAAGTCACGGTTGACGGACAGCGGTTTACAATAGAACAAATCGCAGTTTTTCCTACTCAGACTGAAGTGAGCATTCGCTTTGATCCAGCTAACATAAAGCACGTATTTGATTTTGATAAGCTGAGGCTCGAAGATGAAAAAGGAGAAACATTCGCTTTTTGGGGAAATGGCGTTCCTGTTCGGGACAACGGTGAGAATGGGAGGATATACAATCTGGAGAGTATTTATTTTGTAGAGCCCGAAAAGCTTATTCTCAAAGCCAATGGTATTCGTGCCGTAGACAAAGATAAATTGCAAATCGTAATCGATGCGAAGGCAGGCACATTAACAAACGTGCCAAATGATCGCTTAAAATTAACGGCACTACGTCAAGTTGATGATGTGGTGGGTATGGACTTTTCTTTGAAGGTTCCACCCCAAGATAAAGACTCTCATATCTCCTTAGGGTATGACCTGACTGACGACGTGGGAAATGAATATGATTATGTGCAAGGAAGCACCCACTCGACAGATGATGAATCCATTCAATACTATTCCATGCTATTCAAGCGAAAAACAAACAAAGGTACGCCTACTTCTTATTCCTTTCCTCTGTCTAGCTATCCTGAACGACTTCAAGGTACTTTTTCTATTGAAGTCAAATAAAAAATGCCCCTTCAGCGATTGTTTGTACGACATCGCTGTGGGGCATTCATTTTTTGATTGGTCAAATCAATCTACAACCGCCCAGTGATTGGTCGGCCCATGCCCGCCACCCAATTGCGGAGCTGTCTTAATTGCTTCGAAGATAAAGCGATTTGCTTTTTCAACCGCAGTGATGAGCGGTGTATTTTTTGCTAACTCTGCTGTAAGGGCCGCTGAGAATGTACAACCTGTGCCATGCGTATGACGTGTATGGATACGCTCATGGGACCACTCATGGAATGCCGTACCGTCGAACAAAATGTCCACAACAACGTCTCCTTGCAGATGTCCACCCTTCATTAGGACATTGCGGGCGCCTAACGCATGTATCGCTTTTGCTCCTTCGCGCATCTCGTCTGTCGTCTCGATCTTCATACCCGTCAAGCATTCTGCTTCCGGCAAGTTAGGTGTGACGACTTCTGCCAACGGCAACAACTCTTTTTTCAAGGCAACGATTGCCTCATCCAGGAGTAGTTTTGACCCTCCCTTGGCAATCATCACCGGGTCTACCACCAGCTTTTTCAGGCGAAATGCTTTGACCTCTTGCGCAACAGCGCGAATGATATCCGCATTAAACAGCATTCCGGTTTTCGCCGCGTCAGCACCTAGATCACGAAGCACCTCATGCATTTGC
This sequence comes from Brevibacillus antibioticus, assembly GCF_005217615.1. Classification (NCBI taxonomy): domain Bacteria; kingdom Bacillati; phylum Bacillota; class Bacilli; order Caryophanales; family Paenibacillaceae; genus Brevibacillus; species Brevibacillus antibioticus. Next base: position 2,643,870 of record NZ_SZNK01000001.1, read on the forward strand.
TGTGCAACTGCCTCTGTCGGCAACGGATAAACGCCTGCTACGCCCAATGTATTTTGTGCGGTGATTGCTGTGATCGCACTCATTCCGTACACACCGAGTTGATGGAAGGTTTTCAGGTCTGCCTGAATACCAGCTCCTCCACCGCTATCTGAACCCGCTATCGTCAATGCTTTCGCAATCGTGCTCATGATTTTCCCTCCTGCTTTCCACCTTTTCTCACCTGAGTATACCATCCGCTCGTCCCATTCGGTATACTAAAGGAATGTTTGCCAACTGTATTAAAAGGGGACAATTTCATGTCATATCGTATCTTTTATTGGTTGACCTTTCTCATTCCAACCATTATCATCGGGGGCTTCGAGTTCATCCGTCACGACTTTTTGCTGCCCTATATGTCTATGGAAGTCGGAAATGTGTACATTACCCTCTTGACGCTCTTACTCTCTTTTTTATTCGCTACCTGGATGTTTCACACCCTGAAACAAATGAATGCACGAATCATCGAGGAACAAGCTCGTCGCGCTGTTTATGAAGAACGGGAACGCCTTGCCCGCGAATTACACGACGGGATTGCGCAGTCTCTGTTCTTCCTCAACGTAAAACTGAAGCAGGGACACTTGGACGATGCACGGGTCGCTGTTTCTGCCATCGACAACCATGTACGGCAAGCCATTTTCAACCTGCGCTCATTGCCAGAAGAAGGCAGTCTGGATCAACGCCTTGAGAAATGGCTGGCGCAATGGAGCGCTTTATCTGGAATCGACGTTGCTAGCGAATTGCATGTCAAAGACGGCTTTTTTACTCCCACCGCAGAAGTACAACTGTTCGGGATCATCCAGGAGGCTTTTGCCAACATTCGCAAACATTCTCAGGCCAAGCATTCGTGGATTCACCTCACGACAGATGAAGCAACTGGCTGGGTTCTTGCGGTTGAGGACGATGGCATTGGGATTTTTAACTCTTCTCCCGATACGAAAAAATACGGTCTGTCCATGATGCGCGAGCGAGCACGCCAATTGAACGCATCTCTCGACATTCAGTTACGACCGGCAGGCGGTACGATCATCCGCTTATCTTCTCATTCAGGAGGAAAAATATAATGAACGCTTACCGTGTATTGATCGCCGACGACCACCCGATGGCTCGTATGGCCATTCGTAGCCTGCTTGATCCCGATCCCTCTTTTGAAGTCATTGGAGAAGCGCAAAATGGCGAGGAAGCCTTTCTCTTATGCGGACAAATACAACCGGACCTTGTGCTCATGGACATCAACATGCCGAAATGGAGCGGACTCGAAGCGACCCGTGAGGTCAAGAAAGCATACCCGCACATCAAGGTCGTCATTCTCAGCGTCTCCGATGATGTTGCTGACCTGATCACGGCCATTCAGTTCGGTGCCCAAGGTTACTTGCTGAAAAATTTAGAGCCTGACGACTGGATTAACTACTTGCATGCCTTGCTCGGCGAGGATAGTGAGTTGACGCGCGAAATGGCAACCCGGCTCATGTACCGCTTCCGTCAAGAAGAGGCGACGGATGAAATGGTACCAGATGTTCTGACTCCGCGAGAGCGAGAGATTGTCATGTATGTGGGAGCCGGAAAAACGAATCGGGAAATAAGCGAGGCGCTGATCATCGCAGAAAACACTGTGAAAAACCACCTGAAGAACATTCTCGAGAAGCTGCAATTGGCTAATCGCGTCCAGCTTGCTGCTTATGCAGTTCGCCATCATTTGCTCATCAAATAAAAAACATTGCTTTCTGCTCGATCAACTGTCATCCTTAGAAAGATACGTTTTCTACAGACATAAGAAATGCAGGTGATCCCTATGATCGAAGTCAAGACCTCCAAACTAAGCAATGGAGAATTAAATAGAGGTGTATTTGCTACGCAAGATATCCGAAAAGGCGAACTGATTCATGAAGCGCCCGTGCTGCCCTATTTAAACGAAGAGCATGAGCATATCGAGAAAACCTTGCTCGCGGATTATGCATTTGAGTACGGTGCTAATCACACAGCTTTCTTGTTAGGGTATGGCATGCTATTTAATCACTCCTACACGCCAAATGCCACGTATGAGATTAATTTCGATAACCACACGTTTGATTTTTATGCGTATACGGACATTCAAGCGGGTGAAGAAATCTTAATCAACTACAATGGTGATGAGGATTGCGATGATCCTCTCTGGTTCTATGAAGACCAACAAAAAGAAACAGATGATACCAAATAAGCGTACGCCTTAAAAAGAAGGAAAACCCGGAAACAGACACTTGAAAAAAGTGCCCGTTATCCGGGTTGTTCTTTGTAGAGGGTCGTACTATAAACGCAGCCATTTAGCGAAGTACTGTTCATTCACTGGAAAATACGCTGTGGCAAATCGAACAAACTCAGGTGTATCCACCTGTTTGTAGGCGTACGTCTGATAATACTCTTGCAAAAACTCCCAGCCATCCTTCGCATCACCGTAAGTTGTAATCAGTTCCCATAGCTCTTTCACAGGTTGACCGTACACCGGACCCGTGATGGGTCCCTTGCCAAACGCATCCAACGGCAGATTGGATACCGAGTTGGTCGCATCAGCTTGTTCAGCAAAATAAAAGCTGGCGTCCCCTTTTTTCTCTACATCGTAAAAATAGAGCGTCGTGGCCAGCTCTGTAATTCCTTCGTCCAACCAGGCGTGATGGTACGGATCATTCGAGACCACTCCATAAAACCATTGATGGGCAATCTCGTGTACCACGGTGTGACTTAAATCGGGGTCCACACTCCCCATGTGTCCGACCGTCACCACGCCAGGATATTCCATACTTGCGGTTTCATCCAACAAAATATCGAGTTGTTTATGGGGATACGGACCCAATTTTTCCGTGAATTGTTCAAAAGATTTTTCCGCAGCTTGCAGGGCGACGGTCATCGCTTCCTTGTCTGCTTCCTTTCCCCATACCCGAAGCTCGACACCTTTGACCGTTTTGCTTATACTACGCATTCCTTTTACAACTGCGATGAATACTTCCTTCGTATTTTTCACTTTTATTTCACCGGTCTGGTTGTTCGACGCCTTATCTTGATCAGATGAGCTGATGACCGTATACCCTTTCGGCAAGCGATACGAAATAGAAAAATCCGCATGGCTCGTGTGATACGATTCGCCTCGAAGCGAGTACGGCTTCTTATTCCATCCGTCTTTCCCCTGGTAGGTAGCTAGCATCGGATATGCTTGCGCCAAATGAAAACCACTTTCCGTCCGATCAAAGCGCAGTCCTTTTTTCGGGACGGTAAACGTATATTTTACGGTTACCTCTCGATTCTCATTTGGCGCAAGCTTTTCGGCAAGTGGGATGGCAAGCGTATCACCCGTTAGTTGATACTTCATTTTCAAACCATCCAGTTTGACGTCACGAATTTTCACTTCGGCTGCGTCCTCGAAGAAAGGAGGCTTGTTCTCTTTTGTAAATGCGTTGGGCAGGAAATAAAAGATCAGCTGATCCCATTTGTCCTTGGAACGATTTTCAACGGTGATCTTGGCCTCAGCGGTAAACCTTCCTTCTGGCGACAACTCGAACTTCAGGTCGTACGAGCCTTTACTGCCATCTGCTATAGGCTTAGCTGTGAAGTCGTCTATCTTCCCCACCGCAGGAGACTGGGCCCTTACCCGTTCTGGCATCCACCAGCCACTCCCAGATCCACCGAGGACCAAAGCCAACAAGGAAGCGATTGTCGTGGCCTTGAGCAAACGCTGCTGCCACTTGATTTCCTTCCTAATCGATATCAACGTAAACCCTCCCAACCTTTCTCCTTATCGTCGAATCGTTTTCTCGAAAAAAGATATCCACAGACCGGGCTTCACTTCTTTTTTATCCGTCAAGGTAAATCCATGTCTTTCATACAATCGAACAGCCGGTTCATTCAAGGAACCAGTTGCTACGACGATCCTGCTGCAACCATGCTCGTGGACAGAGGCGAGCAATTGACTCGCGATTCCCTTGCGAAAATGAATAGGATCGACAATCATTCGGTGAATATCCAACGTTTCCCCCTCGAGCATGAAAGAAACAGCCCCTGCCAACTCGTCTCCCTCTATGTAGCCATAAAACGTTTCCCCACATGCCCTCAGTTGTTCTACTGATTCTCGTAGAGGTGGAATATCTTCTGTTCCAATTAACTCCGCCTCTACAAGATACGCTCTTTTCTGCATGTTCCAAAGTTTTTGTACCGTTTGTTCATCCTGTAAATCTAGTCGCACGATCATTTTGTTTCCCCCGCTTTTAACTTTCTGGAGCTGATTCAAAGCTGTAATATACATAAGGATCTTTGGGAGCGGAGACGGCTTCAACCTGAGAGGCTTTGAGAACAAGCATGTCATAACCGTCTACCTGACGCAGCTCTAGCTTTCCGCGTACTTTTACCCAGCTATCTTTTTTCCATTTGTCCGCGTCCTCCTTTTCCACCAGAACGCCATAGACACTGGAATCTGCTGTACAGCAGGTGACGGAGAACCGCGCTACGACAAACTGCTGCTTGGTAAAATCAGGCTGTCGATATACAAATCCCATTGTCTCAAGCTCTTTTCCAGCAAATTCTTTTGCAAATAGCTCCATCGTAGTGAGTCCGTCCAGGAACACTTTGTCATTCAGTTTAATTACTGCCTGTTTATGTAAAAAGACGGCGATATCCGCGTAAAAGTCACCAAATCCCTCGTTCGAGAATCGCTGCCGCAATTGCTCGTCGTCTGTTGCTTGCACCTGGGGTATTGCTACTTGATTGGTAGCCTCTGGCTGTGATTTTATATTTGGCTCGGCATCTTCTTTGACTCCTGCTGTCTGCTCCACATTCTCTGTTGCATTCACATTCGCGTTCGCCGTTACATCCGCCAGCTTTCGTACATCATTGCTGAGTAGCGTGATCCCCCGCTTTTCCGCTACATCACTGCCAAGAATTTTATCCGGCATGAAAAATCCCATTACGATTGGTAGTACAAACAATCCATAAACCAAAAAGGAACCCATAGGTGTACGCGGTACTTTGTGCTGCTCTTCACAATCGCAATCGTAAACGCTACTGCCAACAAAAATTTGCCGTATGCTGACCATTGTCAACAGAGCCAGAATGACGAGCGTGACATAGCTGAACATGTGCAATCGGGGTGCGAGATAGTGACTGAGTGCTTCCGACAGGATCAAATAGGCCAACAACGCTGTAATGCCCGCCAAAATCAAACTCCGCATGATGTGATGTCGCTTCAATTTATTCGGATCCATCTTCTCCTCCTTACATCGGCATAAGTATAGTGACGCCAATCACCAAAAGCGTAATAGCTACGACCAGCTTGATAACAAAACCAAAGCGAAACGTTCCAAATAGCATCAACGTCGTTTTTAAATCGAGCATGGGACCGAAAACCAGAAACGCAAGCAACGAGCTGCTTGAAAACGTATTGGCAAAGGAGGCAGCAATAAACGCATCCGCCTCTGAACAAAGCGAAGACAAATACGCCATCCCCATCATGACCAAATGGGAGGTGAGCGGTGTTTGACCGATGTCCATGAGCGTATCCCGGCTGATGTACACCTGTAAAAGTGCACTGATAAACGCACCAAACAACAAATATTTCCCCATGTCAAAAAATTCGTCCACTGCGTGGGCAAATGTCGAGGACAGCTTTCCACTCGTCGCTTTTACATGATCGGCTTCATGGCTGATTTGCGATTCCATGCCGAGCCGTATCGGATTTTTTTTGACAAACAAGAAGACAAGCATGCCCACTATGAGTGCAACAACGAATCCCGCTATGCCCCGGTAGAGAGCCATTTCCGGCTGACGGGCGAAAGCGACATAGGTCGATGACAAAACAACGGGATTCACAATCGGACCTGCCAATAAGAAAACAATCCCAACTGACAGCGGCATCCCTTTTTGGATCAGCCGACGAACCACAGGGATAATGGCACATTCACATACAGGGAACAAAAATCCGAGCAACCCGGCAAACGGCAGGGCCACGAGTGGATGCTTCGGTGTCCAACGCCTCACCTGCTCTTCTGTCACAAACGTCTGGATAAATGCCGAAAAAAATACACCCAAGAGGACAAACGGAATTGCTTCCAGCCAAATACTAAGGAAAAAGGTTTTCACATCAAGCCATAAAGGGGACCACTCTATACTCCAACCGGAAAACAAGCTGCTGTCCCTGCCCATTGTTAACCAAACGACACTTAGTCCAAGCAGAAGCGCCCCGATTATTTCAACTAAAAATTGGCGAATCTTCAGAATCAAGCGGGAGTTCTCTCCTCTCCATTTGTAAATAGGTATCATTCCTATTTATATAAAGACACCTATTTTTCCTTCTTCTCCTTTACTTTTTTACAAAATCAACAGCTTGTCCAGCCTTCCCTTCCCCCTGTATCCGTCTTATAATGGTGAAAAATCGTACGGTTCGGGGTGAATGAAGTGAGCGAAGACATTCAGCGCATTCCCACTGATTTAGAGGTTTGTGAAATACAGACGATTGATGAAGAAAAAGTAAACAGGCTTCGGCCCAGAATGATGGAGACGGAAGGTGTCGCCCCTCTCTTCAAGGCTCTTGCTGACGATACGCGAGCAAAAATCATTTACGCACTGGCACTTGAAGGAGAGCTATGCGTATGTGATGTCGCAGCAACCATCAATAGTTCGATCCCCAATACCTCCCACCATCTGCGCTTGTTAAAAAACATGGGTCTCGCCCGGTACCGCAAAAATGGCAAGCTCGTCTATTACTCACTCGATGATGATCATGTCCGCCATTTAATCATGTGTGGAATTGAGCATGCTGCCGAATTGAAGCAATCGAAACCGTAAATCCATTGGCTTTTAACAGGTCCGTCACTAATAGTGGCGGCCTTTTTTGCTGATTTCCCAAAAAACATTCAAACGATTACTTGAATATAATAATGAATATGGTATGATTTAGGTAATCAATTACCAGAAAGAAGGCCCGAATCATGAACGACTATGACGTCATCGTAATTGGCGGAGGGCAGGCAGGGCTTGCTCTCGGATATGCACTCAAGCGTAAAAATCGCCGTTTTGTCATCGTGGAACAAAACCAACGGATCGGGGACAGTTGGCGGCAACGCTACGATTCGCTGGTGCTTTTTACACCACGTAAACATAATCAACTACCTGGTCTTACGTTTCCCGGAGAGCAGAATACGCTCCCGAACAAGGATGAAGCGGCAGACTACCTAGAATTGTACGCCAAACATTTCGAATTGCCTGTCATGCTGGGTACGACTGTTATGGAGCTTAGAAAAATTGGTTTCCGTTTCGAAGTACGGACACAAGATCGTCTGCTCTACGCGAAGCAAGTCGTCATTGCAACAGGGCCATTTCATACGCCGTTTATCCCAGGGATTGCGAACAGCTTGGACCACACTGTTCATCAACTGCACACTTCGCAGTACAAGAATGAGAGCCAGCTTATCGACGGCCCGGTCCTAGTTGTTGGCAGCGGCAACTCTGGCGCACAGATTGCGGTAGAGCTCGCCGCTCATCGACCCGTTATTTTTTCACAGGGAGATTCACGCTCTTACTTGCCAAACTTTATATTTGGAAAACCTATATTTGATTACATGAAGACACTTGGATTACTCGATGCTCCCCACTCCACCTGGATCGGCAAGAAAATGCGTAGCTCACCCGATCCGATATTCGGCTACAAAAAGCAGGTGCGCGAGCTCTCTCGCTCAGGAGCATTGCGGTTAGTTTCTCGAACCGTACAGGTTAATGGGCATACCGTTTATTTTGCAGATGGAACAGAAGCAACAGTCAATAACGTATTATGGGCCACTGGCTTTCGACCAAACTACGATTGGCTGAGTATTCCAGATGTGCTTGATTCGAAAGGCAGACCCATTCATCTTCGGGGTATCACAAAAGTGCCTGGCCTATCCTTTCTCGGACTTCCATGGCAGCATACAAGGGCGTCAGCGCTTATTGGCGGCGTAGGAAAAGACGCCCTTTATCTAGTGGAACATTTATAAATTATTTTCTATAAGGAGGATTCTATCATGGGCTTTCACCATCACGATCATGGAGATGGTCACGATCACCATCACCATGGAAAAGGAGCCAGTAAACGAGCTCTTCTCATTTCTTTCCTCATCATTGCTGTATTTCTGGTTGTAGAAACCATTGGGGGCTTCCTCACCAATAGTTTGGCGTTGCTCTCTGACGCTGGGCATATGTTGAGCGATGCATTAGCACTTCTATTGAGCTTGATCGCTGTTCATTTCGCTGCACGACCACCTTCTGCAAAGAGAACATTCGGGTTGAAACGTTTTGAAATCTTGGCTGCACTGACCAATGGTGTGACACTTGTACTGATATCCTTGTTCATTTTCTGGGAAGGGTTCCAACGCTTATGGAATCCGCCCGAGGTTGCCAGTGGCTCCATGATCACCATCGCCACAGTCGGACTCTTGGCGAATATTGCTGCAGCCATGGTACTCATGCGTGGCGATACCAAAAACAACGTCAATGTACGCAGTGCCTATCTCCACGTTCTCGGCGATCTTCTCGGTTCTGTCGGTGCAATCGTTGGTGGTATCCTGATGTGGGCTTTTGGCTGGTACATTGCCGACCCGATCATCAGTATCGTCGTGGCAGTCCTGATCATGCTGAGCGCATGGCGCGTAACGAAAGAATCCGTCAATATTTTGCTGGAAGGCGCCCCTTCACGGCTGGATACAACAAAAGTGGAAGAATCGCTCAGTCAGCTGCCTGGAGTTATCAAAGTGCATGACCTGCACATTTGGACGGTTACTTCTGGTTTTGATTCCCTGACCTGCCATCTCGTTGTCGAGGACGATTTGCCCAGCTACCCTGTGTTAAATGACACGCTGGTTCTTTTGGAAAAAGAATTCGGCATTACACACGCTACCATCCAGATTGAGAACTCCTCTACTCGACATCGTGACTTACATTGCCAGGCAACATCCGATTCGCACGATCACGATCATAACCATGAGCATAATCACGACCATCCGCATGATCATAAACAACATAGCCATTCCTAAAAAAAGAAAACCATCTCCCGGCATTTTCGAGAGATGGTTTTTCTTGTGATTAATCTTCCATGGTAGACAGGTCACCAGTCGGTAGACCTAATTCCCACGCTTTCAAGACACGGCGCATGATTTTTCCGGAACGCGTTTTTGGCAACTTGTCGCGGAATTCGATTTCACGAGGAGCAGCATGTGCAGCCAGTCCTTCTTTCACAAACTTGCGAATTTCTTCCATCAACGCTTCACTTGGCTCATAGCCAGCTCGCAGAGAGATGAACGCTTTAATAATTTCACCACGAACCGGATCTGGTTTGCCGATGACGCCCGCTTCCGCTACTGCTGGATGCTCCACGAGCTTGCTCTCTACTTCAAACGGACCGACTCGCTCACCGGAAGTATTGATCACATCATCAATACGGCCTTGGAACCAGAAGTAACCTTCTTCATCCTTGTATGCAGAATCCCCGGACACGTACCAGCCTGGGATGCTGAAGTATTCTTCATACTTCGCTGGGTTGTTCCAGATTTGTCTCATCATAGCTGGCCAACCTGTACGGATGGCCAGATTCCCCATTCGATTCGGTGGCAGCTCATTTCCGCGGTCGTCAATAATTGCTGCATAAATACCTGGGAACGGCTTACCCATCGATCCAGGCTTGATCGCCATACAGCGATAGTTAGAAATCAGCTGAGCACCTGTTTCCGTCATCCACCAGTTGTCGTGAATGCGTTGATTGAACACGCGCATGCCCCAGTGAACGACTTCCGGATTGAGCGGTTCGCCAACGCTCAGGACGTGACGCAGACTGGATAAGTCAAATTGCTTGATGAGTTCATCCCCTGCCCCCATGAACATGCGGAAAGTAGTAGGAGCACTGAACCAAATGGATACTTTGTTTTTCTCAATGACTTTATACCAGTCTTCGGGAGTGAAACGTCCGCCACGTACAACAATCGTTGCTCCATTCAACCAAGGTGAAAAAATGCCATAAGAAGTTCCCGTTACCCAGCCGGGGTCTGCTGTGCACCAATAAATATCATCCTCTTGCAAGTCGAGAATCCATTTCCCCGTTTGGTAGTGCTGGATCATGGCATTGTGAACATGCAGAACACCCTTTGGCTTGCCCGTTGAGCCTGAGGTATAGTGCAGGATCATGCCATCTTCACGATCAACCCATTCGATTTCCAGCTCGGTGGAGGCTTCTTCCATCGCTTTTTCAAAGCGGATGTGACCCTCTTTTAGCTCCTCTTCTGCACCCACAACAATCACGTGTTTTAGTGCAGGCAAGTCACTTACAGGAATGCGTGGCAAGAGTGCAGGTGTCGTAACGATCGCAACGGCTTCGCTATTTTCCAAGCGATCACGCACAGCTGCCTCCATGAACGCTTCGAACAGCGGTCCTACGATTGCGCCAACCTTGATCGTGCCTAAAACGCTTACATAAAGCTCCGGTGAACGCGGCATAAAGACGAAAACGCGGTCCCCTTTCACAATGCCCAAATTCCGCAAAACATTTCCGAATTTATTGGATAACTCGCTTAATTGCGCGAAAGTATAAGTCTCGTCTCTCGTCGCATTGCTGTACATCAAAGCGATTTTGTCTTTCCGATCAGTGGCGAGATGGCGATCAATGGCTTCGTACACCATGTTCACTTTCCCGGTCTCATACCAAGAGAATTGCTTCTCCACATCTGCCCAATCAAAATTCGCATATGTTTCGTCGTAATTTTCTAAATTATAAGAGCCTTCCGTTGCTGGAATTTTCTCCACGTTCATGTCTCCACTCTCCCACTCTGCATCGTTTTTCTCACTGCGCAACATTCATAATATTTCTACATTTTTTGCGCAATTCCTCCTGCCAGAACCTACTTATTCGATCACGAACTTTTTCTTGTATAATGACGTGACGGTACTCTTACATCAAAGGAGATGGCTGACCATGATGATCTGGCTTCTTTTACTTGGCGCTATCGCCTTGTTGCTATTTCGAGCCTACTGCAATACATTTGATGTTCAAATAAAGGAAGTAGCGATACCCTTGCAAAAATCCCGGCACCTTCATCACCCGCATGATTTTGAGCCGATTTCGATTTTGCATTTGTCTGATTTGCACATGGAAAATCTATCTGTACTACCCCAGCGCATTGTCGATGACTTCTCGCAGCGTCAGGTAGACCTGATTGCGATTACCGGCGACTTGCTTGACCGCGAAAAAAACATTCCAAAGGCAGTTGCTTTTGTTCAATGCCTCCAGCAATTACAGCCAACCCTTGGAACTTATGTAGTTTTTGGCAACCATGATTACGTTCTTCCCCCTTTCAAGCTCGCACAGTTGAAATCAGAGCTTACACGAATTGGCTGCCGTGTTCTCATCAACGAAAATGAAACCATTTATCACAAGGGTCAGCCCCTGCACATTATCGGTGTGGATGATTTCAGCACGAGCCATAGCAACCTGGCCAAGTCTTTCTTCGGTGTTCCCGAGACAGGAGCAAGGCTCGTCTTCACTCATGATCCTAATATAGTTTTGCACATGAAAGAGTATGCTTACGATTATTTGTTGTCAGGTCATTTTCACGGAGGACAGATCCATTGGCCTCGTCCCTTTCATCTCGCAACAATGGGGAAACTGCCGAAGCAAAATATCGTGAAAGGACTTCACGAGATGGATGGTCGCCCCTTTTACATCAGTGAAGGCCTGGGGCAAACAGGGGTAAACATCCGTCTGCGTTCCCGTCCCGAGATAACCTTGCATGTACTGGGCAGTGATGCTCCATTTAACGAGATGGCCACTCCAGCTCCGGCACTACAAGAAACAGCCGCCACGCTCGCCCTCGACTAAGGTATAATAGCCTTACTTTCGTGTCGAGATGGGGGTCACCTTGTGGAAAAATGGAAGAGAGATGTCGAGCACATCCGACAAACGACGAATCTACCTATCGAATATGTACAAGTCTCACAAACAAAAGCAGCACAAGTCCAGCAGGATTGGGTACAAAAAGGCTGGGAGCAAATCGCCCTCCATTCGGGCAACGATGGGATGACATTGATCCTTATCGAAACGGCAGCTTGGCATACTTCAGCCCGAGCGTTGTTGGATTTGATTTTTCCTCATGTGGATGATCCAGCAACGCTTCCCCTGCCAAAACAGATATCCAATTGGCTTTCGGGCATTGCCTCTGGCTCAACTGTTGCAATCCCTGCCCAGCTGGAAGCAAAGTGGCCGTGGAAAGAAGCGCGCGTCTCCTTCTTATTAGAGCGATGCAGACCAGATCGCAAGGGGGAATGGGATACCTTGCAGCCCTTATTGCATGATTTTTTTGAAGGAGTACCTGATTTCATTCCGTTGACACAAGCACATGCCCTTCTCATCGTCCCTGTCTCCATGCTCGATCATCAGAAAACGACTTTAGAGCTTTTGGAGTGGGCATCTGGCCTGCATGATCTGATTTCGATGGAATGGATGGAACCCGTTCGCCTTGTTGTTGGTTCGCCAATCACGAGTCCACTTGCATTGGGTGACACTCTTTTACGACAATTATCACTTGCCCGTGCCCTTCAATCCTATCGACCACAACTGATGGTTGCTGGAGATTGGTCTTATCCGTTAGAACGATGGGCAGCTTCTCTCCCCAAAGAAATAGCAGCCGCCATCGCCAACGAGCTAGCCGCTGTCATAACCGTTCCGCATATGACGGATGAACAACTGGAAACATTAGATACATTGTTCGCCAGACAATTGAATGTAAGTGATACAGCAAGGCAGCTTTTCCTTCATCGGAATACACTGTTGTATCGATTGGACAAGCTGACGGAACAAACCGGATTGGACCCGCGAGTGTTTCCTGATGCCGTTATGCTACAGCTCTACCTTCTCTTTCGTCAAAATTAACAAAACATTTTGTATATACTGTCCGTATCCAACTTCCAAGTGAATTGGTACCCTACCATTATTACAGTCATCCAAGAATTCTTCCTTCACAATCCCGAGGAGGTGCCTTTTTCATGGCAAAGGTAAGTCTTTCCCACATTTATAAAAAATATGGAAACAACGTTACGGCAGTTGACGATTTTCACTTGGAAATTCAAGATCGCGAATTCCTCGTTCTAGTCGGACCATCTGGTTGTGGAAAATCTACCACTCTACGCATGATTGCAGGACTGGAAGAGATTTCGGAAGGTGATTTATACATAGGCGATCGCCGTGTCAACGATGTGGCTCCCAAAGATCGCGACATCGCCATGGTTTTTCAAAGCTATGCACTCTATCCGCATATGAATGTATACGAGAATATGGCTTTCGGCCTGAAATTGCGCAAATTCTCCAAATCCGATATTGATAAGCGCATTCAAGATGCAGCTCGAATCCTCGATATTTCCCATTTGCTTGACCGCAAGCCAAAAGCGCTGTCAGGGGGACAAAGACAGCGTGTCGCATTGGGTCGTGCGATCGTACGTGAGCCGCAAGTATTTTTGATGGATGAACCGTTGTCCAACCTCGATGCAAAGCTGCGTGTACAAATGCGTACGGAAATTTTGAAACTACACCAACGTTTGAATACCACGATTATTTATGTGACGCACGATCAAACGGAAGCCATGACCATGGGAGACCGAATCGTCGTCATGAAGGACGGTCTTATCCAACAGGTGGCAACCCCGACTGAAATCTACAATCATCCAGTCAATCTGTTTGTCGCGAGCTTCATCGGCTCCCCTGCGATGAATTTTGTGAAAGGGAATCTTTCCGAGAAAGACGGAGCACTCTATTTTGATGCGCAAAATATTCATGTACGCTTCCCAGAAGATAAAGCCAAGACTTTACGGGAAAAAGGTTATGTAAACAAGCAGGTAATTTTCGGGATTCGTCCTGAGGACATTTACAGCGACGCCTCTTTTATGGAAGCAAATCCATTTGAGAGCTCACTGGAAGCAGAAGTTGAAGTCGTAGAAAATATGGGCTCCGAATTGTACGTCTATTTCCATAATATTGGGGATACCCAGATGGTAGCGCGTGTAGATTCTCGTGAAGCGCTCAAACCAAAGATGAAGGTAAAACTAGCGATGGATCTGGCCAAATGTCATGTATTTGACAGCGAGACAGAAGTAGCTGTATTCTAATAGCGAAATGAAAAGGAGTGTCCCAACCGGCATTCCTTTTCCTATTTTTTTGTGCAAAACCTTTTATAGAGAGAACACAACGAGAGAGAGAACGTGGAGAGGAGCGGATAAGAAGTGGCTTATCAAATCGTCTTTTTTGACATTGACGGAACCTTACTGAACACCGATCACATTATTCCACAAACAACGGTGGATGCCGTACAAACATTAAAGCAAAACGGTGTCCATGTCGCGATTGCAACCGGCCGAGCTCCTTATCATTTGATGCCAATTGCTAAGCAACTGGGCATTGAGACATTCGTGGGCTTTAACGGGTCTTATGTTCAGAGTGAAGGGAAGATCATCCATCACACGCCAATTGCGGCTGATACATTGGCAAAGCTCGAACAAATGGCTGAGGGTCATTCCCATCCGATGGTATTTTTGAGTGCAGATCACTTCTATGCCAATGCGATGGACCACCCACATATCATCGAGTCTTTTGATTGGTTGGGACTGGAGTACCCAGCGTATCGCCATCGCTACTGGGAGGAAACGCCGATTTATCAAGCATTTCTCTACTGTGGCGCAGATGAATCGAGATACACGGGTGAATTCCATGACGTCTCTTATATTCGTTGGCATGAACACTGCATGGATATTTTGCCCCCGAACGGCTCCAAAGCAAAAGGAATTGAAGCCGTCTTAAAACATTTTGGACTGACTCCTGCGGATGCTGTTGCTTTTGGAGACGGATTGAATGATAAAGAGATGCTCTCCTATGTTGGCATGGGAGTAGCGATGGGGAATGCTCATGAAGAATTGAAGCCGTTCGCCAATATGATTACGCGCAGCGTAAACGACAATGGCATCCAACATGGTTTAGCCAAGCTTGGTTTGATCTAGTCACGCTAACTGTAAGCTATTTCCTTCATAATCACTCCCTTCATGTGCACGATATAGATAACAGCACTGGAGGGAGTGAGTTTTTTTGCGCGTCTGGCCTTTTGTTGCCGCTATTGCCTTGGTCGGTCTCGTAGTTGTCCCGTATCGGATGAATCAGCATGCAGAACAAGAAATGCGCGAACCTCATCCCCGCGTGACATCAATTCAGTCGAGAATTCCACGTATTAACTACATTGAACAGGTGAAAGACATTCGTCATGACTTGGAGAAAAAAAGCCATATCCAAACGCTTCATCATAACGAGCGTGACCGCAGTCATTATGTAGAAAATGAAGTCGTCGTGCGCTTTTCCCCTCGCCCCAAGCAAGAAAAAATTGATCAGCTCGTTTCTTCGTTGGATGCAAAGATCAAACGCGATTTTGACAAATTTCTCATTATCAAATCAAAGAGCATGACTACCAAACAGCTCATGAAAAAACTGGCTGAACATCCGGACTCCGTATTTGCTGAGCCAAACTACCTCTTACTCCCGAATGTGAAACCAAACGATACGTATTACAAGGAATACCAGTGGAATCTTCCTCTGATCGGCATGGAGCAAAGCTGGAACGTCAGCGAAGGCAGCAGTGATGTTATCGTGGCAGTCGTCGATACAGGTGTGGATATGAAGCATCCGGAATTTGCTGGTAAGCTGGTCAAAGGCTATAACGTTTTGAATGACAGTAACAAACCTGAGGATGATAATGGTCATGGAACCCACGTTTCAGGTATCATAGCGGCGAAAACAAATAACAAAGATGGCATTGCCGGGATGTCCTGGAATAGCAAGCTCATGCCGATCAAAGCCATTGGCGCAGACGGATCAGGATCAGCCGTGGACATCGCACAAGGGATTTATTGGGCGACGGATAACGGAGCGGATGTCATCAACTTGAGCGTAGGCAACTACACCTCCTCTGCTGCTCTACGGGAAGCTTGTCGCTACGCCTTTGAAAGGAATGTCGTGTTAGTCGCGGCTTCCGGAAACGATGCGAGTGATCAGCCTAGCTTTCCTGCTGCCTATGATGAAGTCCTTGCCGTTGCCGCTGTCGATCACCGCAAAGAACGCGCCGATTTTTCCAACTTTGGTGATTATGTGGATGTATCTGCTCCTGGGGTCGATATTCCGAGCACGTACATTTCTAGCGACTATGCCTCGCTATCAGGTACTTCGATGGCATGTCCTCATGTCACGGCACTCGCTTCGCTCATCCGTTCCGTTCATCCCGATATGAACACCCGAGACGTGATGAACCTTATTAGACAATCCGCAACTGACCTCGGAGCTCCCGGGCACGATAAGTTATACGGGTACGGCATGATCAATGTGAACCAAGCTCTTCGCCAAGCCCAGCCGGTCGAGGAAGTCAAAACGAATCAGCCTCCCAAAACAATCGGCGGCTTGCTTAATAAATTCTTTCAACGTCTGCGTTTCGGTGCACAATAAGTTTAGTGAACAAAAAGCACAAAATAAAAAAGGTGGTCGATTCCACCTTTTTTCATTTTATCTGGAGGCACGAATTATTTAAGCTCGTGCTTTTTCTTGTTGCATTTGTTTTTTCGCAATGTAGTCTGTCTCGTAATACTGCAAATCATTACGCATCTGTTCAAACACTCTGGACAGTGTTAAGGTCAACTGCTGCAACTCAGGGACTACCTGCTTGCGGAAAATGATGCAGTCCTGACCCGTATAGGCCAACCGCCCATCTTCTTCGTAAACCTCACCTTTGGGATAGTAGAAGTTATTTATACAGGTATGGTATACCTGATACAATACTTCTTCGGCAAACTCCTCATGGAATCGTGCGCGTCGGAGTGATACTCCCAGCCTTTCGTACGCATTTTCGCAGTAGACCAAAAGGTGGCGCAAGTCGGAAAGATAGTTACGGTAATACGTTTCAAATTCTTCAGGATCACCTGACCCGGATACGAGACCAGCTAAGGTAACCTGATTCAAAAAACGTTCCACTTCCATGCTGACCTTTTTCAACTTGGTGTACGTCTCCTCGCACAATTGCTTTAGATGAGTCGCTGACATAAAGTCCCCCTAATGTTGAAGAATTTGCCTTTTTTAAAATAAGTATAAAGGAAAGATTATTTATTACACAAGGGTTATTTTTATACGATCTGACTGCTTAACAAGCTGTCTGTAAACACAAATAAGGCTACGCCATTGCTTTGGCGCAGCCTTGTTCTCCTATTTATACCGCCGTTTGCTCTCTAACTTTTTCCTTTATTTTCCTTATCTGCAACAGATAAATGACATAGGCTGCGAACAACCCGATGAGTGTCATGAAACCGAGGACCATAAAGTCGTCCATGACAGCTGACAGCCCGTGTCCCTTCGTCAAAATTTCCCTGACACCATCCAAGAAATAGGTCAGCGGCAAAGATTTTGCAATCGCAGCAATCCCTGTTGGCATCGACATGAGTGGCCATGTATAGCCCGATAGCATGAAAGAAGGTACGGCAATCATCATCCCGATCTGAGTAGCTTGGAGCTGGCTGCTGGACACAAAGGAGATGGCATAACCGATAGCCAATACCGCCAAGTTAAACATGGTAGCCAGTAACATTAGGTCAAACGTGCTACCGTAATAAGGGATAACAAAACCTTTTAACATCAGTGTAAACGCCAGGAACATATTGAGCGTTCCTGCCAGAAAGTACGGCAACAATTTGCTCGCTGTGATCGCGAAGAAGCTATGTCGAGAGAGTGTATCCCTCCAGGTACCCTCTTCTTTTTGTTGGGCAACTGACAATACGATTCCTAGGAACAGCACTTGCTGAAGCACTGTACCTGCAAGACCGAATACCATGAAGGACAGATAGCTGAAGGTCGGGTTATACAACACTCTGTATCGATAGTCGATACCCGTAAACATGTTTTTCCCTTTTTCTCCCCAACCGCCAATTGCTTCCATCTTCTTCAGTGTGGTTCCTGCGGAAACAGACTTAATCGCTGTACTCGCTGCTCGAACTGCCGTATTCGAAATCATGATGTTACTGCCGTCGATAACAGTCAGAACCTCTGCCTCTCTCCCAGCCTTCACATCCTTTTCTAATCCAGCAGGAATGATCAGGGCGATATTTGCTTCGCCCTTATCAACCAACTTCATTGCTTCTTCTTCTGTCCCTACAATAGACGTGATCTGAAAGGTATGATCCACCTCAAAGGCGCGATAGAGCTCACGACTCAATTCGGTTTGATCGGCATCCACCATCACAGTAGGGATCTCCATCACTTTTTTCTCACTGTACAGAAAGCCGAACATTGTCAGATAAATCAACGGAACGAGGAAGAGAATATTACGAATGGTTTTGTTTGCAAAAAGATTTTTCCATTCGCTCCAGAACAGGTGAGAGAAACTATTCACCACTACCAGCTCCTTCAAGTTGCCACTCAACCGTCAGGCCTGGACGCAATTCCGAATCGGACACCAGCAGCTTCACCTGGAAGGAACGAATGTCACGATCACCAAGTTCTTGTGTCGCTTTTTTTACGGCAAAGTCAGCAGCAGGAGCTACAGTAACCACTTTAGCGTCTACTTCTCTGTTCAGGGCTGGTACAAACAATTTCACTTGATCGCCTGTTTTCACATTCGCGAGCATATATTCATTCACATAAAATTTGATATAGTTATCTGATTTCGTTTGGATCGTCAAGACGGTAAAGCCTTGCGAAACCAGCTCTCCCTTTTGAACGGCAACTGCTTTTACAATACCGTCTACTGGAGCTGTCAGCTTGGTGTTGTTCACATAGGCTTCCATTTCTGCCAGCGCACCTTTTGCCTGCATGACGTTCGCTTCTGCGGATTTCACATCCAGCTCCTTCAAGCCTACTTGACCTCTCCCAGCTACGGCTTGGTTGTATGCAGCTTTTGCTTGATCCAGTTGTGCTTGTGCAGCATCGACCTGCTCTTTGCGCGATCCCGTTTGAGCCATTTTCAACTGTTCTTCTGCTGCTTTAAATTCCGCTTGTGCCTTTTCTGCCTGCATCTGCGCCTCTTCCACTTTCACTTGTGGGACGGCACCTTCTGCCATTAATTTTTTCATTCTTTCCAAATTCGTCGCGGCAATTTGATTCGAAGTTTGTGCTGCTTGTAATTTCGCTTTGATCTGCGTAATTTCTTCCGAACGCGCTCCATTTCTGTTCGCGTCAAGCTGCGCTTGCGCCGAGTTGACTGCTGCTTTTGCTTGGTCGACTTGGGCATTGCTGGAGTTATCTGTCACTGATACCCCTTTTTTCGCCTGATCAAGTCTGACGAGTGAGAGCTTGTAAGCAGCTTCAGCCTGTTCTTTCTTCGCAAGAATTTCCTCGCTGCTTAGCGTGGCAACTACTTGACCTGCTTTTACTTCGTCTCCTTCTTTTAGGGAGAGCTGTTCGATGGAACCTCCCATTTTAAAAGAGAGGTCTACCTCTGTTCCCTCGATTACACCTGCTAATTTCGTTGTATTTTTACCAGCCATGCTACTCACATTCGAACCAAACAATACGGTTCCAAGTACTGCAATGCTGACTACAAAGCTACCTACACCGATCCATGTACGTTTGTTCATCTGTCTTCTCCTCTTGTTTTACATTTCTCTAGACGTTATTTTGAAACATTCCTGAAAGCATATAACGAAGCGTCTGTTTATCTGCGGCACTGTTCACTGGCTCTTTGCGAAATTGCTTGCGAAGTACGGTAAAACCAACCATGCCAAACAACGCGGAAGCAAGTGTGCGAATCTCGATATCCGCCCGGATATACCCCTGCTGCTGCAATTCCACCATGTGTGACTCCATTGTGCTGAAATAGCCACCTAGCAGATTGCCAACCATCCTGTCACGCTGCCCATCTCCCGAGAACGCACTCAGCAACAGGAAACACAAATCTTGATTCTCGGAAAAGAAGCGAAGATGCTCATCCAGCACATTCAGAATGCGATCCTCCAAGGAAAGCTCTTCATTCTGCATCACATGATCTACATGGTAGATCAGCATCTTCACGCCTTTTTCTATCACGTACAAAAACAGCTCTTCCTTTGTGGAAAAGTGATAATAGAGTGTTCCTTTTGCCACCTGTGCCATTTCCGCGATTGCATCCATGGTCGTTTCGCTATAACCCAATTGGGCAAATGCGGTTAAAGCTCCATTCGCAATTTGATCTTTTTTAGATGGTGCCATCACTCCTGTCCCCTTTCGATTTTTTGAACTGACTGGTCAGTACAAAGATTATATTACGAATACTTCCTAGTTTTGTCAAGCAGCCAATACGCTATGTACAAAAAAAAGATCGCTTTGTGGGCGATCCTTTACTTCTCTATAATTTGAAGGTAAGTCTCCATGGTTGCAGGCATTGGCGCGACAGCGAGGTTCTCCCTTAGTTTTGCTACACATTTTTCATACCAGCGGATTGCCTGTGTCCGATTATTTTGCTGATAATACGCAGTCATAAGTAAGCGGTACGACTCCTCCCAGCAATCGTCCACCCGCAGAATAGCTTCACACCAGCGGATCGTTTTTTCCAATTGCCCGTCCTCTAGCATGATTTTGGCTACCCTCTCCGCTCCGCGTAAAAACAGCGCCTGCACTCTCTCACGCTCTTCTACACACCAATCCTCATAACGGCATTCTGGCATGAAATCGCCCAAGTAATACGCAAGCCCTTTTTCCAAAAGGATGGCCCCCTGACGCCGATCTGATTCTGCCAAGCCGAGTGTAACGAGCTTCTCGAATTCCTCGACGTCCATATGGTAGCCCGATGCCAGATTGAAACCGTAAGAGCTGCCATGGCGTTGAATGAAGAATGTGTCCGTTCTGGCAGCACGATCTGGCTCGAGGGCTTTGTTCAACGCATTCAGCGATACTTTAAAATCGCGAATGGCCGCTTCCTCAACACTGTCTGGCCAAAGTCGGTTCATGATTTCTTCCCGGGCTAACAAATGATGTCTCTTCGTCAATAAAAGCTGAAACAATAGTTTGGCCGTCCCCCGCTGCCATGCCTTTTCGCTCAGTTCCCGCTCACCCAGCCATACACGGAAAGCGCCCAGCGTCTGAATACGAAGGGTATAGCCTGGGTGGAATGTCACGTTTTGCAAGCCCAAATCATTTAACAGCTGTGAGACGTAATCCGGCGATACCTTTCGGCGCTCTGCCTCAATCAGAATCGGCATAAGCTGCTGTACATCATGCGGTGTAAGCAGGGTAGGTCTCTGCAAAAGGAAATGATATTCACCAGACTTCATCAAGGACAGAGCTTGCGTCACTACAGGTACAAACAAATCCCATTGTTTTTTGCGATAAGCCAAAAAGCTCAACCACAATTGGCAAATGACGACATTGTAGCTATCTCCGCAGTGACTAAGTCGGTCGGCACAATCGGTGAAGGTAGCCCATGCTTCCTCTTCTTTACCGTATTTGGCATAAGCAATCCCAATCGCCATGCGTACCAGACTGCCTAACCAATCGTCGCCCATCGCCTCAGTCTCCTGTATTCCCCTGTTACCATACAGAAGGGCTTGGTCGAGTGCCTTTTCTCTTGCGTGAAGCAGGGTTAGTCCCAGAAGCGTTTCTGACTTTCCGCGTGTCGACTGGAGCTCCTCCATGATTTGCAAACCCTTTTCATAAAGCTGGCGAATCTCGTCCATAGGCAATGTTTGACTGATGAGGGCCGCATGGGCTTTTCGTACATAGCCATTCGCCTCTACAAAAGGTGAATGCGCTACACGTCCAAGTTGTATGGCAGTTTCTGCTGCTTCCCATCCTCGCTCCCATTCCCCATTCAAAGCATAGACGAAAGATAATAGCAAAGAGGTTTCCCGATACGATCTGGTCAGCGGAGGATGCTTCCTCTGTTCTACCTGCCACTTACTCTCCAAGAGATGAATGGAGGACTGCAATCGGCCAGTACGAAACAACAGGCGCGATTCCAGCTCAACCTCCGTCTGCTGCTCTAATTCCTGGCTCCGTTCATACCAAGCTGCCGCCTGTTTGGCATCTCCGCGATTCGTATAAATTTCTGCCAGCAAGCGGTATAGCCTCGGTGCCATCTCATTCTCTTGCTCAAATGGGGGCAAAAGTTGAATCGCCCTCTTGAGTAGTTCTTCTGCCCGGACGCCTTGTACGCTGTCGAGATGGACGCGTGCCTGCCCTTCCAGCCCGCGGCACAAACCGATTTGATCTTGTTTTTGTTCACATTGTTTCAAAAATTGCTCATAAGAAGAAAAGGCCTTTGCATATAAACAACGATAACGTTCTACTTCGCCCTGATAAAACAACAACCAATGCTGTTCGCACTTGATGGGCTCTGGTAACAGCGTTATCCACTCGTATAAAAAATCCAGCTTCCCTGCTTGCAGCAACCTTTCCGATGCTTGGCACAGCCATTCACCCAGCACCTCCCACTGCTCGACGAGTCGCAACCGCCCAAAAGCTTTTGCCTCGTCTCCTTTACGTCTGTACCATCCTGCGGCCTTTTGATTGACATGCACGTACGTCGCTTGATTAGCTGCCAGCTTGCTAGCCAGGAGACGTTGGAACAGCGGATGAAAGGAATAATGAGATCCTGCCTGGACATGCAGAAAAAGATTACAACGCTGCGCTTCAAAGAGATACTCCATGCGTCCTTCGCCTAGTATTTGCTTGCAATCCTCCAGGTCGAATTGTTCGAGAACCGCTGCCTCCATCAAGAAACGCTGCATACCTGAATGCAGCTGAGTCCAGACTTCTACTTCCAGCAAATGCAGCAATCGTGATAACTCACGCAGACTGTCAGAAACAGTCTGCCCCCTCGTTACCATTTCACCAAAAGTGCGCAGCGCCATCACCCAGCCTTGCGCCACCTCTTCGACGCGGCCCCAATCTGCTTCGGACAGTGTGATATCGTATTGATCAGAATAAAAGGCTTCGCTCTCCTCCAACGTAAAAGAAAGGTCATTTGTTGTTAGTTCCAGACACTCTCCTCTTGCCGACAACAAGTCGAGATTGGACCATTTCGGTCGAGAGCGCGTTAGGATGACCAGCTTGACCTTTTGTGGAAGAGCCTCGGCTAACCGCTGAACAAATCGATCGACGTCACTTCCATTATCAATTCGTTGGAAATGGTCCAAAACAAGAATGTGGTCCGCCTGAAGCTGAACACATTCCCCAACGAACCACTCGGCCAGTACCTTACTGTCTAGGGCGGGCAACGGAATTTGTTCTGTGATACGTATCAGTTGCTCTCGCAATACCTGTCCAAAATCAGAATGAACCTGACGAACGCTTTCGACGAGACAGCTGACAAACGCAAGAAGGGCATCGTCTCCATCCTGAATGGTATACCAGGACGCAGCCAGTGCTTCATCATGTAGAAATGTAGCGAGAGATGTCGTTTTGCCATAGCCTGTCCCTGCATGAATGAGACAAAGCTGCGTATATTTCAACAAACGTAATTTTTTTGCCAATGCAGGTCGCCGTAAGACATAGGGCTTCTGTCCTGGAGGAGTTATTTTGGAAATAGGGATGTGAATTGGAATCATACAATGTGCACTCCTTGCCGTTCTCCTGCTCTTCTTTGACTATTTCCCTATTTCTAACTATTCTCCTGCCATTTGACCCTTAATCGACAAAAAGCCCACCCGGAAGTCCAGGTGGAGCTCTTTCAATCCACTAAATTATATCCAATAACCGTATATCCAATATCATTTAACAGGACTTGGAATTCCTCGTCATGAATGTGCTCTCCGTTCGTAATTCGTGAATGCAAATCTGCGATTCGGTCATAAACAGCGCGGTTGGTAGACACGTACAAAATATTAAAGCGTGTTTCTGCCTGTAAGCTTGACCTCATCCGATTCACAACACGTCTGTGCAGCGAATCTGGATGTCCATTATCGACTCGCACAATTTTTCCAGGCGTATACGGGATCGACGTCCGCGGATTGACCTCATCAGGTTTTGGTGTATCAACTGGCAGCACACCTACAATCAAGTTATCCTTGTAAGCTAACACCTTGATATCGGCTACACCGGGCAGCTTTTCTGCACGCCCTTCCAAGTATGTCATCAGCTGAGGTTCTCGCTGATGAACCCTCTTTTGGCTAATCATGGCTGCCGGTCCTTTGTCCCTACCGACGTTATCGTTCTGGATGTTAATTCCGAGAGATTCAAATTTGGCCTGATTTCCGTTCTGATCTTCGGTGCCCTGTTCTTTGTTAGGCGAACACCCTGTTACCAAGCCGGTAAACAGGAGTACAGCAATGATACTCCCACTCATTCGTCTCACAACAAAAACACCTCCTTGCACTTAGTGTGATGTGCAGGAGGTGTTCTTACTCAGGAAGTAGCTGCCTTATGGAGCGATAAACTCACCATCTACTGTATCTTGTTTTCCATCTTTTTCTGCTTTTAAAGTGAAGCTACGAATGCCATCAAAGTCACCTTCGCGTTGGAACTTGAAAGTGCCATCCTTATTTACTGTAACCTCATATGTGTTATCTCCTAGGATGACGACAACTTCTGAGCCTGCTTCAACCTTCCCGGTAACTTGATAATAAGCAAAGACGCTTACTTTTTTACCCTCAATACTCGCTTTATCGAACAATGTTACTTGTGTATCGGGTTTGTTCTCGTCTTTTGCAGGCTTTGCTGGATCTTTTGGCTTTTCCTGTTGTCCATTTGGGTTGCTATTCACATTATCCGCAATCAATACCGTTTGTGTCTTCGGGTCCCACTCCACCTTGTAGCTCAGAGCTTCCGCGATGAAACGAACAGGTACTACCGTACGCTGGTTCACAATCTGTGCAGGTACGTCGAGTTTGATGGTTTGTCCATTTTTGTTGGCAATTTTTTGAGTAACGACCAATCTGATGTTATCTTTCCCTTTGTTGATGATAACGGTACGAGTTTTTTCATTCCATTTCACTTCAAATCCAAGACTCTCTGCAATCGGACGAATCGGAACCAGTGTACGCCCCTGACTGATAATAGGTGCTTGGTCAGGAAACGCAATTTGTTTTTTATTGTACTCCACTTTAACAGTATTCTGTACGGCTTTAGGCGCCACAGGTGCAGGTGCAGGCGCTGCCGCCGCAGAAAACGCTGCCATCGGTACCAAGGCGATTGCTAGCAGTAATGAGGTAACTTTTTTTAGCAAAACATTCACTCCATTTCCAAAAAGGTTCACACGATTCTTAATCTACTATAGGATGATGGTTGTTTCAAGATTTTCCTGTAGTCTCTCTTTCAAAAGATCGTTCTTTCCTATGTAACCCTCCTCTTTCACGTTACTTTTTCCTCCTCCTTTTGACCTATTTTCAAATTGTTTCAAAAATGCAACCATCTTGCTTTCCAAAAACGTTACAATAGACAAGAAGCGACAGTATTTTATCCTGAAAGAGGCAATGAATGATGAACAAATTTCTCCCTTTCCTCATCCTAGCACTTATCTTAACTTTAATTCCTCCAGTTGGAAGCTCTGCTAATACCACTGCCATCCAATTGGGAAGTGATGTACTGTTCAATCAGTTCCACCAGCTCATTGAAGGCAAAAAAGTCGGGTTAATTACGAATCAAACAGGTCAGAATAGCCAAATGGTTAGCACGATCGACATATTACGACGAGATCGCTCCGTCCATTTAACGGCTCTCTATGCACCTGAGCACGGCCTCGACGGAAAAACGGTCGCAGGAAAGCAAGTAACGAGCTTTGTTCATCCCGTCTACGCTATTCCGGTGTACGGCTTGTCTGGATCAACTCGCAAGCCGACACCAGAAATGCTAAAAGACATTGACATTCTTCTTGTCGATTTGCAGGATATTGGATCGAGAACCTACACTTACATATCTACCTTGCAATACGCCATGACTGCTGCAAAAGAACAAGGAAAAGAAGTAATGGTACTGGATCGACCGAATCCTCTCGGTGGAACGATTGTCGAGGGTCCTGTAGTTGAACTGCCTTACCGCTCCTTTATCGGGGTGGATACCCTCCCGCTTGCCCATGGCATGACCATCGGAGAGCTGGCATTGTTTTTCAACCGTACTATCGGTGTAGATCTTACCGTGATTCCGATGCAAGGGTATACACGCAACATGATTTATCAACAGACAGGTTTAGCCTGGATTCCGAGTACTCCGTACATCCCTAACTTGACCTCAGTTTTCGGGTACATGGCAACTGGTTTGGGCGAGGGTACTCCCATTCGTCAAGGCAACCATTTCACCTGGATCGGGGCAGAGGGTCTAGATTCGCACAAGTACGCCGATCTGTTAAATGGAAGTCTTCTGCCTGGCGTCATCTTTATTCCCGAGAAGAATGGAACTGCCGGGGGCGTACGCCTTCAGATCAACGATCTACATCAGTTTAACCCGGCAAAAACAGGTATTTACGCACTGGCTTATGCCAAACAATTACAACCATTCCCAATGCCAAAAAGTACGAGTATGCAAATCTCCATGTTCGACAAGGTGATGGGTACCAATAAAATCGGTCTACTTCTCGAACAAGGCAAATCCCCGCAGGAGATTGTTTCTTCCTATGAAGCGGATCTTAAAAAATTTGTTGAGCTGCGGCAAAAATATTTGATCTATGGCGATGAACCATTTATCCCGATGCAGCCGCTTCAACAGAAGCAACAGAAGCAACCAAAACAACCAGAACAACCAAAGCAAGCTGAACAACCGAAACCATCCAAGCCAGCAAAACCAGTGACACCGACTGACAATCATAAAGGAACGATCAATCAACCGAAGAAGCCTGAACCAGCTACAAAACCGATCCCTCAGACCCCGAAGTCTTCTGAGAAGATCGCTTATTTAACCTTTGACGATGGACCGTCTCCTGTAACTCCACACATTTTGGATACGCTGAAAACGCATCAGGTCAAAGGCACCTTCTTTATTGTAGGGCGTGAGGTAGCTGGTCATGAGGCCATTCTCAAACGGATTGTAGCCGAAGGACATGGGGTGGGAGGACATTCGTATTCCCATAATTATCAGCTTGTTTACAAAAACATGGAGAGCTTTTTTGCAGACGTGGAAAAAGGCAGTCAAATGATTGAAAAAGCAACCGGCGTAAAGCCAAGCGTGTTCCGCTATCCAGGTGGCAGTACGAATACCGTCAGTTTAAAGTATCAAGATCCCAAACGTTATAACAAGCAGCAAACAGTCATGCATTCCATCAAAGAAGAGGCGAAACAACGTGGCTATGCGTTTATCGACTGGAATGTAACAAATGGCGATGCAAGGGGCAACAAATACACAGCCGCGCAAGCACTGGCAAATGTAAAGCAACAGGTAAAGTCACAAAAAGAAATCGTTGTCTTGATGCATGATTCCAGCACCAAGTCGCCAACCGCTGAGGCTCTCCCCCAAATCATTTCGTACTTGAAAGAAAAAGGCTATCGTTTTGAAGTCATTCAAGCCGATCGCCCGACTGTTTCCAACGTCAAATAATCACAGCAGCAAAAGCCCGCTCCATAACAGAGCGGGTTTTTCTGTAGGTAAGACCTTGTGACTTGCTAAATCGTCAGTGTTTCGTATCGGAGGCGCAACTCTCTTTTCAAGATTTTTCCGCTGGGGTTTCGAGGAAGATTGTCAGCAATCACTACATATTTGGGTGCTTTGAAGGAGGAAAGGCGGTCTTTGCAAAAAGCAAGCATCTCGTCAGCAGTCAGTAACTCACCTGCTTTTGGCACAACAACAGCCGTCACTGCTTCGATCCAGTACGGATGGGGAACTCCGATCACTGCGACCTCAGACACTTTCGGATGTTGATAAATAAGCTCCTCAACCTCCCTGCTCGCGACGTTCTCTCCCCCCGATTTAATCATATCTTTTTTCCGATCAACGACCGTGATATAGCCCTCGTCATCCATGATGCCCAAATCCCCGCTGTGGAACCACCCTCCTTGGAAGGCAGCCTGTGTCTTTTCCTCATCTCGGAAGTACCCCAGCATCGCATGGCTGGTCCTGTGTACAATTTCACCAACACGACCACGAGGGACTTCATTCCCATCATCATCGACGATTTTCGTCTCCACATTTAACGCTGGCTTGCCTGCAGAGCCTGCTTTTCTCATCTGATCCTTCGGTTGTAAAACAGTAGCTAATGGCGCCACTTCCGTCTGTCCGTAAAAATTGTAAAACTGTGCGTTTGGGAGACGTTGACCGAGCTCTTTTAACACTTCTACTGGCATGATTGCTGCACCATAGTAGCATTTTTGCAAAGAACTCAAATTACGCGTAGCAAAATCGCGAGAACGCAGTAAAGCAATCCACACGGTTGGCGGGCAAAACAACTGAGTTGCCTTATACGCCTCTATCGTCTCCAGCATCAACGCAGGGGTTGCTTGTTCCAAAATAATTCCGCTTCCACCTAGATACACGTACGGACCCAAAAAGCAATGAAGCTGCGCACTATGGAACAAGGGAAGTGCGTGAACAGCCACATCATCCTGCGTCATCCCGCCTTCGATAATCGTGCTGACATATTCGGAGATGATGCTTTTATGAGTAAGCATAACGCCTTTTGGCTTTGATTCCGTTCCGCTGGTATACAAAATCTGCACAACATCTTCGTCCACGATCTCTACTTCAGGCTCATGGTCGTCTGCCGCTTCAATCAGCGCGCGAAAAGGCAACCATTCTCCTGCTTGTATTGCTGGTTTGGACATGAGGGAAAGCAGCTTGGGGGAAATTCCAGCTAATTGGAGTCCGTCTTGGGCGAGCTGCATGAATTCCGGAGCTACGAAGCACGCACTCACTTCCGCATGACCGAAAATATAGGCGACATCTTCCTTATTCAACATGAAGTTGATTGGCACCATGATGACTCCTGTTTTCGCTAGCCCAAAGTTTAGAATCGCAAAATCCATCGAGTTACGTGATAGCACTGCTACCCGCTCCCCTTTTTGCAAGCCTTTTGAAAGAAGTGAATGAGCCGTCTTGTTTGCAAGCTGATCAAGCTGCGTGTAAGTCAATACTTCTTCCTCAAAGTATAGGGCAGGCTTATCAGGATTTCGTCCACGACTTCTTCGCAAAATATCACCAAGTGCATTTCTACGCACCCTTTGCGCTTCGAGCATGCAAATTCCCCCATCACTTATAGTCTCATCTCCATTATATAACGGTTTTCTGTATTTTCTGATATTTTCACAAAAAAGAAACGACAACTTATTCTCAAAGCTCTGGACCATAAAAAAGACCCCAGCTTTTCAACTGGAGTCGGTTCATTTGTATTTATGGCGGAGGGAGCAGGATTCGAACCCGCGTGAGCTTGCACTCTAACGGTTTTCAAGACCGCCCCGTTATGACCACTTCGGTATCCCTCCGTATTTCAACAATACATACTATATCACAGCTCTACTAATTTTGCAAGAGCTCTTTCCCAAATTCCTTTATCGCTTGATAGCAACGAGTTTCAATTCCGTCATTTCTTCGATCGCGTATTTGACCCCTTCCCGACCAAGTCCGCTCTCCTTTACGCCACCGTAGGGCATATGGTCCACGCGAAAAGTCGGAATATCATTCACCATCACACCGCCCACGCGCAGCTCTTCTGCCGCTTCCAGAGCCAAAGACAGATTGTTGGTATAGACACCAGCCTGTAATCCATAGCGGGAATCGTTGACCAATGTAATCCCATGCCGGACAGACTCCACTGGATTTATCAGAACGACAGGGCCGAATACTTCCTGACAAGATACTTTTGCATCTGCCGGAACATCCGTCAACACCGTAGGCTGGAGCATCCGATCAACGACCTGCCCCCCACACGCCAAACGCGCCCCCTGCTGGAGCGCCTCATGAATCCACTCCAACGCACGTTCTGTTTCCCGTGGATTGATCATCGCGGAATAGTCCGCATCCTCAGAAAGCGAATCACCACCACGAAGTTCTCGTGTTTGTTTAACAAAATGTTGGATGAAATCTTGATAGATCTCTTTAGCTACATAAATTCTTTGCACAGAGATACATACCTGCCCAGAGTAGGCGAAGGCGCCAAAAACGCATCGGGGTATCACTTCATTCAGTTGCACATCACGATCAACGATCACAGCCGAATTCGAGCCCAGCTCCAGCGTGACTCTTTTCATGCCCGCTCGATTGCGGATATCCAGCCCAACACTCGGACTCCCTGTAAAGGTCACGGCCCTGACTCTCGGATCAGACACGATTTTATCCCCAACACTCGCTCCACTGCCCGTGATCACATTTAGGGCTCCAGCAGGCACACCTGCTTGCTCTGCTAGCTCTGCCAGAAACAATGCGCTAAGCGGCGTCTGCGATGCAGGCTTGAGAACAACAGTATTGCCAGCAGCGAGAGCAGGTCCGACCTTATGGGCGACCAGATTCATCGGAAAATGAAACGGTGTAATGGCCCCGATGACTCCCAGTGGTTCACGCACAGTATAAGCCAAGCGTCCCTCTCCCCCGATAGCTGCATCGAGTGGTACGGTTTCTCCGTGGAGGCGTTTGGCTTCCTCTGCCGCAAACTTAAACGTCTGAATGGTTCGAATTACTTCACCACGAGCTGTTTTGATTGGTTTCCCCGCTTCTATTGCGATGATTCGCGCCGCTTCCTCTAAACGTTCATTCATCAAAATGGAGATTTTTTCAAGCAGGAAGGCTCGTTGATAGGCAGGAAGACGCCGCATGACGGCTGTTGCTTCGTGGGCTGCAGCAATTGCTTTTTCAACCAATGATGAGTCTGCTTGCGAAATTTGTGCAATCTCTTGACCTGTACAAGGAGAGAGTAGCGGTGCATGAGCAGTGGCTTGAACCCACTCTCCCCCGATAAAGCACGTTTTTTTCATCGGCATATCCCCACTCCCATTGATTGGTGTTCTCCTCCCAATCATTCTCCCTCATGCGCGAGCCTTCCTGTCTTAATTTTGAAATATTTGGATATACTTTTACTCTTTCACGCTTTCAGCCACTCCGCACCATTCCAATAACGTAAGCGCAAAGATCTCAGCGCAACGGAATACCTCATCCAAGACGATGTATTCATTCGGGTAGTGGGCAACCTGTGTGACTCCAGGTCCGACAACAATCGCTGGCGTATTCGCCAAAGCAGTCAACAAACCCCCATCTGTTCCCCAAGGCGATGCTTCCACAATGGCACGATCTCCTGTCACAGCTTCAAACTGCGCGTGCAGAATATCCATCAACGGATGATCGAGCTCCACCGCTCCCGGAACCCACCGAGCGCCGAACCACTCCAGCTCGACAGGCTGTTCTGCAAACCACGGGTCGATCTCTGCCAGCTTTTTGAGTGCTGCCGCCATTTCCGCTTTGGCATCGTCCATCTGTTCTCCCGGGGCAACCCCCATCCTTCCTTCCAGCTTGACGAGGTCAGCTACAGACGAAGGCCACTTGCCACCTTCAATCACCCCCAGATTAATCGGGATCGGAATGGGCAGCTTGGCATAGAGCGGATCGTCGAGTCGATCGTTACGCTCTTTTTCCAATTGGCCAATGGCTTGAACGACGAGCATACTCTTTTCGATGGCGCTGACTCCCTCGTAGCGGGTCCCTCCGTGAGCAGAACGCCCTTTGACGGTCAATCTGAACCACATGGAGCCCTGCTGCTTCGGGAAAATTTTCATATTGGTCGGCTCTGGAATCAGGGCAGCATCCGCCTTGTAACCGCGAATGATCGTCGCCAATGTACCTGCACCGCCACTTTCTTCTTCTACAACGCTCTGAAAAATGACGTCGCCTTTCAGTTGCACACCTAACTTCTGTAGAACCTGGATCGCCAACAACGAAGATAAGTTTCCTCCCTTCATGTCGGTTGCTCCGCGCCCGTAAAGCTTGCCGTCTTCAACCTTCCCGCTAAACGGATCATCGCCCCACTGTGCCAGATCCCCTGCGGGCACTACATCCACGTGTCCGTTTAGAATGATGGAACGACCATCTCCTTGTCCCTTCCACACACCGACGACATTCGGGCTGCCTTCAAATGTCGTACGCGGGGAAACAAAATACGGATGTGACACCAGCTCTTCGCCTTCCATGACCCATACGTCAACGTCCAGCCCCATCTGCCCTAAAAGCTCTGCAATGCTTTGCTGGATGGATTGCTCTTCTCCTTGTACACTCGGGCTTTTTACCCATTGCTGCAGCAGTTGAACAGCGGCCTCGCGATCTTTTTCCAATTGCTCCCGTATAAGCACCTGCCAGTTTGCCATGTTTTTCCCCCGTTCCATGGTTTTGTCTTTGCTTAGCGGAAAACGCCAACCTCTCCGTCCATCTTGAGCTCGGCTTCCGTTGCTCCAATCACGTCAGCGACACTGTATGGATACATGACTTCTCGCAGATACAGCCCATCTGGCATGACCTCCATGACTGCCATGTCCGTAATGATCAAATCCGCAGCTTTTGTTGCGGTTAACGGCAGTGAGCATTCCCGGACGATTTTCGAGCGTCCGTTTTTATCCAGATGCGTGGTCACAACCATGACCTTTTTGGCCTTTTGTGCCAGCTCCATGGCTCCTCCCATGCCAGGGACACGTTTGCCTGGAACGATCCAGTTGGCAATGTCACCATTTTGGCTTACTTCCAGGACTCCTAAAATCGTCATGTCCAAAAGTCCACGGCGGATGATGGCAAAAGCAGTCGCACTGTCGAAAAAGGATGCCCCTGTGGCGAGCGTGACAGGAAAACCGCCCGCATTGCAAAGCATGGCGTTCTCCTCACCTTTCGCAGGGCTTGGTCCCGTACCGAGAATGCCGTTCTCCGCATGAAACATGACCCGTTTGTCAGCTGGGATAAAATCAGCAACCAATGTTGGAATGCCGATTCCCAAGTTAATGATCATGCCGTCTTCTACTTCCAATGCTGCGCGGCGGGCAATACGT
The DNA here is from genome assembly GCF_005217615.1 of Brevibacillus antibioticus. Taxonomy (NCBI): domain Bacteria; kingdom Bacillati; phylum Bacillota; class Bacilli; order Caryophanales; family Paenibacillaceae; genus Brevibacillus; species Brevibacillus antibioticus. The sequence goes on from NZ_SZNK01000001.1 coordinate 2,676,795, forward strand.
TCACGATAGCTCTCTGTTTCTTTTACTTCTCCCATGCCCATTGCCAGTTCACCCCTTCACTTTGGACGATAAAGTTCACGAAAACGCCCGGGGTGACGATTTCTTCCGGGTCGATCATGCCTACCTCTACTATCTCATCCGCTTCCACGATGGTAATGTCGCCCGCCATCGCTACTAACGGATTGAAATTGCGTGCACTTGTATCAAACACCAAATTGCCAAAGCGATCCGCTTTTTTCGCATGTACGATAGCTACTTCGGCAGTGAGCGGTGTCTCCAGCAAGTATTCCTTTCCATCCAGAACGACCTTCTGCTTCCCTTTTTCCGCGATCGTCCCGATGCCGACATCCGATAGAATGCCTCCCAGACCGACTCCACCTGCCCGTACACGCTCTGCAAGTATCCCCTGCGGGCAGAACTCTACTTCCAGCTCTCCAGCCGTCATTTGGGCCCCTGCGTTCGGATTTGAGCCAATATGGGAAGCGATCACTTTTTTAACGCGCTTTTCAGTCACCAGCTTGCCTATTCCGATATGCGGGAAAGCAGTATCATTACTGATCAGCGTCAGATCACGCACGCCCTTATCCAAAATTCCCTGAATCAATGTAGGTGGATTGCCTACCCCACCGAATCCCCCTGCCAACAGCGTCATCCCATCGCGAAAATGGGTGAGCGCTTCGGACAGGGAGACGACCTTTTCAAATCGGTTTGTCATCCTCGTTCCTCCTTCTCTATCCGATCAGTGCTTTATCCTGGAGCTCCTGCTGAACAGCTATCACCGCTTCTTTCAGCAGAGATATCAGCTCATCGATTTGCTCCGTAGTAATGGTCAGTGGAGGTGAGATGATGACAGCGTCTCCTGCCACTCCTTCGATCCCGCCCATTGCCGGATAAATAAGCAGGCCTTTTTCAAATGCTTTTTGAATGACCTTCCCACCTACTCCCCCCGAAAGCGCAAACGGCTCTTTTGTCTGCTTGTTTTTCACAAATTCCAACGCGCACAGCATGCCAAGTCCTCGTGCCTCTCCGATCAACGGGAGCTCGTCAGCCAGTTCCTTTAGTTGGGCAAGCAAGTAGGCACCTTGTTCTGCCGCTTTTTCGACGAGCTGATGCTTCTCTACATAATCGAGGACAGCCAGAGAAACAGCAGCAGATTGTGGGTTTGCACTATACGTATGTCCTGCCATAATCGAGCCGCTGCCTTTTGTAATCGTCTCAATGATTTCGTCCGAGACAATCGTAGCAGCCATAGGCGTGTAACCGGCACTCATGCCTTTGCCCAATGTCATCAAGTCAGGTACGACTCCCCAATGGTCGATTCCAAACGCTTTCCCAGTGCGCCCTACTCCTGTCATTACTTCGTCTGCGATAAACAAAACCTCATACTTATCACAAATCTCGCGGATGCGTTGGAAGTAACCGTCTGGCGGCACGACCGCTCCCCCAGAAGCCCCGATGACAGGCTCTGCGATGAATGCCGCTACCTGCTCAGGTCCTACACGCAAAATTGCGGTCTCCAGCTCGTTTGCACACGCAAGCGCATACGATTCGAGGGACATGTCTTCCGGTTTGCGATACGGATATGGTCCTGTGATCGCCGGATAGTCAGCCAATAATGAGGTGAAACGCTTTCTGCGCAAGACGTGTCCAGACATCGAAAGTGCACCCATTGTAATCCCGTGATAGCTCATCCAGCGGGAGATAATCCGGTTTTTCGTTGGTCTTCCTTTCTCCTGCCAGTACTGAATCGCGATTTTTTGTGCCGTTTCTGTTGCTTCCGAACCGCTACTGACAAAAAACGTCCAGTTCAGGGAGCCTGGTGCCCACTCTGCCAGCTTTGTAGCCAGCTTCTCCACAGCATCGCTGCTGAAATGCGAGCGGTACACAAAGGAAACTTCCTTGGCTTGCGCATACATCGCCTCAGCCACTTCTTCTACACCGTGACCAATGCTTGCCGTCACCGCTCCACTGGAACCGTCGATGTAACGATTCCCCTCTTTATCGTAAAGATAGATGCCTTTTCCGTGAGAAATAACCGGATACTCTTTACCCAATTCAGGCTTGATTACATAGCTTTTCGTCATTTTCGTCGCCACCTCGCTTATTCTCTACCTCTATCCTAGCTGACCAGCACGCAAGAGCCATCCGACGTGCTGGCAAAAAAACATGGAAAAGAGACAAAATCTTTTGTACATTTTGTATAAGAGAACCTTTACCGAGAGCTTTTGGAGGAGATGCCTGATGACCATCACGATAAGAGAAGCACTACAACTGCCGGACATGGTTCACACCAGGCTAATCGCAGGAGCAGGCGGACTGGACAATCCGATTCGTTGGGTGACCATTGTAGAGGTACTGGAGGATACGAGTCGCTTGCAGGAAGGCGAATTTTTGATTACAACTGGCTTTGGGCTGGCTGAACATACAGAAAAACTCGCTTCTTTTATCCCCTCATTGGCGAAGCAAAGGCTGAGTGGCGTTGCGATTCATACGGGCTTTTATTTGCGGGAAATTCCCGAGACGTTTTTGACCTTGGCGGATCACTATCAACTTCCATTGATTGAAATTCCCACGGAGATCAACTTTTCAACCATAACCAAAGCCATTTTGCAGCCGATCATGAATCGGCAATTTGAAACGCTGGCCTATTCCTCAGCGATTCATAACCGAATGATTGATGCTGCCCTGTCCAAGGGAGGCCTTCCCGCCATTGCTGGCGAGCTTGCAGCACTTACCGGAGGCGTCGTGTCGCTCGTCGATGCATTAGGCTTTGAAGTCACACAGCATGGCAGTTCGGAAGCACTTCCGCTTGATCAGTCTCAGGAAATCGCGCATCGTGTACCGATTCGCGCCAATCGCGAGCATTTTGGCACGTTGACCTTAACGAAGCCCGAGCACGCCTGGAAAGAGCTCGATGACGTCGCTCTACAGCATGCCTCTACCTTATGTGCACTCGAATATGTAAAGGAAAGGGCGGTAGCCGCAACGGAATGGCGGTTAAAAGGGGATTTTGTGGAGGAGTTGCTGAATGGGCAGCAGATGACCCATACGGAGCTGGAGAGCCGTTGTCGCATGCTGGGGTACCCGCTTACTGGTCATCATCTCTGTGTCGCTGTTCGTGTAGAGGTAGCCGATCAGACGATGCTTGGAGACTTGCATCAAAGTGTCATAACGTTGATGCGGAGGCTTAGCGACCGTCATCAGCGCTCTTATTTGCTGCGCGAGCGGCCACATTGCCTCTTGTTTATTTTGCAGGATGATCAGACGAGCCTACGCCTATTGGAACAGCTTACTTCTCGCTGGAGAGGGCTGCACCCTGAACTTGCCCTACAGATCGCCTTGAGCAATCCCTGCGAGCAATTACCAAACGTCGTCAGTGCCTCCGAAGAAGCGATGTTTGCTCTACAAGCGTACCCGCTATTGGCCCAATCCCCGCAAATTTTGCGATACCGGGATATGCAGGGCTATCAGTTTTTGTTTCCGTACCATCGTGAAAAAGAAAGCTTGCTCCGTCTGTGGAACCCATTGCTGGAACCATTAATTCGCTATGATACGAAATACAATCAACAGCTTCTCGAAACCCTTGAAGTGTATTTGGCCCAGAATGGAAACGGTCTACAGACCTCGCAAGCCTTGTATATCCATCGACATACGCTCAAGTATCGGTTGACCCAAATTGAAGAAAAAACAGGCTACCGCCTGGAGGATGCTCATCAACGCTGGCAGCTTCAATTGGCCTTGATGGCCCGTCGTCTGCAACAGCAGTTGTATCCTACAAACAGGTAGCCTGTTATTCCCTCGTCGGGCGAAGTGGCTTTACCCATATATTCATGTCTTCATAGCCTGAAAAGATCGTACAATTGTTAATCAGACGTCCGCGGTATACGTAGCCCATCTTGGCAGCCGTCACATTCATTCCTGCTGATTGTGCCCGGGTCAAGGTGTACAAAAAGTAAATCCCCATCTCCTCCATCCTTTGTTCCAGCGCGATAAACAGTGGTTGGAGGAGGCCTTTCCCTGCATGGTCTGGATGGGTCGCGCAATCCGTCATTTCTGCTGAACCAAATCGTTCGGATACTTCAGCTGACGCAGCACATGCAATCTTGCCTTCAAATTCAACGACATAGTAGATGGTACCTTCTTGCATGGTTTTGCGAATGTAGGACGGATCGTTCATCGGTGTAGGATACGTCGCGAATACCAGTCCATACAAACACGCCAATTCCTTCGTGTCTGCCTCCGTTGCTTCACGCAGGTTGTATCCCTCTGGTAATGATTTCTCTATCGTACTCCCCGCTTTTGACAGGCTCAATGTAAGAATTTCCTCGGCAAGTTTTTCTGCACCAGAGGAAGCCCGCTCTTTTGTCAAATAGCAGGTGAGCATCTGTGCATTTTCCCCATGAAAAAAACCATCGATGGTTCCCTCCAGCTCGTAACCGAGCGATCGCCATTGCGGAATATCTTGTTTCTTCCCGTACACAATGACTTTTGTTGCCTCTGACTCTTCGGCCAGTTCCTTCATGACCCGATCCCACTGCTCGATTTGTGATGATTCATACACTTGCAGCTTTACGCGGCGATTTTGTCGATCAATGATCAGGTCGCCTGCGTCCTGTGCGCCTACAACATTTATCACGCTCTTCATCCTCCCCCTACAATACTCTTTCTCTCATTGTAGCAAAACGAGCAAGGCCGTCATCTGCCAATCTGTATAAAAAAGCGTTCCTCATGCACAAAAAAACATAAGGTGGGCATTCTGTTGAGTCATATTTACTTGTTCTTCATACCATGAGAGTAGATGCTTCATGTGCGAGAAGGAGGGTGTTTTTTGTGAGTTGCCATAACAATTTTGCCCTGATCCTTGTCCTCTTTGTCCTTTTGGTCATCGTACTCGTCGTAATCGGATAGACTTCTGCCAGATGCCTCTCATGTCAGGTCGTATCGAGGGGCCCTTTACATATCATGGTAGTAGGTAATTACACGCTCGAGAAGGGAGGAAGCCCTCGTGCCCCCACTAATCTATGCCCATCGTGGCGCTTCCGGCCTGTTTCCGGAAAATACGATGGAATCGTATCAAGGAGCTGTCCGACGAAAAGCCAATGGGATCGAATTGGACGTTCAGCTCAGCAGTGACAATAAGCTGGTCGTCATTCATGACCATAGCTTGGAGCGCACGACCAATGGTACCGGTTTGGTGCGCCAATACACATTGCGTGAACTGCGTCAGCTACGAGCGGATAAAGACTCATCTATGCGAGTACCAAAAGCCCACATCCCAACCCTGCAGGAGGTATTTCAGGCGTTTGTAGACACACCGCTACGCTTCATCATCGAGATGAAAAATTTCTTCGTGGATCAACCTCACTTAGAGGAGCTCGTCATCGAACAAATCAGACGTTATCAGCTAACAAAGCGAACCATCATTTCAACGTTTAACTTCGACAGCCTTTTACGGATCAAGCAATTGGATGCCACGCAAAAGACGGGACTTTTATATGTTGGACCACTCGCCAAGCCTTGGGAAATAGCCAGTAGCTATCGAGCTGATCAATTGCACGTCCCCTATGATCAATTGACGGAAGACTTAGTCAAGCAAGCAAAGCAGCATCATTTTGAAGTTTTGAGCTGGACAGTAAATACGAGTCGGCAAATACAGCGAGCCATTGACTGTGGGGTAGATGGTCTGATCACCAATTACCCGAAGCGTGCGAGAAATCTGATTCGCAATCTATAAAAAGAAAGGGAGCCCTTAAAAAGGCTCCTTTTTGGTTGTTGCGTCATTTACGTGCGTGGTACGAAAAACTTTCCTTGCCAGCTATCCCGTGCTTTCAGTTCTGCATCAATGCCATTCAGAACTTCCCACTTTTTACGACTCCACATCGGTCCAATCAAGAGATCAGGTGGTCCGTCCCCTGTGATTCGATGGACAATCATTTCTGGAGGTAAAATTTCCAATGTATCCACAACGAGCTTCGTGTACTCTTCCTGTGACAGGAATTCCAAGAGTCCTGCTTCATATTGCTTCACCATCGGCGTTTTGCGCAGCAGGTGTAACAGGTGTATCTTGATCCCCTGTACATCCAGATGTGCCACAGCATCTGCCGTCTGCATCATCTCTTCTTGGCTCTCTCCTGGCAATCCGTAGATGATATGAGAGCATACACGAATGTTGTGCTTGCGCAACCGCTCTACAGCATCCACGTAGCATTGATAATCATGCGCTCGATTAATTAACTGGGCTGTGTGCTCATGGACTGTCTGTAGCCCGAGCTCGACCCACAAATATGTGCGTTCATTCAATTCAGCCAAATACTCCACGACGTCGTCTGGCAGGCAGTCAGGACGTGTGGCAATGGAGAGTCCGACGACGCCTTCTTGTTGGAGGATGACTTCGTACATCTCCCGCAGCTCCTCCACAGGCGCATACGTATTCGTATACGCTTGGAAGAAGCCCAAATACTTGGCTTGCGGCCATTTCTCGTGCATGCGATTTTTCACATCATGAAACTGTCTCTCCAGATCCATTCTGCGGTCGCCAGCAAAATCTCCAGATCCTCTCGCGCTGCAGAACGTGCAGCCGCCTGTCGCTACTTTCCCATCCCGATTCGGACAACTAAAGCCGCCATCCAATGGAACCTTGAAAATCTTTTCGTGAAAAATCCCTCTTAAATGATAATTCCATGTATGGTATCGTTTATCGCCCCACAACAATGGGACGTCGTTGTTGTGAATATTTGTCGCGAGCTTCATTGCTGTTTTCCTCCTATGGGCACCGCTACGTCTGGCGCTGGTGCCTTAATCCCGTTGGCGAACGCTACTTGCTTGATCACGTCATTATACCAAATTCGGCAACGGTCTCGCTACTTTAAGATAATAGGAAAACCACAGGAGAATATTCCCCCTGTGGTTTTTGCATGTTTACGTCACTATTGCTGGATCTCCTCGATACGAATCGCGCGTGTGTGAGAGGTATGACTCCACACTTGGTTTTTCTTCGTAAAGAATGCGTAAAACATAATCGGAAGCCAAGTCAGGAAAAAGAACGGTAGCAAGAGGAGCCCGAAATACCCCTTCCACGGTACTTTATCCAAATAGAGGGCCAAGATCGGCAACAGGTAGAACACGGCCGTAGAGCCGTATACCAGCCACGTAGGCAAGATCGTGGATACCGTTGACAACGTACCAACATCAAAAAATCTTGCCAAGAACAATACCGACATCATTGTCACCATCAGCACGTACATCGGTTGGAAGAGGTAGAAGGCTGCATCAAGCATTCCCAGCTTTCTCGACTTCAAACCATTAAACAAGACAGCACGGATGTAGCGTCCTGCCACATCGTAGTGCCCTTGCATCCAACGCAAACGTTGGCGCATCGACGATTTTAAATCAATCGGTTTTTCATCCCAGACCTTGGTGTCATGTGCCCACGTCGGGTAAATACCGCGTTCAATACAACGTGTTGCAAATTCCAAGTCTTCCGTGAGACTGGTTGCTCCCCAGCCCATTTCTTTGAGCAAGTTGCTCTCAATGCACAAGCCAGTTCCGCCCAAAGTGTTCGGCAGTCCCAAATTGTGACGAGCCAGTTGCCACATACGGTTTGTAAACCAGTAGGTAACCGCATAGGACAGCGTAATCCAGGAATCAAACGGATTCTTGGAGTCGAGGTAGCCTTGAATCACACGCGCCCCTTTGCAAAGACGGTCATTCATTACTTGCAGGAAGTTTTTCTCAACCAAGTTGTCAGCATCAAACATGACGACAGCGTCGTACTGCTTAGGTCTTGCCCAGAGGTTCTCCAGCATCCATTCGATGCCGTAGCCTTTCCCACGCTTGGATGTGTCAAAACGCTCACACGCAATTGCACCATGCGCCCGACTAATTTCTGCCGTGTTATCTGTACAGTTGTCGCAAATGACGAAGATGTCGTACATTTCACGTGGATAGTCGAGTTTCTTCAGGTTTTCAATTAGTGGAGCAACTACGGCGCTCTCATTGTGAGCAGCCACGAGCACAGCAAACGTCTTTTGCGGCTCAGATGTTACTTGCTCTTTTTTGCGGAACAGGCCTGCACAAGAAACCAGTGTTTGGTATGTGCCGATTACGCCCACCGCAGAAGTAAATCCGATGAATAATCCCTCAATGATCTCTCTAATTACACTCATGGGTTCTTCTCCTCGACCTAAACCAGATTGGGTCTGATCTG